>NZ_JFHW01000011.1:0-106656 GCF_000612205.1 Enterobacter sp. 5-4 | reverse complement strand
GCCGTAGCGCCGATGGTAGTGTGGGGTCTCCCCATGTGAGAGTAGGGAACTGCCAGGCATCAAACAAGAAGAACCCCGTACCGAAAGGTGCGGGGTTTTTTGCTTTTGTTTTTCTTCCTCTCCCTCTCCCTGAAACTTTCTCACCTTCACCTTGCAGACTCGACATTCCGATCATTTCTGGGTATCGTTAGCTGTCTGGATGTCTAAACGTTTATACGTATGTTGTGAGGATATAAAGCTATGCCGATTCGGGTGCAGGACGAGCTACCAGCCGTCAATTTCTTGCGTGAAGAAAATGTCTTTGTGATGACGACTTCACGTGCGACAGGTCAGGAAATTCGCCCGCTGAAGGTGCTTATTCTCAATCTGATGCCCAAAAAGATCGAAACAGAAAACCAGTTCCTGCGTCTGCTGTCGAACTCCCCGCTGCAGGTTGATATTCAACTGCTGCGGATCGACGCCCGTGAGTCTCGCAATACGCCTTCTGAGCACCTGAACAACTTCTACTGCAACTTTGATGACATTCAGGGTGAAAACTTCGATGGATTGATTGTGACCGGCGCGCCGCTGGGCCTGGTGGAATTTAACGATGTCGCTTACTGGCCGCAGATCAAACAGGTGCTGGAATGGGCAAAAGATCACGTCACGTCCACGCTGTTTGTCTGTTGGGCGGTACAAGCCGCACTGAATATTCTGTATGGCATCCCCAAGCAAACCCGCACTGAAAAGCTCTCCGGCGTATACGAACACCATATTCTCCATCCCCATGCGTTGCTGACGCGCGGGTTTGATGATTCTTTCCTGGCTCCGCATTCTCGCTACGCCGATTTCCCGGCCCAGCTGATTCGTGATTACACCGATCTGGAGATCCTGGCCGAAACGGAAGATGGGGACGCTTACCTGTTTGCCAGTAAAGATAAGCGCATTGCCTTTGTGACCGGACATCCTGAATACGATCCGCACACCCTTGCGTCAGAGTATTTCCGTGATGTCGAAGCGGGTCTGAACCCGGATGTCCCGTACAACTATTTCCCGAAAGACGATCCGCAAAACAAACCGAGAGCGACCTGGCGCAGCCACGGGAATTTGCTTTTTACTAACTGGCTCAACTATTACGTCTACCAGATAACACCATACGATCTGCGTCACATGAACCCGACGCTGGAGTAATCGTCTGCACTAAACGATCCTAAAGCGTTTCAGCTATTCAAATCAGGCACCTTCGGGTGCCTTTTTTATTTCCGAAATGTCACTCATCATTCTTTAAAACTTTAATTTCAATAAAATCAATCAATTAATAGCAATTTATAATTAAAATGGAAATTGTTTTTGATTTTAGAAAAAATAGAGATAGTCTTAATTCTGCTGAGCGAAAACTACCCAACGATCTTTCGTTCGCATCGGGGGCGTGATTTTGGATCTTTGATGAGGAGCAGAGTAATGACTCAACAGGCAACGACGGTCGATGAACTGGCCTTTACCCAGCCGTATGGCGAGCAAGAACAGCAAGTATTAACGGCAGAAGCGGTAGAATTTCTGACTGAACTGGTGACCCGCTTTACGCCGCAGCGCAATAAGCTGCTGGCGGCACGTATTCATCAGCAGCAGGAAATTGATAACGGCAAGTTGCCTGGTTTTATTTCGGAAACTGCTTCCATTCGTCGTAGCGAGTGGAAAATCCGCGGCATCCCTGAAGATTTACAGGATCGTCGCGTTGAGATCACCGGTCCGGTAGAACGCAAAATGGTGATCAACGCCATGAACGCGAACGTTAAAGTCTTTATGGCCGATTTTGAAGACTCGCTGGCACCGGACTGGCGTAAGGTCATCGAGGGGCAGATCAACCTGCGCGACGCCGTAAACGGCACCATCAGCTATACCAATGAAGCCGGCAAAATATACCAGCTCAAACCGAACCCGGCGGTGCTGATCTGTCGCGTGCGCGGCCTGCACCTGCCCGAAAAACATGTCACCTGGCGTGGAGAAGCCATTCCAGGAAGCCTGTTTGATTTTGCACTCTATTTCTTCCACAACTACAAAGCCCTGCTGGCGAAAGGCAGCGGCCCGTATTTCTACCTGCCTAAAACGCAGGCCTGGCAGGAAGCGGCCTGGTGGAGCGAGGTCTTCAGCTATGCGGAAGATCGTTTCAACCTGCCGCGCGGCACCATCAAAGCCACCCTGCTGATTGAAACGCTGCCCGCCGTATTCCAGATGCATGAAATCCTGCATGCGCTGCGCGACCACATTGTCGGTCTGAACTGTGGACGCTGGGACTATATTTTCAGCTATATCAAAACCCTGAAAAATTATCCCGATCGCGTGCTCCCCGATCGTCAGGTTGTCACCATGGACAAACCGTTCCTGAGCGCCTATTCGCGTCTGCTGATCAAAACCTGCCACAAGCGCGGTGCCTTTGCGATGGGCGGCATGGCAGCCTTTATCCCGAGCAAAGACGCAGAGCGCAACAATCAGGTGCTCAACAAGGTGAAAGCCGACAAAGAGCTTGAAGCACGTAACGGCCACGACGGGACGTGGATCGCCCATCCGGGTTTGGCCGATACGGCGATGGAGGTCTTTAACCGCGTGCTCGGCGACAACAAAAACCAGCTGTTTGTCACCCGTGAAGATGATGCACCAATCGCAGAAGAACAGCTGCTGGCGCCGTGCGCGGGCGAACGGACGGAAGAGGGGATGCGGGCCAACATTCGCGTCGCGGTGCAGTACATCGAAGCGTGGATCTCCGGCAACGGCTGCGTGCCGATCTACGGCCTGATGGAAGATGCTGCGACGGCGGAGATCTCACGTACCTCTATCTGGCAGTGGATCCACCATCAAAAAACGCTCAGCAACGGCAAACCGGTGACCAAGACCCTGTTCCGCCAGATGCTGGCCGAAGAGATGCGGGTGATCCAGGACGAACTGGGCGAACACCGCTTCAGCAGCGGGCGTTTTGACGACGCTGCCCGCCTGATGGAGCAAATCACCACATCAGATGACTTAATCGACTTCCTGACCCTGCCGGGCTACCGCTTCCTGGCGTAACTCACCACATAACAATATGGAGCATCTGCACATGAAAACCCGTACCCAACAAATCGAAGAATTAAAGAAAGAGTGGACTCAACCTCGCTGGGAAGGCATCCGCCGCCCGTACAGCGCGGAAGACGTGGTGAAATTACGCGGCTCGGTCAATCCGGAATGTACGCTGGCGCAAAATGGCGCGGCGAAAATGTGGAAGCTGCTGCACGGTGGCTCTAAAAAGGGCTACATCAACAGCCTCGGCGCGCTGACCGGCGGTCAGGCGCTGCAGCAGGCGAAGGCCGGTATTGAGGCTATCTACCTCTCCGGCTGGCAGGTCGCGGCGGACGCCAACCTGGCCTCCAGCATGTACCCGGATCAGTCGCTCTATCCGGCTAACTCCGTGCCGTCGGTCGTGGATCGGATCAACAACACCTTCCGCCGTGCGGATCAGATCCAGTGGGCGGCGGGCATCGAACCCAACGATCCGCGCTTTATTGACTACTTCCTGCCGATCGTCGCGGATGCGGAAGCGGGCTTCGGCGGCGTGCTGAACGCCTTTGAGCTGATGAAATCGATGATTGAGGCCGGTGCAGCGGCCGTTCACTTCGAAGACCAGCTGGCGTCAGTGAAGAAGTGCGGACATATGGGCGGTAAGGTGCTGGTTCCTACACAGGAAGCGGTGCAGAAGCTGGTTGCCGCGCGTCTGGCTGCTGACGTGCTCGGCGTGCCAACGCTGGTCATTGCCCGTACCGATGCGGACGCGGCTGACCTGATCACCTCTGACTGCGATCCGTACGACAGCGAGTTCATCACCGGCGAGCGCACCAGCGAAGGGTTCTATCGCACCCATGCGGGCATTGAGCAGGCGATCAGCCGCGGTCTGGCGTACGCGCCGTACGCGGACCTGGTCTGGTGTGAAACCTCTACGCCGGATCTGGCGCTGGCAAAACGCTTTGCCGACGCCATTCATGCGAAGTACCCGGGCAAACTGCTGGCCTACAACTGCTCGCCGTCCTTCAACTGGCAGAAAAAGCTGGATGACAAAACCATCGCCAGCTTCCAGCAGCAGCTGTCCGACATGGGCTACAAATACCAGTTCATTACGCTGGCAGGCATCCACAGCATGTGGTTCAACATGTTCGACCTGGCGCACGCCTATGCGCAGGGTGAGGGCATGAAGCACTACGTTGAGAAGGTGCAGCAGCCGGAATTTGCGGCGGGCAAAGACGGTTACACCTTCGTGTCTCACCAGCAGGAGGTGGGCACCGGCTACTTTGATAATGTGACCACGATTATTCAGGGCGGCACCTCCTCCGTCACCGCCTTAACGGGTTCAACGGAAGAAGCACAGTTCTAATCTTTTCCCCCTCTCCCCCTGGGGAGAGGGTTGGTGGTGAGGGGGAATATATGTCGCGTGGCCTGGAATTACTGATTGCCCAAACTATTTTGCAGGGCTTCGATGCCCAGTATGGTCGTTTTCTGGAAGTAACCTCCGGCGCCCAGCAGCGCTTCGAACACGCAGACTGGCATGCGGTTCAGCAGGCCATGAAGCAGCGTATCCATCTTTATGACCACCACGTGGGTCTGGTGGTGGAGCAGCTGCGCTGTATTACCGACGGTAAAAGTCCGGACGCGGAATTTTTACTGCGCGTAAAAGAGCATTACACCCATCTGTTACCCGACTACCCGCGCTTCGAGATTGCGGAGAGCTTTTTCAACTCCGTCTATTGCCGGTTATTTGACCACCGCTCATTATCTCCTGAGCGGTTATTTATCTTCAGCTCCCAGCCTGAACGGCGCTTTCGTACCATTCCGCGTCCGCTGGCGAAAGATTTCTTTCCCGAGCACGGATGGGAAAAGCTCCTGCATCGCGTGCTGACGGATTTGCCGCTGCGTCTGCCCTGGGAGAATAAAGCCCGGGATATCGGGTATATCCACGCCCATCTCAAAGAAGCATTCGGCGCGGAGGTGCTCAGCCACAGCCATTTGCAGGTGGCCAACGAGCTTTTCTACCGCAATAAAGCCGCCTGGCTGGTGGGCAAACTGGTTACGCCGACGGCTATTGTGCCGTTTCTGCTGCCCATTCATCGTACCGACGACGGGGAACTGTTTGTTGATACCTGCCTGACTACCAGCGCCGAGGCCAGCATCGTGTTTGGCTTCGCCCGTTCCTATTTTATGGTGTACGCTCCGCTGCCCGCCGCGCTGGTGGAGTGGCTGCGCGAGATCCTGCCGGGCAAAACCACGGCCGAGCTGTATATGGCCATTGGCTGCCAGAAGCACGCTAAAACGGAAAGCTACCGGGAGTACCTGCGCTATGTCACCACGGCCGATGAGCAGTTCATCGAAGCGCCCGGCATTCGCGGCATGGTGATGCTGGTGTTTACGCTGCCGGGCTTCGACCGGGTCTTTAAGGTGATTAAGGACAGATTCGCGCCGCAGAAAGAGATGACCGCCGCGCACGTCCGCGCCTGCTACCAGCTGGTTAAGGAGCACGACCGCGTCGGGCGCATGGCGGATACTCAGGAATTCGAAAACTTTGTGCTGGATAAGCAGCAGATCGATCCGGCACTCATGGCGCTTTTACTGCAGGAAGCACCCGCCAAAATCACCGATCTTGGCGACAAAATCGCGATCAGCCATCTCTACATTGAACGACGCATGGTGCCGCTGAATATCTGGCTGGAGCAGTCCGACGGTCAGGCTTTAAGAGATGCGATTGAAGAGTACGGCAACGCGATTCGCCAGCTTGCCGCCGCCAATATCTTCCCGGGCGATATGCTGTTTAAAAACTTCGGCGTCACCCGTCACGGTCGGGTGGTGTTCTACGATTACGACGAAATTTGCTACATGACCGAGGTGAACTTCCGCGATATCCCACCGGCCCGCTACCCGGAAGATGAGCTTTCCAGCGAGCCATGGTACAGCGTTTCGCCGGGCGATGTGTTTCCCGAAGAGTTTCGCCACTGGCTCTGCGCCGATCCGCGCATCGGGCCGCTATTCGAAGAGATGCATGCCGATCTGTTCCGCGCCAGCTACTGGCGGGGACTGCAAACGCGGATCAAAAACGGGCACGTGGAAGATGTGTACGCTTACCGTCGCAAGCAGCGGTTTTGCATCCGGTTTTCAGAGGACATCATGCAGGCCGGGTAAGGCGAAGCCGCCACCCGGCAATGCATGCTTAACGAATCCCACCGTACGCCAGCGTGACCTCTTTCGCCGCCTTAATCACCAGCGCACCCAACTCAGTGACCCGATCGTCGGTCATACGTGAAATCGGCCCGGAAATAGAGATGGCGGCAAACGGCTCGCGGTGCTCGTCAAAAATGCAGGCTGCGATACAGCGCAGGCCGAGGGCGTGCTCCTCGTCGTCAAACGAATAGCCGCGCTTGCGGGTCAGGGCCAAATCTTCTTTCAGATGCACCGGCGAAACCAGCGTGGCGTGGGTATAGGCATGCAGTCCTTTACGGTGCAGCAGCCCCGTCACCTGCTCCTCGGTCAGCTGCGAGAGGAACGCTTTACCCGCCCCTGAGGCATGCATCGGCAGCTTGCCGCCAATCGGCGCGGACATGCGCATCAGCTGCGTGCATTGCACCTGGTCGATGATAATCGCCTGATGGTCGCTCTGGTCGAGCACGGCCAGATTCACGGTCTCGCCCGACTCTTCCATCAATTTGCGCAGAATCGGGTGCACAATCGCCAGCAGGTTACGGCTCTGCAGGAAGCTGCTGCCCACGATAAACGCATGCGCGCCCACCGCCCAGTGCCCCAGCTCGCCTACCTGGCGGACAAAGCCCAGCTGCTGCATGGTGGTCAGCAGGCGGTGCGTCGTGGAGTTCGGCAGACCAGCCTGCTGGGCCAGCTCCGTCAGGGCCACGCTGCTGTGCGACTCGGCTATCCACTCCAGCAGCTTCAGACCGCGCGTGAGCGATTGAACCTGTCCACCCTGTTGTGCGGCAGCGGTGGTGGCAGCAGGTTTTCTGCCGCGTTTAGCGGGAACGGTCGCGACCATGACGATCTCCTTTTTCTGTATCGTGGAAATCATTTTCGTTTTATTTGGTGAATTTGCAACCGTTATCCTGACTGATCGGAGGAGTGATAGTGAACATGTCTCATGTTACCGCTGAGCGACTTTTCCACCCTGCGAGATTGTGCCAGTATGGAACGCAGCCTTTTGGCCTTGTTGAGCGTTGTCGGGAGCAAGTGTGAGCAGCAAAGTAGAGCAACTGCGTGCGCAGTTAAATGAACGAATTCTGGTGCTGGACGGCGGCATGGGCACCATGATCCAGGGCTATCGTCTGAGTGAAGGCGATTTCCGCGGCGAACGCTTCGCCGACTGGCCCTGCGACCTGAAAGGGAACAACGACCTGCTGGTGCTCAGCAAGCCGTCCGTGATCAAGGATATCCACAACGCCTACTTCGAAGCGGGTGCGGATATCGTTGAAACCAACACCTTTAACTCGACAACCATCGCCATGGCGGATTACCAGATGGAATCCCTGTCGGCGGAGATCAACTTTGAAGCCGCAAAGCTTGCGCGCGCCTGCGCCGACGAGTGGACGGCCCGCACGCCGGACAAGCCGCGCTACGTTGCCGGGGTGCTTGGCCCAACCAACCGCACTGCGTCGATTTCACCGGACGTCAACGACCCGGCGTTTCGTAATATCACCTTTGACCAGCTGGTTGTTGCCTACCGTGAATCGACCAGAGCGCTGGTGGAAGGCGGTTCCGATCTGATCCTGATTGAAACGGTATTCGACACCCTCAACGCCAAGGCCGCGATTTACGCGGTGAAAGAGGAGTTCGAGGCGCTGGGCGTTGACCTGCCGATTATGATTTCCGGCACCATCACCGATGCCTCCGGCCGTACCCTGTCCGGCCAGACCACCGAAGCGTTTTATAACTCCCTGCGCCACGCCGACGCGCTCTCCTTCGGCCTGAACTGCGCGCTGGGTCCAGATGTACTGCGCCAGTACGTGCAGGAGCTGTCGCGCATTGCGGAATGCTACGTTACCGCGCACCCGAACGCCGGTCTGCCGAACGCCTTCGGTGAATACGATCTGGATGCCGACACCATGGCGGCACAAATCCGCGAGTGGGCCGAGTCTGGATTTCTCAACATCGTCGGCGGCTGCTGCGGCACCACGCCGGAGCACATCGCCGCCATGAGCAACGCCGTGGCCGGACTGCCGCCGCGCAAGCTGCCCGAACTGCCGGTTGCCTGTCGCCTCTCGGGCCTTGAGCCGTTAACCATCGGCGACGACAGCCTGTTTGTGAACGTGGGTGAGCGTACAAACGTCACCGGCTCCGCGAAGTTCAAGCGTCTGATCAAAGAGGAGAAGTACAGCGAAGCGCTGGACGTTGCCCGCCAGCAGGTGGAAAGCGGCGCGCAGATTATCGATATCAACATGGATGAGGGGATGCTCGACGCCGAAGCGGCGATGGTGCGTTTCCTGAACCTGATCGCCGGTGAGCCGGACATCGCCCGCGTGCCGATCATGATCGACTCCTCCAAATGGGAGGTGATCGAGAAGGGGCTGAAGTGCATTCAGGGTAAAGGCATCGTCAACTCCATCTCCATGAAAGAGGGTCTTGATACCTTTATTAATCACGCGAAGCAGGTCCGCCGCTACGGTGCTGCGGTGGTGGTCATGGCTTTTGATGAAGTGGGCCAGGCCGACACTCGCGCGCGTAAAATTGAGATTTGCCGCCGCGCGTACAAAATACTGACCGAAGAGGTAGGCTTCCCGCCGGAAGACATCATCTTTGACCCGAACATCTTCGCCGTGGCGACCGGCATCGAAGAGCACAACAACTACGCCCAGGACTTTATCGGCGCGTGCGAGGACATCAAGCGCGAGCTGCCGCATGCCCTCATCTCCGGCGGCGTGTCGAACGTCTCGTTCTCGTTCCGCGGCAACGACCCGGTGCGTGAAGCGATCCACGCCGTGTTCCTCTACTACGCCATCCGCAACGGGATGGACATGGGGATCGTCAACGCCGGCCAGCTGGCGATTTATGACGACCTGCCTGCGGAGCTACGCGACGCGGTAGAAGACGTGATCCTCAACCGCCGCGACGACGCCACGGAGCGGCTGCTTGACCTGGCAGAAAAATACCGCGGCAGCAAGTCGGATGACGCAGCCAACGTTCAGCAGGCCGAGTGGCGCGCCTGGGACGTGAAAAAACGCCTGGAATATTCGCTGGTAAAAGGCATCACCGAGTTTATCGAGCAGGACACCGAAGAGGCGCGTCAGCAGTCAGCCCGGCCGATTGAAGTGATCGAAGGGCCGCTGATGGACGGCATGAACGTGGTGGGCGATCTGTTCGGCGAGGGCAAAATGTTCCTGCCGCAGGTGGTGAAATCCGCGCGCGTGATGAAGCAGGCCGTGGCGTACCTGGAGCCGTTTATCGAAGCCAGCAAAGAGAAAGGCTCCAGCAACGGCAAAATGGTCATCGCCACCGTGAAGGGCGACGTGCACGACATCGGCAAGAACATCGTCGGCGTGGTGCTGCAGTGCAATAACTACGAGATTATCGACCTTGGCGTGATGGTCCCGGCGGATAAAATCCTCAAGACCGCGCGCGAAGTGAATGCCGACCTGATTGGCCTCTCCGGGCTGATCACCCCGTCGCTGGACGAGATGGTTAACGTGGCGAAGGAGATGGAGCGTCAGGGCTTCACCATTCCGCTGCTGATTGGCGGCGCGACCACCTCCAAGGCGCACACGGCGGTGAAAATCGAGCAGAACTACAGCGGGCCGACGGTCTACGTGCAGAACGCCTCGCGCACGGTGGGCGTGGTCTCCGCGCTGCTCTCTGACACCCAGCGCGACGAGTTTGTTGAGCGCACCCGCAAAGAGTACGAAACCGTTCGCATCCAGCACGGGCGCAAGAAACCGCGCACCCCGCCAGTTTCACTCCAGGCGGCGCGCGATAACGATCTGGCGTTTGACTGGTCGAGCTATACGCCGCCGGTCGCGCATCGCCTGGGCGTTCAGGAGGTCAGTGCCAGCATCGAAACGCTGCGCAACTACATCGACTGGACGCCGTTCTTCATGACCTGGTCGCTCGCGGGCAAATATCCGCGCATTCTGGAAGATGAGGTGGTGGGCGAGGAGGCGAAACGCCTGTTTAACGATGCCAACGACATGCTCGACAGGCTGAGCGCGGAGAAAACCCTCAACCCACGCGGCGTGGTGGGGCTGTTCCCGGCCAACCGCGTGGGCGACGACATCGAAATTTACCGCGATGAAACCCGCACTCACGTGCTGGCAGTCAGCCGCCATCTGCGCCAGCAAACCGAGAAAGTGGGCTTTGCCAACTACTGCCTGGCCGATTTTGTCGCGCCGAAGCTGAGCGGTAAAGCCGACTATATTGGCGCCTTTGCGGTAACCGGCGGTCTGGAAGAAGATGCGCTGGCGGACGCGTTCGAAGCGCAGCACGATGATTACAATAAAATCATGGTGAAAGCGATCGCCGACCGCCTGGCGGAAGCCTTCGCCGAGTACCTGCACGAGCGCGTGCGTAAGGTGCACTGGGGCTACGCGGCGAACGAAAACCTCAGCAACGAGGAGTTGATCCGCGAAAACTACCAGGGGATTCGTCCGGCGCCGGGCTACCCGGCCTGTCCGGAACACACCGAAAAGGGCACGATCTGGCAACTGCTGGACGTCGAAGCCCATACCGGGATGAAGCTCACCGAGTCGTACGCCATGTGGCCGGGCGCATCCGTCTCCGGCTGGTACTTCAGCCACCCGGACAGCAAGTACTTTGCCGTGGCGCAGCTTCAGCGCGATCAGATTGAAGATTACGCCCTGCGCAAAGGCATGAGCGTGTCAGAAGTAGAGCGCTGGCTGGCACCGAATTTAGGCTACGACGCAGACTAACGTCACTTTTCCTTACAACAAACAGGGCACCTCATGGGTGCCTTGTCTCTTTCTTACGCTTAACCCCTTATACTGAAATAAGGTTCTATCCCTGGCACCCGGTGGCGGTGCGCTTACCGGGCCTGTGCGTAGGTCAGATAAGGCGTCGCCGTCATCCGACATGGCAACGCGCAGGGAACCTCAGGAAAACCGATAAAGATAAGGAGGAAAACCATCCGTGCTGACCCTGTTACATCTGCTCTCTGCAGTCGCACTGCTCGTATGGGGCACCCATATCGTCCGTACCGGCGTGATGCGCGTATTTGGTGCCCGTTTACGTACCGTTCTCAGCAGCAGCGTTGAGAAGAAGCCGCTCGCCTTCTGCGCAGGCATTGGCGTAACGGCACTCGTTCAGAGCAGCAACGCCACAACCCTGCTTGTCACCTCCTTTGTGGCGCAGGATCTGGTGGCGCTGGCCCCGGCGCTGGTCATTGTGCTGGGGGCTGATGTGGGTACCGCGCTGATGGCGCGTATCCTGACGTTTGATCTCTCATGGCTGTCGCCGCTGCTGATTTTTGTCGGCGTCATCTTCTTCCTCGGCCGCAAACAGACGCGGGCGGGCCAGCTTGGACGCGTGGGGATTGGCCTGGGGCTGATTCTGCTGGCGCTGGAGCTGATTGTGCAGGCGGTCACCCCGATTACCGAGGCCAACGGCGTGCAGGTCATCTTCGCCTCCCTGACCGGTGACATCATGCTCGACGCGTTGATTGGCGCGGTGTTTGCCATCGTCAGCTACTCCAGCCTGGCCGCCGTGCTGCTGACGGCCACGCTCACCGCCGCCGGGGCGATCTCCTTCCCGGTCGCGCTGTGTCTGGTGATCGGTGCCAACCTCGGCTCTGGCCTGCTGGCGATGCTCAATAACAGCGCCGCCAACGCTGCCGCCCGCCGCGTGGCGCTCGGCAGCCTGCTGTTTAAGCTGGTGGGCAGCCTGATTATTCTGCCCTTTATCCATCCGCTGGCGAACCTGATGGATAACCTCCCGCTGCCGAAGGCGGAGCTGGTGATCTACTTCCACGTGTTCTACAACCTGGTGCGCTGCCTGGCGATGGTCCCTTTTGCCGGGTCGATGGCTCGCTTCTGCGAGCGACTCATTCAGGACGAACCGGAGCTGGACGCCCGCCTGAAACCAAAGCATCTGGATACCTCCGCGCTGGACACCCCGGCGCTGGCGCTGGCGAATGCCGCGCGCGAGACGCTGCGCATGGGCGACGCCATGGAAACCATGCTCGAAGGGCTGCAAAAGGTGATGCACGGCGAGCCGCGAGAGGAGAAAGAGCTGCGCAGACTGGCGGACGATATCAACGTGCTCTATACCGCCATTAAGCTTTACCTGGCCCGCATGCCGCAGGACGAGCTGGCGGAGGAGGAGTCCCGCCGCTGGGCGGAAATCATTGAGATGTCGCTCAACCTTGAGCAGGCCTCCGATATTGTTGAGCGCATGGGCAGCGAGATAGCCGATAAGTCGCTGGCCGCCCGCCGGGCGTTCTCCGTTGAAGGCATAAAAGAGCTTGAAGCGCTGCACGAACAGCTGGTCAGCAACCTCAAGCTGGCGATGCTGGTCTTCTTCTCCAGCGACGTGCCGAGCGCGCGCCGCCTGCGCCGCAACAAGCATCGCTTCCGCATTCTTAACCGCCGCTACTCGCACGCCCACGTTGAGCGCCTGCATCAGCAGAACGTGCAGAGTATCGAGACCAGCTCACTCCACCTGGGGCTGCTGGGTGATATGAAGCGCCTCAACTCGTTGTTCTGTGCGGTGGCCTACAGCGTGATGGAACAGCCGGATGAAGATGACCAGCGGGATGAGTATTAATCCCCGGCGTGTTTGAGTGTTAGCCCAAAACCCAATGCTTTCATGACCGCGAGCGTGGTTTTGAGCGTTGGGTTTCCTTTATCACTGAATGACCGATAAAGCTGCTCACGTGATAAACCGGTTTGCTGTGAAATGTTCGACATGCCTTTGGCTCGCGCGACAACACCAAGGGCTTTAGCGATATATGTCGAGTCGCCTGTTTCTAGTGCATCAGCGATAAACACGGCGATTTCCTCGTCATCCACCAACGCGTTGGCGGGATCGTAAGGTGTTAATTTATGCATGCTCATTCACTCCTGCCATTGGGATACATTGCTCAGCATTTTTGCCATCAGTATGTCTCTGGCCTGGCTGCTTTTGTCACCACCACATAACAGCACGATGATGTAATTGCCCTGGTCTTTAAAATAGATCCTGTAGCGCGGACCAAAGTGGATCCTTAGCTCACTTATACCTTCTCCCACGGGTTTAACGTCGCCCGCTAAGCCATTTGCCAACCGAAAGAGGCGGGAAGCGATAATGGTCTTCGCTCGTCGATCTTTTAAGTTTTGCTCCCAGCGTCGGAAGGATTCTGTCTGAACAATCTCCTTCATATTACTCCCTGTGATTTATAAACTACAAACACTTCTCCATGGAGAGTAAAACTAAAAGGCTTGAACACATGGGTAAATGACAGAATGCAAAATCCTGAAAGCGTCTCGCAAACTAAAAAACCCGTCTCAGTTACCGTCGGCTAATCTTTTTTTCCAGTCCATACCTAAGGTATATTTCGCCCTTCACAGGAGAAACTATGCTGCCAACTCAATCAACCCGATTAAACAAATACATTAGCGAGAGCGGGATCTGCTCACGTCGCGAGGCGGACCGTTACATTGAACAAGGTAATGTGTTCCTCAACGGCAAGCGCGCCACGATTGGTGACCAGGTCATGCCTGGCGACGTGGTTAAAGTGAATGGTCAGCTCATCGAACCGCGTGATGCCGAAGACCTGGTGTTTATCGCGTTGAACAAACCGGTTGGAATTGTCAGCACCACGGAAGACGGTGAGCGGGACAACATCGTTGATTTCGTGAACCACAGCAGCCGTATCTTCCCGATTGGCCGTCTGGATAAAGACTCTCAGGGGCTGATTTTCCTCACCAACCACGGCGATCTGGTCAACAAGATCCTGCGTGCCGGTAACGATCACGAAAAAGAGTACATTGTGACGGTGAATAAGCCGGTCACGGACGACTTTATTCGCGGCATGGGCGCCGGTGTGCCGATCCTCGGTACCGTCACGAAAAAGTGTAAGGTGAAGAAAGAAGCGCCGTTCGCGTTCCGCATTACCCTGGTGCAGGGCTTAAACCGCCAGATCCGCCGCATGTGCGAGTACTTCGGTTATGAAGTGACGAAGCTGGAGCGCACGCGCATCATGAACGTCAGCCTGTCCGGCATTCCGCTGGGCGAATGGCGCGACTTGACGGATGACGAACTGATTGAGCTGTTCAAGCTTATCGAGAACTCCTCGTCCGAAGCGAAGCCGAAGGCCAAAGCCAAACCGAAAACCCAGGCGATTAAACGTCCGGTCGTGAAGGCGCCGCAGGCGGAAGAGAAAGGACGCGGCAAACCGGGTAACGGGAAGCGATTTACCCAGCCTGGCCGTAAAAAGAAAGGGCGCTAGCTAGCGCCTTCCACGGGTAGAGGTATTGGCCGACCAGGAAAAGGTCGTTTCAGTATCCGGCTTATAAGCCTGCTGCTTTTTCAGCTTGCGGGCTTTTTTCGCCTCGGCGTCACGCTGCGCCATCAGTTTGTCGATGTACTCTTTTTTCACCTGATTGGTTTCGGCGTTGGTCAGCGTACGGCCATGCGCGATGCGGGCGCGGTCGAGAAGCGTTTTCAGTTCGCGCTGCTCGGCTTCCGTCATGTCTTTCTGGGTCAAACGTGGTGTCGCCATTGCTGAAGCCTCATGAGAGAGAGGCTTCAGTGTAAAGCAAGCTGAGTCAATTAACCCTGTTTCACCGCATCTTTTTTCGTTTGTTCCTCAATCGGTTTGCCGGACCAGTAGCCCGCCAGCAGCGAGCCGGAGAGGTTGTGCCAGACGGAGAACAGCGCACCCGGCAGGGCCGCCAGCGGCGAGAAGTAGATTTTGCCGAGCGCCGCCGCCAGGCCGGAGTTCTGCATCCCTACCTCGATTGCCAGCGTGCGGCAGGTCGATTCGTCGAAGCCAAACAGTTTCCCGCCCCAGTAGCCGCCCAGCAGGCCAATGGTGTTATGCAGCACCACCGCAACGATCACCACAAAGCCCACGGAAGCTATGTGCGAGGCGGAACCCGCCACCACTGCGCTGATGATCGCCAGAATACAGACCATCGAAAACGCGGGCAGGTACGGCTCAACGGCCTTCACCACGCGCGGGAACAGGTGGTGAATGACCAGTCCCAGCGCAATCGGGATTACTACAATCTGCAGAATGCTCAGCAGCATCCCCATCACGTCCACCTGAATATGCGCATCCACGTACAGGCGGGTTAACAGCGGCGTGGCAATCACGCCAACCAGCGTGGAGACGGACGAGATAGTGACGGAGAGCGCCACGTCGCCTTTCGCCAGATAGATCATGACGTTGGATGCCGTGCCGCTGGCGACGCTGCCCACCAGCACCATCCCGGCGGAGAGGTCGGGCGGCATCTTAAAGACCATCGCCAGCAGCCACGCCGCGAGCGGCATCACCAGGTAGTGGAGGAATATTCCTGCCGCGACGGGCGCAGGGCGAGACAGCACGCGCTTAAAATCGTCTACTTTCAGATGCACACCCATACCGAACATGATCAGCATCAGCAGCGTGGCGACCCACGGACCAATACCGGTGAACGTGGTGGGCGTGTAATACGCGAGTACGGAGAGCAGCAGCGCCCATAACGGGAACAGCCGCGTAATAGCGGATAACATAATGATTTCCTTGCGATGAATGTTGCGTGTGTTTGTTATAAAAAGCCGGGATCGAGCCCGGCTATAGTTATTGTTTATCGCGTAAGGAAGTAATATTCAAATGAATTATGACCGGATGCTTTCCCAGCTCAGACTAAAGCGAGCCAGATATTTGCGCAGTCGGTCGGCGTCGTTAGGATTGGCTTTTTTGAGCCGTGAAACGGCAAACAGCTCACGTCCGGCTTCAGACAACGATGCGCTGCGGCGACATACCTCCAGCACCGTTTCCAGTTGCCGCTGGTCAAAGAGGTCAATCTCCATGTCAGTTGCAGGCTGCGTCACGTCAGTTTGCCAGTCGGTCTGAAGACGTGAGATCTCCTCCAGCACCAGATCCTGAGTAATACGCCCTCGTTCCGCCAGCGTCGCCATGCGTGCGACGCTGGCGCTCAGTTCGCGAAAGTTGCCCCGCCACAGCGCTCTGCTGGAACAGGCAAAGGCCAGATAGCCTTCGCGTGCCTCTTTATCGAAGCGGATTTGCGTCTGGCTTTCGCGAGAGAAACGTTGAAGTTCGTAGTCAACATTCGGCGTGATGTCTTCTTTCCGTTGGGCAAGGCCGGGTAAGGCAAAGCTCCACATATTAATACGGGCATAGAGATCTTCACGAAAACGTCCTTCTGCCACCCACTGGCGCATATCACGGTGGGTTCCGGCGATAAGTTGAAAATCGCTGTGAACTTCTTTATCGGAGCCAAACGGGAAAAAAGTTTTCTCTTCAATGGCTTTGAGCAGCATCGCCTGTTCATCCAGGCCTAGTTCGGCAATCTCGTCGAGGAAAAGGACGCCGCCATCGGCTTCACGCAGCAGGCCGCTGCGCGCCGACAGTGCGCCGGTAAAGGCTCCTTTCACATGGCCGAACAGCGTGGACATGGCGTTATCACCGCGCAGGGTCGCGCAGTTGACGGAAAAACCAGTTTGCCGGAAACCTGATGGCGTGACTGCTTAAGCTGATAAATGCGGTTCGCGAGGAACGACTTGCCCGCGCCGGTGGGGCCGGTCAGCAGGATCGGGGCTGTTGAACGTAGCGCCACGCGTTCAATCTTGTCGATCAGACTGTTAAAGGTGGCATTTCGCGTCTCAATGCCCGCTTTCAGAAATGAGATTGACTGCTGCTGCTCGCGCTGAAAACGGTTGGTAAGGGTCGTGTAGCGGCTTAAATCCAGGTCGATAATTGAGTAAGTTCCGGCTGCAGTCTCCTCAGCAGAGGCTTCTTTTCTGGCAGGGCCAGTCTGCAAAAGGCTGGCGGGAAGATAGCGTGCTTCCGTCAGCAGGAACCAGCAGATCTGCGCCACATGCGTGCCGGTGGTGATGTGGACGAAATACTCTTCGCGATCGGTATCAAAAGTGTACTGGGTGGCGAAATCGAGAAACGCGGCATAAACCTCTTCGAAATCCCACGGGTCTTCAATGGTTACCGTGCTGGGACGCACCTCGGTGTGGGGGGAAACCAGCACAATATCTTCCGCCAGTTGCTGAGCCATGCCGAGATCTCGCGGTTGATGTAGCAGCTCCAGCCTGTCGACCGGGAAATCCGGCTGTTGGCACAGCCCGACGGTCGGTCGCCATTTGCGAAAGCGATTAGCCCGCTTTCCCCGTTTATCCATCACGGTGCCAAGCACCCCGATCACCACCTTCCGCTTCTTCATATTTATCCAGAAAGATAATTGCCGATATAGCAGGATAAGAAATGTTGAGCTGAACGGCAATGCATGAAAAGCGTGATAAATAAAAAGCATTAATTATCAATAAAATAAAAAAATAAAACGGCGATTTTTGTTTTTGGCACGCTTCTGGCAATACAGATAACGTCACGACGTTGAGCACACTGGGGGTTAAGGCCCCGTCGGCGCACCAGGAACGGCAAGGCTGTTTTCCGGGGGCGTTCCGTCAACTAATGACAGACAGAAGGGTTCGATTCCCGATTCATTCTCCCAATGAAAACTGGTTGTAAACATCAAAGTAAAAACGGGGATTGCGCAGTCAGCAATCCCAATGAAGGTCGCCGGTAATGGCGCCGGATCGCAGGCGAAAAGGCATTCCCCTGTGATTTCGTGCCTGCACCCGCGCCTGACTTTAAGGAATATAAAATGGCTAAGAAAATCACGATAAAAAAAGGTCAGTTAGGACTGGTAGCAAAAGCTGGCGATTATTACCGGGTACTGGAGGCGGGTGAACACCGTCTGGGTTGGTTCAATACTGACGACGTGCTGGTGGTGAGCCAGGATGGCAGCGAGGTGCCGGGTGCGCTGGCGGATTATCTGCGCCGCTTTCAGCCTGACTGGGTGGTACGTTACTGCCTGGCGGTAGACCTTACTGCGGATGAAATCGGGGTGTTATCGAACAACGGCGTATTGCAGGAAATTGTGCCGCCTTCGACTCGTCGTCTGTACTGGCAGCAGGATGCGGCGTTGACCCTGCAAAGAATTGATACCCGCGACGTGCGGGTACCGGTGGACGTGATGAATGCTGCTCTGCAACCGCGTCGCAATGGCGCGCTAAAGGGGCGCGACGCGATGCTGGTCGTACAGGTACCTGCCTGGCACGTCGGGGTGGTGAAAATCGACGGAGAAATTCAGGCACTGTTACCGCCGGGACTGACGGCCTACTGGAAAATTAACCATCTGGTTGAGGCAGAGGTCGTGGATACGCGCCTTCAGGTGGTGGAAGTGAGCGGGCAGGAGATCCTGACGAAGGACAAAGTTAACCTGCGCCTGAACCTGGCGGCTAACTGGCGCTACAGCGACGTGCTGCAGGCCTGCGGACAGCTTACGAAACCGCTGGAACATTTGTACCGCGAACTCCAGTTCGCACTGCGTGAGGCGGTCGGCACCCGCACGCTCGATGAGTTACTGGAAGATAAGCAGATCATTGATGAGGTGGTCAGCAAACAGGTGCAAGGCCGCCTGTCATCCTTTGGAATGGAAATTGCGTCGCTTGGGGTAAAAGATATTGTTTTACCTGGTGATATGAAAACGATTTTATCCCGTCTGGTAGAGGCCGAAAAATCTGCCCAGGCGAATGTTATTCGCCGACGTGAAGAAACGGCGGCGACACGATCGCTGTTAAACACCGCAAAGGTGATGGAGAACAACCCGGTGGCGCTGCGTTTAAAAGAGCTGGAAACCCTGGAAAGGGTCGCGGAGCGTATCGACAAAATTTCAGTATTTGGTGGCCTGGACCAGGTATTACACGGCCTTGTTAACCTGAAAGGATAACGCAATGCAACAGAATGATTTTGAATTACTGACGGCGTCAAACGGCGCCCCGATCAAAATTTGGACTCACGGTGTGCCCGTGGAACCAGAGGCACAGGCGCAGTTACTGAATACTGCAAAGATGCCGTTTATTTTCAAACACCTTGCGGTGATGCCCGACGTTCATCTCGGTAAAGGCTCAACCATCGGCAGCGTGATTCCGACCAAAGGGGCAATTATTCCTGCGGCGGTTGGCGTGGATATTGGCTGCGGGATGATTGCCGTTCGCACGTCGCTGGTGGCCGGTGATTTGCCGGATAATCTCAGCGGTTTACGTAGCGCCATTGAACAGGCAGTACCGCATGGGAGAACTAATACCCGTTCTCGACGGGATAAAGGCGCGTGGGAAACGCCACCGAAAGAAGTGGACGATCGCTGGTGGGTGCTGGCCCCACGTTTTAAACAACTCACGGATAAATACCCGCAGTTGCTGAAAACCAACAACTACCAGCATCTGGGCACGCTGGGTACCGGAAACCACTTTATTGAAATTTGCCTCGATGAGCAGCAGCGCGTCTGGGTGATGTTGCACAGCGGCTCGCGCGGCGTAGGAAACGCCATCGGTAATGTGTTTATCGCCCTGGCACAGCAGGATATGCAGCATCACCTGGGACATCTGCCGGATAAAAATCTGGCCTATTTTCAGGAGGGGAGTCGTCACTATGAGGACTACATCGAGGCGGTGGAGTGGGCGCAGGATTTTGCCCGCCACAATCGGGAAGTGATGATGTCGCGCGTGCTGGCGGCGCTCTCTCGCGAAGTGACAAAGCCCTTTATTACGCAGCAGGAGGCGGTTAACTGCCATCACAACTATGTGCAGAAAGAGCATCACTTTGGGGAAGAGGTACTGATCACGCGCAAAGGTGCGGTGTCGGCGCAGAAAGGGCAGATGGGGATTATTCCGGGCTCAATGGGCGCAAAGAGCTTCATCGTGCGTGGCCTCGGCAACGAGCAAAGCTTCTGTTCCTGCAGCCACGGCGCCGGGCGAGTGATGAGCCGAACGGCGGCCAAAAAACGCTATACCCTTAGCGACCATATTCAGGCGACCTCTCACGTAGAGTGTCGCAAAGACAATGAGGTGATCGATGAAACGCCGATGGCCTATAAAGACATTGACGCCGTGATGGCCGCGCAATCGTCGCTGGTGGAGATCGTTCACACCCTGCGTCAGGTAGTGTGTGTAAAAGGATAAAAAAATGAGCAACAACGATGTTGATAGCGCGATGCGCGCACGTGTCTGCGCGCAACTTCGCGATATAGAGCAGCGCTATAACGTGCGCGTGCTCTACGCCTGTGAATCGGGCAGCCGGGGATGGGGTTTTGCCTCACCGGATAGCGATTATGATGTGCGGTTTTTGTACGTTCACCGCCCAGAATGGTATCTGCGCGTCGAATCCCAGCGGGATGTGATCGAGCTGCCGATAGATGATGAACTGGACGTTTGTGGCTGGGAATGGCGCAAGGCACTGGGCCTGCTGAAGGGGGCAAACCCGACGCTTATCGAGTGGCTGGATTCCCCTGTTGTTTATCAGGAGGATGAGACGGTAGTGGCCGAGTTGCGCGCGCTAATACCTGCGTGGTTTTCGCCATTGCGCGCCCGCTGGCATTACTACTCAATGGCCCGAAAAAACTTCCGTGGATATTTACAGGGGGAAACGGTTCGGCTGAAAAAGTACTTTTATGTTCTGCGACCTTTGCTGGCGGCGCGGTGGGTAGAAGCGGGGAAAGGCGTTCCACCGATGCGTTTTGCCGAACTGCTTGCCGGGAGCGAACTGTGTGCGCCGTTACGTGCGGAAATCGATGGATTACTGGAAATAAAACAGCGCGCAGGTGAAGCGGAATATGGTCCTAAACGGCCCTTACTCCACGCTTTTTTGCAAAGTGAGCTGGTGAGAGGAGAAGTGCCGCCTGTACTACCCGACAGCAGAGAAGGAAATTTAAAAGATCTGGATTCGCTGCTGATGAGAACAGTAATGAAAAGCTAAAGAATGGCCCGGTAGTGAAAACGCCCGGGCCATTCTTGCGCTTATTCAAACAAATTCTGATGAAGCTTCTGCACCACCTGCTCGGCCTGATCGGCTGGCACCAGGAAGCAGAGGTTATAGCTGGACGCACCGTAGCAAATCATGCGGATGTTGAACGGGTCGAGTACGCCAAACACCTCTTTGCCCACGCCGCAGGCGCGCGACAGCTTGTTGCCAATAATGGCAACCAGCGCCAGGTCTTCTTCGACTTCCACGCGGCACAGCTCGGACAGCTCAATCAGCAGCGACTGCGTCAGCAGGGTATCACCGGTTGATGTGGAGCCGGTGGTGTCCAGCGTCAATGCAATGCTCACTTCCGAGGTGGTGATCAGATCCACGGAGATATTGTGGCGCGCCAGAATACCAAACACTTCCGCCAGGAAACCGCGGGAGTGCAGCATATTGTGGCTGTGGAGCGTCACCAGCGTCTGGCGACGGCGCAGGGCCAGGGCGCGGAACAGCGGCGGGTTTTCCGTTTTCTTGCAGACCAGCGTGCCGCCCGCTTTTGGATCTTTACTGGAGCCGACGAAGACCGGAATATCGCTGCGCACAGCAGGCAGCAGCGTGGCCGGGTGCAGCACTTTCGCGCCGAAGGTGGCCATTTCCGCCGCTTCTTCAAACGCGATCACATCAATACGTTTCGCCGCGGAAACAACGCGCGGGTCGGTGGTGTAAATGCCCGGAACGTCAGTCCAGATATCGACGCGCGTAGCATGCAGGGCCTCGCCCAGCAGCGCGGCGGTATAGTCGCTGCCGCCACGGCCAAGCGTGGTCGTGCGGCCTTTCGCTTCACTGCCGATAAAGCCCTGAGTGATCACGATGCCGTCTGCCAGGCGCGGGGCCAGCTGCTGATTGGTCAGCTCGGCCAGCGCTTCAACGTCCGGCTCGGCGCGGCCAAAGCGGTCGCTGGTACGCATGATTTTGCGTACGTCAAACCACTGCGCCTGAACGTTACGCTCGCGCATGATTTCCACAAACAGCAGGGTGGACATCAGCTCACCGTGGCTGACCAGCTCATCGGTCAGGGCGGTGGAGGTGGCCAGAGAGGCCGCTTCTGCCAGCGTGGTGATGTTTTCCAGCAGGCGTTCCACTTCCTCGCGGATGACGTTCGGGTTCTGCAGACGCTCAAGGATGTCGAACTGAATTTTGCGCAGTGCATCCAGCTTCACGAAACGTTCTGTCGCTTCCAGTCCTTCAGACAGAGAAACCAGCAGGTTCGTCACGCCGGCGGATGCAGACAGCACCACCAGGCGGGTATTCGGATCGGCCAGCACCACATCGGCGCTGCGGTTCATGGCATCGTAATCGGCCACACTGGTGCCGCCAAACTTGGCGACCACAAAACTCGTCATAACAACCTCGTGTCAGGGAATGAATAAGCGACCATGGCACAAGAATGAAACGAAAACAGGTGCAGGCGCAAAATACGGCCCTATAAATAAAATGTGGGGGAGGTCCTGTCAATGCTGGGATTATGCGGATTTTTTATGGGGGGGTACCCCTGAGAAACAGGACTTATAACAGGGCCAGATTTTATGCTTCGTTTTAGGGCATTTTGACCGACATTTCTCCGCTCCAGGAGGGCGCTTCAGCAGCTATACTTTTCGGGTCTTTTCACCTGTGTTTGATGCAGGCCAGGGCAATGGCATAAAAACCATCACAATTTTTATTTGCAGGCGCTACAATCGACCGCAGTCACAATTCTCAAATCAGAAGAGTATTGCTAATGAAAAACATCAACCCAACGCAGACCGCTGCCTGGCAGGCACTCCAGAAACATTTTGATGAAATGAAAGATGTCACCATCGCGGACCTGTTCGCGAAAGATGCCGATCGTTTCAACAAGTTCTCCGCGACCTTCGACGACCTGATGCTGGTGGATTTCTCTAAAAACCGCATTACCGAAGAGACGCTGGCAAAACTGCAGGATCTGGCGAAAGAGACCGAACTGGCGGACGCCATCAAATCCATGTTCTCCGGTGAGAAGATCAACCGCACCGAAGACCGTGCCGTGCTGCATGTAGCCCTGCGTAACCGTAGCAATACCCCAATCATCGTTGACGGCAAAGACGTCATGCCGGAAGTGAACGCGGTGCTGGAAAAGATGAAAACCTTCTCCGAAGCGATCATCTCCGGAAGCTGGAAAGGCTACACCGGCAAAGCGATCACCGACGTGGTTAACATCGGTATCGGCGGCTCTGACCTCGGCCCGTTCATGGTGACCGAAGCGCTGCGCCCGTACAAAAACCACCTCAATATGCACTTTGTGTCTAACGTCGATGGTACCCACATCGCCGAAGTGCTGAAGAACGTGAACCCGGAAACCACCCTGTTCCTGGTTGCGTCTAAAACCTTTACCACTCAGGAAACCATGACCAACGCCCACAGCGCGCGCGACTGGTTCCTGAAAACCGCGGGCGACAACAAGCACGTGGCGAAACACTTCGCTGCGCTGTCCACCAACGGCAAAGCCGTCAGCGAGTTCGGTATCGACACCGCGAACATGTTCGAATTCTGGGACTGGGTCGGTGGCCGCTACTCTCTGTGGTCTGCAATCGGTCTGTCTATCATCCTGTCCGTGGGCTTCGACAACTTCGTTGAGCTGCTCTCCGGCGCGCACGCGATGGACAAACACTTCTCCACCACCGCACCAGAGAAAAACCTGCCGGTGCTGCTGGCGCTGATCGGTATCTGGTACAACAACTTCTTTGGCGCTGAAACCGAAGCGATCCTGCCGTATGACCAGTACATGCACCGCTTTGCTGCTTACTTCCAGCAGGGCAACATGGAATCCAACGGTAAATACGTGGACCGTAACGGCAACGCGGTGGATTACCAGACTGGCCCAATCATCTGGGGCGAGCCGGGCACTAACGGTCAGCACGCGTTCTATCAGCTGATTCACCAGGGCACCAAAATGGTACCGTGCGATTTCATCGCCCCGGCTATCACCCATAATCCGCTGTCCGACCACCATCCGAAGCTGCTGTCCAACTTCTTCGCCCAGACCGAAGCGCTGGCGTTCGGTAAATCCCGCGAGGTGGTTGAGCAGGAATACCGCGACCAGGGTAAAGATCCGGCAACGCTGGAGCACGTGGTGCCGTTCAAAGTGTTCGAAGGTAACCGTCCAACCAACTCCATCCTGCTGCGCGAAATCACGCCGTTCAGCCTTGGCGCGCTGATTGCCCTGTACGAGCACAAAATCTTCACGCAGGGCGCGATCCTGAACATCTTCACCTTCGACCAGTGGGGCGTTGAGCTGGGTAAACAGCTGGCAAACCGTATTCTGCCAGAGCTGGGTGACGATAACGCGATTACCAGCCATGACAGCTCGACCAATGGGTTGATCAACCGTTATAAAGCATGGCGTGCGTAATTAAAACGCCATGAAAACGTGCCGGCTTAATGCCGGCATTTTTTTATCAGATAATTCCTGATGTCTGTTAGTTAACTCAAATTCTGGTTCTGAGTTTAATCTGAAAAAGACGTTTAACCCGTTAATTGCTGCGGTTTATTTTAAGAAAATACGCAGAAGGAACTTAATATATCAATATTATAAGTTATTGTTTTATCGTTATTTAATATTTTACCTCTTTGTCTTTCATTTCGATTTTATCCATTAGTCTGAAAACCCACCCTCTATTTCCCCTTACGGCAAACCCACGGCATGAGTTGTGTATACTCGATTCCGCCTGAAATTCTTTTCGGGCAAATCTCCATTCATTCATTGAAGGGAAATTGTTATGAAGAAAGTACTGTATGGCATTTTTGCCATATCTGCGCTTGCGGCGACATCTGTCTATGCAGCTCCGGTTCAGGTCGGGGAAGCGGCAGGTTCGGCTGCGACGTCTGCGTCTGCGGGAAGTTCTACCGCAGCCAGCGCCAGCACCGTAAGTTCAGCCGTGGGTGTCGCGCTGGCGGCAACCGGTGGCGGTGATGGCTCCAACACCGGAACCACGACCACCACGACAACCAGCACCCAGTAATAGCGGGTGTTTTAATCATAACCACACTTCGGTGTGGTTATTTCGCCCCTTCGGAGAAGAGTCGTGAAGCGACCAGCAATCATTCTGATTTGCCTGCTGCTGCAGGCATGCTCGGCCACCACTAAAGGGCTGGGAAACTCACTGTGGGAAAGCCTGTTCGGCACACCGGGCGTGCATCTGACCGATGACGAGCTTCAGAACATGCCTTATGCCAGTCAGTACATGCAGCTTAACGATGGCCCGCAACTGTTTGTGGTGCTCGCTTTCGATGAAAACGGGCAGCAGAAATGGGTGACGCAGGATCAGGCCACCATCGTGACGCAGCATGGCCGTATCGTGAAAACCCTGTTGGGCGGCGATAACCTGCTGGAGGTGAATAATCTCGCTGACGATCCGCTGATCAAGCCGAACCAGATCGCCGACGGCGCGGGCTGGACGCGCACGATGGGCTGGACCGAACACAAGCAGGTGCGTTACGCCACGGCACGCTCGACCTTCCGCTGGGACGGCACCGACAGCGTGAAGGTCGGCAGCGACGAAACGCAGGTTCGCGTGCTGGATGAAGAGGTCACCACCGACCAGGCCACCTGGCACAACCGCTTCTGGATCGACGAGGAAGGGCAGATCCGCCAGTCCTTACAGTATCTCGGTGCCGGATTCTTCCCGGTCAAAACCACCCTGATCAAGGCGGCGAAATCATGAAAACGCTCATCCACGCTGCGCTTATCGCCAGTTTTGCCGCGCCGCTGGCATGGTCCGCGGGAACGGTAAAGGTCTACACGCCGGACAGTGAAAAACCTAAAACCTTAACCCACGCCGAACGTCTGCTCGATCTCGTCGGACAGCCAAGGCTTGCCAACAGCTGGTGGCCAGGCGCGGTCATCGCTGAACGGCAGAAGACCGTGGAAGCGGAACAGCAGCACAAGGCGCTTCTTGCCAGACTAACGGGACTTGCGGAACAGGAAGACGGCGACGACGCGGCGGCCATTAACAGCGTCCGTCAGCAGCTGCAGGCGCTGAAGGTGACGGGCCGACAGAACGTCAATCTTGACCCGGATGAGGTGCGCGTCACGGAAAACGGCAACCCGACCCTGGAAGGGGACTATACGCTCTGGCTTCCGGCGAAGCCGACGACGGTGACCGTGATGGGGCTTATCAGCAGCCCGGGTAACAAGCCCTTTACCCCCGGCCGCGACGTGGCGAGCTATCTCGACGAGCAGAGTCTGCTGAGCGGCGCGGATAACAGCTACGCCTGGGTGGTTTACCCTGACGGCCACACGCAAAAAGCGCCCGTTGCTTACTGGAATAAACGCCATATCGAACCCATGCCGGGCAGCATTATTTTTGTCGGTTTTGCCGACCATTTCTGGACGAAGGCGTATGACGGGCTTAACGCCGATATCCTTCACTCCCTGATTCAGCGGATACCGGAATAATGAAAAGAACCTATCTCTACAGCATGCTGGCGCTCTGCGTGAGTGCCGCCTGCCATGCAGAAACGTATCCGGCACCCATTGGCCCGTCTCAGTCAGACTTCGGCGGCGTCGGTTTACTGCAAACGCCCACCGCGCGTATGGCGCGCGAAGGGGAAATTAGCCTTAACTACCGTGATAACGACCAGTATCGTTACTACTCGGCGTCGGTGCAGTTGTTCCCGTGGCTTGAAACCACGCTGCGCTATACCGACGTCCGTACGAAACAATACAGCAGCGTCGAGGCGTTCTCAGGCGATCAGACCTACAAAGATAAAGCCTTCGACGTCAAGCTGCGCCTGTGGGAAGAGAGCTACTGGATGCCGCAGGTCTCCGTGGGCGCCAAAGATATTGGCGGTACCGGCCTGTTTGATGCGGAATACATCGTGGCCAGCAAGGCCTGGGGGCCGTTCGACTTCTCGCTCGGTCTGGGATGGGGCTATCTCGGCACCAGCGGCAACGTGAAAAACCCGTTTTGCTCCTACAGCGATAAATACTGCTACCGCGATAACAGCTATCAGAAAGCGGGCTCCATCAACAGCGACCAGATGTTCCACGGCCCGGCCTCGCTGTTTGGCGGCGTGGAGTATCAGACGCCCTGGCAGCCATTGCGTCTGAAGCTGGAGTACGAGGGGAATGACTACTCACAGGACTTCGCCGGGAAGATTGAGCAGAAGAGCAAGTTTAACGTCGGCGCCATTTATCGCGTCACCGATTGGGCCGACGTTAACCTCAGCTACGAGCGCGGCAATACGGTGATGTTTGGCTTTACGCTGCGCACCAACTTCAACGACATGCGGCCGCACTACAACGACAACGCGCGGCCTGCATACCAGCCGGAGCCGCAGGATGCGATTCTGCAGCACTCCGTGGTGGCAAATCAGCTGACGCTGCTGAAATACAATGCCGGTCTGGCGGATCCAAAAATTCAGGTGAAAGGCGATACGCTTTACGTCACCGGCGAGCAGGTGAAATACCGCGACTCGCGGGAAGGGATCGAGCGCGCCAACCGGATCGTCATGAACGATCTCCCGGACGGGATCCGTACGATCCGCGTGACGGAGAACCGTCTCAACCTGCCGCAGGTGACGACGGAAACGGACGTTGCCAGCCTGAAGCGCCATCTGGAAGGCGAACCGCTCGGACATGAAACCGAGCTGGTGCAAAAGCGCGTTGAGCCGATCGTGCCGGAGACCACCGAGCAGGGCTGGTATATCGACAAGTCGCGCTTCGATTTCCATATCGATCCGGTGCTAAACCAGTCCGTCGGCGGGCCGGAAAACTTCTACATGTATCAGCTGGGCGTCATGGCGACGGCAGATCTGTGGCTGACCGACCACCTGCTGACCACCGGCAGCCTGTTCGGCAACATCGCCAACAACTACGACAAGTTCAACTACACTAACCCGCCAAAAGACTCGACGCTGCCGCGCGTGCGTACCCGCGTGCGTGAGTACGTACAGAACGATGCTTACGTGAACAACCTGCAGGCCAACTACTTCCAGTACTTCGGCAACGGCTTCTACGGCCAGGTGTACGGCGGGTATCTGGAAACCATGTACGGCGGTGCGGGGGCAGAAGTGCTTTATCGTCCTGTCGACAGCAACTGGGCGTTCGGGATTGATGCCAACTACGTTAAACAGCGTGACTGGCGCAGCGCGCAGGACATGATGAAGTTCACCGACTACAGCGTTAAAACCGGTCACCTGACCGCGTACTGGACGCCGTCGTTCGCGCCTGACGTGCTGGTGAAAGCCAGCGTCGGCCAGTACCTGGCGGGCGATAAGGGCGGCACGCTGGATATCTCCAAACACTTCGACAGCGGCGTCGTGGTGGGTGGCTACGCCACCATTACCAACGTCTCGCCGGACGAATATGGGGAAGGGGACTTCACCAAAGGGGTTTACGTGTCGATTCCGCTGGATCTGTTCTCATCCGGTCCAACCCGAAGCCGCGCGGCCATCGGCTGGACGCCGCTGACGCGTGACGGCGGTCAACAGCTTGGACGTAAGTTCCAGCTGTACGACATGACCAGCGATAAGAACATTAACTTCCGCTGATGCTTCACGTCGGGCGGCACTGCGTTTGCCCGGCCTACGGTTTTTGTAGGCCCGGTAAGCGCAGCGCCACCGGGCGAATGCGCCAAACATAAACAAAAAATATAGATCCCCGTCACATTTTTGCGTTATACAGAAATCTCGCCCTGGAGAATGAGGTGCTGTATGACATCCCTGACTCGCCCGCGCGTTGAGTTTATCTCAACTGTCCTCCAGACCGTGCTGAACCTCGGTCTGCTGAGCCTTGGCCTGATCCTGGTCGTCTTTTTGGGTAAGGAGACGGTGCATCTGGCGGATGTGCTGTTCGCCCCTGAACAAACCAGCAAATATGCGCTGGTGGAAGGCCTGGTGGTCTACTTTCTCTACTTTGAATTTATCGCCCTGATTGTGAAGTATTTTCAGTCCGGCTTTCACTTCCCGCTGCGTTATTTTGTCTACATTGGGATCACCGCGATTGTGCGGCTGATCATCGTCGATCATAAATCCCCGCTCGATGTGCTGATCTACTCGGCGGCGATCCTGCTGCTGGTGATCACCCTCTGGCTGTGTAACTCGAAGCGGCTGAAACGCGAATAAAAAAATGGCGGCCCGGAGGCCGCCTAACAACAGTCACAAGTTGGGTCAATACAATACGTCTAAAGTTGAGGGTTGCAGTGGCATAACAAAATGAAACTTAACCTTTCACACCGCCCGCCGTCAGGCCGTTCACCAGCCAGCGCTGCGCCAGCAGGAACACCACGGTAATCGGGATGGCAGAAAGTACGGCCGCCGCGGCAAAGTCGCCCCACAGGTAGTTTTGCGGGTTGAGGTATTGCTGCATGCCGACGGCCAGGGTGTAGCTGTTCACATCACGCAGTAACAGTGAGGCAACCGGTACTTCGGTGATCGCAGCGATAAACGACAGGATAAACACTACCGCCAGAATCGGCACCGACAGCGGCAGCAGCACCAGGCGGAACGCCTGCCATGGGGTCGCGCCATCCAGCGCGGCCGCTTCTTCCAGCGAGCCGTCGATGGTTTCGAAATACCCTTTAATGGTCCACACATGCAGTGCGATACCGCCAAGGTAGGCGAAGATCACGCCGCCGTGGGTGTTCAGACCGATAAACGGAATGTACTGGCCCAGGCGGTCAAACAGGGCATACAGCGCCACCAGCGACAGCACCGCCGGGAACATCTGGAAAATCAGCATCCCTTTCAGCAGCGTCGCTTTGCCCGGGAAACGCATGCGGGCAAAGGCGTAAGCGCAGGTGGTGGACAGCGCCACGATACCAATGGCGGTAATACCTGCGATTTTCACCGAGTTCCACAGCCACAGCAGCACCGGGAACGGCGGCGGCGTGACGCGGCCATCCGCGTGTTCCACGCTGAAGCCCAGCGCGAGCTTCCAGTGCTCCCAGGAGATTTCGTCCGGGATCAGGCTCCCGGTGGCGAAGTTACCCGAACGCAGGGAGATGGCGATAACCATCAGCAGCGGGAACATGATCGCCGCGATAAAAATCAGCAGGCCCAGGTGCGTCGCCAGGAGGCGCAGTTTCTGAGATTTGGGTTGTACCATAGCCATGTTCAGTGCCCTCCTTAGTCAAATTTCATACGTGTGGCTTTCAGGTTCACAATCGCCAGGGCGCCCACCAGCAGGAAGATCAGGGTGGCAATCGCTGCCGCCAGACCGAAGTCCTGACCGCCGCCGCCTTCGAAGGCGATACGGTAGGTGTAGCTCACGAGCAGGTCGGTATAGCCTGCCGGCGTGGTGGTGCCAAGACGGTCCGGGCCGCCGTTGGTCAACAGCTGAATCAGCACGAAGTTGTTAAAGTTAAAGGCGAAGCTGGCAATCATCAGCGGGGTGAGCGGCTTGATGAGCAGCGGCAGCGTAATCTTAAAGAAGTTCTGGAACGGACCCGCGCCGTCCATCGCCGAAGCTTCGTACAGGTCATCCGGGATGGCCTTCAGCAGCCCCATGCACAGGATCATCATGTACGGATAGCCCAGCCAGGTGTTCACGATGATGATCATCGAGCGGGCGGTGGTCGGGTCGCTGAACCAGGCCGGTTTGATGCCAAACAGCGCGCTCAGCATCATGTTGATTTCACCGAAGCTCTGGTTAAACAGCCCTTTGAAAATCAGAATCGAGATAAACGACGGTACGGCATACGGCAGAATCAGCAGCACGCGGTAAATCGCTTTGCCCTTCAGGGATTCCCACTGGACCAGACAGGCCAGCACCATGCCCACGGCCACGGTCAGGATCACGGTCAGTACGGAGAAGACCACCGTCCAGACGAAGATGGCGAAGAACGGTTTCTGAATGCCTTCGTCGGTAAATACGCGGGTAAAGTTGTCCCAGCCGATGGTGACGGTATAGCCCGGGCTGAGTTTGTCATCACCCCATTTGCCGTCGGCAGTAATGGACTGATAGAAACCAATGTCGTTATTCGGACGGTACTTCACGCCGCTCTGGTTGTTGGTCAGCGTGCCGTCATCCCCCAGGGTATAGAGCGGTTGGGTGCCGGAGAACTGGCGCAGCGAGCTCATGATCACTTTGCTGTCGTCTGGCAGCACGGCGGTGAGCTGGGTCAGCGCCTGACGGTTTTGGGTAATGACGCGCAGGTTGGCACGTTCACCTTCCGGCAGGGCCTGGGCCTCTTTTAAGGCCAGCTTCTGCTCGCCGCCAAATTTGAAGGCGTCAGAGACATAGTATTTCCCGCTTGCTTCGTCAGTAAGCGCTAACTTCCATTCGTTGCCTGCGGGATACAGGCCGAAGTTAAAGGTCTTGCCTGCCTGGTATGAGCGGTCCAGCAGGACCTGCTGCGCGCGTTCCTGCGCAAGCTGGTTGGTGCTGCTGTAGTTGGTAAACGCAATGGCGACGGTACAAATCAACGGGAACAGGACAAACAGCCCCATCCCGGCCACGCCCGGGTAGACATAGCGCCAGGCATAGGCTTTACGGTTGGCGAAAATATACAGGCCAGCAGAGCTTAAAATCAGCGTCATGATGGCGAACAGATATTCCCCTTGTACGTACATTAAAACAACAAGGTAACCCACCAGCAGACACAGCAGACCGATCGCTGACCATTTCAGCGCGTCGCTTTGCCACCAGCGTTTCTTTTTAATGACATCCATGGGGTTCTTCCTCTACAACGGTGGAATCTTATCGTCAGGTGGCGCTGCGCTTACCTGACCTACGGATCGTGCCGTAGTCGTAGGGCGGGTAAGCGCACGCGCTACCCGCCGTTTTTCAGACTTACTTAGTAATACGACCCTGAGCATCTTTCAGTGCGGCATCGACAGTCTGACGACCGCTTGCAGCGTTGATAACCGCGGTACGGGTGGCGTACCAGAATGCGGCCATCTGTGGGATGTTCGGCATGATTTCGCCTTTCTGGGCGTTATCCATGGTGGCCGCGATACGTGGGTCTTTCGCCAGCTGATCCTGGAAGGATTTCAGCGCAACGGCACCCAGCGGTTTGTCCTTGTTCACTTCATCCAGACCCTGATCGGTCAGCAGGTAGTTTTCCAGGAACTCTTTCGCCAGCTCTTTGTTCGGGCTGGCGGCGTTGATGCCTGCGCTCAGCACGCCAACGAACGGTTTAGACGGCTTGCCTTTGAAGGTTGGCAGCAGCGTCACGCCGTAATTGACTTTGCTCTTGTCGATGTTGGTCCAGGCCCACGGACCGTTGATGGTCATCGCGGTTTCGCCTTTGTTGAACGCCGCTTCCGCGATGGAGTAATCGGTATCCGCGTTCATGTGTTTGTTCTTGATCAGGTCGACCAGGAAGGTCAGGCCCGCTTTCGCGCCCGCGCTGTCGACGCCCACGTCTTTCACGTCGTATTTGCCGTTTTCAAACTTGAACGCGTAACCGCCGTCGGCAGCAATCAGCGGCCAGGTGAAGTACGGCTCTTGCAGGTTGAACATCAGGGCGGATTTACCTTTCGCCTTCAGCTCTTTATCCAGTTTCGGGATCTCTTCCCAGGTTTTCGGTGGGTTAGGGACCAGGTCTTTGTTGTAAATCAGAGACAGGGCTTCAACCGCGACAGGGTAAGCGATCAGCTTGCCGTTATAGCGAACGGCGTCCCAGGTGAACGGGAACAGTTTGTCCTGGAACGCTTTGTCCGGGGTGACTTCAGCCAGCAGGCCAGACTGTGCGTAACCGCCAAAACGGTCATGCGCCCAGAAGATGATGTCCGGGCCGTCGCCGGTTGCCGCAACCTGCGGGAATTTCTCTTCCAGTTTGTCCGGGTGCTCTACGGTCACTTTGATGCCGGTGTCTTTCTCGAATTTTTTGCCCACTTCGGCCAGGCCGTTATAGCCCTTGTCGCCGTTAATCCAGATAACCAGCTTGCCTTCTTCAATTTTGGCGAGCGCCGGTGCGGAAATCATCATTGCTGCAAGGGCGGACAATGCGAAAACGCGTGCGCCAGTCTTGATATTCATATCTGCCATCCTTTTTGGTGATGTCTCGTGGTATGACTTCAGTGGTTCAACGTGACTCAGTCTCCTTATTTGACATCCTCTTTCCATCCTCCCAACCCCTACGCCCCACCCCCCGTTTGTGTGATCTCCGTTGCATAAATTTAAGTTATGAGTGCTGGCGCACATAAAAACGCACTGAATTTTGCAGGCGGCTTCACGAATTTTGCCTCAGCCCGCCCACGCCGGTCGCAGAGCCTGCTCTCTCATCCTCCCGCCTCCTCCCCCATAAAAAAGCCGGGGGGTGGAGGATTCGTGAAAGTAATGGATCCCCCATAGTCACCTTATCTTGAATGTTTCTGTCGGTGACAGGTTGTAACGAAGGGAGAAGGGCATGGCGAGCGTACAGCTGCGTAATGTAACGAAAGCCTGGGGTGACGTTGTGGTGTCGAAAGACATCAATCTGGACATCCACGAAGGTGAATTCGTGGTATTTGTCGGCCCATCAGGCTGCGGTAAATCAACCCTGCTGCGTATGATTGCCGGTCTTGAAACCATCACCAGCGGCGACCTGCTGATCGGTGATACCCGAATGAATGACATCCCGCCTGCCGAACGTGGCGTAGGCATGGTGTTCCAGTCTTATGCACTCTATCCCCATCTTTCCGTCGCCGAGAACATGTCCTTTGGTTTGAAGCTGGCCGGCGCAAAGAAAGAGGTGATTAACCAGCGCGTGACGCAGGTGGCGGAAGTGTTACAGCTGGCGCACCTGCTGGAGCGTAAGCCGAAAGCGCTTTCCGGCGGTCAGCGTCAGCGTGTGGCGATTGGCCGTACCTTGGTCGCCGAGCCGCGCGTCTTCCTGCTCGACGAACCGCTTTCCAACCTGGATGCCGCCCTGCGCGTCCAGATGCGTATCGAAATCTCCCGTCTGCACAAGCGTCTTGGCCGCACGATGATTTACGTCACCCACGATCAGGTCGAAGCGATGACCCTCGCCGACAAAATCGTGGTGCTGGATGCCGGTCGCGTGGCGCAGGTGGGCAAACCGCTGGAGCTGTATCACTACCCGGCAGACCGCTTTGTTGCGGGCTTCATTGGCTCGCCAAAGATGAACTTCCTGCCCGTCAAAGTGACCGCGACAGCCATTGAACAGGTACAGGTGGAGCTGCCAAACCGCCAGCAGGTGTGGCTGCCGGTCGACAGCGCCAACGTACAGGTGGGGGCAAACATGTCCCTCGGTATTCGTCCTGAGCATTTACTGCCGAGCCACATTGCCGATGTGACGCTGGAAGGTGAGGTTCAGGTCGTCGAACAGCTTGGTCACGAAACACAGATTCATATCCAGATCCCCGCCATCCGTCAGAACCTGGTCTACCGCCAGAATGACGTGGTGTTGGTAGAAGAGGGTGCCACATTCGCTATCGGCTTGCCGCCAGAGCGCTGCCATCTGTTCCGTGAGGATGGCACCGCATGTCGTCGGTTGCACAAAGAGCCAGGCGTTTAAGCAATCCCAAAAGAAGACACGAAACCGACAGGTGAAGTGTTCAAAGAAAAGCAATGATCTCAGGAGATAGAATGATGATTACTCTGCGCAAACTTCCTCTGGCAGTTGCCGTCGCAGCGGGCGTAATGTCTGCTCAGGCACTGGCCGTGGATTTCCATGGTTATGCTCGTTCCGGTATCGGCTGGACGGGTAGTGGCGGCGAACAGCAGTGCTTCCAGGCAACCGGTGCCCAAAGTAAATACCGTCTGGGTAACGAATGTGAAACCTATGCGGAACTGAAGCTGGGCCAGGAAGTGTGGAAAGAAGGCGACAAGAGCTTCTACTTCGACACCAACGTAGCGTACTCCGTGGCGCAACAGAACGACTGGGAAGCTACCGACCCGGCGTTCCGTGAAGCCAACGTGCAGGGTAAAAACCTGATTGAGTGGCTGCCAGGTTCCACCATCTGGGCCGGTAAGCGCTTCTATCAGCGTCATGACGTTCACATGATCGACTTCTACTACTGGGATATTTCAGGTCCTGGTGCCGGTATCGAAAACGTCGATCTGGGCTTCGGTAAACTGTCTCTGGCAGCGACCCGTTCTCAGGAAGCAGGCGGCTCATACATCTTCACCAGCAACGATATCTATCATGACTTCAAAGACACCGCTAACGACGTCTTCGATGTGCGCTTAGCGCAGATGGAAATCAACCCGGGCGGCACGCTGGAGTTGGGTGTTGACTATGGCCGAGCTAACAAAACTGACGGTTACAGCTTCGCTGACGGCGCATCTAAAGATGGCTGGATGTTCACCGCTGAACATACCCAGAGCATGCTGAAAGGCTACAACAAGTTTGTTGTCCAGTACGCTACCGATGCAATGACCACTCAGGGCAAAGGTATTCCGCAGGGTTCCTTCACCGGCAACAACTATGACAAAGACGCTGAAATTGGTGTTGTAAATAACAAGATTAACAACAACGGTTCCCTGGTTCGTATTCTCGACCACGGTGCGATCTCTCTGGGTGACAGCTGGGATCTGATGTACGTCGGTATGTATCAGGATATCGATCGTGACGACAACAACGGTACGACCTGGTACACCGTGGGTGTGCGCCCAATGTATAAATGGACGCCAATCATGAGCACCTTGCTTGAAGTTGGCTACGACAACGTTAAGTCGCAGAAAACTGACGATACCAACAACCAGTACAAAATTACCCTTGCACAGCAATGGCAGGCCGGTAACAGCATCTGGTCCCGTCCAGCGATCCGTGTCTTCGCAACTTACGCGAAGTGGGATGAGAAATGGGGTTATGACAACGGCATTGCAAAAAGCGATACCAAAGCCACAACCTACAGCCGTGGTGACAACGATGAGTGGTCCTTCGGCGCCCAGATGGAAATCTGGTGGTAATCCCGTCTTAATCTGACGTAATGACCAAACTGAGGGGCGCAAGCCCCTCAATCCTTGGGACGGCGCGCTATTGCCTGGCTACCGCTGACCTGTGCATTTTGAGGTGATAACAATGAAAATGAACAAAACTCTCCTTGCCCTTTGTTTATCCGCAGGGTTGCTGGCGAGCGCGCCTGCTGTAACGCTCGCTAATGTGAATTTCGTTCCGCAAAACACAACATCCGCGCCGGCCATTCCGGCAGCTGCGTTGCAACAGCTGGTCTGGACGCCTGTCGATCAATCTAAAGCCCAAACGACCCAGCTCTCGACGGGTGGGCAGCCGCTTAATGTTCCGGGTATTAGTGGTCCGGTGGTCGCGTACAGCGTGCCCGCTAACATTGGCGAACTGACGTTAACGCTCTCCAGTGAAGTCAATAAACAGACCAGCGTCTTTGCGCCGAACGTGCTGATTCTTGACCAGAACATGACGCCTTCTGCGTTCTTCCCGAGCGAATATTTTACCTATCAGGAACCGGGTGTCATGAGCGCCGATCGCCTGGAAGGGGTAATGCGCCTGACGCCTGCGCTGGGTCAGCAGAAAATTTATGTACTCGTCTTCACCACGGAAAAAGATTTGCAGCAAACCACCACGCTGCTTGATCCTGCGAAGGCCTATGCCAAAGGCGTAGGTAACGCCGCACCGGATATCCCGGATCCGATCGCCCGCCACACCACTGACGGCCTTGTGAAGCTGAAAGTGTCGACCAGCAGTGCGTCCAGCGTCCTGGTCGGCCCGCTGTTTGGCTCCTCCGGTACCGGCCCTGTCACCGTGGGCAACACCGCTGCGCCTGCCTATACTGCGCCAGCTTCCACGGCAGCCGCACCGGTAGCGACCGCAGCGCCGGCCCCGGCGAAGAAAGCGGAGCCGGTACTGAATGACACCGAAGAATACTTCAACAATGCCATCAAGCAGGCGGTGAAGCGCGGCGATGTCGATAAAGCGCTGAAGCTGCTTGATGAAGCCGAACGTTTAGGTTCAACCACTGCCCGTTCCACCTTTATCAGCAGTGTAAAAGGCAAGGGGTAACCGTTTCCCCACAATGCTGATTTGTTAGTCGTTTGGTGCGCCTGAGTGGGCGCACTTTTTTTCGTCTCCGCCGGGCTGTTGCACTCTTGTTGCGATCGTGATCGTTAAATAACGTTTGGCCCCCCTCAATCCGCGTTTCTGCGATACAATGCCTGTACGTTATGTATCGGAGAGTCTGGCATGTCACACCCTGCGCTAACGCAACTGCGTGCGCTGCGCTATTTCGACCAAATACCTGCGCTTGATCCGCAGCAGCTGGACTGGCTGTTGCTGGAAGATTCCATGACAAAACGTTTTGAGCAGCAGGGAAAAACGGTCACGGTGACCCTGATTCAGGAAGGGTTTGTCTCTGGCGATGAGATCGCCAACGAGCTGCCGCTGCTGCCGCACGAGCCACGTTACTGGCTGCGTGAAATTTTACTCTGCGCTGACGGCGAGCCGTGGCTTGCCGGACGGACGGTGGTGCCCGAGTCCACTTTGTCCGGGCCCGAGCTGGCGCTGCAACGTCTGGGGAAAACGCCGCTGGGGCGTTACCTTTTCACCTCGTCTGAGCTTACCCGGGATTTTATTGAGATTGGTCGTGATGCTGAACTTTGGGGGCGTCGTTCCCGCCTTCGCCTGAGCGGTAAACCGTTAATTCTGACGGAGCTTTTTTTACCGGCATCACCGTTGTACTAAGAGGAAGAAAAAATGGAGTGGAGCCTGACGCAGAATAAGCTGTTGGCGTATCACCGCTTAATGCGTACCGATAAACCGATTGGCGCGTTGCTGCTGCTGTGGCCGACCTTATGGGCGCTGTGGGTCGCCACGCCGGGCGTGCCGCCGCTGTGGATCCTGGGCGTGTTTGTTGCTGGCGTCTGGCTGATGCGCGCAGCGGGCTGCGTGGTCAATGATTATGCCGATCGTAAATTCGACGGCCATGTTAAACGTACTGCCGGTCGTCCGTTACCCAGCGGGCAGGTGACCGGGAAAGAAGCCCGCGTGCTGTTTGCTGTTCTGGTGCTGCTCTCTTTCCTGCTGGTGTTAACCCTGAACACCATGACCATACTGCTTTCCGTTGCGGCGCTGGCACTGGCCTGGGTTTATCCGTTTATGAAGCGCTATACCCACCTGCCTCAGGTGGTACTGGGCGCAGCGTTTGGCTGGTCGATTCCAATGGCGTTTGCGGCAGTTAGTGAGTCCTTACCGCTCAGCTGCTGGCTGATGTTCCTGGCGAACATACTTTGGGCCGTGGCTTACGACACGCAATACGCGATGGTTGACCGCGACGATGACCTGAAAATTGGCATCAAATCCACCGCCATCCTCTTTGGCCGTCAGGACAAGCTGATTATCGGGATTCTGCAGGTCGCCGTGCTGGCGCTGATGGTGGCGATTGGCCGCCTGAACGGGCTGAACTGGGCGTTTTACTGGTCGGTGCTGGTGGCAGGGCTGCTGTTTGCGTACCAGCAAAAGCTGATTGCGAAGCGCGAACGCGACGCCTGCTTCAAGGCGTTTATGAACAATAACTACGTCGGTCTGGTGCTGTTTTTAGGCCTGGCGATGAGCTACTTCTTATAAAAAAAGCCGGGTGGCGGCTTCGCCTTACCCGGCCTACGTTTTAGCAGGATATGTAGGCCCGGTAAGCGTTAGCGCCACCGGGCGTTTTTTTACCGGCGACGCAGCAGCCGCAGCGCGTTCGCCGTCACCAGCACCGTCGCGCCGGTATCCGCCAGCACCGCCAGCCACAGTCCGGTCATGCCGAGCAGGGTGGTCACCAGGAAAATCCCCTTCAGCCCCAGCGCGATGCCGATGTTCTGGCGGATGTTGGCACGCGTCGCCCGCGCAAGATCGATCATCTGCGCCAGTCCGGTCAGGCGGTTGTGGGTCAGCGCCGCGTCCGCCGTCTCTAGCGCCACGTCGGTGCCGCTGCCCATCGCAATGCCGATGGTGGACGCCTTCATCGCCGGGGCATCGTTAATCCCGTCTCCGACCATCGCCAGCGGGGCGTGCGCGTTCAGCTCCGTTACCGCGCTGACCTTATCCGCCGGCAGTAATCCGGCTTTAAACGCCAGCCCCAGCTCACCGGCAATCGCTGCCGCCGCGCGAGGGTTATCGCCGGTGAGAATCACGCCCTGCACGCCCAGCTGATGCAGCGCCGCCACGGCTTCTTTTGCGTCATCGCGCAGGGTGTCGCGCAGCGCCAGCATCCCTTTTGCGACGCCGTCCTGCATGACGGTCACGACAGTTTGTCCGGTCTGTTCTAACGCCTCCACCTCAGGATGAGAAGACTTGCCCGCCGCGACAATCAGTACCTTTTTACCGTCAACGGTGGCCTCAATCCCGGAGCCTACCAGCGCCCGCTGAGCGGTTGCCGGTGGGATATTCAGCCCGCGCGACTGCGCTTCTCGCACAATCGCCAGCGCCAGCGTGTGAGTGGAACCCTGCTCTACGGCGGCGGCCAGGATCAGCAGTTCGTCTTCACTGATTTCCTGCGGATACACACCGGTCACCTGCGGCTTGCCGACGGTCAGCGTACCGGTTTTATCGAAGGCGATATGCTGGATCTGGCTCAGCTGCTCCAGCGCCGCGCCGCCCTTAATCAACGCGCCGCGACGTGCCGCCGCCGCCAGGCCGGAGGTAATGGCCGCCGGGGTGGAGATGACCAGCGCGCACGGGCAGCCGATCAGCAGTAGCGTCAGCCCTTTATAAATCCAGCCCTCCCACAGCGCGCCAAAGAACAGCGGTGGGACGACGGTGACCAGCAGGGCAACCAGCATAATGGCGGGCGTGTAGATGCGGCTGAAGCGGTCGATAAAGCGTTCGACCGGCGCGCGGCGCTCTTCGGCCTCTTCAATCAGCTTCAGGATGCGGTCGATGGCGCTTTCACCCGGCTCGGAAAGCACGGTGAGCTGCACCAGACGGTCGACGCTGGTGGCGCCAGCAGGCACTTTTTCACCTGCGGCACGTTCAACCGGAATGGACTCACCGGTCAGGGCACTTTCATCAAAGCTCGCGGTGGCGGTAAGCAGCGCGCCGTCGGCAGGCAGGCGTCCGCCTGCCGCAACTTCTATCACGTCGCCCGGACGCAGGGTCGTGATGGCGACCGTTTCACGCGTGCCGTTTACTACGCGCGTGGCGGTTTCCGGCTTCAGCGCCATCAGCGCGCTGACCCCTTTACGCGCCCGGCTCGCCGCCCAGCCCTCAAGACGTTCACCGATTAAGAACAGCAGCAATACCATCGCCGCTTCTGCCGTCGCGCCAATAAACAGCGCGCCGATGGCCGCCACGCTCATCAGCGTTTCAATGGCGAACCAGCTGCCGCTTTTCATCAGACGCAGCGCCTGGCGGGCAATCGGGAACAGCCCGACCAGCGTGGTGGCGATAAACGCCAGGTTGCCGAACGGATGGTTGATCTGTTCCAGCCCCCAGCTCAGGGCCATCATGATGATCAGGGTAATGAGCGGCAGGTTTTCTTTCAGTGAAGAGGTTTTTTCCGCGGGCGCGGCTTCACTACGCAGGCTGTAACCCGCCTTGCTTACCGCGTCTTCAACCTGTTTGCTGACGTCGTTATCGGCGCTAACCAGCAGCTTTTCGGTGGCGAACAGCACCTGAACGTGGCTGACGCCCGGCACCTGTTTCACCGCATTTTCCACTTTGCGGGCGCAGGCGGCGCAGTCCATGCCGTTAACGACCCAGCTGTAGCGGTTGCCGCTTTCAGGAAGCGTTTGAGTTTGCGTTTCGCACGCGCCTTCGCAGCAGCAGTCGTCTTTCGACGGAACGGGACTGAGCTTAAGCGCCGAGAATTGAGGGACTTTTTTGGGTGTTTCTGGAGTCGACATGGCAGTCTCCGGCAATGATAATTTTCTCATTAACCGCAGCATACACTCTGGAGTCGACTCCAGAGTCAAGCGTTATTTAGATATACAGCGAACGCACAATCAGGAAGTGCCCGGCAAAGTAACAGGCGGCGGCAATCGCGTTATCCGCCCGGAAACGGCGGCGATAGTGGCTGCCCAGCCACACGATATTCCCAATCAGCAGCAGCGCGGCCCCGAAGAACGCGGACATCGCCGGAGCGGTCGGACGGAAGAACCACAGTTCACCTGCCAGCCATACCATCACCAGCGTCATGGCGATAAACGTGCAGATCGGCAACCGCATCTCTTCCAGACGCGACCAGATCACCGCGATCAGCAGGGCACCAATCACCAGCAGGACCAGCGGCAGCGGCCAGAAGAAAGAGAGCGTCATCTGGCTGGCGAAGTAGATGGTATACAGCAGATGCGACAGGAAAAATGCCCCTACGGCATACAGCAGGCGCTGGCGCGGCAGCAGGGTTAAGGCATCGCCAATCAGAGAGGCGCACAGCCCGGCGAGGACCAGATAGCTGACGGCATTAAACATCGGTGCTTGCCAGGCCAGCAGCAACAGGAGCAACAGCGTGACGGGTTTAAACAGCCAGCGCTGCCAGGTGGGACCACGGTACGACGCATCGACATAAAGCCATGCGGAAAAACAGACAGCGATAAATGACCAAAGCATATTAACTCCCTGTATCTGTTAAGTCTGAATAATCAGTTTCTGATCCAGTGTAGTGACGCGGGCGGGCGTTTGGCAATGCCGGGGAAGGCAGGGTATCCTGAATTCCGCATAATCTGATGGGATAGTTGAATGAGCAAGATGCCGCTGTTTTTCATTATCGTGGTGGCGATTATCGTCATTGCCGCCTCGTTCCGCTTCGTGCAGCAGCGCCGCGAGAAGGCGGATAACGATGCCGCGCTGCTGATGCAAAAGCGCGTGGTAGTGACGAACAAACGCGAAAAGCCGCTCAATGACCGCCGCTCGCGCCAGCAGCAGGTGACGCCTGCGGGCACAACAATGCGTTATGAAGCGAGCTTTAAGCCGGAAACGGGCGGCCTGGAGATGACCTTCCGCCTGGAGGCGCAGCAGTACCACCAGCTGACGGTGGGGGAAAAAGGAACGCTGAGTTACAAAGGATCGCGGTTTGAGGGGTTTGTTCCGGAGTTGTAACGCCGGGCGGCACTGCGTTTGCCCGGCCTACGTGGTTTCGTAGGCCCGGTAAGCGAAGCGCCGCCGGGCGACTAAACGCACCTTACTTCTTCACCTGCGCCTTAAACTTCTTCATCCACACCAGCAGCTCAAACACGCCGAAAATAAACACGCGCAGCTGCTGCCAGCCCGTCATCTGCGGGCCGTCTTTCGGCAGACCGTTTTTCAGCATCACCATCTGCAGGGCGTGCATGAACGAGGTGAAAATCAGCGCCACGTTAACAAAAATATTCATCGGGCGCGGGAACGGGTGCACCAGGTTGAGCAGCAAAAACGCCCAGACGCCCAGCATCAGCAGACGTCCCAGATTAATCAGTACCGGCATCGGATCCTCCTTGTGCCTGACGGTGATACAGACGATAAGCAACCTGACCTGCCACTTTTTCACGGTGCAGATCCCAGTGAGCGGGAACCGGCGGCAAACCGTTTTCCACTTCGCTTTCCACGTAAATCAATGCGTCATCCGCCAGCCAGCCGTTTTGCTCCAGCAGGGATAACGTTTCTTCCAGCAGCCCCTTGCGGAACGGCGGGTCGACAAACACCACGGTGTGCGGCGTGCCCTTTTGCGCGAGGAAGCTCAGCGTGTTGGTGTTCACCACTTTCGCGTTGCTCGCTTTCAGCGTCGCCAGATTTTGCTGCAGCGTCTGCGCCACGCCGCGCTCCATCTCCAGCAGCGTGGCGCTGGCAGCATAGCGCGACAGCGCTTCCAGCCCGAGCGCGCCGCTACCGGCGAAGCAGTCCAGGCAGCGGGCGTCTACCATTGACGGGGCCAGCCAGTTAAACAGCGTCTCGCGCACGCGGTCGGTAGTAGGGCGTAAACCGGGGCTGTCCGGCACCGGTAATTTCCGGCCTCGCCACTGACCGCCGATAATACGAATTTGACCGGCCGGGGCGCGGTTGGGTTTCTTCATCTCAGGAAAGCTCTGTTAACAATTGGCCTGCGATTGCGGGCGGTGATGTCAATTAAGTAAAGTGTTAGACTATTTCATCATTTTTTTAGCTTCCATGTATATAGCGCCGCGAGGAGTGTAGTCGCAGATGGCAAAACAAAAAAAACGTGGCTTCTTTTCCTGGCTGGGCTTCGGTGAAAAAGAGCAAGAAACAGAACAGAAAACCGAAGAGCAACAAGCCGTTGAAGAGCCATCGCAGCCTGAAACGCCAGTAGAAACCGCCGCGGTTGTCGATGCGGAAGAAACGGCGCACAGCAAAGAAGAGGTTGAAACCTTTGCTGAAGAGGTGGTTGAGGTCACTGAACAGGTTCAGGAGAGCGAGAAGCCAGAACCGGTTGTCGTAGAAGCCGCTATCGAAGCGCCACAGGCCGCTATCGAACACGAAGAGCTTCCGCTGCCGGAAGAGGTCAAAGACGAAGCGGTGTCTGCCGAAGAGTGGCAGGCCGAAGCGGAAACCGTTGAAATCGTTGAGGCGGTGGAAGAAGAAGCGGCGCTCGAGCCGGAGCTAACCGACGAAGAGCTGGAAGCCCAGGCGCTGGCGGCGGAAGCGGCTGAAGAAGCGGTCATCGTTGTGCCGGTAGAAGAGCAGGCCGAAGAAGAGATCGTTCAGGAGCAGGAAAAACCGACCAAAGAGGGTTTCTTCGCGCGCCTGAAGCGCAGCCTGCTTAAAACCAAAGAAAACTTAGGTTCCGGATTTATCAGTCTGTTCCGCGGCAAGAAGATCGACGACGATCTGTTTGAAGAGCTGGAAGAGCAACTGCTGATTGCGGACGTTGGGGTGGAAACCACCCGTAAGATCATTGCCAATCTGACCGAAGGGGCGAGCCGCAAGCAATTGCGTGACGCCGAAGCGCTGTACGGCCTGCTGAAAGACGAGATGGGTGAAATTCTCGCAAAAGTTGACGAACCGCTTAATATTGAAGGCAAAACGCCATTTGTTATTCTGATGGTTGGCGTGAACGGCGTGGGTAAAACCACCACCATCGGCAAGCTGGCGCGTCAGTTCGAGCAGCAGGGCAAATCGGTGATGCTGGCGGCGGGCGATACCTTCCGTGCGGCGGCGGTTGAGCAGCTGCAGGTCTGGGGCCAGCGCAACAACATCCCGGTGATTGCTCAGCATACCGGCGCGGATTCCGCATCCGTGATCTTTGACGCCATCCAGGCGGCGAAGGCGCGCAACGTGGACGTGCTGATTGCCGATACCGCAGGGCGTTTGCAGAACAAATCGCACCTGATGGAAGAGCTGAAGAAGATCGTTCGCGTCATGAAGAAGCTGGACGAAGACGCACCGCATGAAATTATGCTGACCATTGATGCCAGCACCGGACAAAACGCCATCAGCCAGGCAAAACTGTTCCATGAAGCGGTAGGACTGACGGGAATCACGCTGACCAAACTGGACGGCACCGCGAAAGGCGGGGTGATCTTCTCCGTGGCCGACCAGTTCGGCATTCCTATCCGTTACATCGGTGTGGGCGAGCGTATTGAGGATTTACGTCCGTTTAAGGCGGACGACTTTATTGAGGCATTATTTGCCCGAGAGGACTAACAATGATTCGCTTTGAACACGTCAGCAAGGCCTATCTCGGTGGGAGACAAGCGCTGCAGGGGGTGACCTTCCACCTGCAGCCGGGCGAGATGGCATTCCTGACCGGCCATTCCGGCGCGGGGAAAAGTACCCTGCTCAAGCTTATCTGTGGGATCGAGCGGCCAAGCGCCGGAAAAATCTTTTTCAGCGGCCATGAGATCAGCCGTCTGAAAAACCGTGAGGTGCCGTTCCTGCGTCGTCAGATCGGCATGATTTTCCAGGATCACCACCTGCTGATGGATCGCACCGTTTTCGATAACGTGGCCATTCCGCTGATTATTGCCGGCGCCAGCTATGACGATATCCGCCGCCGCGTCTCTGCGGCGCTGGATAAGGTCGGGCTACTGGACAAAGCGAAGAACTTCCCGATCCAGCTCTCCGGCGGTGAACAGCAGCGCGTGGGCATCGCCCGCGCGGTGGTGAACAAGCCTGCTGTGCTGCTGGCGGATGAACCGACCGGTAACCTGGACGATGCCCTGTCAGAAGGGATTTTGCGTCTGTTTGAGGAGTTTAACCGCGTAGGGGTTACCGTATTGATGGCAACGCACGACATCGGGCTGATTTCCCGTCGTTCGTACCGCATGCTGACCCTGAGCGACGGGCATTTGCACGGAGGCCACGGTGAACAAGCGTGATGCAATAAACCAGATTCGGCAGTTCGGGAACCGGTTTGACCGTTTCCGTAAGCCGCAGGGCGGGGGTGACGGCAATCGTAATGCGCCGAAGCGCCAGAAGGCCGCGCCAAAACCGGCCTCCCGCAAAACCAACGTCTTTAACGAGCAGGTGCGCTACGCGTTCCACGGCGCGCTGCAGGACCTGAAAAGCAAACCGCTGGCGACGTTCCTGACGGTGATGGTAATCGCCATCTCCCTGACGCTGCCAAGCGTCTGCTACATGGTTTACAAGAACGTCAACCAGGCGGCGTCGCAGTATTATCCGTCTCCGCAGATCACGGTCTATCTGGATAAAGCGCTCGACGATAACGCGGCGGCGCAGGTGGTTGGGCAAATTCAGGCCGAGCAGGGCGTGGAGAAGGTCAACTATCTTTCACGTGAAGACGCGCTGGGCGAGTTCCGCAACTGGTCAGGCTTTGGCGGTGCGCTGGATATGCTTGAAGAGAACCCGCTGCCCGCCGTGGCGGTGGTGATCCCGAAGCTGGATTTCCAGGGGACCGATTCGCTTAACACCCTGCGCGATCGCATCACGCGCATTAAGGGCATTGATGAAGTGCGCATGGATGACAGCTGGTTTGCGCGTCTCGCTGCTTTGACCGGGCTGGTAGGCCGCATCGCGGCGATGATTGGCGTGCTGATGGTGGCGGCGGTCTTCCTCGTCATCGGCAACAGCGTACGCCTGAGCATCTTCGCTCGTCGCGATACCATCAACGTGCAGAAACTGATTGGTGCGACGGATGGCTTCATCCTCCGACCGTTCCTTTACGGTGGCGCACTGCTCGGTTTTTCCGGCGCATTTCTTTCACTGATATTGTCAGAAATTTTGGTGATGCGGCTTTCCTCTGCCGTGACTGAAGTGGCGCAGGTTTTCGGAACGAAGTTTGATATCAGTGGCTTAGGGTTCGATGAGTGCCTGTTACTGTTGCTGGTGTGTTCGATGATTGGGTGGGTGGCAGCGTGGCTGGCAACCGTTCAACATTTACGTCACTTTACTCCCGACTAATAAAAGCGTGATATAATCTTTCCCTGCACCGAGATGTTCGCTCTGCAGGGAAAGCGTCCCTGTTGTCTCTTCCCCTGTTATCATCTCCATGTCACATTTTGTGCGTAATTTATTCACCGTTGCACCTGGAACTTGTGGATAAAATCACTGTCTGATAAAAGAGTGAATGCTAATCTCGTTGCTCAAACGCTTTGGCATGGTTGTTGCCTGACGGGGACAGCCTGGACCAGAAGAAACACTGAGAGGAATGAATGACCAAAGAAATGCAAACTTTAGCTTTAGCCCCTGTTGGTAACCTGGAATCCTATATCCGGGCTGCGAACACCTGGCCGATGTTAACGGCCGAGGAAGAAAAGGAGCTTGCTGAAAAGCTGCATTACCAGGGCGATCTGGAAGCAGCGAAAAAGCTGATCCTGTCTCACCTGCGCTTTGTTGTTCACATTGCTCGTAATTATGCGGGCTATGGCCTGCCGCAGGCGGACTTGATTCAGGAAGGTAACATCGGCCTGATGAAGGCTGTGCGTCGCTTTAACCCGGAAGTGGGTGTGCGACTGGTCTCCTTCGCCGTCCACTGGATCAAAGCAGAAATTCATGAATACGTGCTGCGCAACTGGCGTATCGTGAAAGTCGCCACGACAAAAGCGCAACGCAAACTGTTCTTCAACCTGCGTAAAACCAAGCAGCGTCTGGGCTGGTTCAATCAGGACGAAGTGGAAATGGTGGCGCGCGAGCTGGGTGTTTCCAGCAAAGACGTGCGTGAGATGGAATCCCGTATGGCCGCGCAGGACATGACCTTTGATATGTCCTCCGACGACGACGCATCTGACAGCCAGCCGATGGCACCGGTTCTGTATCTGCAGGATAAAACCTCTAACTTTGCCGACGGCATCGAAGAGGACAACTGGGAAGATCAGGCCGCGAACAAGCTGAGCTATGCGATGGAAGGCCTCGACGAACGTAGCCAGGATATTATCCGCGCCCGCTGGCTGGATGAAGACAACAAGTCCACGCTGCAGGAGCTGGCCGACCGCTACGGCGTCTCTGCGGAACGTGTCCGTCAGCTTGAAAAGAACGCCATGAAGAAACTTCGCGCCGCTATCGAAGCGTAATTAACGCGAAGTACACCGAGAACCCCTGGATGAGAGTCTGGGGGTTTTGTTTTTTTAGCGCCCGCTCTGGCGAATTCCCTCCCCCTGGCAAACACTTACTGATGCGCTAAGCAGGCGACTTTCTCAGGGGGACAGGGTGAAAAACAACGAACTGAACGACCGGCGGTTACAGGCGACGCCGCGCGGCATCGGCGTGATGTGTAACTTCTATGCCGATAAAGCCGAAAACGCCACGGTGTGGGACGTGGAAGGCAATGAGTACATCGACTTCGCCGCCGGGATCGCGGTGCTGAATACCGGTCATCGCCATCCTAAAGTCATTTCCGCCATCGAAAAACAACTCCACGCGTTTACCCACACGGCCTACCAGATTGTGCCGTACGAAGGCTACGTGGCGCTTGCCGAGCGCATCAACCAGCGCGTGCCGATTGACGGCCCGGCCAAAACCGCGTTCTTCTCGACGGGGGCTGAGGCGGTCGAAAACGCGGTGAAAATTGCACGCGCCTTTACCAGACGCCCCGGCCTTATCACCTTCGGTGGCGCGTTCCACGGCCGCACCTTTATGACCATGGCGCTGACCGGCAAAGTTGCGCCGTACAAGCTCGGCTTTGGACCTTTCCCCGGCTCGGTGTATCACGCCCAGTATCCGAATGAACTGCACGGCGTCAGCACGGCGGAAGCGTTGAAAACCCTGGAACGTATCTTTAAAGCGGATATTGCTCCTGACCAGGTCGCGGCGATAATTCTCGAACCGGTTCAGGGAGAGGGCGGTTTCAACATCGCCCCGGCTGATTTTATGCAGGCGCTGCGCGCCCTGTGCGATACCCACGGCATTTTGCTGATTGCCGACGAGGTGCAAAGCGGCTTCGCCCGCACCGGCAAGCTGTTCTCGATGGAACATCACTGCGTGAAGCCCGATCTGATCACTATGGCGAAAAGCCTGGCGGGCGGGATGCCGCTCTCGGCGGTGTCGGGCCGTGCTGAAGTGATGGATGCGCCCGCGCCGGGTGGGCTGGGCGGTACCTACGCGGGTAACCCGCTGGCGATTGCGGCGGCGCATGCCGTACTGGACGTGATTGATGAGGAAGATCTCTGCACGCGCTCGGCGCATCTTGGCCATCACCTGGTGGAGGTGTTGAACAAGGCGAAGGAACACTGCCCGTATATCGCGGATATTCGCGCGCAGGGCTCGATGGTGGCGGTGGAGTTTAACGATCCGCAAACGGGTCAGCCTGCGCCGGAATTTACCCGCCAGGTGCAGGAGCGTGCATTGCAGGAAGGTCTGCTGCTTCTGAGCTGCGGCGTCTACGGCAACGTCATTCGTTTCCTCTATCCGCTGACGATTCCCGAAGTGCAGTTCCGTAAAGCGCTGGACATTATCTCCGCGTCGCTGACACGTTAAAGCCACATGCCCGGCGAAAACCTCTGCCGGGCCTATCATATATTCATTTCAAATTTGCTATTCCAAAATCATAAAAATGGGGTATGTTTTAGCAGAGTATGCTGAAAAAGCGCGAACAGCACACCTATAACTGAAATAAAGCGCTGCACAACAACATCACAACAATCGTAATAACCATAATAATGGGGAATCTCAGGATGAACATGAAGGGTAAAGCGTTACTGGCAGGATGTATCGCGTTGGCATTCAGCACCATGGCGCAGGCAGACATCAAAGTGGCTGTGGTTGGTGCCATGTCCGGTCCGGTAGCGCAGTACGGCGACCAGGAGTTTACTGGCGCAGAACAGGCGGTTGCAGACATTAACGCTAAGGGCGGTATCAAGGGCGAAAAACTGCAGATCGTAAAATATGATGATGCCTGTGACCCGAAACAGGCGGTCGCGGTCGCGAACAAAGTGGTGAACGACGGGATCAAATACGTTATCGGTCACCTGTGCTCTTCCTCTACCCAGCCGGCGTCTGACATCTACGAAGACGAAGGTATTCTGATGATCACCCCGGCGGCGACCGCACCAGAGCTGACCGCACGCGGTTACAAGCTGACCCTGCGCACCACCGGTCTGGACTCTGACCAGGGCCCAACCGCGGCGAAATACATCGTTGAAAAAGTGAAGCCGAAACGCATTGCCATTGTTCATGACAAGCAGCAGTACGGTGAAGGTCTGGCGCGTTCAGTGCAGGACAACCTTAAGAAAGCCAATGCCGACGTGGTGTTCTTCGACGGGATCACCGCCGGTGAGAAAGACTTTTCCACGCTGGTTGCGCGTCTGAAGAAAGAGAATATCGACTTTGTTTACTACGGCGGCTACCACCCGGAAATGGGCCAGATCCTGCGCCAGGCGCGCGCGGCCGGTCTGAAAACCCAGTTCATGGGCCCGGAAGGGGTGGCGAACGTTTCTCTGTCTAACATCGCGGGTGAATCCGCCGAAGGCCTGCTGGTGACCAAACCGAAGAACTACGACCAGGTCCCTGCGAACAAACCTATCGTAGATGCCATCAAGGCGAAGAAACAGGATCCAAGCGGCGCGTTCGTCTGGACCACCTACGCGGCGCTGCAGTCGCTGCAGGCGGGCCTGAACCAGTCAGCCGATCCGGCTGAGATTGCCACCTGGCTGAAAGCGAACACCGTCGAAACCGTTATGGGGCCTCTCTCCTGGGACACGAAGGGCGACCTGAAGGGCTTCGAGTTCGGCGTGTTTGACTGGCATGCGAACGGCACGGCGACAGACGCCAAATAATTTTCCCGTCGCCTTTCGCGCCGCAGGTGCGTTGGCTGCGTTATTCAACCCCGGCCACTTACTTATGTAAGCTCCCGGGGATTTCATAACTTGCCGCCTTCCTGCAACACGAAATGCTTGGGAAAATGCGGTAGAAATTGTAGGCCGGGCAAGGCGCAGCCGCCACCCGGCTTTCTTTTAGCGCTTCTCCCACCCGCTCTCCTGCGCCGTAAACCCTAACGCCTGCATAAACGCCGCCATCACGCCGCGGTCTTCCACGCCCACGTCGGCCATCCACCATGAGGTCACGCCCGGGTTTTCGCGGAGCACTTCTTCAATTAAATACTGCCCCACGCCGCGACGGCGGGTCACGTCACGCACGCGCAGCGAGTCCAGCGCCCCTTCCGTGCCGCTCAGCGTTACGCGAACGGCGGCCAGAAGACGCTCGTTAAAGCGCGCGGCATAGATACGGTGATTTTCGTCGACGGCCAGCGACGAAGGGGAATATTCCGGCCAGATCTTGCCCAGGTCGATATGATCCTGGTCGCTAAAGGTCACCAGACGCACGATAGTCAGTTTCATTAGCTGCTTGTCCAAATCAAATTGAGTAGAGGCAGTGTACTCAATTTATTCGCTCAGCGGCTTCCTCTTTTTATCGCCGTTTGCCAGGTGATTAGTTTTTTGGCAGCGCGTTGGGCAGTTTGAAAACACATGGATCGAAAAATAAGCAGGATTTTAACCTGAATGGCAGTGATTTATTCGGCGCTTTGTACCGTTATTTTATGCTGCAAACTGCACTTTTATTTGTTTATCTCTGCCTGATTTCAGAATATTATCTTTGCTTAATCGCCTGAAAAATAGAGATTTTAGTCTGGTTTTTGACAAAAACCTGCGCTAAACCATTAAAGGCACTGGTAAAAATAGCGTTGTTCATTAAAAGTACAGAATGCTTTTTAACCATAATAAAACAAAATATAAACACGACATCACGAATGGGGATTCAGAGATGAAAAGGAACGCGAAGACGTTAATCGCGGGGATGGTCGCACTGTCGATCTCGCATGCCGCCATGGCGGAAGACATAAAAGTTGCGGTAGTGGGTGCGATGTCCGGCCCTGTTGCCCAGTGGGGTGACATGGAGTTCAACGGTGCGCGCCAGGCCATCAAAGACATCAACGCTAAGGGCGGCATCAAAGGCGACAAGCTGGTGGGCGTGGAATATGACGACGCCTGCGATCCGAAACAGGCCGTCGCGGTCGCCAACAAAATCGTCAACGATGGCATCCAGTATGTGATCGGCCACCTGTGCTCATCGTCCACCCAGCCCGCGTCTGACATCTACGAAGACGAAGGCATTCTGATGATCACCCCTGGCGCCACTAACCCTGAGCTGACCCAGCGCGGCTACCAGCACATCATGCGCACCGCCGGTCTGGACTCCTCTCAGGGGCCTACCGCCGCCAAATACATCCTTGAAACCGTCAAGCCGCAGCGTATCGCCATTATTCATGACAAGCAGCAGTACGGCGAAGGCCTGGCGCGCTCCGTTCAGGACGGCCTGAAAAAAGGCGGCGCGAACATCGTCTTCTTCGACGGCATTACCGCCGGTGAGAAAGACTTCTCCGCGCTGATCGCCCGTCTGCAAAAAGAGAATATCGACTTTGTTTACTACGGCGGCTACTACCCGGAGATGGGGCAGATGCTGCGTCAGGCGCGCGCCACCGGTCTGAAAACTCAGTTTATGGGGCCAGAGGGCGTGGGCAATGCCTCCCTGTCCAACATCGCCGGGGATTCAGCCGAAGGCATGCTGGTGACGATGCCAAAACGCTATGACCAGGATCCGGCCAACAAGGCTATCGTGGATGCGCTCAAGGCGCAGAAGAAAGATCCGAGTGGTCCGTACGTCTGGATCACCTATGCCGCCGTACAGTCTCTGGCCACCGCGCTGGATCGTACCGGCAGCAAAGAACCGCTGGATCTGGTGAAAGATTTAAAAGCACACGGGGCGAACACCGTGATTGGGCCGCTGAACTGGGATGAGAAAGGCGATCTGAAGGGATTTGAGTTTGGTGTCTTTAAGTGGCACGCCGACGGTTCGTCTTCGGCCGCCAAATAATTATCCCACCGCCCGGCATGACGGGCGGGTATAAAAAGGTTTGCATATGTCCGAGCAGTTTCTCTATTTCCTGCAGCAGATGTTTAACGGCGTCACGCTGGGAAGCACCTACGCGCTGATCGCCATCGGCTATACGATGGTTTACGGCATTATCGGCATGATCAACTTCGCCCACGGCGAGGTCTACATGATCGGTAGCTATGTCTCCTTTATGATTATCGCCGCCCTGATGATGATGGGCATCGACAGCAGCTGGCTGTTGGTCGCCGCCGGGTTTGTCGGCGCGATTGTGATTGCCAGCGCCTACGGCTGGAGCATCGAGCGCGTGGCCTACCGGCCGGTGCGCAGCTCCAAGCGTCTGATTGCGCTGATTTCCGCCATCGGGATGTCGATCTTCCTGCAAAACTACGTCAGCCTGACCGAAGGCTCGCGCGACGTGGCGCTGCCAAGCCTGTTTAACGGCCAGTGGATTGTGGGAGCCAGCGAAAACTTCGCAGCCTCTATCACCACCATGCAGCTGGTTATCTGGGTCGTGACCTTTATTGCGATGCTGGCCCTGACGCTGTTCATCCGCTACTCGCGGATGGGGCGCGCCTGCCGCGCGTGCGCAGAAGACCTGAAGATGGCGAGCCTGCTCGGCATCAACACCGACCGCGTGATTGCCCTGACCTTCGTGATTGGCGCCGCGATGGCTGCCGTCGCAGGCGTGCTGCTCGGCCAGTTCTACGGCGTGATCAACCCGTACATCGGCTTTATGGCCGGGATGAAAGCTTTTACCGCGGCGGTGCTGGGCGGTATCGGCAGTATTCCGGGCGCGATGATTGGCGGCCTGATCCTGGGCGTGGCGGAAGCGCTCTCTTCGGCGTACCTGAGCACGGAATATAAAGACGTGGTGTCGTTTGCCCTGCTGATTCTGGTTCTGCTGGTCATGCCTACCGGTATTCTGGGCCGTCCGGAGGTAGAGAAAGTATGAAACCGATGCATTTTGCAATGGCGCTGCTCTCTGCCGCCATGTTCTTCGTGCTGGCGGGCGTCTTTATGGGCGTCCAGCTTGAGCTGAATGGCACCAAACTGGTGGTGGATACCGCCCCCGACATCCGCTGGCAGTGGGTGTTTATCGGTACCGCCGTCGTGTTCCTGTTCCAGCTGCTGCGTCCGCTGTTCCAGAAGTCGCTGAAAAACATCTCCGGGCCGAAATTCGTCCTGCCGGCCATCGACGGGTCTACCGTTAAGCAGAAGCTGTTCCTCGTGGCGCTGCTGGTGGCTGCCGTGGCGTGGCCGTTCGTGGTGTCTCGTGGAACCGTGGATATCGCTACCCTGACCATGATCTACGTGATCCTCGGTCTCGGTCTGAACGTGGTGGTGGGGCTCTCAGGCCTGCTGGTGCTGGGCTACGGCGGCTTCTACGCCATCGGCGCCTACACCTTCGCGCTGCTGAACCACTATTACGGGCTCGGCTTCTGGACCTGCCTGCCGCTGGCGGGGCTGGTCTCTGCCGCCGCAGGCTTCCTGCTCGGTTTCCCGGTACTGCGACTGCGCGGTGACTACCTGGCGATTGTGACCTTAGGCTTCGGTGAAATCGTCCGTATCCTGCTGCTGAACAACACCGAAGTGACCGGCGGCCCGAACGGCATCAGCCAGATCCCGAAACCGACCTTCTTCGGCCTGGAGTTCAGCCGCACCGCCCGCGAAGGCGGCTGGGACACCTTCAGTAACTTCTTCGGCGTGAAGTATGACCCGTCCGACCGCGTCATCTGGCTCTATCTGGTGGCGCTGCTGCTGGTGGTCATCACCCTGTTCGTGATTAACCGCCTGCTGCGCATGCCGCTGGGCCGCGCGTGGGAAGCGCTGCGCGAAGATGAGATCGCCTGCCGCTCCCTGGGCCTGAACCCGACCCGCATCAAGCTGACCGCGTTTACCATCAGCGCCGCGTTTGCCGGTTTCGCCGGGACGCTGTTTGCCGCGCGTCAGGGCTTCGTCAGCCCGGAATCGTTCACCTTTGCCGAATCCGCCTTTGTGCTGGCGATTGTGGTGCTGGGCGGGATGGGCTCGCAGTTCGCCGTTATCCTGGCGGCCATCCTGCTGGTGGTCTCGCGCGAGCTGATGCGCGACTTTAACGAATACAGCATGTTAATGCTGGGTGGTTTGATGGTGCTGATGATGATCTGGCGTCCGCAGGGCTTGCTGCCGATGACCCGTCCACAGCTGAAGCTGAAGAACGGGCAAGCGAAAGGAGAGCAGGCATGAGTCAGCCATTATTATCCGTTAACGGTCTGATGATGCGTTTTGGCGGCCTGCTGGCGGTCAACAACGTGAATCTGGATCTGCACAAGAAAGAGATTGTCTCCCTGATTGGCCCGAACGGTGCGGGGAAAACCACGGTCTTTAACTGCCTGACCGGCTTCTACAAGCCGACGGGCGGCACCATCATGCTGCGCGATCAGCATCTTGAAGGGCTGCCGGGCCAGCAGATTGCCCGCATGGGCGTGGTGCGTACCTTCCAGCACGTGCGTCTGTTCCGCGAGATGACGGTGATTGAGAACCTGCTGGTGGCACAGCATCAGCAGCTGAAAACCGGGCTGTTCTCCGGCCTGCTGAAAACCCCGGCCTTCCGCCGCGCGCAGGATGAAGCGCTTGACCGCGCCGCCACCTGGCTTGACCGAATTGGCCTGCTGCAGCACGCCAACCGTCAGGCGAGCAACCTGGCCTACGGCGACCAGCGTCGCCTGGAGATTGTGCGCTGCATGGTGACCCAGCCGGAGATCCTGATGCTCGACGAACCGGCGGCAGGGCTCAACCCGAAAGAGACCAAAGAGCTGGACGAGCTGATTGCCGAGCTGCGCGATCACCACGACACCACCATTCTGCTGATTGAGCATGACATGAAGCTGGTGATGGGCATTTCCGACCGTATCTACGTGGTCAACCAGGGCACGCCGCTGGCAAACGGCACGCCGGAAGAGATCCGCAACAACCCGGACGTGATCCGCGCATACCTGGGTGAGGCATAAGATGGAAAAAGCGATGTTAACGTTCGACAAGGTCAATGCGCACTACGGCAAGATCCAGGCGCTGCACGACGTCAGCCTGCATATCAACCAGGGTGAAATCGTCACCCTGATTGGCGCCAACGGCGCGGGTAAGACCACGCTGCTCGGCACCCTGTGCGGTGACCCGCGCGCCACCAGCGGGCGGATTGTGTTTGACGGCAAAGACATTACCGACTGGCAGACCGCCAGAATCATGCGCGAGGCGGTGGCGATTGTTCCGGAAGGGCGTCGCGTGTTCTCGCGTATGACGGTGGAAGAGAACCTGGCGATGGGCGGCTTCTTCGCCCATCGCGATGAATACCAGACCCGCATCAAGTGGGTGTACGAACTCTTCCCGCGCCTGTGGGAGCGTCGCATCCAGCGTGCGGGCACCATGTCCGGCGGTGAACAGCAGATGCTGGCGATCGGCCGCGCGCTGATGAGCCAGCCGCGCCTGCTGCTGCTGGATGAGCCGTCGCTCGGCCTGGCGCCGATCATCATCCAGCAGATCTTCGACACCATTGAGCAGCTGCGTAAAGAGGGGATGACCATCTTCCTCGTTGAGCAGAACGCCAACCAGGCGCTGAAGCTGGCTGACCGTGGCTACGTGCTGGAGAACGGCCGCGTGGTGCTTGAGGATACCGGAGACGCACTGCTGGCGAACGAAGCGGTGCGGAGCGCTTACCTGGGCGGCTGAGCCGTCTGTATCGCCCGGTGGCGCTGCGCTTACCGGGCCTACAGGGATCGACCAGGCCGGGTAAGGCGTAGCCGCCACCCGGCTTTTTTAACCACTACACCCCTTCACACAACCATCATCCCCCTGACCCTTTGCTGTCACTTATCTGTAAACAAACAGTTATTTTTCTGTCATTCGAGCATGTCATGTTACCTCGCGAGCATAAAACGCGTGATATCGCGCATCCGGCACAATAAGAGAGATGACAATGACATCGTTACGACACACAGCTTTGGGTCTGGCACTGGGTCTGGCTTTTGCGACGAACGCAATGGCTGTGACGACCATTCCGTTCTGGCATTCCATGGAAGGGGAGTTGGGTAAAGAAGTTGACTCCCTGGCGCAGCGTTTCAACGACACCCATCCGGATTACAAAATTGTGCCGGTGTACAAAGGCAACTACGAGCAGAGCCTGAGCGCGGGCATCGCCGCCTTCCGTACCGGCAACGCGCCTGCACTGTTACAGGTTTATGAAGTGGGCACCGCCACCATGATGGCCTCCAAAGCCATCAAGCCGGTCTATGAAGTGTTCAAAGAAGCGGGTATTAACTTCGATGAATCCCAGTTCGTGCCAACCGTAGCGGGTTACTACACCGATTCCAAAACCGGACATCTGCTGTCTCAGCCGTTTAACAGCTCCACGCCGGTGCTGTACTACAACAAAGACGCCTTCAAGAAAGCCGGTTTAGACCCGGAGCAGCCGCCAAAAAACTGGCAGGACCTGGCCGAATACACCGCGAAGCTGAAAGCGGCGGGAATGAAGTGCGGCTACGCCAGCGGCTGGCAGGGCTGGATCCAGATCGAAAACTTCAGCGCCTGGCACGGCCTGCCGGTGGCGACCAAAAACAACGGCTTCGACGGCACCGACGCGGTACTGGAGTTCAACAAGCCGGAGCAGGTGAAGCACATCGCGCTGCTGGAAGCACTGAACAAGAAGGGCGACTTCAGCTACTTCGGGCGTAAAGACGAATCCACCGAGAAGTTCTACAACGGCGACTGCGCCATTACCACCGCCTCGTCCGGCTCGCTGGCGGATATTCGTCACTACGCCAAATTCAACTACGGCGTGGGCATGATGCCGTACGACGCTGACGTGAAGGGCGCGCCGCAGAACGCCATCATCGGCGGGGCGAGCCTGTGGGTGATGCAGGGTAAAGACAAGGGCACCTATAAAGGCGTAGCCGAGTTCCTCGACTTCCTGGCCAAGCCTGAAAACGCGGCCGAATGGCACCAGAAGACCGGCTACCTGCCGATCACCAAAGCCGCGTATGACCTGACCCGCGAGCAGGGCTTCTACAGCAAGAACCCGGGCGCGGATATCGCGACGCGTCAGATGCTGAACAAGCCGCCGTTGCCGTTCACCAAAGGCCTGCGTCTGGGCAACATGCCGCAGATCCGCACCATCGTGGATGAAGAGCTGGAAAGCGTCTGGACCGGGAAGAAAACGCCACAGCAGGCGCTGGATTCCGCGGTAGAGCGCGGGAATCAGCTGCTGCGCCGCTTTGAGCAGTCGACGAAATCGTAATCCGTGATTCGCCCGGTGACGCGTAGCGATCCGGGCCTACGATGTGCCCCATGTAGGCCGGGTAAGGCGTAGCCGCCACCCGGCATTGCTCAGGAACCCAATCTCAATGTCATCATCCCGTCCGGTGTTCCGTTCCCGCTGGCTGCCGTACCTGCTGGTCGCGCCTCAGCTGGTCATCACCGTTATCTTCTTTATCTGGCCTGCGGGCGAAGCGCTGTGGTACTCGGTACAAAGCGTCGATCCGTTTGGGCTCTCCAGCCAGTTTGTCGGGCTGGACAACTTTACCGCGCTGTTCCATGACAGCTACTACCTGGACGCCTTCTGGACGACGATCAGGTTCAGCGCGCTGGTGACCGTCAGCGGCCTTGTTGCCTCGCTGTTTTTCGCCGCGCTGGTGGACTATGTGGTGCGCGGCAGCCGCCTGTATCAGACCCTGATGCTGCTGCCGTACGCCGTGGCACCCGCCGTCGCCGCCGTGCTATGGATTTTCCTGTTTAACCCCGGCCGCGGGTTGATTACCCATTTCCTGGCAGAGTTCGGCTACGACTGGAACCACGCCCAGAACAGCGGCCAGGCCATGTTCCTGGTGGTGTTCGCCTCGGTGTGGAAGCAGATCAGCTACAACTTCCTGTTCTTCTTTGCCGCGCTGCAGTCCATCCCGCGTTCGCTGGTGGAGGCCGCCGCCATTGACGGCGCAGGGCCGATTCGTCGCTTCTTCAGGCTGTCGCTGCCGCTGATTGCCCCGGTGAGCTTCTTCCTGCTGGTGGTTAACCTCGTCTACGCCTTCTTCGACACCTTCCCGGTGATCGATGCGGCGACCGCAGGCGGTCCGGTGCAGGCGACCACCACGCTGATTTATAAAATCTACCGCGAAGGCTTCGCCGGGCTGGATCTCTCGGCCTCCGCCGCGCAGTCGGTGGTGCTGATGTTCCTCGTCATCATCCTCACGGTGGTGCAGTTCCGCTATGTTGAAAGTAAGGTGCGCTACCAATGATTGAGAACCGTCGCGGGCTGACGATTTTCAGCCACACCATGCTGATTCTGGGGATCATCGTCATCCTGTTCCCGCTGTACGTGGCCTTTGTCGCCGCCACGCTGGACACCAAAGCGGTGTTCGATACGCCGATGACGCTGATCCCAGGCACGCATCTGTTCGAGAACATGAAGACCATCTGGACCCAGGGCGTGGGCGCCAACAGCGCGCCGTTCTGGCTGATGATGCTCAACAGCTTCATCATGGCGTTCGGCATTACGGTCGGCAAAATTACGGTGTCGATGCTCTCGGCCTTCGCCATCGTCTGGTTCCGCTTTCCGCTGCGCAACCTCTTCTTCTGGATGATCTTCATTACCCTGATGCTGCCGGTGGAGGTGCGTATCTTCCCGACGGTGGAAGTGATCGCCAACCTGAAGATGCTCGACAGCTACGCGGGCCTAACCCTGCCGCTGATGGCCTCGGCGACCGCCACCTTCCTGTTCCGCCAGTTCTTTATGACCCTGCCGGACGAGCTGATTGAAGCCGCGCGCATCGACGGCGCCTCGCCGATGCGCTTCTTCCGTGACATCGTGCTGCCGCTGTCGAAAACCAACCTTGCGGCGCTGTTTGTGATCACCTTTATCTACGGCTGGAACCAGTACCTGTGGCCGCTGCTGATTATTCAGGACGTCAATCTCGGCACCGCCGTGGCGGGCATCAAAGGCATGATTGCCACCGGCGAAGGCACCACCCTCTGGAACCAGGTGATGGCGGCGATGCTGCTCACCCTCATCCCACCCGTAGTCATTGTTTTAGCCATGCAGCGCGCGTTTGTCCGCGGCCTGGTCGATAGCGAGAAATAAGATGGCAGGTTTAAAACTTCAGGCAGTAACCAAAAGCTGGGACGGCAAAACCCAGGTGATTCAGCCGCTCACGCTCGACGTGGCGGACGGGGAGTTTATCGTGATGGTCGGCCCGTCCGGCTGCGGCAAATCTACGCTGCTGCGCATGGTGGCGGGGCTGGAGCGCGTGACGTCCGGGGATATCTGGATTGACCGCCAGCGCGTCACCGAGATGGAGCCGAAAGACAGGGGCATCGCGATGGTGTTCCAGAACTACGCCCTCTACCCGCACATGAGCGTGGAGGAGAACATGGCCTGGGGGCTGAAAATCCGCGGCATGGGCAAAGGCCATATCGAGGAGCGCGTGAAAGAAGCGGCGCGCATTCTGGAGCTGGACGGCCTGCTCAAGCGCCGCCCGCGCGAACTCTCCGGCGGCCAACGCCAGCGCGTGGCGATGGGGCGCGCCATCGTGCGCGATCCGGCGGTATTCCTGTTCGATGAGCCGCTCTCTAACCTCGACGCCAAGCTGCGCGTGCAGATGCGTCTTGAGCTGCAGCAGCTGCACCGTCGTCTGAAAACCACGTCACTGTACGTTACCCACGATCAGGTTGAGGCCATGACCCTCGCCCAGCGCGTGATGGTGATGAACAAAGGCGTTGCCGAGCAGATTGGTACCCCCGTGGAAGTCTATGAGAAACCGGCCACCCGCTTTGTGGCGAGCTTTATCGGCAGCCCGGCGATGAACCTGCTGGAAGGGCGCATCAGCAGCACGGGCACGCACTTTGAGCTGGAAAGCGGGATGGCATTGCCGATCAACTGGTACTATCGTGGCTACGCCGGGCGTAAGATGACGCTCGGTATCCGCCCGGAACATATCGGTTTAACCTCTCAGGCGGAAGGCGGCGTGCCGCTGGTGATGGACACGCTGGAGATGTTAGGTGCAGATAACCTGGCGCACGGGCGCTGGGGCGAGCAAAAGATGGTGGTGCGTCTGGCGCATCAGGAGCGCCCGAAAGCAGGCAGCACGCTGTGGCTGCACCTGCCGGAAAATCATCTGCACCTTTTTGACGGTGAAACAGGACAACGAGTATGAGCAACTGGCCTTATCCCCACGTCGTCGCCCACCGCGGCGGCGGTAAACTGGCGCCGGAGAACACCCTGGCGGCGATTGATGTTGGCGCGCGTTACGGCCACACCATGATCGAGTTCGACGCCAAGCTGTCGAAAGACGGCGAGATTTTCCTGCTGCATGACGATAACCTCGAACGCACCAGCAACGGCTGGGGCGTGGCGGGCGAGCTGCCGTGGCGCGATCTGCTGAAAGTCGACGCCGGAAGCTGGTACAGCGGCGAATTCAAAGGCGAACCGCTGCCGCTGCTGGCGGAAGTGGCCGACCGCTGTCGCCAGCACGGCATGATGGCCAATATCGAAATCAAACCGACCACCGGCACCGGGCCGCTGACCGGCAAAGTCATTGCCCTGGCCGCGCGCGAGCTGTGGGAAGGGATGACCGCGCCGCTGCTGTCATCATTTGAAATCGATGCGCTGGAGGCGGCGCAGGCGGCCGTGCCGGAATTGCCGCGCGGGCTATTGCTGGACGAGTGGCGCGAGGACTGGCGCGAGCTGACGACGCGCTTAGCGTGTGTCTCTATTCATCTTAATCACAAGCTGCTGGATGAGGCGCGGGTGAAGATGCTAAAAGACGCGGGACTGCATATTCTGGTTTACACCGTCAATAAACCCCAGCGTGCAGCCGAACTGCTGCGCTGGGGCGTGGACAGCATCTGTACCGATGCGATTGACCTGATCGGCCCGGACTTTAGTTCTGCGGATTAAGCATACTGCCATTCGACTGCGGCGGCAGCATATGCTGCTGTCCGCTGGCTGACGAGGTCATTCCACCTAACATTCCGCCATTTTTGTTCGGCAGCGGCTGCTCGCGAACCTGCCCCTGCTGCACGCGCTGGGTGTTGGCGTTCATCTGATTTTGCAGGCTTTGCTGCTGCATCTGAGTCTGCGTTCTCAGCTGCTGATTCAGCATCCCTTTTTGCTGCTGTTGCTGGCTCATCATCTCGGTCTGCATACGCTGCTGGCTCGGGATGACATAACCCTGCTGGTTAGGGTTGTTCATCGTATTGAGTGGCTGTGCGAGCGCGGCAAAGGGGATCAGCGCCGTAAGAATCAATAAGCGTTTCATTGTCATTTCCTCCTTTTGAGGTCTCTCTTAAGTTTACCCTGATTTCACCATGACGATGATTTTTTAGGAGTTGTGAACCAGGCTTAAGCGGGGAATATGGATCCCTTCACCTGGAGAACAATAATGATGAAACCAACGTTTTTGCGCTGGGTCGCCCTCGCCGCGCTGATGGCAGGCGGTACATTTAGCGTGGCGGCCAACCCGCCCGCGGCGCCTCCGGTCTCTTACGGCGTGGAGGAAGATGTCTTTCATCCCGTGCGGGCAACCCACGGCATGGTGGCGTCGGTGGATGCGCTGGCGACCCGCGTGGGCGTCGATATTCTCAGGCAGGGCGGTAACGCGGTGGATGCGGCGGTCGCCGTCGGCTATGCGCTGGCGGTGACGCACCCGCAGGCGGGGAACCTGGGCGGCGGCGGCTTTATGATGCTGCGCACCAAAGACGGGAAAACCACCGCCATCGACTTCCGTGAAATGGCGCCTTCTCAGGCGTCACGGGACATGTTCCTCGATGACCAGGGCAACCCGGACAGTAAAAAATCCCTGACCTCGCATCTGGCCTCCGGCACGCCGGGCACCGTTGCGGGCTTCTCGCTGGCGCTGGAAAAATACGGCACGATGCCGCTGAACAAGGTGGTGCAGCCTGCTATCAAGCTGGCGCGGGAGGGCTTTGTGGTGAATGACGCCCTGGCAGACGACCTCAAAACCTACGGCAGCGAAGTCATCCCGAATCACGAAAACAGCAAGGCGATCTTCTGGAAAGACGGTGAACCGCTGAAGAAGGGCGATAAGCTGGTGCAGAAGAACCTTGCCAAAAGCCTTGAGCTTATTGCGGAGCACGGTCCGGACGCCTTCTACAAAGGGGCGATTGCCGACCAGATTGCGGAAGAGATGCAGAAGAACGGCGGGCTCATCACCAAAGCGGATCTGGCGGACTACAAGGCGGTGGAGCGCGAGCCGATTAGCGGCACCTACCGCGGGTACGAGGTCTTCTCCATGCCGCCGCCGTCTTCCGGGGGCATTCACATCGTGCAGATCCTCAACATTCTTGAAAACTTCGATATGCACAAGTTCGGCTTCGGCAGCGCGGATGCCATGCAGATAATGGCGGAGGCGGAAAAACGCGCCTACGCTGACCGCTCGGAATATCTCGGCGATCCGGACTTCGTGAAGGTACCGTGGCAGGCGCTGACCAACAAGGCGTACGCCAAATCAATTGCCGATCAGATCGACATCAACAAGGCCAAGCCGTCGAGCGAGATCCGTCCCGGCAAGCTGGCGCCGTATGAAAGCAACCAGACCACCCACTTCTCGGTGGTGGATAAAGACGGTAACGCGGTGGCGGTGACCTATACGCTCAACACCACCTTCGGCACCGGGATTGTGGCGGGCAACAGCGGCATTCTGCTGAACAACGAGATGGATGACTTCTCCGCCAAGCCGGGCGTGCCGAACGTCTACGGGCTGGTCGGCGGCGATGCGAACGCGGTAGGGCCGAAGAAACGTCCGCTGTCGTCCATGTCGCCCACCATCGTGGTAAAAGAGGGCAAAACCTGGCTGGTAACCGGTAGCCCGGGCGGCAGCCGGATTATCACCACCGTATTGCAGATGGTGGTGAACAGCATCGACTTTGGGATGAACGTCGCCGAAGCGACTAACGCCCCGCGTTTCCACCACCAGTGGCTGCCGGACGAGCTGCGCGTCGAGAAGGGCTTTAGCCCGGACACCATTAAACTGCTTGAGCAGCGTGGGCAGAAGGTGGCGGTGAAAGAGGCGATGGGCAGCACCCAGAGCATTATGGTGGGGCCGGACGGAGCGCTGTTTGGCGCATCAGACCCGCGTTCGGTGGATGATTTGACGGCGGGGTATTGATGTATTGCCCGGTGGCGCTGCGCTTACCGGGCCTACAACTGCACGAACGTAGGCCGGGTAAGGCGAAGCCGCCACCCGGCAAATCATTACTTCATTCTCGCCATATAATACGCGTCCACATATTCGCCGTTGCGCAGGGCAAATTTCTTGCCGGTTCCTTCGATTTCAAAACCAAAATTTTTATAGAGGGCAACTGCCGAGGGGTTATCGGCAAAGACCGTCAGTTCGATACGTTCAATACGCAACCAGTTGTCACACAGGTTGATCATCTCGCTCATGAGCCTGCGGCCTACGCCGCGTCCCTGCATATCCGCAGCCACGCTGATGCCGAATGTGGCAACATGGCTGCGACGCGGGTTTTCCATTACGTCCAGTGCCATATGTCCAATAACGCGCTGGTCCAGACAGGCAACGAGATGGCGCCGGCCTGGTTTTGTCGCAACGCGTTCGTGCCACATTTCCATAGAAGGATGAGGGAGCTGTAGCGTGTCGTGATACACATCAGGATGCGACATGATGTCACGTAAAGCTTCTGCATCGCTGGGTTCGATGTGGCGTATCACTATCTCACTCATTCCTTGTTCCTCAGTCAGTTAAAAGGCCCTTCCAACATCAATGACTTTAAAATTTGAGTCAACCGCTATTTTTTGCAAAAAGTATTGGACAAGTGCGAATGAGAATGATTATTATTGCTCTGCATTCAGGAAGACCGCTACGGGAACCTGAAAGCACGACATTGCTCACATTGCTTCCAGTATTACTTTAGCCAGCTTTTAGCTGGCTTTTTTTTTGTTATGGTTAGACTCAGTAACCTTCCAAAAGGACTGAGCCATGACACTACACTGTGCATTTATTGGATTTGGTAAAAGCACCACCCGCTATCACCTGCCGTATGTCCTCAACCGTAAAGATAGCTGGCATGTGGCCCATATCTACCGCCGCCGCGCGAAGCCGGAGGAGCAGTCTCCGCAGTACTCCCACATCCATTTCACCAGCGATCTCGATGAGGTGCTTAACGATCCGCAGGTCACGCTGGTGGTTGTCTGCACCCACGCCGACAGCCATTTTGACTATGCGAAACGCGCGCTCAATGCGGGTAAAAACGTGCTGGTAGAAAAGCCGTTCACCCCGACCATCGCCGAAGCGAAAGCGCTGTTCGCGCTGGCGAAAAGTAAAGGCCTGACCGTCACGCCGTACCAGAACCGTCGCTTTGACAGCTGCTTCCTGACGGCAAAAAAAGCGATTGAAAGCGGCAAGCTCGGCGACATTGTGGAGATAGAAAGCCACTTCGATTACTACCGTCCGGTGGCGGAAACCCAACCCGGACTGCCGCAGGATGGTTCATTCTATGGTCTGGGGGTGCATACCATGGACCAGATCATCTCCCTGTTTGGCCGCCCGGACCACGTGGCGTATGACATTCGCAGCCTGCGCAATAAAGCCAACCCGGACGATACCTTCGAAGCCCAGCTTTTCTACGGCGACCTGAAGGCCATCGTCAAAACCAGCCACCTGGTGAAGATCGACTACCCGAAATTTATCGTTCACGGCACTAAAGGTTCGTTTATCAAATACGGTATCGACCAGCAGGAGACCAGCCTGAAGGCCAATATCATGCCCGGTGAACCAGGCTTTGCGGCGGACGATTCCGTGGGCGTGCTGGAGTATGTGAACGATGAGGGCGTGACGGTCAAAGAAACGCTGAAGCCGGAAACCGGCGACTATGGCCGCGTCTATGATGCGCTGTTTGAGACCCTCACAAACGGCACGGCGAATTACGTCAAGGAATCTGACGTTCTGACCAACCTCGAAATCCTTGAGCGGGCCTTCGAACAGGCTTCTCCTGCCACGGTAACCCTCGCAAAATAAGCAAAAACGGCTCCTCTGCACTTGTTCACAATTTTTGAACAGAGGAGTCAATTTTCACCCCCTATGATCCCAGGCCGTTTGCGTCCACACTTACTCCATCGAAACGAACTGAGGGTGAAAACAATGATCTACTTACGCAAAGCAAACGAACGTGGTCACGCGAATCATGGCTGGCTGGACTCATGGCATTCATTCTCGTTTGCCGACTACTACGACCCGAACTTCATGGGCTTCTCCGCACTGCGGGTGATTAACGACGACGTGATTGATGCAGGCCAGGGCTTTGGTACCCACCCGCACAAAGACATGGAAATCCTGACCTATGTGCTGGAAGGCGCGGTTGAACACCAGGACAGCATGGGCAACAAAGAGCAGGTTCCGGCGGGCGAGTTCCAGATTATGAGCGCGGGTACCGGGGTGCGTCACTCTGAGTACAACCCAAGCAAAACGGAAAAACTGCACCTGTATCAAATCTGGATCATTCCAGAAGAGACCGGCATCACGCCGCGCTACGAGCAGCGCCGCTTCGACGCCAAACAGGGTAAACAGCTGGTGCTCTCCCCGGATGCGCGTGAAGGTTCCCTGAAAGTGCATCAGGATATGGAGCTGTACCGCTGGGCGCTGGCGAAAGATGAACAGTCCGTGCATCAGATTGCCGCTAACCGCCGCGTCTGGATCCAGGTGGTGAAAGGGGAGGTGTCCATCAACGGCACCAAAGCGACAACCGCCGATGGTCTGGCCATCTGGGATGAGCAGGCGATCTCCGTGCATGCCGACAGCGAAAGCGAAATTCTGCTGTTTGACCTGCCGCCGGTGTAATAAAACATAAATAAATCCCCATCCTTCCCTTTGACAGGGGAAGGATGGGCTTTGTCCGTGGTAAACTGAGCAAATCTCTCACTTCAAGATTTCTCAGGACGATGAAAAAGAAACGCCCCGTACTTCAGGATGTCGCCGATCGCGTCGGTGTGACCAAAATGACGGTCAGCCGTTTTTTACGTAACCCGGAACAGGTTTCCGTGGCGTTACGTGGCAAGATTGCCGCTGCCCTTGATGAACTGGGTTATATCCCCAACCGCGCGCCCGATATTCTCTCGAATGCGACCAGCCGCGCGGTGGGCGTTCTGCTTCCTTCTTTGACCAACCAGGTTTTCGCCGAAGTATTACGTGGAATTGAAAGCGTCACCGATGCGTTTGGCTACCAGACCATGCTCGCCCACTACGGGTACAAGCCGGAACTCGAAGAGGAACGTCTTGAATCGATGCTTTCCTGGAACATTGACGGCCTGATTTTAACCGAACGAACCCACACTGCCCGCACGCTCAAAATGATTGAAGTGGCCGGTATTCCGGTCGTGGAGCTGATGGACAGCCAGTCGCCGTGCCTCGACATCGCCGTCGGCTTTGATAACTTCGAAGCGGCGCGCCAGATGACGGCGGCCATTATCGCCCGCGGGCATCGTCATATCGCCTATCTGGGTGCGCGTCTTGATGAACGTACTATCATCAAACAGAAGGGATACGAGCAGGCGATGCTCGACGCGAACTTAACCCCTTACAGCGTGATGGTGGAGCAGTCCTCTTCCTATACGTCGGGTATTGAGCTGATGCGTCAGGCGCGACGCGAGTATCCGCAACTGGACGGTATTTTCTGTACCAACGATGACCTTGCGGTCGGCGCAGCGTTTGAGTGCCAGCGTCTGGGGCTGAAGATCCCTGATGATATGGCGATCGCCGGTTTCCACGGCCATGACATCGGTCAGGTGATGGAGCCGCGTCTGGCGAGCGTCCTGACGCCGCGTGAACGTATGGGCCGCATTGGCGCAGAACGCCTGCTGGCGCGCATTCGTGGCGAGACGGTTACGCCGAAAATGTTAGATTTAGGTTTCACCTTGTCACCGGGTGGATCTATTTGAACTGACAAATTTGAAGTAGCTCACACTTATTCACTTCGCGCACGTTTGGATATTGCTTCTCTTTTGCCCCGGCAGGACAATGTTACCGATAACTGTTACCCGTAACAATTGACTGAGGGACACCCTTTGAGCACGACTAATCACGATCACCACGTCTACGTCCTGATGGGCGTTTCCGGTAGCGGGAAATCAGCCGTGGCCAGCGAAGTGGCGCATCAACTCCAGGCTGCGTTTCTTGATGGCGACTTCCTCCATCCGCGCAGCAACATCATGAAAATGGCCTCCGGCGAGCCGCTGAACGACGACGACCGCAAACCGTGGTTGCAGGCGCTGAACGACGCCGCGTTCGCGATGCAGCGCACCAATAAAGTCTCCCTGATCGTCTGCTCCGCGCTGAAAAAAACCTACCGCGATCTGCTGCGTGACGGCAATCCGAACCTCTCTTTCATCTACCTGAAAGGGGATTTCGAGGTGATTGAAAGCCGCCTGAAGGCGCGCAAAGGTCACTTCTTCAAAACCCAGATGCTGGTAACGCAGTTCGAAGCGCTGCAGGAGCCGGGTGAAGACGAGAAAGACGTCTTAGTGGTTGATATCGATCAGTCACTGGAGGGTGTTGTTGCCAGCACCATCGAGGTCATTAATAAAAGGCAGTAAGTTTTGAGTACATTAACGCTAGTTTTGACAGCAGTAGGTTCGGTATTGCTGCTGCTGTTTTTAGTGATGAAGGCGCGCATGCACGCCTTTGTTGCTTTGATGGTGGTTTCTATTGGTGCTGGTCTCTTTTCCGGTATGCCGCTCGACAAGATCGCCGCGACAATGGAAAAAGGGATGGGCGGTACGCTGGGCTTCCTGGCGATTGTGGTCGCGCTGGGCGCGATGTTTGGCAAGATTTTGCACGAGACGGGCGCGGTCGACCAGATTGCCGTCAAGATGCTGAAATCCTTTGGCCACAGCCGCGCGCACTACGCGATTGGTCTGGCCGGTCTGATTTGCGCGCTGCCGCTGTTCTTCGAAGTGGCCGTTGTGCTGCTGATAAGCGTCGCATTCTCCATGGCGCGCCATACCGGTACTAACCTCGTGAAGCTGGTCATTCCGCTGTTTGCGGGCGTGGCGGCAGCCGCAGCGTTTCTGCTGCCGGGGCCTGCCCCGATGCTGCTGGCCTCCCAGATGCACGCCGACTTTGGCTGGATGATCCTGATTGGCCTGTGCGCGGCAATCCCGGGGATGATTATCGCCGGTCCGCTGTGGGGCAACTTCATCAGCCGTTACGTTGAGCTGCACATTCCGGACGACATTACCGAGCCGCACTTGGGCGAGGGCAAAATGCCATCCTTCGGCTTCAGCCTGTCGCTGATCCTGCTGCCGCTGGTGCTGGTGGGCCTGAAAACCATCGCCGCGCGCTTTGTGCCGGTCGGTTCTACCGCCTACGAATGGTTTGAGTTCATTGGTCATCCGTTCACGGCGATCCTGGTGGCGTGCCTGGTGGCGATTTACGGCCTGGCGATGCGTCAGGGGATGCCAAAAGACCGGGTGATGGAGATCTGCGGTGCGGCGCTGCAGCCTGCGGGGATTATCCTGCTGGTGATCGGTGCAGGCGGCGTGTTCAAGCAGGTGCTGGTGGATTCCGGCGTGGGCCCGGCTCTGGGCGAAGCGCTGACCGGGATGGGCTTGCCGATTGCGGTCACCTGCTTTGTGCTGGCTGCGGCGGTGCGTATCATCCAGGGTTCCGCCACCGTGGCGTGTTTAACCGCCGTGGGTCTGGTGATGCCGGTGATTGAACAGCTGAACTACTCCGGTGCCCAGATGGCCGCGCTTTCTATTTGTATCGCGGGTGGTTCGATTGTGGTCTCTCACGTTAACGACGCCGGCTTCTGGCTGTTCGGTAAGTTTACCGGCGCCACCGAAGCGCAAACCCTGAAAACCTGGACGCTGATGGAAACTATCCTCGGCACGACGGGTGCAATTGTCGGGATGATTGCCTTTACGCTGCTCAGCTAAATGCAATGATTTAACAAGGCAAAAAAAGGCCCGGTAGCGTCAGCGCTTACCGGGCCTTTTTATTATCCAGGGCGTCAGGCCGGGCCATAACCCGGCATTGTGTTACTCGCCCTGCGTGGCGCTCTCAATCGTTAAGCGCACGTCCGAGGTAATCAGTTCTGCCAGCATCTGGTACACCTTCAACGTCTCTTCCGGCTCGGCATCACCCGTATCGCTGATGAAGCCTTCATCGCGCAGCGTCAGCACCAGAGAACTGAAGACCGCTTTGTCGAAGAATTCAGGGGCGTTAATACCGTGCAGAACGGACAGGCGCTGGGCCAGCGTCCGGCTCTCTTTCTCCAGCGTACCGCGGTTGATGGACGGGTTCGCGCTCAGCAGCCAGAACGTGATGGCGTAGCGCTGCAGCGTTTCGCGCGCACCGGCCGCCAGCAGCTGCAGGGTGCGGGAGCGTGACGGATTGATGTGCAGCTCGTCGTTGTTCAGGGTAATCAGCCCCTGGCGACGCATCTCTTCCGTCATCTTATCCAGTTCTGTCGCCAGCTCATCCTTACTCCAGCGCAGGAACAGCTCCGCTTTCAGCATTGGATAGATGGTCTCAAGATGGCGCAATAGCTCCTGACGGGAGATATGACGATGCTGGGTAATAATGGCGGCCATGAGCGACGGCAGCATCAGCATATGCGTGATGTTGTTGCGGTAGTAGGTCATCAGAACGGCCTGCTCGCGCGGCAGAATGATGATGTCGCCGATCGTGTCCTTCTCCACTTCAAACTTGTTCATCTGCAACGCGTGATCGATAAGTTCACTGGCGGTTGCAGAAGGCACGGTCGAGTCAACCGAATACGGCACGTTACGCATCATGTCCAGATAGCAATCCAGCTGCTCCGTAAGCTGTTCACGGGTCAGGGAACGCTGACGTGAAGCCAGAAGTGCCGTACAGCAGAGGTTCATGGCGTTAGCCGCACCGGCGTTGTTAATGCGCACCATCAGCTCGGACGCGATGCCGTTAACCGTTGGCGTCAGCCAGGCAGGACGCACCGCTTCGATAGGATCGATGGACTCGCGCCATTCCGGCACATGATGGTTCAGGTAGGTCATCAGCGGCATCGGCTCGCCGAAGTTCACGTAGCCCTGACCGAGATTGCGCAGCTTGCTCAAGCCGCGCAGCATCTGCGGCAGGCTCTCTTTCTCTTTGGTCGCACCGCGCAGCTCTTTCGCGTACGTGCCCACTTCCATCACGTGCTCGTAGCCGATGTAGATAGGCACCAGCGTGATCGGACGGGTGCCTCCGCGCAGCATGGCCTGGATGGTCATCGACAGCGTGCCGGTCTTCGGATCGAGCAGACGACCGGTACGGGAACGGCCGCCCTCCACGAAGTATTCCACGGAATAGCCGCGGCTGAACAGCTCGCCAAGATACTCGCGGAACACGGTGGAGTAGAGCTTGTTGCCCTTGAAGGTACGACGAATAAAGAACGCGCCCAGGCGACGGAAAATCGGGCCCGCGGGCCAGAAGTTCAGGTTGATACCGGCTGCGATGTGCGGTGGCACCAGCCCCTGGTGATAGAGCACGTAGGAAAGGAGCAGGTAGTCCATGTGGCTGCGGTGGCAGGGGACATAGACAATCTCATGGCCATCGTGCGCCAGCTGACGTACACGCTCAGCGTTATGCACGTTGATGCCCTGATACAGGCGGTTCCAGGTAAAGCCGAGAATACGATCGGACAGGCGAATCATCTCATAAGAGAAGTTCGCTGCGATCTCTTCCATCAGCGCAATGGCGTTCTGCTGAGCTTTCTCATGCGAAATTTTCTTGCTGCGCGCTTCGTCTTCAACGGCGCGGGCGATCGCTTTTGAAGCCAACAGCTTGTTGAACAGATCCTGACGCGCCGGAAGGCGTGGCCCTACGGCCGCCAGGCGCTGACGGGCGAAGTGCATACGCGCCACGCGCGCCAGTTTTTGCGCGATGATCTTGTCGGTGCCGTGCTCGTCCGCCATGCGACGCAGCGAAACGGACGGGGAGAAACGCACGAAGCTGTCGCGTCCCAGCCAGGAGACCGCGAAGAACTTCTGGATGCCGTTAAGCATGCGCAGCGGCGGATTCTCTTCGCCTTTTTCACGACCCGGACGACGACCAAACATCACCGATACCGGCACCATCTGCACATCCAGATCGGGATTGCTGCGGTGCAGATCGAGATAGTCATGGAACAGCTTGATGGACTCTTCTTTCGGCGTGTAATAGGTAAACACGCGCGGCCCGCCGTGGATGAAGACGTAGCGCGGCAGCAGCGTACCGTCAACTTCCAGCGGTTCAAGCGGGTCAGGTAAGTCATGCGCCAGACACTGGGCGCGAAGCGTCAGTAAGTCTGCCTTCGAGTTATAAGGCAAAACGTACATAATAGGGCGCGACGTATCGAGCCCCAGTTCCAGCGCGGGTTCTGCTGGGATAGACTTGCTTTTTACCAGGATGCTTAATGGTAAATTAAGTAATTTGTAGTAAATTCGTGGCCAGCCGGACATAAACGATGTAAAGCCTCTGGTTAATAATGCAATTGCGGCGCAAGGATAACAGAAAGCGCGCAAAATTTCTGTTGTTACCCGTCATACTTCAGGCTGTAGCGAAACGCGCTCCGCCTCATGTTAATGACGCTCTTTTTTAAAAAAGGTTCTTTTAATGGCCAATAATACCACTGGGTTAACGCGTATCATCAAAGCCGCCGGCTATTCATGGAAAGGTTTCCGTGCCGCATGGGTCAACGAAGCCGCTTTTCGCCAGGAGGGCGTCGCCGCAATCATCGCGGTGATCGTCGCCTGTTTCCTTGATGTTGATGCGATTACCCGCGTACTGCTTATCGGTTCCGTACTTCTGGTGATGATAGTGGAAATTCTTAATAGCGCTATTGAGGCCGTTGTTGATCGCATTGGTTCCGATTTCCATGAGCTTTCTGGCCGTGCAAAAGACATGGGCTCTGCTGCCGTGTTGCTGGCGATTATCACTGCCGTTATCACCTGGGTCACCCTGCTTTGGTCACATTTCCGATGAGCCTCGAGGAATAATTAAGTCCCTGGTTTTTTGTGCAGTTTTTGGTTCCAAAATCGCCTTTGACTGTATATACTCACAGCATAACTGTATATACACCCAGGGGGCGGAATGAAAGCGTTAACGACCAGGCAGCAAGAGGTGTTTGATCTCATTCGGGATCATATCGGCCAGACGGGTATGCCACCCACGCGTGCGGAAATCGCGCAGCGTCTGGGCTTCCGTTCTCCGAATGCTGCCGAGGAACACCTGAAAGCGCTGGCGCGTAAGGGTGTGATTGAGATTGTGTCAGGCGCGTCGCGTGGTATCCGCCTGCTGGTGGAAGAAGAGACGGGCATTCCGCTGATAGGCCGCGTTGCTGCAGGTGAGCCGCTGCTGGCACAACAGCATATTGAAGGTCACTACCAGGTCGATCCCGGCATGTTCAAACCGAGCGCTGATTTCCTGCTGCGCGTCAGTGGCATGTCGATGAAAGACATCGGCATTCTTGATGGCGATCTGCTTGCGGTGCATAAAACCCAGGACGTGCGAAACGGCCAGGTCGTGGTCGCACGCATTGATGACGAAGTGACCGTTAAGCGTCTGAAAAAGCAGGGTAACACTGTTCAGTTGCTGCCCGAAAACAGCGAGTTCACCCCGATTGTGGTCGACCTCCGCGAACAGAGCTTCTCTATTGAAGGTCTGGCGGTAGGCGTGATTCGCAATGGTGAATGGCTGTAATCTCTTCCTGACAGGCTATGGCACCGCTGTAGCCTGATTCATTCCCCACTCCCGGTATCTTTCATGTCACTGCTGACGGCATCCGATAAGGCATTGTGGCGTCTTGCTCTGCCGATGATTTTCTCCAATATTACCGTGCCCTTGCTGGGGCTGGTCGATACTGCCGTTATAGGCCATCTTGATTCACCGGTTTATCTTGGCGGCGTGGCGATTGGCGCGACGGCAACCAGCTTCCTGTTTATGCTGCTGCTCTTTTTGCGCATGAGTACCACCGGTCTTACCGCACAGGCTTATGGCGCGAAAGATCCGCTGCGTCTGGCGCGCGCACTGGTGCAGCCGCTAATCCTCGCGGTTGGCGCGGGTGCGTTAATCGTTGTATTGCGGGCCCCCCTGATCGATCTTGCGCTTCATATCGTCGGTGGCAGCGAAGCGGTACTGGCGCAGGCGCGACGGTTCCTGGAAATCCGCTGGCTCAGCGCACCCGCCTCGCTGGCAAACCTGGTTCTGCTGGGGTGGCTACTGGGCGTGCAGTACGCCCGCGCGCCCGTGATTTTGCTGGTGGTGGGTAATCTGCTCAACATTGTTCTGGACGTCTGGCTGGTCATGGGTCTGCATATGAACGTGCAGGGCGCGGCGCTGGCGACGGCGATTGCCGAATACGGGACCTTTATCATTGGCTTGTGGATGGTCCGGCGTGTGCTGGCCATGCGCGGGATCTCCCTGGCGCTGCTCAAAACCGCATGGCGCGGCAATATCCGTAAGCTGCTGGCGCTCAACCGTGACATCATGTTGCGCTCGCTTCTTCTTCAGCTCTGCTTTGGTGCGCTGACGGTTTTCGGGGCTCGACTGGGGCCGGAAATCGTTGCGGTGAATGCGGTATTGATGACGCTTCTGACCTTTACCGCCTATGCGCTGGACGGCTTTGCCTACGCGGTTGAAGCGCATTCCGGACAGGCGTACGGCGCGCGCGAAAGCGGGCAGCTACGGGAGGTCTGGCGGGCTGCCTGCCGTCAGTCGGGGCTGGTGGCGCTGGCCTTTGGTCTGGTTTACGCCTGCTTCGGTGAGCAGATCGTTGCATTGCTTACCTCTCTCCCTGCGCTGCGCGAGCTGGCGAGCCACTATCTCATCTGGCAAGTCGTCTTACCGGTGGTTGGCGTCTGGTGTTATCTGCTGGACGGCATGTTTATTGGGGCGACGCGCGGAGCCGAAATGCGCAACAGTATGGCTGTCGCGGCGGCCGGATTTGGCCTGACGCTCCTGACGCTCCCCTGGCTGGGGAATCATGGTTTATGGCTGGCCCTGGCCGTCTTCCTCTCGCTGCGCGGATTATCGCTGGCGTTTATCTGGCACCGACACTGGCAAAACAATACCTGGTTTCCCTCGCGCTCCGATATATCGTGACGGTTAAAGATTCCGAATATGAAATTAACCACGGAATCCTTAACTACAATAATTATCACGTCCAGCAGAAAAGAACGTAACGGACGTTACGACCCGACGCTTAACGAAGAGGACACGATGATGAATAAAGACGAAATCGGCGGCAACTGGAAGCAGTTCAAAGGTAAAGCGAAAGAACAGTGGGGTAAGCTGACGGATGACGACATGACCGTCATCGAAGGTAAACGCGATCAGCTTGTCGGTAAAATCCAGGAGCGTTACGGCTACGCAAAAGACCAGGCGGAAAAAGAAGTGGGCGACTGGGAAAAACGCAACGACTACCGCTGGTAACCGGGCTACACCCGAAAGTACAAGGAAGTACACCCTGAGGGCGGCCATGAGCCGCCTTTGCTTTTGCCGCTAACGCGGCTTTTTCTTCACCAGGATAGAGTGGTCGTGCTGACACGCGTCCTGATGGCGACAGGCTTCCACCTCCACGCACGCGGAACAGAGCCCGTGCGCTTCAATCACGTTATGACGTAGGGCAAAGCCCATTTTCGCTGCCAGCGTATGCATAATATCTTCCACGCCTTCCGCAGCCTCTTCTTTCACCACGCCGCAGCGGTCACAGATAAACATCGCCGATGTGTGGGTGGGCTGATCGAACAGATGGCATAGCACATAGCTGTTGGTGGATTCCACCTTGTGCACGAACCCTTGTTCAAGCAGGAAATCCAGCGCGCGATAGACCGTCGGCGGCTTTGCCTGCGGCTCGCTTTCGCGGAGCAGATCCAGAAGATCGTAGGCGCTGATGGCACCCTGCTGCAGGCTCATCAGACGTAATACTTCAAGGCGCTGCGGAGTCAGGCGCACATTGCGTTGCGCACACAGCTTTTCGGCCTGCGCTAACAGCTCTTTTGTGGACTTATCCATGTAGCACCCCGGATGTTATAGGACGGAAAACCTTCACTTTATCATGTTCTGCTAAAAACACCGAGATCCGCCAGTCTGTGCTATACCTGACCCATCGAAAACCGGGAGAACCAGAATGAAAAGACCTGACTGCATTCGACACTGGCGCGACGTGGAAGGCGCGGATGACTCGACCTACCCCGACAGCGATGAGCTGTTTTCCATTGGTGCTCCGCTGGCTCGCAGGCTTGGGCTCGGGCGTATTGGCATCCATCATGAGCGCCTGCCGCCTGGGCGCAGAACGTCCTATCCGCATGCGGAGAGCGACGAAGAAGAGTTTGTTTACGTACTCGAAGGCTACCCTGAAGCCTGGATTAACGGCTACTTGTGGAAGCTGGAGCCTGGCGACAGCGTAGGTTTTCCCGCCGGAACCGGCATCTGTCATACCTTTATCAACAACACGGACGATGAGGTTCGGCTCCTGGTCGTTGGCGAGGCCAATAAGAAGCACAACCGCATCTACTACCCGCTCAACCCCGTGTATGCCGCCACGCGGGAAGATCGCTGGGTAGATCATCCCCCGCAGTTTTTTGGGCCGCATGATGGAAAACCTGGGAAAAAATAATTTCCTCTTCTATAAATATTGAGGGCCGTCACAAAATATAACAGGCCGTAAGGGAGTTTTACTTAGGGAAAGAAATAGCGGGTCTTTTACTACTTATTCACAGCAATAGTTCGTTCCTGTTTGGGTGATAACAGACAGGGGTTATTTCATAACAGACTATAACGGGCATACTGTGAAAAAAAATTTTAAATTTTCGGTGGTTAGCATTGCTGTCTCCTTGTTTATGGCAAATCAGGCGGGAGCAGCCAATACCTGGACAGAATCACGCAGCGACGCAATGGGTGGCACCGGCGTGGCTTCGGGAAGCTATGGTAGTGGGGCGTTAATTAACCCCGCGCTGCTGGCAAAGGCAAAGCCGGACGATGATGTGACGGTCATATTGCCTTCGGTTGGCGCGCAAATCACGGATGAAGACAATCTTCAAGACGAGATTGATAACATCAACGACAAAATTAATCACTACAAGGATGTGGTTGATAATCTCACGCCACGAGAAATTATCACCAATCCATTAGGTTCCATTAATCAATTCCAGGGCGCGGCCAAAGATCTGGCCGATGAGCTGGACTATCTCAAAGGCAAAACCGCACGCGCAACGGCAGGGGCAGGGCTTGCGGTGAGTATCCCTAACGATGTCCTTTCGGTAGCCTTCATGGCGAAAGGCTATGCCCATGGCCGGGTGAGCTCGTCTATCGATCAGCAAGATATTGATTACCTTCGCCGTATTCAACGAAGCAATGTCGTGGCTGCCGGTGTCGCGCTGGACGCTGCGCTGAATGGTACGGATCAGATCACCAAAAACCTCAACTCAACGGCATCCGGCCGGGCGGCGATAGTCTCCGATTACGGTGTTGCTGTTGCCCGTCAGTTCGATCTGGGGGGCGTCCCGGTTTCCGTGGGGGTTACGCCAAAACTGCAAAAAACCTGGGTCTATAACTACACCACGTCAATCTACGATTACGACAGTAACAAGTGGAACGACAGCCGCTACCGCACTGACGATACGGGCTTCAACGTGGATGCCGGTATTGCGGCCGATTTCGGCGAACACTGGACCGTGGGCGTGAGCGGACAAAACCTGATGTCGCGTGATATCGACACCAAAGACATCCGTATCCGCAACGGCCGTACGGGAGAAGTGGTGAGCTATAAAGACACCTACCAGATCCGTCCGCTGGTGACCGCCGGTGCTGCATGGCACAACGACCTGGTGACGCTGACCGCCGATGGCGATCTGACCGAAACCAAAGGCTTCAAGAGCGAAGATACGTCGCAGTACGTGGGTGTCGGTGCCGAGGTGACGCCGCTGAGCTGGCTGGCGGTGCGTGCGGGTTATCGTGCCGACGTGAAGGGTAACGACAGCAATGTCTTTACCGGCGGTGTCGGTTTCGCGCCGTTTAGCACCGTGCATGTTGACCTGATGGGCCTGTACGGTGAAGACGAAACCTGGGGCGCAGGGGCTCAGCTGAGCATGACGTTCTAAAGTCCACCGGAGGCGCTGCGCCTCCGGCTTTTCTTTGTGCTATAGTAGCGCCCCTTTTCCACCAGATGCTTAAAACTTCGCCATGTCGTCAGAATTACAGACCGCTTTCCCTGCACACCGTTTTTCCATTGCGCCAATGCTCGACTGGACGGACAGACACTGCCGCTATTTCCTGCGCCAGCTCTCCCGCCATACGCTGCTGTACACCGAAATGGTGACCACAGGCGCAATCATTCACGGCAAGGGCGACTATCTGGCCTATAGCGAAGAAGAGCATCCGGTTGCCCTGCAGCTGGGCGGCAGCGATCCGGCCGCCCTGGCGCAGTGCGCGAAGCTGGCTGAAGCGCGCGGCTACGACGAGATCAACCTCAACGTTGGCTGCCCGTCCGATCGCGTGCAAAACGGCATGTTCGGCGCCTGCCTGATGGGGAACGCGCAGCTGGTGGCGGACTGTATCAAGGCGATGCGCGACGTCGTTTCCATTCCGGTGACGGTCAAAACCCGTATCGGGATTGACGACCAGGACAGCTACGAATTCCTGTGCGATTTCATTAATACGGTCTCCGGCAAGGGCGAATGCGAGATGTTCATCATCCACGCGCGAAAAGCCTGGCTCTCCGGCCTGAGCCCGAAAGAGAACCGTGAGATCCCGCCGCTGGACTACCCGCGCGTGTATCAGCTGAAGCGTGACTTCCCGCACCTGACGATGTCCATTAACGGCGGCATCAAGTCGCTGGAAGAGGCCAAAGCGCATCTTGAACATATGGATGGGGTGATGGTCGGGCGCGAGGCGTATCAGAACCCGGGCATTCTGGCGACGGTCGATCGCGAAATCTTTGGCATCGAAGGTACAGACACCGATCCGGTTGCCGTCGTGCGTGCGATGTATCCTTACATTGAGCGCGAGCTGAGCAACGGTACGTATCTCGGCCATATCACTCGCCATATGCTTGGGCTGTTCCAGGGCATTCCGGGCGCGCGTCAGTGGCGTCGCTACCTGAGCGAAAACGCGCATAAAGCCGGGGCCGATATTGAGGTGCTGGAACATGCGTTGCGCCTGGTGGCGGACAAGCGATAACTTTCGCTAAAAGTTCGTCAAATTCACCACGCCCTGCGAATTCTCGCGGGGCGTTTTGCTTTAAGAACAACACGTTATGTCTGGCATGATTCTTGTAATGTTTGCTGCATCATTCGGGAACGCGTGGGAGAGCACCATGCTGGAACTACTTTTTGTGATTGGCTTTTTTGTCATGCTGTTAGCAACGGGCATTTCGCTGCTCGGCATTCTGGCGGCTATCGTGGTGGCGACGGTCGTCATGTTTATTGGCGGATTGTTTGCCCTGACGATCAAACTGCTGCCGTGGTTACTGCTGGCCGTGGCGGTGGTATGGGTGATACGGGCGATTAAATCGCCAAAAGTGCCCAGTTATCAGCGCAATAACCGCTTCCGTTACTAAGGTATTGAGGGGTTCGTCACAGAGTTGTAACTTTTCCGGCAGCCTGGCTTAGAACAGAATAGGATTTACTTATCGAATCTGTCACTATGACTGCCGTTAAAGAATTCATCGCGCTGTACCCTACATACAGCCGAACTAAAAAAAGAAAGGGCTTCCCACGGGAAGCCCAATTTCTTTTTGGGGCTCAGGGAATCAACAAGCTCGATCCCTGCGTTGCCCGGCTCTCCAGCACCTCATGCGCACGCTGCGCATCGGCTAGCGGGTATTTCTGCGCTTCTGCCACATCCACCTTAATGACGCCGCTGGCGATCAGCGAGAACAGCTCGTTGCTGGCTTCCTCAAGTTCTTCCCGGTTGGTGATGTAGCCTTGCAGGGAAGGGCGCGTGACGTACAGCGAGCCTTTCTGGTTAAGGATGCCCAGATTCACGCCGGTGACAGCACCTGAGGCGTTTCCGAAGCTCACCATCAGCCCACGACGCTGCAGGCAGTCCAGCGACGCTTCCCAGGTGTCTTTCCCTACCGAGTCATACACCACGCGCACCTTTTTGCCGCTGGTGATCTCCTTCAGCCGTTCGACAATGCTCTCTTCACGGTAGTTAATCACCTGCCAGGCGCCCGCCTGCAGCGCGCGCTGGGCTTTTTGGGCATTGCCCACGGTGCCGATCAGTTTTGCGCCCAGCGCTTTTGCCCACTGACAGGCGATGAGCCCGACGCCACCCGCCGCGGCATGAAACAGGAACTGCTCGTCGGGTTTAATTTCATAGGTTTTGCGCAGCAGGTAGTAAACGGTTAACCCTTTCAGAAAGGAGGCCGCCGCCTGCTCAAAGGAGATGGCGTTGGGCAGCAGGGCGGCTTTATCCGCCGGGACGTTGTGGACGGAGCTGTAAGCGCCCAGCGGAGATTGCGCGTACACCACGCGGTCGCCTTCTTTAATATGCTTAACCGCGCTGCCCACTTTGACGACGACGCCGGCCGCCTCGGTACCCAGTCCGCTCGGCATCGACGGAGGCGGGTAGAGCCCGCCGCGAATATAGGTGTCGATGTAGTTTATGCCGATGGCTTTGTTTTCAACCTGCACTTCGTTTTCGCCAGGCGCGGTGGGGGTGAACTCCACCGCGTTGAGTACGTCAGGGCCACCATGCTTGTGAAATTCAATACGTGTTGCCATGCTTCCTCCAGAATGTGGTAATCTTTCGACCCACTCTTTATCTCGGTAACTCCATTCACTATGGCAGGAAACAAACCCTTCAACAAACAGACTGAACCTCGCGAGCGTGATTTCCAGGTCGCAGGGTTAAAAGTCCCGCCGCACTCGATTGAAGCGGAACAGTCGGTGTTGGGCGGTTTAATGCTGGATAACGAGCGCTGGGACGACGTCGCCGAGCGCGTGGTGTCCGAGGATTTCTACACCCGTCCGCACCGTCATATCTTTACCGAAATGGCGCGCCTGCAGGAGTCGGGTAGCCCGATTGACCTGATCACGCTCGCGGAATCGCTGGAGCGTCAGGGACAGCTGGACAGCGTCGGCGGGTTTGCCTATCTGGCAGAACTGTCAAAAAACACGCCAAGTGCGGCGAACATCAGCGCTTATGCTGACATCGTGCGTGAACGCGCCGTTGTCCGCGAGATGATCTCGGTGGCGAATGAGATCGCCGAAGCGGGTTTTGATCCGCAGGGTCGCACCAGTGAAGACCTGCTCGACCTTGCCGAGTCTCGCGTCTTCAAAATCGCCGAAAGCCGCGCCAACAAAGACGAAGGCCCCAAAAATATCGCCGACGTCCTCGACGCCACCGTTGCCCGTATCGAACAGCTGTTCCAGCAGCCGCACGACGGTGTGACCGGGGTGAACACCGGCTATGACGATCTCAACAAGAAAACCGCCGGTCTGCAGCCGTCGGATTTGATTATCGTCGCGGCGCGTCCGTCGATGGGTAAAACGACCTTTGCGATGAACCTCGTCGAAAACGCGGCGATGTTGCAGGATAAGCCGGTACTGATTTTCAGTCTTGAGATGCCCTCCGAGCAGATCATGATGCGTTCTCTGGCATCGCTCTCGCGCGTGGACCAGACCCGCATCCGTACCGGCCAGCTCGACGATGAGGACTGGGCGCGCATCTCCGGCACCATGGGCATTCTGCTGGAAAAACGTAACATCTATATTGATGACTCTTCCGGCCTGACGCCGACGGAAGTCCGTTCCCGCGCGCGTCGTATCGCCCGTGAACACGGCGGTATCGGCCTTATCATGATCGACTACCTTCAGCTGATGCGCGTCCCGTCGCTCTCCGACAACCGTACGCTGGAGATCGCCGAAATTTCCCGCTCGCTCAAGGCGTTAGCCAAAGAGCTGCACGTGCCGGTGGTGGCGCTGTCGCAGCTTAACCGCTCTCTGGAACAACGTGCCGACAAACGTCCGGTCAACTCCGACCTGCGTGAATCCGGCTCGATCGAGCAGGATGCCGACTTAATCATGTTTATCTACCGTGATGAGGTTTATCACGAGAACAGCGACCTGAAAGGGATCGCCGAAATTATTATTGGTAAACAACGTAACGGCCCGATCGGGACGGTGCGTCTGACCTTTAACGGCCAGTGGTCGCGTTTCGACAACTATGCCGGTCCTCAATATGATGATGAGTAATTTCTAAGGAATTCAAATGCAAGCGGCAACTGTTGTCATTAACCGCCGCGCTCTGCGACACAACCTGCAACGTCTGCGTGAACTGGCACCCGCCAGCAAGCTCGTTGCAGTCGTGAAAGCGAACGCTTACGGACACGGTCTTCTTGAGACCGCGCGAACGCTCCCCGATGCCGACGCCTTTGGCGTCGCCCGTCTTGAAGAAGCCCTTCGCCTGCGCGCGGGGGGGATTACCCAGCCGATTCTGCTCCTCGAAGGCTTTTTCGAAGCCGCCGATCTGCCAACTATCGCGGATCAGCATCTGCACACGGCGGTACACAACGAAGAACAGCTGGCCGCACTGGAAACCGCTGAGCTGAGCGAGCCGGTGACCGTGTGGATGAAGCTTGATACGGGCATGCACCGTCTGGGCGTACGTCCGGAAAGCGCCGAAGCGTTTTATCAGCGTTTATGCCGGTGCAAAAACGTGCGCCAGCCGGTGAATATTGTCAGCCACTTCGCCCGTGCCGATGAGCCCGAGTGCGGTGCGACCGAGCGACAGCTGGATATCTTTAATACCTTCTGCGAAGGCAAGCCGGGGATGCGCTCGATCGCCGCATCCGGCGGTATTCTGCTGTGGCCGCAGTCGCATTTCGACTGGGCGCGACCGGGCATCATTCTTTACGGTGTGTCGCCGCTGGAGAATAAACCCTGGGGGCCGGACATGGGTTTCCAGCCAGTCATGTCTCTGGTGTCTACTCTGATTGCCGTGCGTGAACACAAAGCCGGTGAACCGGTGGGCTATGGTGGCACCTGGACCAGCGAGCGCGACACGCGTCTCGGCGTGGTGGCGATGGGCTACGGCGACGGCTATCCGCGCGCAGCACCAACGGGTACGCCGGTGCTGGTCAACGGTCGCGAGGTGAAGATCGTTGGCCGCGTGGCGATGGACATGATTTGCGTCGATCTGGGGCCAGAAGCGCAGGATAAACCCGGCGACGATGTGGTGATGTGGGGGGAAGGTTTACCCGTTGAACGTATTGCTGAAATCACTAAAGTGAGTGCTTACGAACTTATCACCCGCCTGACGTCTCGGGTGGCGATGAAGTACATCGACTAACATTTCATTCCAGGGAAGGATAATGTCCCCTTCAGAAATCGCTGCATGTCTGGCCTATGCTCTCTCCGTCTGGCTGGCCGCCAGAAACAATATCCATACGTGGTGGATAGGCATCATCGGTAGCGGGCTTTATGCCTGGGTCTTCTATTCTGTGCAGCTTTATGCTGACGTTACCCTTCAGTTCTTTTTCATCATAACGAGCATAACCGGCTGGCTGCATTGGCTTAAAGGCAATCATGGAGAGGTCTTGCCTGTCCGTCGTACCAGACCGGGACATTTTTTTATGCTTTTAGCCTGCGCCGTAAGCGTAGCAGCGGCGTACGGGTGGATATTGCATCTCTATACCAATGCATGGGCCCCCTGGCTGGACTCCATCATTTTGACATTCAGCATTCTTGCTCAGTTTATGTTGATGGGACGGCGTCTGGAAAACTGGTACATCTGGCTTGCCGTTAACACGCTGGCAGTACCGCTGTACGCGACGAGAGAACTGTATCTGACCGCCGGTTTATATCTGGTGTTTTGGTTTAATGCGTGGCACGGACTGTATCAGTGGCGCAAGGAGATCCGTGCGCAATGACGCTGTATGCTAACGGCCTGGTGGTAGGCAAATTCGCACCATTACATGCAGGCCATGAAGCGCTTATCAATACGGCACTTGAGCAGTGCGAGACGGTCTGTATCATCAGCTATTCGTCGCCGGAAATACGCGGTTACGAACCTGAAAAGCGGCTTAACTGGTTAACAACGCGCTTTCCGCAATGTCGCCACCTCGTGCTTTCGCCGCATGTGTTGGCTACATATGGCCTTGCGCCACCGCCACCGAATGACGCTGATGACGATCTCCACCGGCATTATGTTGCAACGCTGTGTGAGGACATTTTGCACTGTCAGCCAGAGGCGGTATTTACTGCCGAAGACTATGGAGACGGGTTTGCCGTTGTCCTGAGCCAGCGTTTCGGACGACCGGTTGCGCACGTGCGTCTCCAGCGTCAACGGGGACCAGAGGCCCCTTCGGGAACGCTCATCCGTTCTGATGTTCATCGTTATCGTAAGATGATGTCCCCAGAGGTGTACCGCAGCTTTGTTTTTCGTATCTGCTTATTAGGTGGAGAATCGACGGGCAAAAGCACGCTAGCAAAGGCTCTGGCGCAGACGCTAAACGTTCCGTACGTTGCAGAGTATGGCCGTGAACACTGGGAAGCGAAGAACGGTATCCTGGATCGGGAGGATTTGCTGCATATTGCCCGCGAGCAAGTACGTCGGGAAGCATTAGCCTGCACGGCGCCTTATCTGGTCTGTGATACCTCACCTTTAACGACCCTGTTTTACGCACTCGATCAGTTTGGCAGCGCGCCGCAGGCGTTAAAGGAGTTAGCTGAACGACACTATGCGCTGGTCGTACTTTGCGGAGATGAATTTCCGTTTGTGCAGGATGGCACCCGGCAGGGCGAGGCGTTTCGCCACCGACAGCAAGTATGGTATGAAGCAGAGCTGTCGGCACGAAATATTCCTTTTCTGCGCGTGCAGGGCTCACTGCCTGAGCGAATCGATCACATTTGCCGATATATCCAGGGACCGATCTGATATCGCTCTCGACCTTCATCTGCTTCCGGTTTATTGTTGAAATCCCTGCCTCATCGAATTCCGGAGAACCATCGCGTGTTTCAGAAAGTTGACGCCTATGCCGGCGACCCTATCCTCTCCTTAATGGAGCGTTTCAAAGAAGATCCTCGCAGCGACAAAGTGAACCTCAGCATCGGTCTGTATTACAACGAGGAGGGCATTATTCCTCAATTAAAAGCCGTTGCCGAAGCCGAAGCGCGTCTGAACGCGGTTCCACACGGCGCGTCTCTGTATCTGCCGATGGAAGGGCTAAACGCTTATCGCAACACCATTGCACCGCTGCTGTTCGGCGCCGATCACGCTGTGCTCGCGCAAAAACGCGTGGCGACCATCCAGACGCTGGGCGGCTCGGGTGCGCTGAAAGTCGGTGCAGACTTCCTGAAAAAATACTTCCCGGATTCAGGCGTGTGGGTCAGCGACCCGACGTGGGAAAACCACGTTGCGATCTTCGAGGGCGCGGGCTTTAAGGTGGCGACCTATCCGTGGTTCGACAGCGAAACGAACGGCGTGCGCGTTGACGCGCTGCTGGAAAAGCTGAACACGCTGCCAGCGCGCAGTATTGTGCTGCTGCACCCATGCTGCCATAACCCAACCGGGGCGGATCTCACCAATGCCCAGTGGGATGCGGTGATCGAGGTGCTGAAGGCCCGCGACCTGATCCCGTTCCTCGACATTGCCTACCAGGGCTTTGGCGCGGGTATGGAAGAAGACGCCTATGCCATCCGTGCCGCTGCCAGCGCCGGGCTGCCTGTACTGGTGAGTAACTCCTTCTCTAAGATCTTCTCCCTGTACGGTGAACGCGTTGGTGGCCTGTCCGTGGTGTGTGAAGACGCCGAAGCGGCGGGCCGCGTGCTGGGCCAGCTAAAAGCGACAGTGCGCCGTATCTACTCCAGCCCGCCAAACTTTGGTGCTCAGGTGGTGGCGACGGTTCTCGGTGACGAAACGCTGAAAGCATCCTGGCTTGCCGAAGTGGAAGCGATGCGTAAGCGCATCCTGTCGATGCGTCAGGCGCTGGTTAACGTCCTGAAAGAGGCCGTGCCAGGGCATAACTTTGACTATCTGCTCAAGCAGCGCGGGATGTTCAGCTATACCGGACTGAGCGCGGCGCAGGTCGATCGCCTGCGCGAAGAGTTCGGTGTCTACCTGATCGCCAGCGGCCGTATGTGCGTGGCGGGCCTGAATGCCAGCAACGTTCACCGCGTGGCGCAGGCGTTTGCAGCTGTGATGTAAGTACTCACTACTTATTATCGCCCTCTCCCTGTGGGAGAGGGCATCAGGCCGCAGAAAATCTTGCCCGGTGGCGGCTGCGCCTGCGCCTTACCGGGCCTACATCACTCATCCACACTTTGTGATCGTCTTCTTTTTATTCCGCTTCATAAGCAAAAACTCCTTCCCTTCACCTCCCGCTGGGGTTAAGGTCGGATAGTTTTTTGACCATTCACTCAAAATAAAACCATAACAAGCTGAATATTCAGGGGAAAATATGCGCAAGATCACACTGGCGCTCAGCGCCGCCTGCTTATTGTTCTCACTTAATAGCGCCGTCGTCGCACGTGCCTCGGCGCCGACGCCGCTTTACACCGGCACCACCGCCGCCATGCTTGCCGAACAGGCGCCCATTCACTGGGTCTCCGTGGCCCAAATCGAAAACAGCCTGATGGGACGCGCGCCAATGGCCGTGGGCTTCGACATTGACGATACCGTGCTGTTCTCAAGCCCTGGCTTCTGGCGCGGCAAAAAAATGTATTCACCGGACAGCGAAGCGTATCTGAAGAATCCGGAGTTCTGGGAAAAAATGAATAACGGCTGGGACGATTACAGCATCCCGAAAGAGGTCGCCCGGGCGCTTATTGCTATGCACGTTAAGCGCGGTGACAGCATTTACTTCGTTACCGGCCGTAGCCAGACCAAAACGGAAACCGTCTCCAGAACACTGCAGGACGATTTCCAGATCCCGGCTGCCAATATGAATCCGGTCATTTTTGCGGGTGACAAAGAGGGGCAAAACACCAAAATCCAGTGGCTGGAAAAGAAAAACATCAAAGTGTTTTATGGCGATTCGGATAACGACATTACCGCCGCGCAGGATGCTGGTGCCAGAGGGATCAGGGTGTTACGCGCGTCTAACTCGACCTATCGACCGCTGCCGATGGCCGGAAAGTTTGGTGAAGAGGTGATCGTCAACTCGGAGTATTAAGTCTCTGGCAGCGAGTTTGACTCTTTTTTAATCAAATCTCGCTGCTGCGGGTTTTACCTTTCGCCTTCTTGCTGCACACTTAGAAAGATTCATCTTTCATTACGGAGCAGCAGATGTGGTACCAACAGACCCTGACCTTAAGCGCTAAACCACGCGGTTTTCACCTGGTGACGGATGAAGTCATCGGGCAGCTCCGCGACCTGTCGCGGGTCAAAACGGGTTTGCTGCATCTGCTACTTCAGCACACGTCAGCCTCTCTCACGCTGAATGAAAATTGCGATCCCACCGTCCGGTCTGACATGGAGCGTCATTTTCTGAAGAGCGTCCCGGACAACGCGCCCTACGAGCATGACTATGAGGGGGCGGACGATATGCCTTCGCATATCAAATCTTCCCTGCTGGGCGTATCGCTGACGCTGCCGGTCCACAACGGACGGCTGCTGTTGGGCACGTGGCAGGGGATCTGGCTGGGAGAACATCGCATTCACGGTGGTTCGCGTAAAATTATCGCCACGCTACAAGGGGAATAAAGATGACAATTTCGGAGATACTTCAGTACTGCATGAGCAAGCCCGGCGCGGAGCAGAGCGTCCATAGCGACTGGAAAGCCACGCAGGTTAAGGTGGGGGATGTGCTGTTTGCGATGGTGAAAGAGGTAGAAGGCCGTCCGGCGGCGTCGCTGAAAACCAGCCCTGAACTGGCGGATTTACTGCGTCAGCAGCATGATGACGTGAGGCCGAGCCAGCACCTCAATAAGGCGCACTGGAGCACCGTCTATCTGGATGGATCGATTCCAGGCTCGCAAATTTACTACCTGGTGGACGCGTCCTATCAGCAGGCGGTTGAGCTGCTGCCGGAAACGACCCGACAGCAACTCTCCGTGTGACAATTACAGCAACGGTTTAAGGAAGCGCGCGGTGTGCGAGGCTTCGCACTCTGCAACGGTCTCTGGCGTACCGGAGACGAGGATTTCACCGCCGCCGCTGCCGCCTTCCGGGCCAAGATCGACAATCCAGTCCGCGGTTTTAATCACGTCCAGGTTATGTTCGATGACCACGATGGTGTTGCCCTGATCGCGCAGCTGATGCAGCACGTCCAGCAGCTGCTGGATGTCGGCAAAGTGCAGACCGGTGGTCGGCTCATCCAGGATATACAGCGTCTGACCGGTGCCGCGTTTTGACAGCTCGCGCGCCAGCTTCACGCGCTGCGCTTCACCGCCGGACAGCGTCGTGGCGGACTGCCCCAGACGAATGTAGGTCAGGCCGACGTCCATCAGCGTCTGCAGCTTACGCGCCAGCGCAGGGACGGCGTCAAAGAACTCGCGCGCCTCTTCGATGGTCATATCCAGCACTTCGTGGATGGTCTTGCCCTTGTACTTAATCTCCAGCGTTTCGCGGTTATAGCGCTTGCCTTTGCACTGGTCGCACGGCACGTAGATATCCGGCAGGAAGTGCATCTCAACCTTGATCACGCCGTCGCCCTGGCAGGCTTCACAGCGGCCGCCGCGCACGTTAAAGCTGAAACGTCCCGGCGTGTAGCCGCGTGAACGCGCTTCCGGCACACCGGCAAACAGTTCACGTACGGGCGTGAAAACACCGGTATAGGTTGCCGGGTTAGAGCGTGGCGTACGGCCAATCGGGCTCTGGTCGATATCGATAACCTTATCGAAATGTTCCAGCCCCTGAATGTCACGGTACGGTGCAGGTTCGGCCAGGGTCGCGCCGTTCAGCGCCGTCTGCGCAATCGGGAACAGCGTATCGTTGATCAGCGTCGACTTACCGGAACCGGACACGCCGGTAATGCAGGTAAACAGGCCCACCGGCAGCGTCAGGGTAACGTCTTTCAGGTTGTTGCCGCGCGCGCCGGTCAGCTTCAGCACTTTTTCCGGGTTCGCCGCCACGCGCTGTTTTGGTACTTCAATCTTGCGCTTGCCGCTCATGTACTGGCCGGTCAGCGACTCGGGCACCGCCATAATGTCCTTCAGCGTGCCTTCCGCCACCACCTGGCCGCCGTGCACGCCAGCGCCCGGGCCGATGTCGATCACGTGGTCTGCGGCGCGGATCGCGTCTTCGTCGTGCTCCACCACAATCACCGTGTTGCCGAGGTTACGCAGGTGAACCAGGGTGCCGAGCAGACGTTCGTTATCGCGCTGGTGCAGGCCGATGGACGGCTCATCGAGCACGTACATCACGCCCACCAGGCCCGCGCCAATCTGGCTCGCCAGACGAATACGCTGGGCTTCACCGCCGGAGAGCGTTTCTGCCGAGCGTGAAAGCGTTAGGTAGTTCAGGCCGACGTTCACGAGGAACTTCAGGCGATCGCCAATCTCTTTCAAGACTTTTTCGGCAATTTTGGCGCGCTGGCCGGACAGCTTCAGGTTATTGAAGAAGTCCATCGCGTGGCCGATGCTCATGTCTGAGATGGTCGGCAGCGCCGTATTTTCCACAAACACGTGGCGCGCTTCGCGACGCAGGCGCGTGCCCTCGCAGGTGGCGCAGGAGCGGTTGCTGATGAACTTCGCCAGCTCCTCGCGCACCGCGCTGGATTCGGTCTCTTTGTAGCGGCGCTCCATATTGTGCAGCACCCCTTCGAACGGGTGGCGACGCACGGAGGTATCGCCGCGATCGTTCATATACTTGAACTCGATGTTCTCTTTGCCAGAACCGAACAGGATCACTTTGTGTACGTTCGGGCTCAGGCTCGCCCACGGCGCTTCCACGTCGAACTTGTAGTGCTCCGCCAGCGACTTCAGCATCTGGAAGTAATAGAAGTTACGCTTGTCCCAGCCGCGAATGGCGCCACCCGCCAGCGACAGCTCCGGATTCTGGATCACGCGGTCCGGGTCGAAATACTGCTGGACGCCCAGACCGTCACACGTCGGGCAGGCGCCCGCCGGGTTGTTAAACGAGAACAGGCGCGGTTCCAGCTCGCGCATGCTGTAGCCGCAAATCGGGCAGGCAAAGTTGGCGGAGAAGAGCAGCTCTTCCGCCTGCGGGTCGTCCATGTCGGAAACCACGGCCGTGCCGCCGGAGAGCTCCAGCGCCGTTTCAAACGATTCTGCGAGACGCGTGGCGAGATCGTCACGCACCTTAAAGCGGTCAATCACCACCTCGATGGTGTGCTTCTTCTGCAGTTCCAGCTTGGGCGGGTCGGACAGGTCACACACCTCGCCGTCAATACGGGCGCGGATATAGCCCTGGCTTGCCAGGTTCTCCAGCGTTTTGGTGTGTTCGCCCTTACGCTCTTTAATGATTGGCGCCAGCAGCATCAGGCGTTTGCCTTCCGGCTGCGACAGCACGTTATCCACCATCTGGCTCACGGTCTGTGCCGCCAGCGGGACGTCGTGGTCCGGGCAGCGCGGCTCACCCACGCGGGCATACAGCAGACGCAGGTAGTCATGAATTTCAGTAATGGTACCGACCGTGGAGCGCGGGTTATGCGACGTGGACTTCTGCTCAATAGAGATAGCAGGAGACAACCCTTCAATGTGGTCGACATCCGGTTTTTCCATCAGCGACAGGAACTGACGCGCGTACGCCGAGAGCGATTCAACGTAACGACGCTGTCCTTCGGCATACAGAGTGTCGAAAGCCAGTGAGGATTTGCCAGACCCTGAAAGCCCGGTCACGACAATGAGTTTGTCGCGAGGGATTATGAGGTTGATATTCTTGAGATTGTGGGTGCGGGCGCCCCGAACTTCGATCTTATCCATTCACCTTTCCCGGTTGGAACACGGATTGCCTGGTTTGTTTGAAGGACAAACGGCTGTCAGAAACGGCTAATTATGACACAATTTGACCTGTTTGAATATACAGTATTGGAATGCATTTTCTGACGGACTGTGTAACAATGTTATGTTCGCACGAGAACTCTGGAATCCATCTCGCAGCTATCAAAATGCAGCGTGGAAATGGTACACTCGCGCGTTTACACTATTAAGAAACGTATTCAGGAGACACGAACATGGCCAGCAGAGGCGTAAACAAGGTGATTCTCGTCGGTAATCTGGGCCAGGACCCGGAAGTACGCTACATGCCGAGTGGTGGCGCAGTTGCCAACATTACGCTGGCTACTTCCGAATCCTGGCGTGATAAAGCGACCGGTGAGATGAAAGAGCAGACCGAATGGCACCGCGTTGTGCTGTTTGGCAAACTGGCAGAAGTGGCCGGTGAGTATCTGCGTAAAGGTTCTCAGGTCTATATCGAAGGCCAGCTGCGTACCCGCAAATGGACCGATCAGTCCGGTGCTGAGAAGTACACCACTGAAGTCGTGGTTAACGTCGGCGGCACCATGCAGATGCTGGGTGGCCGTCAGGGCGGTGGCGCACCAGCAGGTGGCGGCCAGCAGCAGGGCGGTTGGGGTCAGCCTCAGCAGCCACAGGGCGGCAACCAGTTCAGCGGCGGCGCGCAGTCTCGTCCGCAGCAGCAGTCTGCTCCGGCGCCGTCTAACGAACCGCCAATGGATTTCGACGACGACATTCCGTTCTGATTTGTGCGTCCTTCAAACAAAAAACCCAGACATCGTCTGGGTTTTTTTATTCCATAAAGGGATCAGGTAATCACCATTGGCCAGTCTGGTGGCGTGTGGCTCATCGCTTCAACCATCACCACTTTGATATTTTCCCAGACGGCGGCGATATCCAGCAGGGTAATGCCAAGCAACCCCGTTGCAAACCAACATGCTGCACCCAGCCCCAACAGCGTGCTGATGACAGCGAGACCCGCGTAGTCAGATTTACGAAACTGAATGTTCAGCGTGCTGGCCAAAAACATCAGTACCGCACTCAACAAAGGCCAGCGCAGGAGAACCATGCTGGTAGTAATGGTTGCCATAAACCCATCCTCTACAAAACAGACGACCTGAATGAAACGGTGTTTCTCGTTACAGAATATGTGTGAACTATATCACATTTGTTGATTTATTCGCCAGTGTCTGTGCGATCAAAAAACGGTTTTTATTCCTCAGGTAAAGAGTGTGTGCAGGCTGGCCCTGCCTTCGGCGCGCGAGGAGGCGCCCCCCAGCGTGCCGGAAACGTCCATCGGGCTAGTGGTGATACCTCAAATTCGGTTTTTATAAGAGGGGGCTCAGTCGAATCATAAAATAGTGCGGCGAAGACTGATTATTTATAAATCAACGCACACAATGCCCCACAGTAAATAGCATAAAACGTCATGATAAAGGTGCGCTTTTTTCATGCTGCCAGAAGTTTGGCTTAATCAACGATCGTCTGTTGTGTTATCTTCCCTCCGTCCTCGAGGGCTGGATAATTATTTTCCTTAATTGAAACGGAACGAATACTTACAGTTTCACTTACGGGAAAATATTATCGTCATAACGAAATTTAAGATTTTTAATACGAAAAGTCAGTTGCTAACTTCGCATGATTCATGCAACGTAATCACCTGTTTAACACAGCATCCGGCCTTCATTACTACAGGCGTACAACATGCAGGGATATAGGGCGGGAAATGAATCGTAGCGCGCGGCGCAAGATGCTCAGAGTGGTAGGGATCATCATGGTAGTTATGCTGCCGGTGATGCTTGCGCTATGGTTCGCCCAGCTAAGAGCCGTGTCTGAAACAAGCGCCCAGCTACGGACATTTGCTGAACTGGCTTTAGACAAAACTGAGCTGGTTATACAACAGGTTGATCTGGCCCGGGACGAGGCAGAAAAATATCGGGGCGAGCTCTGTACCCCGGGACACCGTCAATATATGTTGAACGTTGTTCGTGGTCGCCTGTTTGTTGCCGATTTAATTTACGCTGAAGGTCAGAATTTTCTTTGTTCGACCGTTTTTACACCGGATCAACCCTACGCCATACCCGTCGCTAATTACACGCGAAAACCTGACGTCGCTATCTATTATTATCGCGACACCCCATTTTATACTGGCTATAAAATGACATATATGCAGCGCGGAAATTATGTAGTGGTCGTTAATCCACTTTCATACAGCGAAGTCATGTCCGCGGATCATTCTCTCTCGTGGGGGGTTTACGACACGGTAACCAATGCTTTCTTTTCCGTCAGTCAGAAAGCCAACGTTTCGTTATTAAATTCGCTGATTCGGGATAAGGAATCGGTATTTCAAAAAGATAACCGCTTTTATACGATCGTCACATCCCCTAAAAGACCGATTGCGGCCATCGTGTCGACATCGAATAAACGCTTTTATGAAACGCTTTATCATCAGGCGACATTAACGCTGCCGCTGGGCATGATCTGCAGCATTATTATTTTGTTGGTCTGGTCCCGTACTCATCGTGAGCTTAATTCGCCGGGGCGTTTACTGCACCGGGCGCTGAACAAACGCCAGCTTTGCGTGCACTATCAACCGATTATTGATATCAAGAACAACCGGTGTGTCGGCGCGGAGGCGTTGTTACGCTGGCCGGGTTTTAACGGACAGGTGATGAGCCCGGCTGAGTTTATTCCGCTGGCTGAAAATGAGGGGATGAGCGAGCGGATTACGGATTACGTCGTTGAGGAAGTGTTCAGCGATTTGGGCCATTTCCTGGCCGAGCATCCGCATCTCTATATTTCGATTAACCTGTCGGCCACGGATTTCCACTCCTCGCGGCTGATCGCCATGATTTCTGAGAAGGCTCGCCACTACGCCGTCCGCGCGCAGCAAATCAAAATTGAAGTGACGGAACGCGGTTTTATCGATGTGCCTAAAACCACGCCGGTGATTCAGGCTTTCCGTCAGGCGGGGTATGAAGTGGCGATCGATGATTTCGGTACCGGCTATTCGAACCTGCACAACCTCTACTCGCTGAACGTCGATATTCTGAAAATCGATAAATCGTTTATCGATACCTTAACGACCAACAGCACCAGCCACCTGATCGCCGAGCATATTATCGAGATGGCGCAAAGCCTGCGGCTGAAAACCATTGCGGAAGGGGTCGAGACGGCAGAGCAGGTGAGCTGGCTGTTGAAGCGCGGCGTCCAGTTTTGTCAGGGATGGCACTTCGCGAAAGCGATGCCGCCCCAGGAATTTATGACCTGGCAGCAGCAACCTTTGCACTGAGAGTAATTAATTCAACTGGTGGCGATAGTCGCTCGGCGTGCGGTCAAACTCGCGGCGAAACACGCGGGAAAAGGTTTGTTGCGACACATAGCCAAGATCCATCGCGATATCAAAAATCGGCCGCTGCGTTGAGCGTAGCGCCTGCGCCGCCAGCAGCAGCCTGCGCTGACGAATGTACTCACCCAGCGTCTGGTGCATGACCGTGCGGAACATTCTCTGTAAATACCATTTCGAATAGCCCGACTTTTTCGCGACCACATCAATGTTCAACGGTTGGTCGATATGATCGTCAATCCATTCAATAAGCGTCTGAATAATCTGCTGATGCGACATAAGGTTGCCCCTCTGTAGATACAACTTTCTCGGTTGATTCGTCGTTTTCTCTGCGGGGGAGTATAATTCCTCAAGTTAACTTGAGGTAAAGAGGTTTTATGGAAAAGAGATTGCCGCGCATTAAAGCGCTGTTAACCCCCGGCGAAGTGGCAAAGCGAAGCGGCGTTGCGGTATCGGCGCTCCACTTCTATGAAAGCAAAGGGTTAATTAAAAGCATCCGCAACGGCGGCAACCAGCGTCGCTATACCCGCGACGTGCTCCGCTACGTGGCGATTATCAAAATTGCGCAACGAATCGGCATTCCCCTGGCTACCATTGGCGAGGCATTTGGCGTGCTGCCGGAAGGGCATACGCTGAGCCCGAAAGAGTGGAAAGAGCTTTCATCCCAGTGGCGAGAAGAGCTGGACAGGCGCATCCATACGCTGGTCGCGCTGCGTGATGAGCTGGACGGTTGTATCGGCTGCGGCTGCCTGTCGCGCAGCGACTGCCCGTTGCGTAACCCCGGCGACAAACTGGGCGAACAGGGGACGGGGGCGCGGTTGCTGGAAGAGGATTGAGATCGGTTTGCCGGGTGGCGGCTGCGCCTTACCCGGCCTACAAAACCGAGAACGTAGGCCGGGTAAGCGAAGCGCCACCCGGCAAAACCCCGCATAATAAAGAACTAAAGCGCCACAAAGGGCGCTTTAGTTTTTCCCGGTCTTTGTCTTTCTCTCTATCCCGCTGGTTCACGGGAGGGTTTCCCCCGACGTCAGCACCCCTCATGTCGAGCTGGTTGGGGAGGTTCCGGATTGTGCTGACACTTTAATTCTATGCAAGACCCGTTTTTTCGCCAGCGTCGCTGACCGGTTTTTAGCCGAATTTTTTTCGCGGTGTTGTTCGATTTTCTATAGTTAAAAAGTATGAATAACAGGAGAAAACCATGCTCACGGTACACCACCTTAACCAGTCGCGCTCGCACCGCGTGATCTGGGCGCTGGAAGAACTCGGTCTGCCTTATGAGATCGTTCACTATCAGCGCGAAAAGAACATGCTTGCGCCGGAGGCTCTCAAAAAGGTGCATCCGTTGGGCAAATCGCCGGTCATCGAAGATAACGGGCTGATCCTCGCGGAGTCTGGCGCCATTCTGGAGTATCTGCAGGAAACATACGATGCCGAGTCGCGGCTTAAGCCTTTAGATCCGGCGCATAAGGTGCAGTATCGCTTCTGGCTGCACTACGCGGAAGGATCGCTGATGCCGCTGCTGCTAATGAAGCTGGTCTTCAGCAGTCTCGGCAAGCCGCCGGTGCCGTTTGGTATCCGAACCCTGGGCAAAGCGCTTGGGCAAGGGGTGCAGAAAGCGTACCTTAACCGCCAGCTGGAAACCCATGCGCGCTTTATTGAGTCGCACCTTGCTAAAAATAGCTGGTTTGCCGGGGATTCGCTCAGCATGGCCGACATTCAAATGAGCTTCCCGATCTTTGCCCTGCTGGCACGCGGCGGTATCGACAACCTGCCGCATAGTCAGGCATGGAAAACGAAAGTTGAAAACAGCCCCGGCTGGCAACGAACCCTGGCACAAGGGGGACCGTTATCCATTCCGGGTGAGGATTGAAATGTAAACAAATTGCGCATAGACGATAACGTTTGCGCATCCTCTGTTTATTTCTTCAGCGTCATAAGGGAATTTTAGCGAAAAACGATAAAGTTCAGTTGAAAAGGGCGGGGATTAGGCTAGATAATCGTTTGCCTTAATTTGACCACCCGTTTGTAAGCGCGGAGCTAAACGTTTGCTTTTTCTGTGACGCCCTTTCGTCGCAAACGCAACACAAGGATTTGACGTTTAGCTGGCAGTGGCGTCTCCACCTCGCTTACGGACTTCCTAAAAAACTCTCAGGGGATGTTTTCTATGTCTACGCCATCTGCGCGTACTGGCGGTTCACTTGACGCCATGTTTAAAATTTCGGCCCGCGGCAGCACCGTGCGCCAGGAAATCGTTGCCGGTTTGACAACGTTTCTGGCGATGGTTTATTCCGTCATCGTTGTGCCGGGTATGCTGGGCAAAGCGGGCTTCCCGCCAGCGGCTGTCTTTGTGGCGACCTGCCTTGTGGCCGGCGTGGGCTCTATCGTGATGGGCCTGTGGGCGAACCTGCCGCTGGCGATTGGTTGCGCCATCTCTCTGACCGCGTTTACCGCGTTCAGCCTGGTGCTGGGCCAGCACATCAGCGTACCGGTTGCGCTGGGCGCCGTGTTCCTGATGGGGGTGCTGTTTACCGTTATTTCAGCGACCGGCATCCGTAGCTGGATCTTGCGCAACCTGCCGCAGGGCGTGGCGCACGGTACCGGCATCGGCATCGGCCTGTTCCTGCTGCTGATCGCCGCCAACGGCGTCGGTCTGGTTATCAAGAACCCGCTCGACGGCCTGCCGGTTGCGCTGGGCCACTTCGCCAGCTTCCCGGTGATCATGTCGCTGATCGGCCTGGCGGTGATTATCGGTCTGGAAAAACTGAAAGTCCCGGGCGGCATCCTGCTGACCATTATCGGCGTGTCCATTGTGGGCCTGATTTTCGATCCGAACGTCCACTTCTCCGGCATTTTCGCCATGCCGTCGCTGAGCGATGACAAAGGCAACTCTCTGATTGGCAGCCTGGATATCGTTGGCGCGCTCAACCCGGTGATCCTGCCAAGCGTGCTGGCGCTGGTGATGACCGCCGTGTTTGACGCGACCGGTACCATTCGTGCGGTGGCCGGTCAGGCGAACCTGCTGGATAAAGACGGTCAGATTATTGACGGCGGCAAAGCGCTGACTACGGACTCCCTGAGCAGCGTCTTCTCAGGCCTGGTGGGCGCAGCGCCTGCGGCGGTGTACATCGAGTCCGCAGCGGGTACGGCGGCGGGCGGTAAAACCGGCCTGACGGCGATCACCGTGGGCGTGCTGTTCATGCTGATCCTGTTCCTCTCCCCGCTCTCCTATCTGGTTCCGGCGTACGCGACCGCGCCAGCGCTGATGTACGTTGGCCTGCTGATGCTGAGCAACGTGGCGAAAATCGACTTTGCGGATTTCGTTGACGCGATGTCTGGCCTGATTACCGCGGTCTTCATCGTACTCACCTGTAACATCGTGACCGGCATTATGATCGGCTTCGCGTCGCTGGTGATTGGTCGTCTGGTCTCCGGTGAATGGCGCAAGCTGAACGTTGGCACCGTTGTGATTGCCGTTGCGCTGGTGGCGTTTTACGCGGGCGGCTGGGCAATCTGAGTTGTCCTTTGATGCGAAAACGGGTGGCTCAGGCCGCCCGTTTTTATTTTCAGGACTCATCCTGTTGCCTTTTGCGTTACTCTGGTGAAGATAGAATAAAAGGCACGACGCCTTCCGGAGTACATAAGCAACACAGCAAACAGGGAACGCATGGAAATCTTCTTCACAATACTCATCATGACCCTTGTGGTCTCGCTATCCGGGGTGGTTACACGCGTACTGCCCTTTCAGGTCCCCCTGCCATTAATGCAAATTGCCATCGGCGCGCTGCTGGCGTGGCCAACGTTTGGCCTGCACGTGGAATTTGACCCCGAACTGTTCCTCGTGCTGTTCATCCCGCCACTGCTGTTTGCCGATGGCTGGAAAACGCCCACGCGCGAGTTCCTTGAGCACGGGCGAGAGATCTTCGGCCTGGCGCTTGCGCTGGTGGTGGTCACCGTCGTCGGGATTGGTTTCCTGATCTACTGGACGGTACCGGGTATCCCGTTAATTCCTGCCTTTGCGCTGGCCGCCGTGCTGTCGCCAACCGATGCCGTGGCGCTGTCCGGCATTGTGGGCGAAGGCCGCATTCCGAAGAAAATCATGGGGATTTTACAGGGTGAGGCGCTGATGAATGACGCCTCCGGCCTGGTTGCCCTGAAGTTTGCCGTGGCCGTTGCGATGGGCACGATGGTCTTTACCGTCGGCGGCGCGACGCTGGAGTTCTTTAAGGTAGCCATCGGCGGTATTCTCGCGGGCTTCGTGGTGAGCTGGCTGTACGGCCGCTCATTGCGCTTCCTCAGCCGCTGGGGCGGCGATGAACCCGCGACGCAGATCGTGCTGCTGTTCCTGCTGCCGTTCGCCTCTTATCTGATTGCCGAACATATCGGCGTGTCGGGCATTCTGGCCGCGGTCGCGGCAGGGATGACCATCACCCGCTCCGGCGTGATGCGCCGCGCGCCGCTGGCGATGCGCCTGCGTGCCAACAGCACCTGGGCGATGCTGGAGTTTGTCTTTAACGGCATGGTGTTCCTGCTGTTGGGCCTGCAGCTGCCGGGCATTATGGAATCCTCGCTGGTGGCGGCGGAGGCCGATCCGAACGTTGAGGTCTGGATGCTGTTTACCGACATCGTGCTGATCTACCTGGCGCTGATGCTGGTGCGTTTCGGCTGGCTGTGGACGATGAAAAACTTCAGCGTGCGCTTCCTGAAGAAAAAACCGATGGAGTTTGGCTCGTGGACAACGCGTGAGCTGCTGATTGCCTCTTTTGCGGGCGTACGCGGGGCGATAACCCTCGCCGGTGTGCTCTCCATTCCGCTGCTGCTGCCGACGGGCGATGTCTTCCCGGCGCGTTACGAACTGGTGTTCCTGGCGGCGGGGGTGATTCTGTTCTCCCTGTTCGTCGGCGTGATTATGCTGCCGATTTTGCTCCAGCATATTGATGTTGGCGATTCGACCCAGCAGCACAAGGAAGAGCGTATTGCGCGTGCGGCCACCGCCGAAGTGGCGATTGTCGCCATCCAGAAAATGGAAGAGCGCCTGGCCGCGGATGCGGAAGAGAACATCGACAATCAGCTGCTGACGGAGGTGAGTTCCCGCGTAATTGGTAACCTGCGTCGCCGCGCGGACGGGCGTAACGATGTAGAAAGCTCGCTGCAGGAGGAGAACCTGGAACGCCGGTTCCGTCTGGCCGCGCTGCGCTCAGAGCGTGCCGAACTGTATCACCTGCGCGCCACGCGCCAGATCAGCAACGAGACGCTGCAAAAGCTGCTGCACGATCTGGACCTGCTGGAAGCGCTGTTGATAGAGAATCAGTAGCGCTGTTTTGCCGGGTGGCGGCTTCGCCTTACCCGGCCTACGGTTCGAACGTAGGCCCGGTAAGCGCAGCGCCACCGGGCACTATTCAGACCGCACCCAAAACCCCTCACAACACTGCAGCCACGCCTGCGCGCTCTGCGACAAATAGACCCCTTCACGCCAGATCATCCCTAACTGCCAGTGCAGATCGCTCTCCAGCGGGATCCAGCGCAGCGTGTTTTTATCCAGACGCTCGCAAATCGGCTGCGGCAGAATGGCAATCCCCACGCCCGCCTGCACCATCGCGGCCAGGAAATCCCACTGACCGCTGCGCACCGCGATGCGTGGCTTGACGTTATGTTGGTTAAACAGCGTCATCAGCTGGCGGCTTAAGGCGAAGTCTTCGTTGTAGATCAGCAGAGGGTGTTCGCCGAGCAGCTCAGGCTTCACCGCGTCCCTTTTCAGCCAGTCGCCGGAGCGGGGAACCAGCACGCACAGCGGGTGGCTAAAGAGCGGAAGCGTCGCCAGGCCGCTCTCTTCCTCAACGGGGAGGGCGGTCATGGCCACGTCGAGCTCGCCGTTAGTGACCGCCTGCTGGACGGTTAAGCCACCAAACTCCGAAATCTTCAGCTCTACGCCAGGATAGCGCTGGCGAAACAGGCTAATCGGCCCGGCCATCATCATCCCCACCATCGGTGGAATGCCGAGGCGAAGCACCCCTTTGGTCAGATGATTAATATCGTCCAGCTCCGCTTCCAGCTGGCGGAACTCCGCCAGAATGGCCAGCCCGCGTTCGAACACCACGCGTCCGGTGTCGGTCAGCAGCAGCTTGCGCCCGTCGCGGATCAGCAGGGTACAGTTCAGTTCATCTTCGAGGTTTTTCAGCATCTTGCTGATGGTGGGCTGGGTAACAAACAACTTCTCCGCTGCGCGGGTAAAACTTTGCTGGCGAACCACTTCGACAAAATAGCGCAGCGTTCTTATGTCCATGATTATTCCTCGAAACTATACCTGTGATGATTTTAATTCATTTCAGTCCATACCGTGCGCTCACTATACTGGCGCCTCGTCTCATTTTTGAGGAAAACCCCCATGGCCGTGGCGTTAAGCCGTGTTACGCCTGCCGTTGTGCAACGACTCCAGGTCCCGGTTCAGGTACTGCTCTACGCGGGACTGTTTGTTTTCGCCGAATATCTTGTCGGCTGGCTCCACCTGCCGCTGCCTGCCAACCTGGTGGGGATGCTGCTGATGTTGACGCTCATCCTCTGTCGCGTGATCCCCCTTAACTGGGTGCGCGCCGGGGCGCGCTGGCTGCTGGCGGAGATGCTGCTGTTCTTTGTGCCTGCCGTGGTGGCGGTGGTGAACTATGCGCAACTGTTGATGGTGGACGGCTGGCGCATCTTCGCGGTGATCGCGCTGAGTACGCTGATGGTGCTGGGAGCGACCGCCTGGGTGGTGGATAAAGTGTATCGCTTTGAAATCAGCAGGCACAAACATGACTAACTTTCAGATCAGCGTCTTGTGCCTGATCGCGACGCTGGCGATCTACTTTGCCAACAAGCGGCTGTATCGCCGGTTTCATGCGCTGCCGCTGATGCCGCTGGTCTTCACGCCGATCCTGCTGGTGCTGATGCTGGTCTTCGGCCATATCTCCTGGCAGAACTACATTGGTGAATCCCACTGGCTGCTGTGGCTGCTCGGCCCGGCGACCATCGCCTTTGCCGTGCCCGTTTACGACAACCTGGCGATTATCAGGCGCCACTGGATGTCGCTCAGCGCAGGCGTCATCACCGCCACGGTGGTCGCGGTCTGTAGCTCCGTCTGGCTGGCGAGACTGTTTACGCTGCCCGACGAAATTCAGCGCAGCCTGGCCGTGCGCTCGGTGACCACGCCGTTTGCGCTCGCGGCGGCGAAACCCCTCGGCGGACAGCCGGACCTGGTGGCGCTGTTTGTGGTGGTGACGGGCGTCTTTGGGATGGCGGTGGGCGATATGCTCTTCCTGCGGCTTTCTATTCGGGAAGGGATGGCCAAAGGCGCGGGGTTTGGCGCGGCGTCGCACGGCGCGGGCACGGCACGTTCCTATGAGCTGGGCCAGCAGGAGGGGGTTGTCGCGAGCCTGGTGATGATGCTGTCAGGCGTGGTGATGGTGCTGATTGCGCCGCTGGTGGCGTGGGTGATGTTTTGAACTCCCCGGCCAGAATGGCCGGGGAGAAAGGTTTAGTGCGCGCGGCCCTGCTCAACGCCAAGACCGGTTTGTGAACGAATAAACTGGGCGCGGAATTTCTCGCGCTCCAGGTTACCCTCCGGCGAATTGTCGGTAGCCGAGAAGACCCAGATACCGATAAACGCCACGGCAATGGAGAACAGCGCCGGATATTCATACGGGAAGATGGCGCTGGCGTGACCGAGGATCTGCACCCAGATCGTCGGGCCCAGAATCATCAGGATCACCGCCGTCAGCAGCCCCAGCCAGCCGCCAATCATCGCGCCACGGGTGGTCAGTTTCGACCAGTACATGGAGAGCAGGATGATCGGGAAGTTACAGCTTGCCGCGATGGAGAAGGCCAGCCCCACCATAAAGGCGATGTTCTGCTTCTCGAACAGAATGCCCAGCAGGATCGCCACGACGCCCAGCACCAGCACGGTGATTTTAGAAACCTTCAGCTCATCGCGCTCGCTCGCGCCTTTGCGGAAGACGTTGGCGTAGAGGTCATGCGAAACCGCCGACGCCCCGGCCAGCGTTAAACCCGCAACCACCGCAAGAATGGTGGCGAAGGCCACGGCGGAGATAAAGCCGAGGAACAGGTTGCCGCCCACCGCGTCGGCCAGATGCACCGCCGCCATGTTATTGCCGCCAATCAGCGCGCCCGCGGCATCTTTAAACGCCGGGTTTGCCCCCACCAGCATGATCGCGCCAAAGCCGATAATAAAGGTCAGGATATAGAAGTAACCCATGAAGCCGGTGGCGTAGAAGACGCTCTTGCGCGCTTCACGCGCGTCGCTCACGGTGAAGAAGCGCATCAGGATATGCGGTAAGCCTGCGGTACCAAACATCAGGCCCAGACCGAGCGACAGGGCCGATATCGGGTCTTTCACCAGCCCGCCCGGGCTCATGATGGCTTCCCCTTTCGGGTGGACCGCCATGGCTTCAGTGAACAGGTTATTGAAGCTGAACCCGACGTGCTTCATCACCATAAAGGCCATAAAGCTGGCGCCGAACAGCAGCAGCACGGCTTTGATGATCTGCACCCAGGTCGTCGCCAGCATGCCGCCGAACAGAACGTACATCACCATCAGCACGCCCACCAGCACCACCGCGATGTGGTAGTTCAGGCCGAACAGCAGTTGGATCAGTTTACCCGCGCCCACCATCTGCGCAATCAGGTACAGCGCCACCACCACCAGCGAACCGCAGGCGGAGAGGGTGCGAATCGGTCCCTGCTTCAGGCGATACGAGGCCACGTCGGCGAAGGTGTAGCGGCCCAGATTGCGCAGGCGCTCGGCAATCAGGAACAGAATGATCGGCCAGCCGACGAGGAAGCCGAGGGAGTAAATCAGGCCGTCATAGCCGGAGGTGTAGACCAGCGCGGAGATCCCGAGGAACGAGGCGGCGGACATAAAGTCACCCGCAATCGCCAGCCCGTTCTGGAAGCCGGTAATGTTGCCGCCTGCGGTGTAGTAATCGTTACGGGAGCGCACGCGTTTCGACGCCCAGTAAGTGATGTACAGCGTCAGCACCACGAAAATCAGGAACATCACAATCGCCTGCCAGTTGGTTGGCTGGCGCTGTACCTCGCCGGTAATCGCATCTGCCGCGTGGGCGGCAAAGGGAAGCGTGGCGGCGAGCGCCGTCAGAATTCTCTTCATGATGCTTTTACCTCTTGCAGTACCGCTTTATTAAGGCGATCGAATTCACCGTTCGCGCGCCAGACGTAAACGCCGGTCAGCACAAATGAAATCACGATCACGCCAATGCCAATGGGAATACCGCGCGTCACGCTGGTGCCCTCGTGCAGCGGGGTGCCCAGCCAGTGCGGCGCAAAGGCGATCAGCAGAATAAAGCCGACATAGATAATCAGCATGATGATGGAAAGGGTGAAGGCAAACCGTTGCCGCTTATCGACGAGCTCCCTGTAGTGCGCACTATTCTCTATCTGCTGACAAATATGGTCATTCATCACAGAGTCTCCAAAGGTAAGGTTGGTTTGTTTTTATCCCCTCTCCCCTATGGGGAGAGGGTGAGGGGAGAGGGAGAAAACACTAGGAAGGCATTGCGATGGCCTGCTTCTCTTCGAGCAGTTTTTCCACCACGCCAGGATCCGCGAGCGTTGAGGTATCACCAAGGTTGCTGGTGTCCCCTGCCGCGATTTTGCGCAAGATACGGCGCATGATTTTGCCGGAGCGGGTTTTCGGCAGCGAGTCGGTCCAGTGCAGCACGTCCGGCGTCGCCAGCGGGCCAATCTCTTTACGCACCCAGTTGCGCACCTCAGCATAGAGCTCTGGCGACGGCTCTTCCCCGTGGTTCAGGGTGACGTAAGCGTAAATTGCCTGGCCCTTGATGTTGTGCGGAATGCCGACAACGGCGGCTTCGGCAATCTTCGGATGCGACACCAGCGCCGATTCAATCTCCGCGGTGCCCAGACGGTGGCCGGAGACGTTCAGCACGTCGTCCACGCGTCCGGTGATCCAGTAATAACCATCTTCATCACGACGCGCGCCGTCACCGCTGAAGTACATGTTTTTAAAGGTCGAGAAGTAGGTCTGCTCGAAGCGATCGTGATCGCCGAACAGGGTACGCGCCTGACCCGGCCACGAGTCCGTGATCACCAGGTTGCCTTCGGTGGCCCCTTCCAGCGGGTTGCCTTCGTTATCCACCAGCGCAGGCTGTACGCCGAAGAACGGACGCGTTGCCGAGCCCGCTTTCAGCTGCGTGGCGCCCGGCATCGGGGTGATCATAAAGCCGCCGGTTTCGGTCTGCCACCAGGTGTCCATGACCGGGCATTTCTCGTTGCCGATTTTCTTCCAGTACCACTCCCAGGCTTCCGGGTTAATGGGCTCACCCACGGAACCGAGAATGCGCAATGAAGAGCGGTCGGTGCCTTCGATGGCTTTGTCGCCTTCCGCCATTAACGCGCGGATGGCCGTTGGTGCGGTGTAGAGAATGTTGACCTGGTGTTTGTCGACCACCTGGCACATACGCGCCGGGGTCGGCCAGTTCGGCACGCCTTCAAACATCAGCGTGGTGGCGCCACAGGCCAGCGGACCGTACAGCAGGTAGCTGTGTCCGGTGACCCAGCCCACGTCGGCGGTACACCAGTAGATGTCGCCCGGGTGGTAGTCGAAGACGTATTTGAAGGTAGTGGCCGCGTAGACCAGATAACCGCCGGTGGTGTGCAGCACGCCTTTCGGTTTGCCGGTTGAGCCAGAGGTATAAAGAATGAAGAGCGGATCTTCCGCGTTCATCTCTTCCGGCTGATGCTGGTCGCTCGCCTTTTCAATCAGGTCGCTCCACCACAGGTCGCGCCCCTCGTGCCAGTCGATTTTGCCGCCGGTACGCTTAAGGACGATGACGTTGCTGACCGTGTTGACGTTCGGGTTTTTCAGCGCTTCGTCGACGTTTTTTTTCAGGGGGATACTGCGTCCTGCGCGCACGCCTTCATCGGCGGTGATCACCAGTTTTGAGCTTGAATCGACAATACGACCCGCAACCGCCTCTGGCGAGAACCCACCGAAAATAACGGAATGAATCGCGCCGATACGCGCACAGGCCAGCATGGCCACCGCCGCTTCCGGCACCATCGGCATATAGATAGCGACCACGTCGCCTTTTTTAATGCCTTTATCCAGCAGGACGTTAGCAAAGCGGCACACGTCGCGGTGCAGTTCTTTATAGGTAATGTGTTTGCTCTGCGAGGCATCATCGCCTTCCCAGATAATCGCCGTCTCGTTCCCGCGCGCGGCAAGGTGACGGTCCAGACAGTTTGCCGCCAGGTTCAGCGTGCCATCTTCATACCATTTAATGGAGACGTTACCGGGCGCAAAGGAGGTGTTCTTTACCTTCTGATAAGGTTTGATCCAGTCAAGGATATGGCCCTGCTCACCCCAGAAGGTGTCCGGGGCGGTAATAGATTGCTGATATTTCTCGTGGTACTGCTCCGGGTTGATCAGGCAACGGTCCGCAATGTTTGCGGGAATGTCATGTTTGTGTATTTGGCTCATGGCTTTTTTTCTCCTTGTAAGATGTTAATAATATGTCGCAAAAACGTTAATAGTAGGGGCTTTACAAGCTTTGTTTATTATTTGGGCGACAGATCACGCATTGTTTGAACAGGTTGAAAAATGAGCGAATGAAACTTTGAAGGAAAATAATTTATGCTGACGATTATTCACATTTATGTTTAAAAAAGGTTTTTTATAACAAAAGGTTATTTATTAGAATCAGGAGAAACTCCCGTCACAGACGCTTTTACGAGTGAAATGCGTCGTTCTTTAAGGCTTGCGCAACAGGCCGCGCAAATGATACTCATACGCCGCGTTAAAAAATCCCATAAATCGACGCAACACAATTCATACCCTTTCAGTATGTCCCCATATTCATGCAGTTTAAGTGAATAAGGCGCTTCATTGAGGAAGTCAGTTTCTATGAAAAACGTTAAAGTCAGCCTGGCCTGGCAGATCTTAATCGCCCTTGTGCTGGGCATCCTGCTGGGCAGTTACCTCCACTATCACAGCGACAGCCGCGACTGGCTGATTGCGAACCTGCTTTCACCGGCAGGGGATATCTTTATTCACCTGATCAAGATGATCGTGGTACCGATTGTGATCTCGACGCTGGTAGTGGGTATTGCAGGCGTCGGCGATGCGAAGCAGTTAGGCCGTATTGGTGCGAAAACCATTATCTATTTCGAAGTGATCACTACGGTTGCGATCATTCTCGGTATCACCCTGGCGAACGTTTTCCAGCCGGGTTCCGGGATTGATATGTCGCAGCTGGCGACGGTGGATATTTCGAAATACCAAAGTACGACCGCTGACGTGCAAAGCCATGCACACGGCCTGATGGGCACGATCCTTTCTCTGGTGCCGACCAACATCGTGGCGTCGATGGCGAAGGGCGAGATGCTGCCTATTATCTTCTTCTCGGTCCTGTTTGGTCTGGGGCTCTCTTCACTGCCCGCGACGCACCGCGAACCGCTGGTGACCGTGTTCCGCTCGATCTCCGAAACCATGTTTAAAGTGACCCACATGGTGATGCGTTACGCGCCGGTAGGGGTGTTTGCGCTTATCGCCGTCACCGTGGCGAACTTCGGTTTTGCCTCCCTCTGGCCGCTGGCGAAGCTGGTGCTCCTGGTGCACTTTGCCATCCTGTTCTTTGCGCTGGTGGTGCTGGGAATTGTGGCGCGTCTGTGTGGGCTGAGCATCTGGATCCTGATTCGTATCCTGAAAGATGAGCTGATTCTGGCTTACTCCACGGCAAGCTCTGAGAGCGTGCTGCCGCGTATTATTGAGAAGATGGAAGCCTACGGTGCGCCAGCGTCGATCACCAGCTTCGTGGTGCCGACCGGTTACTCCTTTAACCTGGATGGTTCCACGCTCTACCAGAGTATCGCCGCTATCTTTATTGCGCAGCTGTATGGCATTGACCTGTCGCTGTGGCAGGAGATCGTCCTGGTGCTGACCCTGATGGTGACGTCTAAAGGTATCGCAGGCGTACCGGGCGTTTCGTTCGTGGTACTGCTGGCGACGCTGGGCAGCGTAGGCATTCCGCTGGAAGGCCTGGCCTTTATCGCGGGTGTGGACCGTATCCTCGACATGGCGCGTACGGCGCTGAACGTGGTGGGGAATGCGCTGGCGGTGCTGGTTATCGCCAAGTGGGAACACAAATTCGACCGTAAAAAGGCGCTGGCGTATGAACGCGAGGTGCTGGGTCGTTTTGATAAGACGGCTGACCAGTGATGTAAAAAGCCGGGTGGCGGCTTCGCCTTACCCGGCCTACACAAGCCGTAGGCCCGGTAAGCGCAGGGTATGAACCGGAAACATGGGTAACACTTTAGACCGGATACATGGGTAACAGTT
>NZ_JFHW01000010.1:0-472415 GCF_000612205.1 Enterobacter sp. 5-4 | reverse complement strand
CGTATATTACGCTTTCCTCTTTCAGAGTCAACCCGTTATTTCAGGATTTTTTCTCTTCAACCGACCGCATTGTCTGTGAAGTGATTCACATCCGCCGTGTCGATGGAGGCGCATTATAGGGAGCCGCCGAGGAATGACAAGCGGAAAAATGCATTTTTATTTCAACCGCTCACCTTTTCACCAAAAAGGCTATTTTTGGTGCTTTTTAATCTCTTTTGGCAGATCGGCCAGACTATTAATCACCCAATCCGCCGCATTCTCAGCTTCTGGCGTCACTGGCTTGCCGGTACGCACTAATATTTTAGTCCCTACACTCGCGGCTGCGGCTGCCTGCATATCTTCCAGTTTATCGCCCACCATATAAGAAGCCGCCATATCAATGTGCAGGAACTCCTGCGCAGAGATAAACATCCCCGGATGCGGCTTACGGCAATCACAGGTCTGACGATACGCTTCTACGGTTCCCTGCGGATGATGCGGACAATAGTAGATACCATCCAGATCCACACCGCGGTCGGCAAGTGACCAGTCCATCCATTCCGTCAGCGTCTCGAACTGCGCTTCGGTGAATTTACCGCGTGCAATACCAGACTGGTTCGTCACCACCACCAGCGCATAGCCCATCTCTTTCAACTGGCGCATGGCATCTATTACGCCCTCGATAAACTCGAACTCATCAATCTCATGGACATAACCGTGATCCACATTAATAGTGCCGTCACGATCGAGAAAAATTGCGGGTACTGATTTTGCCACCGGTTTGCTCCTGAAAAAGGCATGTTCAGCTAGTATCTCATGAATCGCAGCGCAATAAAGTGCTCATCGTACAGAGTTGGATTGATTTAGACGTCTGGATGCCTTAACATCCGTTTTGTTTACGGTCATCACCCGTATCTGGCAGAAGAAAATGCCACGGCTAACTTACATACGATAAAAATAATCTAATGATTAAACTTTCCAATATCACCAAAGTGTTCCAGCAGGGGAACCGAACCATTCAGGCGCTGAACAACGTCAGCCTGCATGTTCCTGCTGGTCAAATTTATGGCGTCATTGGCGCATCGGGTGCAGGTAAAAGTACGCTGATCCGTTGTGTTAACCTGCTTGAGCGCCCAACCCAGGGCAGCGTAGAAGTTGGCGGCCAGGAACTTACCGCCCTTTCAGAGAAAGAACTCACCAAAGCGCGTCGTCAGATTGGCATGATCTTCCAGCACTTTAACCTTCTGGCTTCCCGCACCGTGTTCGGTAACGTTGCCTTACCGCTGGAGCTGGATAACACGCCGAAAGAAGAAGTGAAGCGTCGCGTCACCGAGCTGCTCGACCTCGTAGGTCTGGGCGACAAACAGGATAGCTACCCGGCAAATCTGTCCGGTGGGCAAAAACAGCGTGTGGCCATTGCCCGCGCGCTGGCAAGCAATCCTAAGGTGCTGCTGTGTGATGAAGCCACCAGCGCACTGGATCCGGCAACCACGCGTTCTATTCTGGAACTGCTGAAAGACATTAACCGTCGTCTGGGCCTGACGATCCTCCTTATTACGCACGAGATGGATGTGGTGAAACGCATCTGCGACTGCGTGGCGGTCATCAGTAACGGTGAACTGATCGAGCAGGACACGGTAAGCGAAGTGTTCTCGCATCCGAAAACCCCGCTGGCGCAGCAGTTCATCCAGTCCACGCTGCATCTGGATATTCCGGAAGACTATCTGGAACGTCTGAAAACAGAAGCAACAGCAGACAGCGTCCCGATGCTGCGCATGGAGTTCACCGGCCAGTCCGTTGATGCTCCCCTGCTTTCCGAAACCGCACGTCGCTTTAACGTGAATAACAACATCATCAGCGCGCAGATGGATTACGCCGGTGGCGTGAAGTTCGGCATCATGCTGACAGAAATGCACGGCACACAAGAAGAAACCCAGGCAGCCATTGCCTGGCTGCAAGAACATCACGTAAAAGTAGAGGTACTGGGTTATGTCTGAGCCGATGATGTGGCTGCTGGTTCGCGGCGTTTGGGAAACGCTGGCAATGACCTTTGTCTCTGGCTTCTTTGGTTTTGTGATTGGCCTGCCGGTCGGCGTGTTGCTGTACGTGACGCGTCCGGGTCAAATCATTGAGAACGCGAAGCTGTACCGTACGCTCTCTGCGCTGGTGAACATCTTCCGTTCTATCCCGTTCATTATTCTGCTGGTGTGGATGATTCCATTTACCCGCGTGATCGTCGGAACGTCTATCGGTCTGCAGGCGGCGATCGTTCCGCTGACCGTTGGCGCTGCGCCGTTTATCGCCCGTATGGTGGAAAACGCCCTGCTGGAGATCCCTACCGGTTTGATCGAAGCGTCCCGCGCGATGGGCGCCACGCCGATGCAGATCGTCCGCAAGGTTCTGCTGCCTGAGGCACTGCCAGGGCTGGTGAATGCGGCAACCATTACGCTTATCACCCTGGTCGGTTATTCCGCGATGGGCGGTGCCGTAGGCGCGGGCGGTTTAGGTCAGATTGGTTACCAGTACGGCTATATTGGATATAACGCGACCGTGATGAATACCGTTCTGGTATTGCTGGTTGTTCTGGTTTACTTAATCCAGTTCTCTGGCGATCGCATCGTCCGGGCTGTTACGCACAAATAACGTTACACACAACATAAACTCTACGAGTTAAGGATAAAACATGGCGTTTAAATTAAAGACCTTCGCAGCAGTAGGCGCGCTGATCGGCTCTCTGGCACTGGTGGGTTGCGGTCAGGATGAAAAAGATCCGAACCACATTAAAGTGGGCGTTATCGTAGGTGCAGAACAGCAGGTTGCAGAAGTTGCTCAGAAAGTAGCGAAAGAGAAATATGGCCTGGACGTGGAGCTGGTGACCTTCAACGATTACGTTCTGCCGAACGAAGCGCTGAGCAAAGGTGATATCGACGCGAACGCCTTCCAGCATAAACCATACCTGGACCAGCAGATCAAAGATCGCGGCTATAAACTGGTGGGCGTGGGTAACACCTTCGTTTATCCAATTGCCGGTTACTCTAAGAAAATTAAATCCCTGGACGAGCTGCAGCCGGGCTCTCAGGTTGCCGTCCCTAACGACCCAACTAACCTTGGTCGTTCTCTGCTGCTGCTGCAGAAAGTGGGCCTGATCAAACTGAAAGACGGTGTTGGCCTGCTGCCAACCGTTCTGGATGTCACCGAGAACCCGAAAAATCTGAAAATTGTTGAGCTGGAAGCACCGCAGCTGCCACGTTCTCTGGACGATGCGCAGATTGCCCTGGCCGTTATCAACACCACGTACGCCAGCCAGATTGGCCTGACCCCAGCTAAAGACGGTATCTTCGTTGAAGATAAAGACTCTCCATACGTAAACCTGATCGTGACTCGCGAAGACAACAAAGACGCGGAAAACGTGAAGAAATTCGTACAGGCCTATCAGTCTGACGAAGTTTACCAGGAAGCCAACAAAGTGTTTAACGGCGGCGCTGTTAAGGGCTGGTAATCTCACCTCAGTGTAATATCATCAGGACGGGCTTATGCCCGTCTTGTCATTTGTGCAGTCAACTGATTCAATATCTGACGTTTTGATTATCCATTGAGGAAATATTATGCGTGCTTTACCGATCTGTCTTTTAGCACTCATGCTGAGCGGCTGTTCTATGCTAAGCAGATCTCCCGTTGAACCTGTTCAAAGCACGGCAACCCCGCCAAAGACCGAGCCTGCGAAACCGAAAGTGGTTCGCCCTGCGCCGGTTCGCATTATCACGAAAGCGGATGAACTCGTCGGTAAACCGTTCCGTGAACTGGGCGAAGTGAGCGGCGAATCCTGTCAGGCGACCAATCAGGACTCACCACCGAATATCCCGACAGCGCGTAAACGCATGCAGATTAATGCCGCAAAAATGAAAGCCAACGCGGTCCTGCTGCACAGCTGTGAAGTCACCAGCGGCACGCCGGGCTGCTACCGTCAGGCGGTGTGCATCGGTTCTGCGCTGAACATCACGGCGAAATGAGTGCATTTCAGTTCGAGCAGATAGGCGTTATCCACTCTCCTTACAAAGAGAAGTTCGCCGTCCCCCGCCAGCCCGGTCTTGTCACCAGCGGACGCGGTGAGCTTCACCTGATTGCGCCTTACAATCAGGCCGATGCGGTACGCGGGCTTGAGGCGTTCAGCCACCTGTGGGTGGTGTTCGTGTTTCACCAGACGATGGAAGGCGGCTGGCGTCCTACCGTGCGTCCTCCTCGTCTTGGCGGCAATGCGAGAATAGGGGTGTTTGCGACGCGCTCGACCTTCCGTCCAAACCCGGTTGGCATGTCGCTGGTTGAACTGAAAGGCATACGCTGCCAGAAAGATCGGGTGATACTGGAGTTAGGTAGCCTGGACCTTGTCGACGGCACGCCGGTGATCGACATCAAACCCTATTTGCCCTTCGCCGAAGCCCTTCCGGACGCGCGTGCAAGCTATGCTCAGGACGCCCCACAGGCGGACATGCCTGTATATTTTACGCCTGAGATAACCGCTCAGTTCGGCCAACTGGAGAAACGCTATCCTCGCTTACGGGATTTCATCACCGAAGTTCTGGCACAGGACCCGCGTCCGGCCTACCGTAAAGAAGAGGAAGCAGGCAAAACGTACGCCGTCTGGCTGCTCGATTTTAACGTTCGCTGGCGCGTCACCGAGGCAGGTTTTGAAGTGTTTGCCCTTGAACCCAGGTAATTTTGTTCTCCTCTCTTTTGGCATCTTTGCCACACTGGTAAACTAAACCACTTTTTTTGTGTCAGGCTGGTGTTTCAGCCTGTTCCAATCGTCGAAATGGAACCGTAACAACATGCGTACTAGCCAATATCTGCTCTCCACTCTGAAGGAGACGCCTGCCGACGCCGAAGTGATCAGCCATCAGCTGATGCTGCGCGCCGGGATGATCCGCAAGCTGGCCTCCGGGTTATACACCTGGCTGCCGACCGGCGTGCGCGTCCTGAAAAAAGTCGAAAACATCGTGCGTGAAGAGATGAACAACGCCGGTGCTATCGAGGTGTCCATGCCCGTGGTTCAGCCCGCTGACCTGTGGCAGGAGAGCGGTCGTTGGGAACAGTATGGTCCTGAACTGCTGCGCTTCGTCGATCGTGGCGAGCGTCCGTTCGTTCTCGGCCCAACGCATGAAGAAGTCATCACCGACCTGATTCGTAATGAGCTGAGCTCTTACAAACAGCTGCCGCTGAACTTCTTCCAGATCCAGACCAAGTTCCGTGACGAAGTTCGCCCGCGTTTCGGCGTCATGCGCTCTCGCGAATTCCTGATGAAAGACGCCTACTCTTTCCATACCTCTCAGGAATCCCTGCAAGAGACCTACGACGCAATGTACGCGGCGTACAGCAAAATCTTCTCCCGCATGGGTCTGGATTTCCGTGCTGTGCAGGCTGATACCGGCTCCATCGGCGGTAGCGCATCTCATGAATTCCAGGTACTGGCGCAGAGCGGTGAAGACGATGTGATCTTCTCTGACTCTTCCGATTACGCGGCGAACATCGAATTCGCAGAAGCGCTTGCACCAAAAGAACCGCGTGCTGCGGCAACGCAAGAGATGACGCTGGTTGATACGCCAAACGCGAAAACCATTGCCGAGCTGGTTGAGCAGTTCAACCTGCCGATCGAAAAAACCGTGAAGACGCTGCTGGTGAAAGCCACCGAAGGGAGCGCTTACCCGCTGGTTGCCCTGCTGGTGCGTGGCGATCACGAGCTGAACGAAGTGAAAGCTGAGAAGCTGCCGCAGGTCGCCAGCCCGCTGACGTTCGCCACGGAAGCGGAAATCCGCGCCGTGGTCAATGCTGGCCCAGGTTCTCTTGGTCCGGTGAATATGCCGGTTCCTGTTGTTATTGACCGCACGGTAGCCGCGATGAGCGACTTCTCCGCCGGTGCGAACATCGACGGTAAACACTACTTCGGCATCAACTGGGATCGCGACGTGGCGACGCCGGAAGTAGCAGACATCCGTAACGTGGTCGCAGGCGATCCAAGCCCGGACGGTCAGGGTACCCTGATGATCAAGCGCGGCATTGAAGTCGGTCACATCTTCCAGCTGGGTGATAAATACTCGCGCGCGCTGAACGCCGCTGTTCAGGGTGAAGATGGCCGTAACCAGATCCTGACCATGGGTTGCTACGGTATCGGGGTGACGCGCGTGGTAGCTGCCGCCATTGAGCAGAACTATGACGAGCGCGGCATCGTCTGGCCAGACAACATCGCGCCGTTCCAGGTTGCGATTCTGCCAATGAACATGCACAAGTCTTACCGCGTGCAGGAGCTGGCCGAGAAGCTGTATGCCGAGCTGCGTGCACAGGGTATCGAAGTGCTGATGGATGACCGTAAAGAGCGTCCGGGCGTGATGTTTGCCGATATGGAACTGATCGGTATCCCACACACCGTCGTGATCGGCGACCGTAACCTCGACAGCGACGAGATTGAATACAAATACCGTCGCAGCGGCGAAAAACAGATGATCAAGACCGGCGACATTCTTGATTACCTGGTGAAAGCCATCAAAGGCTAAACAAAAAACCCCGCTCAGGCGGGGTTTTTTAATGGCTCAGCGTCAGCTTATTTACTGTTACAGTCTTTACCCGCAACAAACTTCGCGTCTTTATCTGCCACCAGCGTTTTCACCATCTCTCCACTATCCGGGTTTGGCTCCAGCGTAAAGTGACCGTCCACCGTCAGCAATACCGGTTTGCTGTCATTGCCGCGCGCCACCGCGTAATCACGTTCAAGCTGCGCATTGTTTGCCACGCTGACCTTCTTACCGGTTGCGCAGTCGGTAAAGATCGCCGCATCCGCCATATAGAAGTACATCCCCCGCATCGCCATCGGCGTCGCGGGCAGAGCCGCTTTTACCGGCGCCAGCGTGTAGTTAAACTGGGATTCAATTGGATTGCCTTCACGATCCAGCATCTCCATCCCCTCGCCTTTGGCGCGGAAATAAGTTTTCTCGCCAGCGGTATCCGTCAGAACCAGCTTCTCCGCCGTTCGCGCCCATGTTCCATAAGTTGCAAAAGAAGAAGGCTCTTTTGCGCCCTGATAGCGCTGGTTCATCACCCAGGTGCCGTCTTTTTGCAGGAACAGGGACGTTTCAATGCCTTCACAGTCCGCGCAAGGCAATACGCCGCGCCAGCTCTGCTGCATCGGTTTTAATTCTTCCGTCTGCGTGGGTTGTAAAACCTGCGTTTCGGAGCGGTTGTTACACCCGAAAAGCGCAAACAGCGTACTCACTGCCAGCGCTGACCATAATGCTTTTTTCACAATGAATTCCTTATGAAAAGTGTGTTCCCTTTCGTCACTCTGTGGGGCGACGAACTTTACCGCGTAGTGCTTTCACTGTGGATTTTTGGGCCTTCGAGGCCAGCCGACGCTCTTTCGATGCGCGGGTTGGCCGCGTTGCCCGGCGGCTTTTTTGTACTGCCGTTAATTCTTTGATGACCGCCACCAGCCTGGCTATCGCCGCTTCCCGGTTGAGCTCCTGGCTGCGGTATTCCTGGGCTTTGATCACCATCACGCCATCGCTGGTGATCAGGTGATGGCTGGCAGCAAGCAGACTTTCTTTATAATACTCTGGCAGGCTTGAGGCCCGAATGTCAAAACGCAAATGGATTGCCGTTGAGGCCTTGTTGACGTGCTGCCCACCTGCCCCCTGAGCACGGATGGCGGTGATCTCCAGCTCGTTGTCCGGAATGCTGACGTTTCGGGACAGGACGATCATGAGGCCGGTTGCCACGCCGTAAAATGAATTTCCAGATTATTCTGAGAATCAGAGAGCCAGATGGCACCGTCCTGAATCGTCGCCTGCAACACCATGGTCCGGCTGGCAAAGTCGCTCAGCTGCGCCAGTTGCTCATCATCCAGATACCAGACCGTGAGATTTTTAAACTGTCCGCACTTGCTCTTGTTTTGCTGCCACCAAATCTCCGCAGCGCGCTGATTATACGCGAATAAGGCCACTTCAGCGGACTGAGTGCAGGCCTTCTTAATTCTGCGCTCGTCCGGCAGTCCAAGTTCGATCCACAAATCGATACCCAGATGATCGTTGCGCAGCCAGGCTTCTGGCTCGTCTTCTGCGCTTAACCCACGGGTAAACTGCAGACGCTCGTCAGCGTACTTAATCCACGCCAGCAGGCGCAGCATCATGCGCTCCTGGGTTTCGGAGGGGTGGCGAGCCAGCGTCAGCGAGGCGTCCAGGAACTGGTTGCGATCAAGATCGGCCACATTGACCACTGCTTTATAAATTGTCGCTTTCAGCGCCATGAGAGAACTCCATTCGAATCAGGCGCTCATTGTAGCGAAAACCGCGGCAAAAGGCTGTTGTAGGGTGATAAATACACCGCTATCAAGGCGCTGATATTGCTTAAATGAGTATGGTATAGTCACCTTGCTAAACCGAGTTTATCTTCGTAGGCTTAATGATATCTCACAGTAAGTCAGTGCGCTGGCGGGAGGGGATGTGAATAATTATTGTGAGTTAATTCGCAAACGGTATGCGGAAATCGCCAGCGGAGATCTGGGGTATGTCCCGGACGCGTTGGGCTGTGTATTGAAAGTGCTTAATGAAGTGGCCTCTGATGAGGGCCTTTCAGAGTCGGTCAGGGAAAAAGCAGCGTATGCTGCGGCGAATTTACTGGTGAGCGATTATGTCGATGAATGATACTTATCAACCCATCAATTGTGATGACTATGACAACCTCGAACTCGCCTGCCAGCATCATTTATTACTGACGCTGGAGCTAAAAGATGGCGAAGTGTTGAAGGCGAAGGCCAGCGATCTGGTTTCACGTAAGAATGTGGAATACCTGATAGTGGAAGATGCCGGTGCGACGCGTGAGCTGCGCCTGGATAAAATAGCCAGCTTCAGCCACCCGCAAATCGGCACCGTCGTGGTGAGCGAATCCTGATGACATTAACGGGCAGCCTGGCTGCCCGTTACGCTTTCTGCCACTCAAACCTGACCCCCTCTTCCGCCCATCCCGCTTCCGTGATGAAAATGCCCGCAGCAGCAATCAATGTTTCACCATAGAACAGCAGCGGCGTGGTGTCGCGCAGCCACGGCGGCACGTTGCACTCCTGCCAGATTTTCTTCAGCTTGCGTCCCCCGTTGCGCCCGACAATATGCAGCATGCCGCCAGCCTTAAAGCGTACCGTTACCGGTTCTCCTGCCTCTGGCAGCCTCACATGACCAGACGGTATAAGAGAGACACGTCCTGCCTCACTGGGCAATATCAGCGGAAGCGCAGGAGAAAGCCAGTCGAGCACCACACTGGTCAGTGAGGGCGTTGATTTTACCCACCAGAGTTCCCCTTTGTAGCGCCTTACGTCAAAACCGTTCAGATGGACGCACGGGGAAGCATCCTCCCGCGCCAGGGCAACTTCGTCCCAGATACGGTTTAGCATCGCCCGCGACGGCATCGCGGCGTGATGAGAGGCCAGCCAGCGCCGTAGCAGCGCAGCGCGGCGCACCGGGCTCATCGCTTTCAGCGGTGCAATCGCCAGCGCTCCGTCTTCAGAAATCAGTTCAGCCAGCTCGTCACTCAACAGCTCGTCCAGCAGCGATTCCTGTTCGGCGCACAGCATAGCGCTTCTTGCCGTCGCGTCGGCGAAATGCGGCCAGCGCTCGCTCAATAGCGGGAGGACGCGCAGACGCAGAAAGTTACGGTCATAGCCGTCATCCTGGTTGCTCTCATCTTCAATCCAGCTGAGCTGATGTTCTCGCGCCCAGGCCTCAAGCGAGGCGCGCGTCTCGCCAAGCAGCGGACGAAGTAACGTTGTACCGGCAAACTCAGAACGCTCAGGCATGGCTGAAAGCCCTGCCGGTCCGCTGCCCCGCTTAAGCGCCAGCAGAAAGGTTTCACACTGATCGTCCAGGTGCTGGGCCGTGACCAGCGCTTCTCCTGTACGCAATGCCCCGGCAAAGGCGGCATAGCGAGCTTTACGCGCCTGCGCCTCAATGCCCAGCCCTTCCTCCGCAAGCGTGACGCGCTCGACGAGAAGCGGGATCGCCCACGCCGCACACAAGGCTTCGCAGTGCGCCACCCACTCCTCTGCGTGAGGACTTAATCCGTGATGAATATGTATCGCCCGCAGCTGGACGTCAGGCTCCTGGTCGCGCCAGCGTTTAAGACGATGGAGCAGAACGGTGGAATCCAGGCCACCGCTAAACCCCACCAGCAGCTGGCGGTACGGTGAAACGGCGTGTGCGATAGCGGGTAAGGTCATAGGGAATTACACATAAAAAATGCCCGAACTGAGCGGGCATTATCACACAGGACGAAGATTACTGCTGATAAAGCTCCAGCGGCAGGCCGTCCGGGTCGTTGAAAAAGGTAAAACGCTTGTCGGTGAACGGATCGACGCGGATTGCTTCACACGTCACGCCGTGCGCTTCCAGATGTTTTACTGCGCTATCCAGGTCATCGACGCTGAAGGCAAGATGGCGCAGGCCACAGGCTTCCGGGCGGGACGGACGCGCAGGCGGAAAAGGAAAAGAGAACAGTTCAATCACATACTGCCCGTTTAACGCCAGGTCGCCCTTCCAGGAGTCGCGCTCCTCACGGTAGGCCTCGCTCAACAGCGTAAAGCCGAGAATGTCGCAGTAGAAGGCCTTACTCTTCGCGTAATCGGTCGCAATGATCGCAATATGATGAACAGCTTTTAAACCCAGCATAGCTTCTCCTTTTTATGATGCCTGAACGTTACAACCGAAAACCCGCACCTGGCAAGCGGTCACTCTTATTTTAGGACTCGCACCCAGTACACGCCGTTTTCGTCGCGCTTCGCACCGTGGATATCCGTCTCAAAACCGGGATAGTGACGCCCTACCGAACAGAGCATCAGCAGGAAATCGAGCACGGCCCGACTCTCTTCGGTAATCATCTCTCCCGGCATCAGGAGCGGTACGCCCGGCGGATACGGCAGGATCATGTTTGCCGATACGCGCCCAACCAGATTTTCCAGCTCGACGGTTTCGACCTCTCCCCTCACCTGGCGCTGCCACGCCTGGTGCGGGGTAAACTTCATCTCCGGCAACACATCGAACGCCTGTAGCATCAGACGCGGCAGATCGTGCTGACGGATCAGCCTGTGGATCCCCTGGGCCAGATCCTGAATACGCATATTGCGGTAGAAGTCAGGATCTTCCGCGTAGAGATCCGGCAGCATGTTCTTCACCCGCAGGTTGAGATCGTAGGCGCGCTTAAATTCCATCAGACCGCGGAGCAGCCCCATCGCCCGGGTTTTATCGATCCCGATACTGAACAGGAACAGCAAATTATAGGGGCCTGTTTTCTCCACCACCACGCCGCGTTCATCAAGGAACTTCGCCACCAGCGCAGCCGGGATCCCTTCCTCGCTCATCTTGCCCTGCTCATCCATACCCGGCGTCAGGATCGTCACCTTAACCGGGTCGAGGAACATATGGTCACTATCGGCATCCCGGAAGCCATGCCAGTCTTCGCCGGGCGAAACCGGCCAGCATTCTGCTTCATCAATCTCTTCCGGCTGCCAGATATCAAAGAACCAGCCGTCGGCTTCCTCTTTCAGCCGCTGAACCTCTTTACGGAAATGCAGCGCGCGCTCCACAGAGCGATTGATAAGACGTTTACCGGGATTGCCGCGCAGCATCGCCGCAGCCGTTTCGATAGACGCCACCAGCGGATAGCTTGGTGAGGTGGTGGTATGCATCATAAAGGCTTCGTTGAAGGTCTCTTCGTCATATTCGCCTTTGATGTGAATCAGCGAAGCCTGGGAAAACGCGGCCAGCATTTTGTGCGTCGACTGCGTTTCGAAGAACACTTTACCCGGTACGCGTTCACCGCTCATGCCGCTCTTACCCGCGTAAATCGGGTGGAAATTGGTGTACGGTACCCACGCGGAATCGAAGTGGATCGACGGCACGTCCAAAGTCTTTTTGATCCAGTCCGTGTTGTACAGCAGACCGTCATAGGTCGAGTTGGTGATCACCGCATGGACAGGCCAGCCTGCGCCGGGCACTGCCGCGACCTTGCGTTCAATCGCGTCATGGGCGAACTCCCGGCGTGGAATGCCTCCCAGAATGCCGAGCGCGTTACGCGTGGGCGACAGCCAGAGCGGTACAACGTCGCTCATCATCAGCAAGTGCGCCAGCGATTTATGGCAGTTACGGTCAATCAGCAGGGTGCTCCCCGCAGGCGCGGCATACATTCCGACGATTTTGTTCGAGGTCGAGGTGCCGTTGGTCACCATATAGCTCTGCTCGGCCCCAAAGGTGCGGGCGATATACTCTTCGGCTTCCAGATGCGGTCCGGTATGATCCAGCAGAGAGCCTAGTTCGGTGACTGAAATGGACACGTCCGCTTTCAGCGTGTTGCCACCAAAGAAATCATAGAACAGGCAGCCCACCGGGCTTTTTTGGTAGGCCGTTCCCGCCATATGCCCAGGCGTACAGAAGGTATATTTCCCCTCTTTCACGTAGGTGAAGAGCGCCCGGGTAAAGGGCGGCGTAATGTTATCGAGATATTCATTCGTGTATTGCTGAATGCGGGTCGCAATGTCTTCCGCCACGCCGAGGGAATATTCAAAGAACCACAGCGCCATACGCATATCATTGGCGCTGACGTCCATGGTTGAGTGGGTATTAATAAACGCGTACAGCGGGAGATATTCGTTCAGCTTGTTGATATCGCTGCACAGTTCGAGGTCATATTCATCCCAGTCGAAGATCACGCCGCAGATACGCGGGTTATGCTCGATGAACTTCAGCAGATCGGCGCTGTTGTGCGGCCAGATTAGCTGATACCCCCGCGACTGCAGGGCTTGCTCCAGCTCCTTAATCGGCTCATCTTTATAAAAGACGCCGTGTGGCCCCATAACGGCAATGATATTCATGGGCTTCCTCCTTAAAAAACATTAGCTAAGCATAGTCCGGCTAAACCGCAGGTATAAAAAAAGCCGCAACATTGTGCGGCTTTTCAGATAATTGTGAGGCTTACGCGTAGCCGTAGGTCATCAGACGCTGGTAACGACGGTTGAGCAGATCTTCTTTGCTCAGCACGTCCAGGTCTGCCAGATCGGCCAGCAGCTGCGCTTTCAGAGACGCTGCCATCACTTCCGGCTTACGATGAGCCCCACCCAGCGGTTCCGGGATGATGGAATCGATCAGCTTAAGCTCTTTCAGACGCGGCGCAATGATACCCATCGCTTCGGCAGCCAGAGGCGCTTTGTCAGCACTTTTCCACAGAATGGACGCACAGCCTTCCGGGGAGATAACGGAATAGGTGCTGTACTGCAGCATATTCACTTTATCGCCCACGCCAATCGCCAGCGCGCCACCGGAACCCCCTTCACCGATAACGGTACAAATGACCGGCACCTTCAGACGAGACATCTCGCGCAGGTTGCGTGCGATGGCTTCAGACTGACCGCGCTCTTCCGCACCCACGCCAGGGTAGGCACCCGGGGTGTCGATGAAGGTGATGATTGGCATGTTGAAACGCTCAGCCATCTCCATCAGACGCAGGGCTTTACGGTAGCCTTCTGGGGCTGGCATACCGAAGTTACGACGGATTTTCTCTTTGGTTTCACGACCTTTCTGATGACCAATGATCATCACCGGGCGTCCGTCCAGACGCGCGATACCGCCTACGATAGCTTTGTCGTCAGCGTATGCGCGATCGCCTGCCAGTTCGTCAAATTCGTCAAACGCCAGGCGGACATAATCCAGGGTGTACGGACGCTGTGGATGGCGTGCCAGCTGGGCCACCTGCCATGCGCCGAGATCGGCAAAGATTTTGCGCGTCAGCTCTACGCTTTTCTCGCGCAGACGATGCACTTCTTCGTCGATGTTAATATCCAGTTTTTCATCCTGACGGCTTACCGCTGTCAGAGAATCGATTTTCGCTTCCAGCTCAGCAATCGGCTGTTCGAAATCAAGGAAATTCAGACTCATAGTATTCCTGTATTAGTCAAACTCCAGTTCCACCTGCTCCGAACCAATGAGGCCACGGAGATCGTTCAGTAAACGATCGCTCGGAGAGACACGCCACGTTGCACCAAAGCGCAACCGCGCACGTGCATCCGCCCTCTGATAGTAGAGATGTACTGGAATTGTCCCCGAGCGGTGGGGTTCCAGAGACTGACGGAGTCGGTTTAAAAGCTGGTCATCAATTTGCCTGTCCGTCAGCGAGATAGCAAGCCCGCGAGCATATTTTTCCCGGGCTTCGTCAATGTCCATCACTTCGCGGGCGGTCATTTTAAGCCCCCCACTGAAGTCATCAAAGCTGACCTGTCCGCTGACGATAAGTATGCGGTCTTTTTCCAGCAATTGCTGGTATTTATCCAGCGCGTCGGTGAACAACATCACCTCCAGACGCCCGGAACGGTCATCCAACGTACAGATGCCGATACGATTGCCGCGCTTGGTGACCATAACCCTTGCAGCAATCACGAGCCCCGCAGCCGTGGTGATTTTACCACGTTCTGTCGGATGCATGTCTTTTAGCCTGTGGCCGCCGACATAGCGCTCAATTTCTTTAATGTACTGGTTGATCGGGTGACCCGTCAGGTACAAACCTAACGTTTCACGCTCGCCGTCCAGCACCACCTGTTCTGGCCACGGCTGGCAGTTGGAATACGACTGCTCAATCTGCTCCGGCTCTTCCGCCAGCACCCCGAACATATCCGCCTGGCCAATGGCTTCCGCTTTCGCGTGCTGATCCGCCGCTTTCAGGGCGTCACCCAGCGAGTTCATCAGCGCGGCGCGGTGCGGCCCCAGCCTGTCGAACGCGCCGGACATGATCAGTTTTTCCAGCACGCGGCGGTTCAGCTTTTTGGTATCGGTACGGGCGCAAAGATCGAACAGCTCGCGGAAATACCCGCCGTTGTTGCGCGCTTCGATGATCGCCTCGATCGGCCCCTCGCCCACGCCCTTGATCGCGCCGATCCCGTAAACGATCTCCCCGTCGTCGTTGACGTGGAAATGGTAGAGACCTGAGTTAATATCCGGCGGCAGGATCTTCAGCCCCATGCGCCAGCACTCATCCACCAGGCCCACCACCTTCTCGGTGTTGTCCATATCGGCGGTCATTACCGCCGCCATAAACTCCGCAGGATAGTGTGCCTTCAGCCACAGCGTTTGATACGACACCAAAGCATAGGCGGCTGAGTGAGATTTGTTAAATCCGTACCCGGCGAATTTCTCCACCAGGTCGAAGATTTTCATCGCCAGCTCGCCGTCAACGCCGTTTTTCTTCGCCCCGTCTTCAAAGATGGAGCGCTGCTTGGCCATCTCTTCCGGCTTTTTCTTACCCATCGCACGACGCAGCATGTCCGCGCCGCCGAGCGTATAGCCGGAAAGCACCTGGGCGATCTGCATCACCTGTTCCTGATACAGGATGATGCCATAGGTTGGCTCCAGTACCGGCTTCAGGCTTTCGTGCTGCCACTGAACGTCCGGGTAGGAAATCTCTTCGCGCCCGTGCTTACGGTCGATAAAGTTATCTACCATCCCTGACTGCAGCGGGCCCGGACGGAACAGGGCCACCAGCGCGATCATATCTTCGAAGCAGTCGGGCTGCAGACGTTTAATCAGATCTTTCATGCCGCGGGATTCAAGCTGGAAGACGGCGGTGGTCTCCGAGCGCTGCAGCATGTCGAAACTTTTCTTGTCGTCCAGCGGGATGGCCGCGATATCCAGCGGCGGCTCGCCGTTCTTCTCGCGGCGGGCGTTGATCATCTCCAGCGCCCAGTTGATGATGGTCAGCGTACGCAGGCCAAGGAAGTCAAACTTCACCAGCCCGGCGTATTCTACGTCGTTCTTGTCGAACTGGGTGACCGGATGCTGGCCCGCTTCGTCGCAATACAGCGGCGCGAAGTCGGTGATTTTGGTCGGGGCGATAACCACGCCCCCCGCATGCTTACCGGCGTTACGCGTGACGCCTTCCAGCTTGCGCGCCATGTCGATCAGCGCTTTGACCTCTTCGTCCGCTTCATAGATTTCCGGCAGCTGCGGTTCAGCCTCAAAGGCTTTTGCCAGCGTCATGCCCGGATCGGGCGGCACCAGTTTAGAGATGCGATCGACAAACCCGTACGGGTGGCCCAGCACGCGGCCCACGTCGCGGATAACCGCTTTCGCCGCCATCGTACCGAAGGTAATGATCTGCGATACCGCATCACGACCGTACATGTCGGCCACGTGCTCGATCACCTGGTCACGTTTCTCCATGCAGAAGTCGACGTCGAAGTCGGGCATCGAGACACGTTCCGGGTTGAGGAAACGTTCGAACAGCAGGTCGAACTCCAGCGGATCGAGGTCGGTAATTTTCAGCGCGTACGCCACCAGCGAGCCTGCGCCGGAACCACGGCCCGGTCCAACCGGCACGCCGTTATCCTTCGACCACTGGATGAACTCCATAACGATCAGGAAGTAGCCCGGGAAGCCCATCTGGTTGATCACCTGGAGTTCAATGTCCAGGCGTTCGTCATACTCCGGACGACGCTTTTTACGCTCTTCTTCATCCGGGAACAGGAATTCCAGACGCTCTTCCAGACCTTCTTTCGATTTCATGACCAGGAAATCTTCCGTAGTCATGTCACCCGTCGGGAACTGCGGCAGGAAGTATTCGCCAAGGCGGACGGTGACGTTGCAGCGCTTGGCAATCTCTACGCTGTTTTCCAGCGCTTCGGGGATATCGGAGAAGAGCTCACACATCTCCTCCTCGCTGCGCATGTACTGTTGTGCGGAGTAATTGCGCGGCCGCTTCGGATCGTCGAGGGTAAAGCCATCGTGGATCGCCACGCGAATTTCGTGAGCGTCAAAATCGCCCGCCTCAAGGAACCGCACGTCGTTGGTGGCCACTACGGGCAACCCGCGCTCCTCTGCGAGCGCCACGGCGGCATGAAGATAGCTCTCTTCATCCTGACGACCGGTACGGATCAACTCCAGATAATAACGATTCGGGAAATATTCTTCATAGAACGAGACACATTGATCCACCAGCGCACTGTTACCGCGCAGCAGTGATTTTCCGACGTCACCCATGCGGCCGCCGGAGATCAGCAGCAGCCCTTCGTTGAGCTCGGCCAGCCAGTCACGATCTATCCACGGCCCCAGCGCGCCATAGCCGCGCTGATAGGCTTTTGAGATCAGCAGGGTAAGGTTTTGATAGCCCGCGTTGTTCATCGCCAGCACGGAGATTTGCGTCAGTTCATCGCCGATGAGATCGCTCTGCACATGAAAATCTGCCCCGACAATAGGCTTCATCCCCGCGCCGTGCGCCGTTCCGTAGAACTTCACCAGGCCACACAGGTTGGTAAAATCGGTGATCGCCAGCGCAGGCATGCCAAGCGAGGCCGCCTTTTTTACCAGCGGCCCGGTCTTCGCCAGCCCATCGATCATGGAGTAGTCGCTATGCACCCGCAGGTGTACGAAACGTGGTTCAGCCATCTTCAGATTCCGCGTTACTTAATTGCTTGCGTAATGATTCAGGACACCCGTCCCAGGGCGCGTTTTACCGGGCCAAAACTGCGCCGATGGTGTTCGGTTGCGCCATGTTCAGCCAGCCTCTCCAGGTGGAAAGGTGTGGGATATCCCTTATGCTGGGCGAAACCATACTGAGGGTAAGTGAGATCCAGCGCGGCCATTTCGGCGTCGCGTGTCACTTTGGCAATAATAGAAGCTGCGCTAATTTCTGCGACCCGGCTATCGCCTTTGACCACTGCCATTGAAGGCATGGGCAATGCCGGACAGCGGTTGCCGTCAATCAGGACATATTCAGGGGAAATTTTCAGCCCCGCCACCGCACGCTGCATCGCCAGCATCGTGGCATGCAAAATATTCAGCTCGTCTATCTCATGCGGTTCAGCGCGCCCGAGGCTCCAGGCCAGCGCTTTCTCCTGAATCTCACTAAACAGCGCCAGCCGGCGCTTTTCAGACAATTTTTTTGAGTCGTTCAGCCCGACGATCGGCCGAGCCGGATCGAGGATCACCGCAGCGGTCACCACGGCTCCCACTAACGGACCACGACCCACTTCGTCCACCCCCGCCACAAGGTGGGTGTGAGGATAAACAAATTCCATCATTTTGCTAACTCCAGCACCGCATCGGCCGCTTGCTCATCAGCATTACAGCGGATCAGTTGATGCAGTTCGCGGAAGGTATCGTGCATCTGGTGGCTGGTTTTACCGTTGGCGAGCAGCGGCAGCAGGGCCTCCGCCAGCGCCTGCGGCTGGCATTCATCCTGCAGCAGCTCTTTCACCAGCTCGCGCCCGGCAAGCAGGTTTGGCAGGGAGACGTAATCTGTTTTCACCAGACGTTTTGCCAGCCAGAAGGTAAACGGCTTCATGCGGTAACCGACCACCATCGGGCATTTCGCCAGCATACACTCCAGCGCCGCCGTGCCGGAGGCCAGCAGTGCGGCATCGCTCGCATACATCGCTTCCCGCCCCTGCCCGTCAAGAAGACGGACGTGAAGATCCGGGGCGACGTCAGCTTTGATGCGCTCAAACTGCTCGCGGCGTTTGGCATTCACCAGCGGCACGACCACTTCAAGATCGGGATAGGTCTGGCGAAGAATTTGCGCAGTCTTAAGAAAATCGGCGCTCAGCATCTCAACTTCTGCGCCACGGCTGCCTGGCAGTAAGGCCAGACAGTGCACATCATGCGGGATGCCCAGCGCGTCGCGCGCCGCGTTTTTATCCGGATCCAGCGGCATCGCATCCGCCATGGTATGACCGATAAAACGGCACGGAACATTAAATCTGTCGTAAAACGCTTTTTCGAAAGGCAGGAAAGCCAGCACCAGGTGGGTGGACCGTCCGATTTTGAAAACGCGTTTCTGTCGCCACGCCCAGACGGACGGACTGACGTAGTGAATCGTCTTAATGCCCTGCTTTTTCAGATTCCCTTCGAGGGTAATGTTGAAATCAGGTGCATCGATACCGACAAACACATCGGGTTTGAGTTCGGTAAAGCGGCGGGTGAGATCGGCACGGATGTGCAGCAAACGGCGTAACCGTCCCAGCACCTCAACGATCCCCATCACGGCCAGCTCTTCCATTTCATACCAGGCTTCACAGCCTTCGGCCTGCATCAGCGGGCCAGCAACACCGACAAAGCGAGCATTGGGTACGCGTGCCTTAAGCGCACGGATGAGACCGGCACCAAGAATATCGCCGGAGGTTTCTCCGGCGACCAGGGCTATCGTAAGCGGACGACTGTCGACCATTAACGAATCAGACCCCTTGTTGAACGGTCAAAGAACTCCATGAACGCGTCCACTTCCGGGTGCTTTTTCGCCAGTTCGGCAATTTCCGGCTTCGCCTCTTCCAGAGTTTTACCGCTACGGTACAGCAGTTTGTACGCGTTGCGGATGGCAGTAATCGCTTCGCGACTAAAACCACGACGCTTGAGGCCTTCGATGTTCACGCCAAACGGCGTGGCATGGTTGCCCTGCGCAATCACATACGGTGGGACGTCCTGCGCCACACCGGAGCATCCGCCGACCATCACGTGCGCACCAATGATGCAGAACTGATGGACTGCGGTCATGCCGCCAATAATTGCGAAGTCATCAACTGATACGTGTCCTGCCAGCGTGGCATTGTTGGCAAGGATACAGCGGTCACCCACGGTACAGTCGTGCGCGATATGCGCATTCACCATAAACAGGTTATCGCTGCCCACCTTCGTCAACCCACCACCCTGTACTGTTCCACGATGAATGGTGACGCTTTCGCGAATACGGTTACGATCGCCGATTTCCACACGGGTCGACTCACCAGCATATTTCAGATCCTGGTTAACTTCGCCGATGGAGGCGAACTGATAGATCTCGTTATTGCAGCCAATGGTCGTGTGACCATTCACCACAACGTGAGATTTCAGCACTGTACCCTCACCAATTTCGACATGGGGTCCAACAATACAAAACGGGCCAATGTGGGCGTTAGCACCAACGATGGCACCCGTTTCCACAATGGCGGTAGGATGAATAAAGGCGGATTTATCAATCACGTATCAGGACTCCCGGCTACGAGCACACATCATCGTCGCTTCGCAAACAACTTTACCGTCAACCAGCGCTACGCCTTTGAAGCGAGTCAGGCCACGACGCGTTTTTTCAAAAGTGACTTCCATGATCATCTGATCACCAGGTACGACAGGGCGCTTAAAGCGCGCTTCGTCAATACCCGCGAAGTAATACAGCTCACCGGGTTCCAGTTTACCGACGCTTTTAAACGCCAGAATACCGGTAGCCTGAGCCATCGCTTCCAGAATCAACACACCCGGGAAGATAGGTTTACCAGGGAAGTGCCCCTGGAAGAACGGCTCATTCACGGAAACATTTTTCACTGCGCGCAGAAAACGACCTTCTTCAAAATCCAGCACACGGTCTACCAGCAGAAACGGGTAGCGGTGCGGCAGAAGTTCTAAAATCTCTTCAATATGCAGAGTATGAGTGTCAGTAGTCAAAATACTCTTCCTGTCAAAATGTACTGATAACAATAATAACACGGCCTGCCGGTTTATTAGAAAGCCGACAGGCCGGGAAAAATAGCGTTAAACGGATGACGCTTAGTCTTGTTGATCGATCTTGCGCTCAAGGGACTTGAGGCGCTTGCTCATATCATCAATGTTCATCACCAGAGCTGCTGTTTTACGCCATACCTTGTTGGGCTGGAGCGGAATGCCGGAGGAATAGACGCCAGGCTCAGTGATAGGACGCATTACCATGCCCATTCCCGTCACGGTCACCTTGTCGCAGATTTCCATATGGCCATTAATCACGCTCGCACCGCCAATCATGCAATAACGGCCAATTTTCAGGCTGCCCGCCATGATGACGCCACCCGCAACCGCGGTATTGTCGCCAATCACAACGTTATGCGCAATCTGGCACTGGTTATCGATGATAACACCATTGCCAATGATCGTGTCGTCAAGCGCGCCACGGTCAATGGTGGTACAGGCGCCGATCTCCACGCGATCGCCAATAATAACGCGACCAAGCTGCGGGATCTTAACCCAGTTACCGCGATCGTTAGCGTAACCAAAGCCATCAGAACCAATCACGGTGCTGGACTGGACGAGGCAGTTTTCGCCAATTTCAACGTCATGGTATACGGACACATTCGCCCATAAACGGGTCCCGGCGCCGATTTTCGTATTTTTCCCAACGAAGCAGCCCGGGCCAATGACGACGTTATCGCCCAGCTCGACGCCGGATTCGATAACCGCATTCGCACCAACGGCGACGTTGTTACCCAGCCTGGCCGTCTCATCAATCGCTGCGCTGGCAGCAATGTTCTGGGCCGGTTGCGGCGTGGTATCAAGAATTTGAGCCATGCGGGCATACGTCAGGTAGGGGTTTTTCACTACCAGCGCGCTTACAGTGGCAAATGGAAGATCGTCCTGCGTCAGAACAACAGCTGACGCCTGGCATTGAGCCAGTTGCTCACGGTACTTAGGGCTTACCATGAAGGTAATCGTGCCAGCTTTAGCAGATTGCATGGACGCAACAGCGGTGATGACGATATCGCCATCACCGTGTAATTCTGCATCCAACTGCTGAGCTAAATCAGCCAGTCGAATTGAAGGCATTACTTATTTAACCTGTTTCAGAACGTCAGCAGTGATGTCTTTAACATCTTTGCTGTTGAAAGCGACGGCGTTCGCATCAACAACCAGATCGATGCTCTGATCGGCAGCCACTGCTTTAACAGCGGTCTGAATGCGAGTCACCAGCTTGCCGCGTTCTTCGTTAGAACGACGCTGACGATCCTGCTCGAAAGCCTGCGCTTTCTGGGAGAACGCCTGGCGCTGAGCCATTACGTCTTTTTCCAGCTTGCTGCGGTCGCTTGCCTTCATGGTAGAACCATCACGCTGCAGACGCTGCATTTTGGACTGAAGATCGTTTTCCATACCCTGCAGTTCGCTTGCACGGCCTTTGAATTCGTTTTCCAGAGTCGCAGAAACACCTGTTTTCTGTGCAACCTGCTGGAACAAATTACCCATGTTGACGATTGCAATTTTGTCTGCTGCCTGAGCAGAAGTTGCCATCGCTAAACCGAGACCTGCAGCTAATAACCACTTTTTCACAATTAACTCCTTACCATCCCATTGGCACCAGAAGGTACCGTTCTTTGCGTGGCAAGGCGACCGTATTACCGATCGCCAGTTGTCAGCGCTACACTGCCAACGCATTCCTTTGCAGCGGATTATTACCAGGTTTTACCAATGTTAAACTGGAATTGCTCCGCTTTGTCTCCATCATATTTCTTAAACGGCTGGGCGTAAGAGAAGACCAACGGCCCCAGCGGTGACATCCATTGTAATGCGATACCGGCAGACATGCGAATATTGCTCGGATCGCTGTAGTCAGGAACGCCAGCTGCACGCATCTGGGCAGTGTTCTCCCAGTTGGTATCCCACACCGTACCCGCATCCCAGAAGAAGGATGTACGGACGGAGTTCGCATATTTATCACTAATAAACGGCGTTGGCGTGATGAACTCCAGACTGGCAACGGCCATAGCGTTACCGCCGACTGCGTCATCAGAACTACAGACTTCTGATGAGGAAGACTTATCGCAGTTATCTTTGTCGTTCCCGCCGTAGTAAACCGCTTTCGGACCAATGTTGTTGGACTGGAAGCCACGAACGGTACTGGAACCACCGGCATAGAAGTTTTCATAGAACGGCATCTCTTTGCCGCCTAAACCATCACCATAACCCCAACGGGTACGACCCAGAACCACCCACTTATGATCGTCATCAATCGGGAAGTAGGACGCAGTATCGAGCGTCACCTTATAGAACTCGTTATCGGAACCCGGGACGGTAACTTTACCGTTCAGGTTGACGCGAGAACCTTCCGTTGGGAAGTAACCACGGTCGAGACGGTTATAGGTCCAGCCGTAGTTGAAGGTGAAGTCATCTGCAGCGAAACCGTTGTTATCGCTGTTTTTGCTCGCCGACTGGCCAATAGAATCCAGGTAACGCCACATGGCCACCTGCGGTTGCATATTGGACAGGTCGTTATGCACGTAACCTAAGCCCGCTCGCAGGGTGTTGTATTCGTTAATCGGGAAGCCAAGCGTACCGTCCACACCGTAACTCTTGTTGGTGTAGGAGGACAGATCCGCATCGTCTGCTTTAAAGTCGTTATAGAAGATACGACCGCCCAGGCTCACACCGTCAACGGTGAAATATGGGTTCGTTACAGAGAACTCAGAGTAGGTCTGATAGTCGTTTTTGGTACCGTTAATTCCGACAGAGTAACCCGTACCCAGCCAGTTATCCTGCTGCACGCCAACCTGGAAGCTGACGCCGCTTTCAGTACCGTAGCCCACACCAAAGTTAAAGCTACCGGTGTTACGCTCTTTCACTTTATAAACGACATCAACCTGATCCGGGCTGCCCGGTACGCGCTGGGTATCAGTATCAACCGTTTCAAAATAGCCCAGACGGTTCAGACGCTCTTTACCCTGATCAACGAGATCGCTACCTAACCATGCGCCTTCCATCTGACGCATTTCGCGACGCAGAACGGAGTCTTTGGAGGTGTCGTTACCGACGAAGCGGATCTTACGCACGTAGAAACGGTTACCCGCGTCAACATTCACGTGCAGCTTAACGGTTTTATCCGCGTCATTGATTTCCGGCTGAGTCTGTACGCGCGGATAGGCATAACCATAGCGGCCGAGCAGCTTCTTAATGCTGTCTTCCATTTTGGTGACTTTGGATCCGCTATAGAGATCGCCTGGCTGAATTTTGGTCAGCGATTCGATTTCAGCAGAATGCCCCGCCAGGTTACCACTCACCTCAACACCCGAAAGCTTGTACTGATCGCCTTCCGTGATATTGATCGTAATGTAGATGCCTTTCTTGTCCGGCGTCAGGCTCACCTGCGTCGAGTCGATGTTGAAACGCGCGTAACCACGATCCAGATAGTAGCTGCGCAGGGTTTCAAGGTCGCCCGCCAGTTTCTGTTTCTGGTATTTGCGATCGCCCACCACGTTCCACCACGGCACTTCATCGCGCAGCTGGAAGGTGGAGATCAGTTCGTCGGTGCTGAACGCGTGGTTACCCACAATGTTGATCTGCTGGATCTTCGCAGAGACACCTTCCTGGAAGACCAGCTTCAGGTCAACACGGTTACGCGGCAGCGGAGTCACAACCGCTTTCACGCTGGCGCTGTATTTACCGACGCTGTAGTAGAAGTCTTCCAGACCTTTTTCAATGTCTGAAAGGGTTGTGCGGTCCAGAGACTCACCCACACGAACACCGGATGCTTCAAGGTTTTGCTTGAGCATGTCATCTTTCACCGACTTGTTACCGGAGAAAGTGATACTGGCGATCGTTGGACGTTCTTTTACCTGTACCAGCAGGGTATCACCATCACGCAGGACGCGGACATCCTCGAAGTTGCCGGTGGCAAACAGAGCACGGATGGTATTACTGATATCATCATCATTAACCGTATCGCCGGGGCGCACAGGCATACTGAGGAGGGCCGCACCAACGGCGACACGCTGAAGGCCTTCGAAATGAATGTCTTTCACTACGAACCCGTCAGCACCGTATACGGTGGCGCTGCTAAACAGCAGCGACGCTATGAGCAACTTTTTCATCGCCATCGTTATTATGCGTTCTTCCTAACTAACTCTCTTACAACCGAGAGAAATCATTGAAAAGTGCAAGCCCCATTAACAGCACCAGCAAAATCGAGCCAATGCGATAACTAAAGTCTTGAACTCGCTCGGATACCGGCCCGCCTTTTAGCTTTTCAATCGCTAAAAACAGCAGATGACCCCCGTCTAAAACGGGAAGCGGGAACAGGTTGATTATCCCAAGGTTCACGCTAATGAGCGCGAGGAACATGAGATAGTAAATCACCCCGAATTCCGCTGACATCCCAGCCCCCTGGGCAATCGAAATTGGCCCACTGAGGTTGTTCAGTTTCACATCACCGGTTATCAATTTCCCCAACATGTTGACCGTCAGCTTCATCAGTTGCCATGTTTTATCCGTGGCTTCAAGGATGGCGCTGAACGGCCCATACTGGCGTATTGTCTTGTACTCATCTGGCAGCGGGATCACTTTTGGCACAACGCCTGCAAACCCTTCTGCCTTCTTGCCGACCGACTTCGTATCCGGGATCAGCGTCAGCGAAAGCGGACTGCCCTGCCTTTCAACTTCCAGCGCGAGAGACGTACCCGGATTATCGCGCACCAGAGTAACAAAGGTCATCCACTCTGTTAATGGTTGACCATCGACTTTAACGATCCTGTCGCCTGCTTGCAAACCCGCTTTGCTCGCCGCCGAGTTTGCCTGTACTTCGGCTAATACCGGCTCGATCTGCGCGCCGCGCGGACGAATGCCCAGCGCTGCGACGGGATCCTCTTTGTCTGGCTCGAAACACCATTGACGTAAATCGAGCACTTTGTCCTGACGGGCGTCTGACCCAAATGGCGATACGCTGATGGTGGTCTGCGGATCGCCAATTTTAGCAACCAGCTGCAGTCGCACGGCATCCCAATCAGGGGTTTCGATGCCATCAATCGCTTTAAGTTCCATCCCGGATGTAATTTGCGCACTCGCCGCGATGGAGTTGGGGGCAATGTCACCTACTACCGGACGCACGCCAGGGACGCCGATGATAAACACCAGCCAGTAAGCGAAAATCGCAAAGATGAAGTTGGCTACCGGTCCGGCAGCGATGATGGCGGCGCGTTGTCCAACGGTTTTATTGTTGAATGCGCTGTGTCGCAGTTCAGGCGCGACAGGCTCGACGCGTTCGTCGAGCATTTTGACGTAGCCGCCCAGCGGGATAAGGGCGATGACAAATTGCGTACCGTGGCGGTCGGTGCGCGTCCAGAGTGATTTACCAAAACCGATGGAAAACCGTTCTACGCGCACGCCACAGCGGCGAGCAACCCAGAAATGGCCAAATTCATGCACGGTAATCAGTACACCCAGTGCAACTATGAACGCCGCCAGATTCCAGAGAATGCTCAGCATAAAACCTTCCGTTAAATCGTCCCGAATACCAGTAAAAGCAAACACGCAAACACTGGAACAGCCGCTGTCAGGCTATCAATGCGATCCAGTATACCGCCATGCCCTGGAATCAGGTGTCCACTGTCCTTAATCCCTGCTTCACGCTTGAACATACTTTCGGTTAAATCACCGAGCACGGAGGCAAGCGCAGCAAAAATGGAGCACACCAGTAGTATTGATGGTGCCACTTCAAGATTCGCCCAGACGCCGTAGCCCCAGGAGATGATCGCGGCCGTAAACAAACCGCCGATAAATCCTTGCCAGGTTTTGCCCGGAGAAACCTTCGGTGCCAGCTTATGTTTGCCAAACAGTTTACCAAACATATAGGCCCCGGAGTCAGCCCCCCAGACGAGAATCATCACATAAAGCAGCCAGATCGCACCGCTGTAGTGGTTTTCGTCGTAGTGCCAGGCGCGCAGCGCAACCATACCCCAGAAAAAAGGAATAATAGTGAGCAAACCAAAAATCAGTCGCAGCACTTTTGAATGACGCCACAACGCCGCGGAGCCGGGATAAAACAGCACCAGCAACAGCGCGGCAACCCACCAGGCCAACGATATCCACAAGGAACCAGCCACCAGAGGCTGATGAATATCATGATGATATTCAGGCAACGTGAACAGCATTACGGCCAGAATAAAGCCACAAAGTACCGCAAGCCATACACGCTGCGTACGCGAGGTAAAGCCGCTAAACTGTCCCCATTCCCACGCGGCGAGCATGCACACCACCAGCGTAACAATAGCGAATCCCACCGGGGGCAGTAAAAACAGCGCCGCAATGACAATGGGTATTAATACAAAAGCGGAAATCAGGCGATACTTCAGCAAAAGCTACCCCCATCAGGCGTTGTCGCCACCAGGCTCGGTGCCGCCGAAACGACGCTCTCGATTGGCAAAGGCATGCAGCGCACCTTCAAAGTCTTGTTCATCAAAATCGGGCCAAAGAACATCTGTAAAGTAAAGTTCGGCATAGGCAATTTGCCATATCAAAAAGTTACTTATGCGATGTTCTCCCCCTGTCCTAATTACTAAATCCACAGGTGCCAGTTCATTCATGCAGATTTGCTTGCTCAGCGCTTCTTCATCAATTTGGTCGGGTCTCAACAGCCCTTCCTGAACCTGTTCGGCGAGATGCCGAACGCCCTGGATAATATCCCAGCGTCCGCCGTAATTCGCCGCAATATTCAGCGTCAGACCGGTATTATTTTCAGTCAACGCCTCTGCTTTACGAATCCGTTCCTGCAAACGTGAGTTAAAACGACTGGTATCGCCAATGATACGCAGGCGGACGTTGTGGCGGTGCAGGCTTTTTACTTCGCTGTCTAGCGCCCACACAAACAATTCCATCAACGCAGTCACTTCCTGCAGCGGTCGATTCCAGTTTTCACTGCTAAAAGCATAGAGCGTTAACGCATCAATGCCGTTATTGGCGGCAAAAGAAACGGCGCGGCGAACGGATTTCGCCCCAGCTTTATGCCCAAAGGCTCGTATCTTCCCTTGTCTTTTCGCCCAGCGGCCATTGCCATCCATAATGATTGCTACATGACGGCAGCCATGAGCTGGCAAGTTTTCGCTTATTGGTTGATTCGCAGACAACATAACGCGTTTTTTGTCCCTGAAAAGGATTTAACGGTACTCAGGAATACTGAAGCCGATACATAAAAAAGCCGTGTCAAACCACGGCTCACCTGACCACGTAAAGTCAAATACCTGCGATCAGGTGGCGCAGACTATATCACTGAAGCCCAACGCTAACAAATAGCACGACGACTAGTGGTTGCTTTATCACCAGCTTGCGAGACGTGTCACCTGTTGGCGCGCAATATTACGCGCAGCTGCATCCACCGTTAGCACCTCTTCCACGCTCTGTGGTTCGCGCAAATCCATCATCTCCAGTACCGATAAATTTAACGCCGCAATATCGGTAAAACGAATTTGCTGATTCAGAAATGCTTCAACGGTAATTTCATTGGCTGCATTCAGTGCCGTTGTCGCCGCCTGCCCCTGGTCAAAGGCCGTCATTGCAAGCTTCAGACAAGGGTAACGGTCGTAGTCTGGTTCACTGAACGTCAGGGAACTTAGCTTGCAGAAATCAAGCGGCTTCACGCCGGACTTCACTCGATTCGGCCACGCCATGGAATGGGCAATCGGCGTACGCATATCCGGTTCGCCCAGCTGCGCCAGCACGCTGCCATCCTGATAACGCACCATCGAATGAATCACCGATTGCGGGTGAATCAGTACTTCCATCTGTTTCGCTGACGCATTAAACAGCCAGCGCGCTTCAATGTATTCCAGACCTTTATTCATCATGGTGGCAGAGTCAACGGAGATTTTACGCCCCATCGACCAGTTCGGATGACGGCACGCCTGATCCGGCGTCATCGCACGCAGTTCAGACAGTGGCGTTTCACGGAACGGGCCACCTGACCCGGTAAGCAGAATCGACACGACGCCATTCTGCTCCAGGTCAGCGTACCCCAGGTTCTGTTGAAAAGGTTGCGGTAAACTCTGAAAAATCGCGTTGTGCTCGCTGTCGACGGGCAAAAGACGTGCGCCGCGCTGCTTCACCGCCTCCATGAACAGGCGTCCGCAGGTAACCAGCGACTCTTTATTGGCCAGCAGAACGTCCTTACCGGCATCAATCGCGGCAAGCGTCGGCAATAATCCTGCCGCCCCGACAATGGCCGCCATCACCTGATCCACCTCATCCAGCGCCGCCATCTCGCAGGCCGCCTGTTGGCCACTCAGCACCTCGGTTCGACTGCCCTTCTCAAGCAGCTGTGCTTTCAGCAAGCGCGCGCTCTCTTCGTCATCCATCACCGCATAGCGGGGCGTAAACTCCAGGCACTGCTCAACCATTCGCTGCACATTCTTACCGGCCACCAGCGCTGTCACGGTGTAAAGTTCAGGATTATGGCGAACAACGTCGAGAGTGCTGCAACCGATAGAGCCGGTTGAGCCAAGGAGTGTTAAATGCTTCATGAGATGCCCGAAAAGTTAGACCAGATAAAAGCAAAACGCCGCCAGCTAGACCCAAAGTCCCTCTGAACGGCGTTTATCAGTGTACGACAGAAATCAGAACTGCATCAGTTCCGCTTCTTTATCTGCCAGCGCCGCATCAATTTTTTTGATGGCAGCGTCAGTCATTTTCTGAATGTCGTCCTGGGAACGACGATCGTCATCTTCACTGATCTCTTTTTCTTTCAGCAGCGCTTTGACTTTATCATTCGCGTCGCGACGGACGTTACGCACGGATACACGACCCTGCTCAGCTTCGCCACGCACCACTTTGATCAGGTCTTTACGACGCTCTTCGGTCAGCGGTGGCAGTGGAACGCGGATGTCAGCACCCGCAGAGCTTGGGTTCAGACCGAGGTCAGACGCCATGATCGCTTTCTCAACCGCCGGGCCCATAGAACGATCGAATACGTTGATTTTCAGCGTACGGGTATCTTCTACCGTCACGCTCGCCAGCTGACGCAGAGGGGTTGGCGTACCGTAGTACTCGACGATGATGCCATCCAGCAGGCTTGGGGAAGCACGGCCAGTACGGATTTTGCTGATTTGGGTTTTGAACGCTTCTACGCATTTTTCCATGCGTACTTCAGCATCTTTTCTGATGTCGTTAATCACGTTACGAATCCTTGAAAACTTGTCTCAGGCAGACTATCCGCCAGCACAGCGCTACAGGTGTGCTAAGTATAGTCGCGTTTAATTCATGACAACGCCAAAGGCGCGCCCGGGTAAGATACCACTACAAAATAAAGCGGAATCTTACCTGTATTTATCGTCAACGGAAATTATTCCGTGATCAAAGTGCCTTCTTTTTCGCCCATGACCACGCGACGCAGTGCGCCAGGTTTGTTCATGTTGAAGACACGAATTGGCAATTTGTGGTCGCGAGCCAGCGTGAAGGCGGCAAGATCCATCACTTTCAGCTCTTTATCCAGCACTTCGCTGTAGCTCAGCTGATCGTACATGGTGGCAGAAGGATCTTTTGCCGGGTCGGCAGTAAACACGCCATCGACTTTGGTCGCTTTCAGTACCACATCAGCTTCGATCTCGATACCGCGCAGGCAGGCAGCGGAATCGGTCGTAAAGAACGGGTTACCCGTACCGGCGGAGAGGATCACCACGCGGTTGTTGCGCAGCAGGCTGATAGCTTCTGCCCAGCTGTAATTATCGCATACGCCATTCAGGGGGATCGCGGACATCAGGCGGGCGTTCACATAGGCGCGATGGAGCGCATCACGCATCGCCAGGCCATTCATCACGGTTGCCAGCATACCCATGTGGTCGCCCACAACGCGGTTCATCCCCGCTTTCGCCAGACCAGCACCACGGAAAAGGTTGCCACCGCCAATGACCACGCCAACCTGGATGCCCAGTTCGACCAGTTCTTTGATTTCCTGTGCCATGCGATCAAGGATGCTTGCGTCAATACCGAAGCCTTCCGATCCCTGCAGCGCTTCGCCACTCAGCTTAAGCAGAATGCGTTTGTACACGGGTTTTGCATTGGTAGCCATGTTTCTTTCCTGAGACTGTCAACGATTAAGATGGGGGTTAATTCTGGCGACATGATATGCCGCAAATCAGTACAGCGATACTGGAGCCTGTCTGATTTCCTGTGACGGGTGACAAAAAGAAGCCGCCCTCAGGCGGCTCCTTTTCAATCATTAAGACTGCTTGGACATTGCAGCAACTTCTGCTGCGAAGTCAGTCTCAACTTTCTCGATGCCTTCGCCCACTTCGAAGCGGATGAAGCCAGTTACGTCAGCGTTGTGCTCTTTCAGCAGCTGAGCAACAGATTTGCTTGGGTCCATTACGAATGGCTGGCCAGTCAGAGAAACTTCGCCGGTGAATTTCTTCATGCGGCCTTCAACCATTTTCTCTGCGATTTCTTTTGGTTTACCAGACTGCATCGCGATGTCCAGCTGAACCTGGTACTCTTTCTCTACCACTTCAGCAGACACGTCTTCTGGCTTAACGAATTCTGGCTTGCTTGCAGCGATGTGCATTGCCAGCTGTTTAACCAGCTCTTCGTCAGCGCCTTTAGCCGCAACCAGAACACCGATACGAGCACCGTGCTGGTATGAACCCAGAACGTCGCCTTCCAGAGAAGCAACGCGACGGATGTTGATGTTCTCACCGATTTTAGCAACCAGCGCAACACGCTCTTCTTCGAACTGTGCTTTCAGAACTTCAACGTCAGTGATTTTGCCAGCAACCGCTGCGTCCAGAACTTTGTTAGCAAATGCCTGGAAACCACCATCTTTAGCAACGAAGTCAGTCTGGCAGTTAACTTCCAGAATGATGCCGTAGGTACCGTCGATCTTAGTGATGATCACGCCGTCAGCAGCAACGTTGCCTGCTTTTTTAGCTGCTTTGATCGCACCGGATTTACGCATGTTTTCGATTGCCAGCTCGATGTCGCCGTTCGCTTCAGTCAGCGCTTTTTTGCAATCCATCATGCCTGCGCCAGTACGCTCGCGCAGCTCTTTTACCAGGGATGCGGTAATTTCAGCCATTCTTAAATCCTCGGGAGATGTGAACTGCCCGGCCGGGGGCCAAACAGTGTAAATTGAAAAAAGGGGCCGGTAATGGGCCCCTATTCATACACGGTACTAATAAGGGGTAAAACCTTATTATTCAGCTTCTACGAAGCTTTCTTCCGCCTGAGAAGCCAGATCCTGGGAACGGCCTTCACGAACGGTAGCAGCTACAGCGCTCAGGTACAGGCTAACAGCACGGATTGCGTCGTCGTTACCCGGGATAACGAAGTCAACACCGTCCGGATCGGAGTTGGTATCAACGATAGCGAATACCGGGATACCCAGGTTGTTAGCTTCTTTGATAGCGATGTGCTCGTGGTCTGCATCGATTACGAACAGCGCGTCTGGCAGGCCGCCCATATCTTTGATACCGCCCAGGCTGTTTTCCAGCTTGTCCAGTTCACGAGTGCGCATCAGCGCTTCTTTCTTAGTCAGCTTGTCGAAAGTACCGTCCTGAGACTGGGTTTCCAGATCTTTCAGGCGCTTGATGGACTGACGAACAGTTTTCCAGTTGGTCAGCATGCCGCCCAACCAGCGATGGTTCACGAAGAACTGGTCGCAGCTGTTAGCAGCATCTTTCACAGCTTCGCTTGCAGCGCGCTTAGTACCAACGAACAGAATCTTACCTTTACGGGAAGAGATCTTGTTCAGCTCAGCCAGGGCTTCGTTGAACATTGGTACAGTTTTCTCAAGGTTGATGATGTGAACTTTGTTACGTGCGCCGAAGATGAAAGGCTTCATTTTCGGGTTCCAGTAACGGGTCTGGTGACCAAAGTGAACACCAGCCTTGAGCATGTCGCGCATGGAAACAGTTGCCATGTTTAAAACCTCTATATTGAAAGTTGGGGTTATGCCTCCACGTATCCCATATTACCGACCCCGAAGGGCACCCCGGAATATGTGCCGATACGTGTGTGTTGTTACACAAAGTGAGATTTGTCGCTTCCGTCCAGCCTGTGTATCTGAGATGGATCGGAAGTCCGGCGCGCTTTATACCACAAAACACGACCAGAAACCAACAGTTGTTGGCGGAGTGTGCTGTTAATGATTCTCAATTTGGCACGGAGCGTGCCTGACTGATACCATTGACGACACTTAGACTAGTATTGTCGAAAAAATCGACACCGATGGACAGATTACATGGCTATCTCTATTAAGACACCTGAAGAAATTGAAAAGATGCGCGTCGCCGGTCGTCTGGCCGCGGAAGTGCTGGAAATGATCGAGCCGTTCGTGAAGCCGGGCGTCAGCACGGGTGAACTGGACCGCATCTGTAACGACTATATCGTGAACGAGCAGCACGCGGTTTCCGCCTGCCTCGGCTACCACGGTTTCCCAAAATCCGTCTGCATCTCTATTAATGAAGTGGTGTGCCACGGCATTCCTGACGATGAAAAACTGCTGAAAGACGGCGATATCGTCAACATCGACGTGACCGTCATTAAAGACGAGTACCACGGTGACACCTCAAAAATGTTCATCGTTGGCAAGCCGACCATCCTGGGCGAGCGTCTGTGCAAAGTCACCCAGGACAGCCTCTACCTGGCGCTGAAAATGGTGAAGCCGGGTATTCGCCTGCGTACTATCGGCGCCGCAATTCAGAAATTTGTGGAAGCGGAAGGGTTCTCCGTGGTGCGCGAATACTGCGGTCACGGTATTGGCCGCGTCTTCCATGAAGAGCCGCAGGTTCTGCACTACGATGCAGACGACGGCGGCGTTGTGCTGCAAAAGGGCATGACCTTCACCATCGAGCCAATGGTCAACGCCGGTGACTACCGCATCCGCACCATGAAAGACGGCTGGACGGTGAAAACCAAAGACAGAAGCTTGTCTGCCCAGTACGAGCATACTATTGTGGTAACAGACAACGGCTGCGAAATTATGACGTTGCGCAAGGATGACACCATCCCGGCGATACTGACGAACATTGAGTGATAAGAAGCCGGCAAATGCCGGCTTTTTTAATGGCGATAGCTTTTTCTTATGGGTGGCGCACGATGAGTAATCTATTACCCGAACAGTATGCTAACACAGCCCTTCCCACCCTCCCCGACCAGCCCGATAACCCGGGCGTCTGGCCGCCGCACGAGCTGACCTGCGCGCATATTAAAGCCCATATGGATGTTTTCCATCGCTGGCTGGGTAGCGCGTTCGATGCAGGCGTATCTGCCGAGCAGCTCATTGAGGCGCGCACCGAGTTTATCGACCAGCTCCTGCAGCGTCTATGGATCGACTACGGTTTCGGGCAGGTTAGCGACGTCGCGCTGGTTGCCGTCGGGGGCTATGGCCGCGGTGAGCTGCATCCGCTTTCCGATATCGATCTCCTGATCCTAAGCCGCAAAAAGCTGCCGGACGAACAGGCGCAAAAAATCGGCGAGCTTCTGACCCTGCTCTGGGACCTGAAGCTGGAAGTCGGCCACAGCGTTCGCACCCTGGAAGAGTGTCTGCTGGAAGGGCTATCGGACCTGACCGTTGCCACCAACCTGATTGAAACCCGTCTGCTGATTGGCGACGTCGCGCTGTTCCTGGAGCTGCAAAAACACATCTTCAGCGACGGCTTCTGGCCGTCAGAAAAGTTCTTCGCCGCGAAAGTCGAGGAGCAAAACCAGCGCCACCAGCGCTACCACGGCACCAGCTATAACCTTGAGCCTGACATTAAAAGCAGCCCCGGCGGCCTGCGCGACATCCACACGTTACAGTGGGTCGCCCGTCGCCATTTCGGCGCCACCTCGCTGGACGAGATGGTTGGCTTCGGCTTTTTAACCGAGGCGGAGCGTAACGAGCTCAACGAGTGTCTGCACCTGCTGTGGCGCATCCGCTTTGCCCTGCATCTGGAGGTCACCCGCTACGATAACCGTCTGCTGTTTGACCGCCAGCTCAGCGTGGCGCAGCGCCTGAATTACCAGGGCGAAGGTAACGAGCCGGTTGAGCAGATGATGAAGGATTTCTTCCGCGTCACCCGCCGGGTTACCGAGCTGAACCAGATGCTGTTGCAGCTGTTCGACGAGGCCATTCTGGCCCTGACTGCCGACGAAAAGCCGCGCCCGATTGATGACGAATTCCAGCTGCGCGGTACGCTTATCGATCTGCGCGACGAAACGCTGTTTATCCGCGAGCCGGAAGCGATCCTGCGGATGTTCTACACCATGGTGCGCAACAGCACCATCACCGGGATCTACTCCACCACCCTGCGCCATCTGCGCCACGCGCGCCGACATCTGACGCAGCCTTTGTGTTACATCCCGGAAGCGCGCTCGCTGTTCCTGAGCATGCTCCGCCATCCGGGTGCCGTCAGCCGCGGGCTGCTGCCGATGCACCGCCACAGCGTGCTGTGGGCCTATATGCCGCAGTGGTCGCACATCGTCGGGCAGATGCAGTTCGACCTGTTCCACGCCTACACGGTGGATGAACACACCATCCGCGTGATGCTCAAGCTGGAGAGCTTTGCCAAAGAAGAGACGCGCTCCCGCCACCCGCTGTGCGTCGAGCTGTGGCCGCGCCTGACCCATCCGGAACTGATCCTGATTGCCGCCCTGTTCCACGACATCGCCAAAGGCCGCGGCGGTGACCACTCGGTACTGGGCGCGCAGGACGTGCTGAAATTTGCCGAGCTGCACGGCCTCAACTCACGTGAAACGCAGCTGGTGGCCTGGCTGGTGCGCCATCACCTGCTGATGTCGGTCACCGCGCAGCGTCGGGACATTCAGGACCCGGAAGTCATTAAGCAGTTCGCGGAAGAAGTTCAGACGGAAAACCGCCTGCGCTATCTGGTCTGCCTGACGGTGGCGGATATTTGCGCTACCAACGAAACCCTGTGGAACAGCTGGAAGCAGAGCCTGCTGCGCGAGCTGTACTTTGCCACCGAAAAACAGCTGCGTCGCGGGATGCAGAACACGCCGGACATGCGCGAGCGCGTGCGTCACCACCAGCTTCAGGCGCTGGCGCTGCTGCGGATGGATAACATTGATGAAGAGGCGCTACATCAGATTTGGGCCCGCTGCCGCGCCAACTATTTTGTCCGCCACAGCCCAAACCAGCTGGCGTGGCACGCGCGGCATCTGCTCAAGCACGATCTGTCCCAGCCGATGATCCTGCTGAGCCCGCAGGCCACGCGCGGCGGAACGGAGATTTTCATCTGGAGCCCGGACCGGCCTTATCTGTTTGCTGCCGTCTGTGCCGAGCTGGACAGGCGTAACCTGAGCGTGCATGACGCGCAGATTTTCACCACCCGCGACGGTATGGCCATGGACACCTTTATCGTGCTGGAGCCGGACGGCAGCCCGCTGTCGTCGGACAGGCATGAAGGGATACGTTTTGGTCTGGAGCAGGCGATTACCCAGCGCAGCTGGCAGCCCCCGCAGCCGCGTCGCCAGCCGGCAAAATTGCGCCACTTTACCGTGGATACCGAGGTCAATTTCCTGCCGACCCACACCGATCGTAAATCGTTCCTGGAGCTGATCGCGCTCGACCAGCCAGGGCTGCTCGCCCGCGTCGGCCAGGTTTTTGCCGATCTGGGAATTTCGCTTCATGGGGCCCGAATTACAACGATTGGCGAGCGAGTAGAAGATTTATTTATAATCGCCACCGCCGACCGGCGTGCCCTTAATAATGACCTGCAGCTTGAAGTGCAACAACGGTTGACAGCAGCCCTCAATCCAAACGATAAAGGGTGATATGTTTTTTAGTGAAATGGAAAGAGTAAACAATGCAGCAGTTACAGAACGTTATTGAGTCCGCTTTTGAGCGTCGCGCCGAGATTACCCCGGCAAATGTGGATACCGTGACCCGTGAAGCGGTAAACCAGGTGATTTCCCTGCTGGATTCCGGCGCACTGCGCGTGGCAGAAAAAATCGACGGTCAGTGGGTCACTCATCAATGGCTGAAGAAAGCCGTGCTGCTCTCTTTCCGCATCAACGATAACCAGGTTATCGACGGAGCAGAAAGCCGCTACTTCGATAAAGTGCCAATGAAGTTCGCTGACTACGACGAAGCGCGTTTCCAGAAAGAAGGTTTCCGCGTGGTGCCGCCTGCGGCGGTGCGTCAGGGTGCCTTCATCGCACGCAACACCGTGCTGATGCCATCCTACGTGAACATCGGTGCCTACGTTGATGAAGGCACCATGGTGGATACGTGGGCAACGGTTGGTTCCTGTGCGCAGATCGGGAAAAACGTTCACCTGTCCGGCGGCGTGGGCATCGGCGGTGTTCTGGAGCCACTGCAGGCTAACCCAACCATCATCGAAGATAACTGCTTCATCGGCGCGCGCTCTGAAGTGGTGGAAGGCGTGATCGTGGAAGAAGGTTCCGTGATCTCCATGGGCGTTTACATCGGCCAGAGCACCCGTATTTACGACCGTGAAACCGGTGAAGTGCATTACGGTCGCGTTCCGGCGGGCTCCGTGGTGGTTTCCGGCAACCTGCCGTCAAAAGATGGCAAATACAGCCTGTACTGTGCGGTTATCGTGAAGAAAGTGGATGCGAAAACGCGCGGTAAAGTGGGCATCAACGAATTGCTGCGCACCATCGATTAATCGGGTATAACAAAAAGCGGGGGCAACCCCGCTTTTTTTATATCTGAGGGTGGCGAAAATAGATTTTTTCGTTAATTATTCAAAGGTTATGTTGAGATCAAGGGTACCGCTATGTACGATAATCTGAAAAGTCTGGGCATTACCAATCCTGATGAAATTGATCGTTACAGCCTCCGCCAGGAAGCCAATAACGATATTTTGAAAATCTATTTTCACAAGGACAAAGGAGAGTTTTTCGCCAAAAGCGTGAAGTTTAAATACCCACGCCAGCGTAAGACCGTTGTTGCTGACGGTGTAGGACAGGGATACAAAGAAGTACAGGAAATCAGCCCTAACCTGCGCTATGTGATCGATGAACTCGATCAGATCTGCCAGCGCGACCGCACCGAAGTCGATCTCAAGCGCAAGATCCTTGACGACCTGCGTCACCTTGAAAGCGTTGTTACCAATAAGATCAGCGAGATTGAAGCGGATCTTGAGAAGTTAACCCGCAACAAATAAGCCGTTTTATTGCCCGGTGGCGCTTCGCTTACCGGGCCTACGAACGCATGTAGGCCGGGTAAGGCGAAGCCGCCACCCGGCAAACAGCATCATCTCTGTTCATCCAACTGCAGCGCCACATACAGCAGCAGCCTGTCATCGAAATTTCCCAGATCTAACCCCGTCAGCTCTGAAATTCGGTTTAACCGATACTCCAGGGTATTGCGGTGGATAAACAGCGCTTTTGACGTCGCCAGCGGCTGCACGTTATGACGGAACCACGCCTGCAGCGTCCGGCGCAGCAGGCCGTTGTTATCCATGGCTTTCAGACGCGCTAATGGCCGCGCCAGCTCATTGGCCTGCCAGCCCCCGCGCAGGCTGTCGAGCAGCACCGGCAGCATCAGATCCTGATAGAAATAACTGCGGCTTTCCGGCATTCGCTGCTTACCCACCATCATGGTGGTGCGCGCGGTTCGCCAGGAGCGGGCGATACTGCCCGGCCCGGTAAAGTAGTTGCCCAGCGCAACGCGAAAACGCAGCTGACCATTCTCTTTCATACGGGAAATTAACTGCTCCACGCGACGGCGATGATCGTCCGCATCCCAGCGGCCAAACGCATTGAGCGCCGGTTTGAGCACCACCATCTCCGTCAGAGAGACGATCGCCACCAGGTTATCGCGCTCCGGCGTCGCCAGTGCATTTTGCAGCTGCTGCAGCTCGGCCATCGCGCTGTCTACGCCCAGCTGGCCGCTGTCGACCTCAATGACCGCCACCACGCGCGGCTGGTTCAGATCGATCCCCAGACGCTGGGCCCATTCACTGAGCGCAGGCGTATGCTCCTCTGCCTGAATAAGGTTCATCACCAGCTCTTCGCGCAGGCGGCTGTCCTGAGCCAGCAGGTGCATCAGCCGCGACTGCTCCAGCATCATCTCCGCCGTCATGCAGACCAGCTCACCGTATTTTCGCAGTGACTCAGGCTCGCCGGTGAGGCCGATGACCCCCACAATCTCGCCTTCAAGGCGCAGCGGTAAATTGATGCCCTGACGGACGCCGTGCAGGTGTTTCGCTACCGCATCGTCTATATCAACCACGCGCCCCTGGGAGAGCACCAGCAGCGCGCCTTCGTGCAATTCCCCAATACGCTCGCGATCGCCACTGCCAATAATGCGCCCGCGGGCATCCATTACGTTGATATTGGTATCAATGATGCGCATGGTGCGCGCCACAATATCCTGCGCCATTTTGGTATCAAGATGCCAGCCAGCCATAGAACCCTCCCGTGAGCAGGGCTCAAGCATAGGGAAGTTCAGCGACGCCCGCATTGTGCAGATGCACAAAGAGAGAGGAAGAAGTGTGGACTTGTGTGAAAGGTCACAGAAACGAGAAAAGCCCCTGCGAACAGGGGCTTCAGAGGATTACTGCATCAGCAGGTAAATAGAGGTGTCACCACGCTGGATATTCAGCGCCAGCACGGAAGGTTTGCTGTCGAGGATCTTACGCAGTTCAGCGATGTTTTTCACCGGCTGCTGGTTAGCGCCCATGATCACATCGCCTTTTTTCAGGCCGATACGGGCTGCCGGTGAATTCGCCTTCACGTTATTCACCACTACGCCTTTATCTGCGCCTTTGTTGCTCATCTCGGCACCTTCAATCCCGCTGAAGATGGTGCTGGAGTCCACCTGATTCTGGCTGCTCTGCTGCAGCTCCAGGCTGACGTTAACCGCCTTGCCGTCGCGCAGCAGACCAAGGGTCACTTTGCTGCCGATAGGCATAGAGCCGACTTCCGCACGCAGGGCAGCAAAGCTGCTGATCGGTTTACCGTTCAGGGAGGTGATCACATCCCCCGCTTTAATGCCCGCTTTCGCGGCAGAGGAGTTCGGCATCACCTGGCTGACGAATGCCCCGCGCTGGGCGTCAACTTTCATTGCCTTAGCCAGTTCGGAGTTCAGTTCCGTACCCAGGATACCCAGCTCACCGCGTTTCACCTGGCCATACTGCACCATCTGCGCGGTCAGGTTTTTCACCATGTTACTTGGGATAGCAAAGCCGATCCCGATGTTGCCGCCGTCCGGTGCCAGGATCGCGGTGTTGATACCGATCAGCTCGCCGTTCAGGTTCACCAGCGCACCGCCGGAGTTACCGCGGTTGATCGCTGCATCCGTCTGGATGAAGTTTTCATAGTTTTCGGCATTGAGGCCGCTACGGCCCAGTGCAGAGACGATACCCGAGGTCACGGTTTCACCCAGACCGAACGGGTTACCGATCGCCACGGTATAGTCACCCACGCGCAGCGCGTCGGAGTCGGCAATTTTAATCGCCGTCAGGTTTTTCGGATCCTGAATCTGGATCAGCGCGATGTCGGAGCGCGGATCTTTGCCGACCACTTTGGCGTCAAACTTACGGCCATCGCTCAGCTGAACCTTAATGCTGCTCGCGTTATCAACAACGTGGTTGTTGGTGACGACATAGCCTTTCACTGCATCAATGATTACCCCCGAGCCAAGCGCCATGAATTTCTGCTGCTGGCCGCCGCCCTGGCTGTCATCCCCTGCGCCACCGCCCTGACAGAACGGAGAGCTCTGGAATGGCGAACCGTCCTGGCAGAACGGCGAGTTGTCGCCGAAGAACTGCTGGAAGTTACGCGGCATGCGCGGCGTATTGACGGTCGTGCTACCCTCAACGTTAATACTCACCACCGATGGCATCACTTTTTCGAGCATCGGTGCCAGGCTTGGCATCTGCTGCGCGGTTGCTGCCGACGACGCGGTCTCGGCTGCAGTAGCAGTCAAAGGAGACAGCGCTAAACCTAAACTCAGAGCCAGTGCACTCATTGCTAATGTGGTTTTTTTCATGTTTCTTAATCTCGATTTACAGGTAACGCAAAATTGCTGTGTAACTCAGATTCGTTTTATACCGCTTAGTTCCGGCGATAAGTTTATGGAAAAGGTAAAAATTTATTGGCCGTCTTTACAAAACTCCGGGTTATTCCACCGCCATCAGCTTGCGATATTCATCCCAGGCATACAAATCCGTCATGCCGCTGATATAGTCCTGGATAAGACGGCAGCGGTAATAATATTCCATCACCGGCCACTGCGGGGACTGGCGATCCAGCTTGCCAATCGCTTCGACATACGCCAGACGGTGTCGGGTAGAAAGTTTTTGATAAAGTCGTGATTCAATGGGAATACGGCGCACGCGCTCGTGTTCCACCAGCTCGCTGAATTCGTCGACCGACAGCTGGAGCAGCGGAGCATAAATTTCCAGTAACCCACTGATCACCCTATATCCCTGCAGCTCTAACTGTTCGACATCCGGATGGCTGAATACATGCCGCATCGCCACATGTTTATAAAGCTCGAGGAGCTGGCTGAAACTGCTGTCATCTTCCAGCAGGGCGTGGTTGAATTCCCCGCTGAAAATCAGCGGCAAATTATCAATAAAGCGTGACGCCGCGTACGGCACCAGCTTATTTAATGTATTGACCCGCAAATACATAAAGAACTGGTCTTCCGTACTGCGGCTTAATGTATTTGAGCGCGATTTTTCCCAAGCATTTTCGACAACCTGCGCAAACAGCGAGCCTTTTTCATGGGTGCCCCAGGCCGTATAAAGATGCTGATAAAGCTCTTCGACGCTGAAAATTCTTTTCTCAACGGCATCTTCCAGATCGGCCACGCAATAGGAAATATCATCGGCGGCTTCCATAATCCAGGTCAATGGAAAACGGCCGTTTGGCGTCAATGAAAGTTCTTTACGTAACCGTTCAATATAAGCCTCTTCGGAAAGGTAATAGCCCGGTTTTTTCATTAAATAACTGTGGGACGCGGGCGTCTCCCCCATCCACCACGCGGGGCGCGTATATTTCAGAATGCAGCCGACCTGCGCCCAGGTCAGGTTCATACGCATCAGGGAATGCACCAGCCGGATCCCCTGCGCGTTACCCTCAAAGTGACAGAGGTCCTGGCGCACCTTGCGGCGCAGATCGTTCAGCCCCTCTTCACCTTCACGCAGGCGTAAATCGCGTACGATGCAGCGGTCGTCGCTCAGCGGCTGGCTTACCGCATCCGAAGGGTAAAGCCGTTGTTTAAACCAGTCATTGATAGCCGCCTCTCCAAAGTGACCGAAAGGCGGGTTGCCGATGTCATGCATCAGGCAGGCCATCTCAACGATGCTCTCAAAAGGCCCCGTCAGCTCGTCCAGACCATAGGTTTCCAGTAAGCGCTGCTCTTTGAGACGGCTTAAAATCTCTTTGGCGATGTAGCGCCCGACCTGCTGCACCTCCATGGAGTGGGTTAAGCGCGTGCGCACCGCGGCGTTACGCTCCAGCGGAAAGACCTGGGTCTTTTGCTGCAGACGGCGGATGGCGGGCGAGTTAATGATCCGCCCGCGATCGCTTTCGAAGATACGCAGAATCTCATGTTCGCTCTTGTCGCCCTGCGGCGAACGGAAACGTCGGTGCCAGTTAATTTTGGTGCGAAAATCGATTGGTGACATGTGCTCCCCCGCGTGAGAATGCGTTTCCCCTTAACCGCATGATAGACTATGCATCTTAACAAGGCACATCGCGAGTAAATCTATGAAAATCGGCATTATTGGTGCAATGGAAGAAGAAGTTACGCTTCTGCGTGACAAAATTGAGAACCGTCAGACCCTCTCTCTGGGAGGTTGTGAGATCTATACCGGTCAGCTAAACGGTGTTGACGTGGCTCTGCTGAAATCAGGCATCGGTAAAGTCGCTGCGGCGCTGGGTGCCACCCTGCTGCTTGAGCGCTGCAAGCCGGACGTGATCGTGAATACCGGCTCTGCGGGCGGCCTGGCGCCGACGCTGAAAGTAGGTGACATCGTTGTTTCCGACGAAGCGCGCTATCACGATGCGGACGTCACCGCGTTCGGCTACGAGTACGGCCAGCTTCCGGGCTGCCCGGCAGGGTTTAAAGCGGACGACAAACTGATTGCGGCGGCAGAGACCTGCATTGCGGAGCTCAACCTCAACGCGGTACGCGGTCTGATTGTCAGCGGTGATGCGTTCATCAATGGCTCCGTTGGCCTGGCGAAAATCCGTCATAACTTCCCTCAGGCGGTGGCCGTTGAGATGGAAGCGACCGCGATCGCGCACGTTTGCCATAATTTCAACGTACCGTTTGTAGTGGTTCGCGCCATCTCTGACGTGGCAGATCAGCAGTCCCACATCAGCTTCGACGAGTTCCTGACCGTTGCAGCAAAACAGTCCACCGTGATGGTGGAACGCCTGGTGCAGAACCTGGCACGTGGCTAAACATCCCTTCAGGGCGCTGGCCGCCCTGCTTCTGCTCGCACCGGCGTGGCTTTTTGCCGCGCCGCGTGTGATTACCCTCTCTCCCGCCAATACCGAACTGGCGTTTGCCGCCGGGATCACGCCCGTTGGCGTGAGCAGCTTTTCGGATTATCCCCCACAGGCTGCGGGCATTGAACAGGTGGCAACCTGGCAAGGGATGAACCTTGAGCGCATCGTGGCGCTGAAACCGGATCTCGTGCTGGCCTGGCGCGGCGGCAACGCCGAGCGGCAGGTTAACCAGCTTACCTCCCTTGGCATCAAGATCATGTGGATTGATACCGTCAGCATTGAGCAGGTCGCTCAGGCGCTACAGGCCCTGGCACCCTATAGCCCTACGCCCAAAAAAGCCGAGGCTGCAGCGAAACAGATGCTCAGCGACTATGCCGCGCTGAAATCCCGATACGATACCCCTGTTAAAAAGCGCATCTTCCTGCAGTTTGGCAGCCAGCCGCTGTTCACCACCGGTAAAGGGTCGATTCAGAATCAGGTACTGGAAGTCTGTGGCGGTGAAAACATCTTTGCAGCCAGCCGGGTACCGTGGCCTCAGGTTAGCCGTGAGCAGGTTCTGGCGCGCCAGCCACAGTCCATCGTGGTGGTCGGAAATGCGAGCGAAATTCCCAAAATCGAGCAATTCTGGCAAAAGCAGCTAAAAATACCGGTAATACCCCTCAACAGCGACTGGTTTGAACGCGCCAGCCCGCGTATTATCCTCGCCGCAAAACAGCTCTGTGCCGCGCTGGCAGAGAGTCACTAACATAAGACCCTTTTCGAGGATTTAACGATGCTCGTTTATTGGCTGGATATTCTTGGCACAGCCGTTTTTGCTATCTCCGGCGTCCTGCTCGCCGGAAAACTACGCATGGATCCGTTTGGCGTGCTGGTGCTGGGCGTGGTGACCGCCGTGGGCGGCGGGACAATCCGCGATATGGCGCTGGCCAATGGCCCGGTGTTTTGGGTGAAAGATCCGACCGACCTGGTGGTCGCGATGGTCACCTGTCTGTTAACCATTGTGCTGGTTCGCCAGCCCCGCCGATTACCAAAATGGATATTGCCGGTACTGGATGCCGTCGGTCTGGCCGTGTTTGTCGGTATTGGCGTCAATAAGGCGTTTAATGCGGGCACCGGTCCGATGGTGGCGATCTGCATGGGCGTATTAACCGGCGTGGGCGGCGGGATCATTCGCGACATTCTGGCACGTGAGGTGCCGATGATCCTGCGTACTGAAATTTACGCGACGGCCTGTATTGCGGGCGGCATTGTCCACGCGACCGCGTATTACACCTTTGCCATTCCGCTGGAAAACGCCGCGATGCTCGGGATGATCGTGACGCTGGCGATACGTTTAGCGGCGATACGCTGGCACCTGAAGCTGCCGACGTTTGCGCTGGATGAAACTTCAAGATAGGCGTCGTTTATAAGCCCGGTGGCGCTTCGCTTACCGGGCCTGCAATCCGCATTCAGGCTTAAATGCTGAACGAAGACCCACACCCGCAGGTGCTTGTTGCATTCGGGTTGGTCACCACAAAGCGTGAACCTTCCAGACCTTCGGTGTAGTCGACCGAACCACCTACCAGATACTGCAGGCTCATCGGGTCAACCACCAGCGCGACGCCCTGTTTCTCAATGGTCATATCGCCATCGTTAACCTGATCGTCAAAAGTAAAACCGTACTGGAAGCCGCTGCAGCCGCCACCGGTAATATAGACACGCAGTTTCAGATCCGGATTGTCTTCGTCGGCAATCAGGGTTTTCACTTTGTTGGCTGCTGCTTCGGTAAATTCCAGCGGCACAGCTACGTCATCACTCATCTTATGCTCCCATGAATACTGCTATTGGGTAAAATTCACCCAATTCTTTTCGTCATTATCTAATACCCTGGTAATTCATTCAAGTATTCTGCGCGGCGGCCCGCTCCGCCTCTTGTTTTGCCAGGGTACGCGCGAGGATGGTGGAGTATAGCGGTTTTCCACCCAGGAACTGGGCTAATAGTGTCGCCCCGAGACAGGTAATGATCATTGGCAAAATGAGCTGGTAATTGTCCGTCATCTCCAGCACCAGCACGATCCCGGTCAACGGCGCGCGCAGGGAGGCGGCCAGCAGCGCCCCCATTCCGGCTACCGCAAAGGTCCCTGCATCAAGGTGATAGGCGGGAAAGCCCGCTTGAGCCGCCATACCAAACGCGGTGCCCAACAAGGTTCCCAGCGCCAGCATCGGGGCGAATATCCCGCCGGGCGCGCCGGAGGAGAAGCACAGCACCGTGGTGATGACGCGGGAGATAAACATAAACAGCAGCAGACCCACGCTGAAGTTCCCCGCCGCCGCAATGGGGATCAGCCCGAAGCCGCCGCCCGCGGCATTTGGCTCGATAAACCCGAGCACGCCACAGATTCCGCCAAGCAGGCCGCCCATCAGCACCCATTTAGTCGTATTCCCACCGTGAATACGCTGGAACATATCCTGAGCGCGCAGGATAAAGGTGTTAAACAGCGGTCCCACCACGCCAAAAATCATGCCGAGGATCAGGTAAAGCCACAGGGTGTTAACCGGCGCGTTGGTCAGTTTACCCACCTCAATGACCGCCCCTTCGCCATTAAAGAGGCGAAACACGATGCTCGACATAATGACGCCGGTAAACACCGCTTTAATGGAGATCAGGTTGTAGCGAAACTGCGCGCGCATCTCTTCGATGATAAACAAAATGCCCGCCAGCGGCGCGTTAAACGCCGCCGACAGCCCCGCCGCCGCACCGGTAGCCAGCAGCGTATGGCGCGCTTCGGCGCTGCGCATCCGAAAGAGATCGCCCACCATGCGGCCGACGTTCCCGCCCAGCTGAACCGTGGGCCCTTCCCTGCCGAGCACCATTCCCGCGCCCAGCGTACCCATGCCGCCGATAAATTTCACCGGAATGACTCGCCACCAGCGCACAGGACGCAGCTCCTCCAGCGCCCCTTCAATTTCCGGGATGCCGGACCCGCCCGCCTCCGGCGCAAATTTACGCACCAGAAAATACCCCACCATGGCGAACAGCGCCGACAGCCCGAACGCCGCAACCCAGACCAGCCATCGGCTGTCGGCGAAACCGGCCACGGTTCCCACTCGCCAGTTGAGCACGGCATTAACCGCTTTTTCAAACGCCACGCCCACCAGACCGGCGAGCGTTCCCACCACGGCAGCGGCCAGCAGGATCGCCAGCGGCGTTTTATCGCGATTGAGCAGCCGTCGAATACTGATTCGATGCTGGGCGCGCGTAAACTGTTGTTCTTCAAAAGACGGAGAATCTGATTTCATGTCCTGTACTTATTCGTCATACAAAAGCCGCGTGGATTTTACCAGAGACTGCCCCACCGTCTCCTGAAAATTACTTAACAAATCTTAAAGCATTACCAAGCTAAAAATTTCATAACCTTCCCCGAATCACTTAGAATAGTGGGCTTAATCATTTTATACGAACCAGGAACGACGCCATGAGCAAGTCTGAAAACCTCTACAGTGCAGCCCGCGAGCTTATTCCGGGTGGCGTGAACTCACCTGTGCGCGCCTTTACCGGCGTGGGCGGCACGCCGCTGTTTATCGAACGTGCTGACGGCGCGTATCTGTATGATGTCGATGGCAAAGCCTATATCGATTACGTCGGCTCCTGGGGCCCGATGGTGCTGGGTCACAACCACCCGGCCATTCGTAACGCGGTAATTGAAGCCGCCCAGCGCGGCCTGAGCTTCGGTGCGCCTACCGAAATGGAAGTGAAGATGGCGGAACTGGTCACCGAGCTGGTCCCGACCATGGACATGGTGCGCATGGTGAACTCAGGTACCGAAGCCACCATGAGCGCCATCCGCCTGGCGCGCGGTTTTACCGGCCGCGACAAAATCATCAAGTTCGAAGGCTGCTACCACGGCCACGCGGACTGCCTGCTGGTGAAAGCGGGTTCCGGCGCGCTGACGCTCGGCCAGCCAAACTCGCCTGGCGTGCCTGCGGATTTCGCGAAGCATACCCTGACCTGCACCTACAACGATCTGAACACCGTTCGCGCGGCGTTCGAGCAGTATCCGCAGGAGATCGCCTGCATCATCGTTGAGCCGGTTGCGGGCAACATGAACTGTATCCCACCGCAGCCTGACTTCCTGCCGGGCCTGCGCGCCCTGTGCGATGAGTTCGGCGCGCTGCTGATCATCGACGAAGTGATGACCGGCTTCCGCGTGGCGCTGGCGGGCGCCCAGTCTTATTACGGCGTGGAGCCGGACCTCACCTGCCTGGGTAAAATCATCGGCGGCGGCATGCCGGTCGGCGCGTTCGGTGGTCGTAAGGACGTCATGGAAGCGCTGGCACCAACCGGCCCGGTTTACCAGGCGGGCACGCTCTCCGGCAACCCTATCGCCATGGCGGCGGGTTTTGCCTGCCTGACCGAAGTGGCGCAGCCAGGTATTCACGAAACCCTGACCGACCGGACCACGCAGCTGGCAAACGGCCTGCTGGAAGCGGCAGAAGAGGCCGGTATTCCGCTGGTGGTTAACCACGTAGGCGGGATGTTCGGGATTTTCTTCACCGAGGCGAAAACCGTGACCCGCTATCAGGACGTGGTGAAGTGCGACGTTGAACGCTTCAAGCGCTTCTTCCACCTGATGCTGGAAGAAGGCGTCTACCTGGCACCGTCCGCATTCGAGGCGGGCTTTATGTCCGTGGCGCACAGCGAAGAAGATATCAATAACACCATTGACGCGGCGCGTAAGGTGTTTGCGAAGCTCTAAGAGCATTGCCGGGTGGTGCTAACACTTACCCGGCTTACGGTGTTCTCCCTCTCCCCGTGGGAGAGGGCATCAAGCCGCACCTGACTACCGACTCTGCTTTCTCAACAGATAAATAAAATACGGCGCACCAATAAAGGTCGACAGCAGCCCCGCCGGGATCTGATACGGGAACAGCACCATTCTTCCGCACCAGTCTGCAAACACCAGCATCACCCCGCCCGTGAGGGCCGACATGACGATATGCGGCATCGTCCGGCGGAACCCCATCATTCTGGCGATATGCGGCGCCATTAACCCCACAAAACTCAGCGGGCCAATCGTCATGGTGGCCGTCGCCGTCAGGCACGCGGCGAGCAGCAGCAGCGCTACACGCGCTGGCGTCAGCGCCATGCCCACCGCACGTGCGGTTTCACCGCCGAGCGGCAAAATAGTCAGCCAGCGTCGGCACAGCGGCACCATCGCCAGCAGCACGACCATCACGAGCCCGGACCCGATCGCCTGGCTGCCGGTCGCGCCGTACGTTGAGCCGGATATCCAGGTCAGGATCTTCGCCATACGCGGGTCGCCGCTTGCCTGCAGCATCATCAGCAGCATGGTGAACGCGGTGCTGAGCGCCATCCCCGCCAGCAGCATACGGTGCGGTGAAAACCCGCCGCGACCGGCGGCAATCAGGATAATCAGCAGCGTAACCGCCGCCCCGAGACTGCCGGCAGGCATCAGCCAGCCAAACGCATTGCCCGGCACAAAGAACAGCATCAGCACCACGCCAAAGGCGGCGCCAGAGCTGATCCCAAGCACTTCCGGGCTCGCCATCGGGTTGCCGGTCAGACGCTGAATAATGCACCCCGCCACCGCCAGCATTACCCCTGCGATCAGCGCAGCAAAGATACGCGGCCAGCGCCACTGCAGCAGATCGTTGAGTAAATCGCCCGTTGCCCAGTGCCAGCCCGCGGCATCGCGACCGAATGAGAGCGCCGCGAACGAGGCAATAATCAGCACCGCCAGCCCGGCAAGGCTAAACCACAGTACCGACTGACGTTCAGCATGGACTTTATCGCCCGCATCCATCGCCGGTGCGCTCATGCTGCGCAGACGCGGCAGCAGCCAAAGCAGCAGCGGCGCACCGATAAGCGCCGTGACCGAGCCGGTAGAGACTTCTCGCCACACCCGCGCCAGCCAGAGAATAAGCTGATCGGAAAGCCAGAGGATCAGCGCCCCAATCAGCGAGGCCAGCAGAAGACGCGCCAGCAAACGGCGCGCACCAAGCATTTTCGCCAGCAGCGGCGCAAACAGGCCGATAAACCCGATGATGCCAACCGCATTCACCAGCAGGGCGCTCAATACAATCGCCAGCGTCAGCGCCGCCAGGCGAGCCAGCGACAGCGCCAGCCCCAGGTTACGCGCCACGCCATCATCCAGTCCCATCAGCGTCAGGGGACGCAGGAGCAGCAGCGTCAGCACGACACCGCCAGCCAGCTGCGGCCACAGGCGCAGCACAACGCTCCAGTCGGTTTGGGTGAGCGTACCGGTACTCCACAGGAACATGCTTTGCAGCCGATCGTGGTGGAAAAGCACCAGCAGCTGGTTAATGGCGCCACAGTAGAGGCTCACCACCAGCCCGGCCAGGATAAGCGTTACCGGAGAAAGGCGTTTACCCCAGGCCACGCCAAAGACCAGCGCGCCCACCACGCACGCCCCCGCGAGTGCCGCAAACTGCGAGGTTAACGCTCCCGGCAGCGCCCACAGCGTGGTGATAGTGATCCCAAGCTGTGCGCCGGTCGCGACGCCGAGCGTGGTTGGCTCCGCCAGCGGGTTACGTAACACCTGCTGGAACAGCACGCCCACCAGTCCTAAACCGGCACCGACTAAAAGAGAGATGGCCAGACGCGGCAGCAGGCTGTAGTGGAACAGCATCTGCTGAATATTGTCGATATCCGGCGAGGCCAGCGCGGCTCCCCATTGCGCGCGCGGTAACGCGGCAGAGAGGTTGAACCCGGTTAACGCCAGCGCGGCAAGAAAAATCAGCATCAGCAGAAGCGCCGGGAAACGGGCAATACGCGTATTCATGCTTTACCTCCCAGGGCGTTATCCAGCACGCGGGCAAAATGCATCGCCGACAGCGTCGCGCCGTAGAACCAGACCGCCGGAGCGCGCTGGAAGCGCCGCTCGCGCACAAACGGCATCGCCTGCCAGAGCGGGGTCGCCATCAGGGTTTGCATGTCGCGCTCGTTGCCGTGATCGAAGCACAGCACATCCACATCGCGAAACGCCGCGAGGCGATCGATACCCACAGCGGTACTGCCCCAGAACGTCATCTCCCCTTCCCAGGCGTTGCGAATGCCGAAGCTGTCCAGCACCTCCTGGAACAGGCAGTTTTTACCAAAGACCAGCATATGGCGGGCATCCAGCAGCGTCACCATCAGCAGCGGACGATCGCCCCGGTGAGCAAAACGCGGCTTCAGGGAGTCGATCAGGGCATCAAATTCGTCGAGATGCCGTTTGGCCTCCGCTTCCCGGTTAAGGAAATGCGCCATCTCGCCAATCGAATTTTTCGCTACGGCCAGCGGTTTTTTACCGTCGCTGAAAGCGAATCCGCGCCCGGGCGCAATGCGCGCCATCACCTCTTCTGACGGACCGTAGCCCGCGGACCAGAACAGAAACGAGGGTTTCATCTGGGTGAGCAGCTCGAGGTTTGGCTCCGTACGCAGGCCGACGTCGATCACCGAGTCCGGCAGCTTCGGCTCGTTCACCCAGAGGTTATAGTTGGGAATGTCCGCGACGCCGTAGGGCGTAACGCCGAGCGCCATCATCAGCTCGACCGGCAACCACTCCAGCACCACTATGCGGTGCGGATCGACGGCGGCGGCACGCGCCGTATTCATTTTTAACAGCAGCGGTGAGAGGGCCATCGCCGTCAGCAGGCGACGGCGGCTAATGCGCATGTTGTCCAGCATCAGTACACGAAGCTCACCGGTGCAGCCCCGGCCGGGTGAGGCAGAATACCCATCGGAATACCATAAATCTGTTCCAGCGTTTCGCTGCGCATCAGCTCGGACGGCGTTCCCTGCGCAATCATTTCGCCGCCGCGCAGCGCAACAAGGTAATCACAGTAGCGTGCCGCCATGTTGATATCATGCAGCACCGCAATCACCGTCAGACCGCGCTGCTGGCTCAAGCGGTGCACCAGCGCCAGAACATCGACCTGATGGGCGATATCAAGTGCGGAGGTGGGTTCGTCGAGGAGCAGGCAGCGGCTGTCCTGGGCCACCAGCATTGCAATCCACGCGCGCTGGCGTTCACCGCCGGACAGGCTATCCACCAGACGGTGCGCCAGCGGCTTAAGCCCGACCAGCGCAATCGCCTCTTCCACTTTCTCTCTGTCGGCCACGCCAAAGCGTCCAAGCGCGCCATGCCACGGATAACGCCCAATCGCCACCAGCTCTCGCACCGTCATTCCCTCCGCCTGCGGCAGCTGCTGTGGCAGATACGCCACTTTGCGGGCAAAGGCTTTACTGCTCCAGCTCTCCAGCGGTTGGTCATCCAGCAGGATGTCGCCTTCTGACGGCGGCTGATGTCGTCCCAGCATCTTGAGCAGCGTGGACTTACCGGAACCGTTGTGACCAATCAGGCCAGTGACTTTACCTGCGGGAAACGTCAAAGAGAGCGGATGCAGCAAGGTGCGCCCGGGTACGCGAAAGGAGAGATGGTTGAGCGTAAAGGTGGTGTCGGGTTGCGTTTGATTATCCTGCATATCAGCCAACTTAAATAAAAAGGGCACGGCGAACCGTGCCCGAAGAGAGATTAGAAGCGGAAGGTCGCGGTAGCAACAACCTGACGTCCTGCTCCCCAGTAGCATGCATATTCGCTGTAGCAGCTGGAGACGTATTCGCGATCGAAGATGTTGTTCACGTTGACGCCGACAGAAGAGCCGGGAAGTCCAAAGCGTGCCAGATCGTATTTCACGGTGGCATCCGCCAGGGCATAGCCCGCGACGTTGAACGACTGGTAGGCTTTTGGCGACGAGGCAGAGTAATAGGACACGGTGTTACCAATGTAACGGGTGCCAGCCCCTACCGTCAGACCGCTCAACGCCGTCTCGTGGAAGGTGTAATCTGCCCACAGAGACGCCATATTGCGCGGCACTTCCGCCGGACGACGGCCTTCATACCAGGTATCGTGCGTGTATTTGGCATCAGTAAAGCTATAGGAAGCCGTCACGTTCACGTTGGCAGAGACGGCAGCTTTCGCTTCCAGTTCGAAACCGCGAGAGCGAATTTCACCGCCCTGCACGCTAAAGCCGCTGGTCGGGTTCGCCGGATCGGCCGTCAGGTTGTTGTTTTTGGTTAACTGATAAACAGCAGCCGTGACCACAACAGGCAGATCTTTCGGTACGTACTTCACGCCCGCTTCATATTGCTTGCCGCGTGCAGGATCGAACGGTTTGCCGCCCTGAGTGGTACCCGAAATCGGTTCGAACGATTCGCTATAGCTGAAATAAGGCGTGATGCCGTTGTCGAACAGGTAGTTAATCCCGCCGCGCCACGTGAATGCCTGATCGTTGATTTCCGCGGTAGTACCGGTTGTACGCGTCAGTGCTGAGGTTTTCGCAAAGTCATAGCGGCCACCCATTGTGAGTACCCACTTATCCCATTCAGCCTGATCCTGCGCATAAAGGCCGGTTTGTTCCTGACGGTTGAGCACTTTGTAAAGGTAGTAAACGTCGACATTTGGATTGCCGTACGCAGGCTTCGTCATACTGATGGGATCGGCCGTGCCGTAGTCAGCATCAATATCATTACGCATGCGGAGGTAATCAACGCCCGTCAACAGGGTATGATCCACTGCACCCGTCGCAAATTTGGACTGAAGCTGAGTATCAACGGTAAACGAGTTGAGGTCCTCATCGGAGCGCACATACGCGCGGCTGATCTGAGCCGGTGCAATATAGCCGTTACCGTAGACGGAACGGTAAAGCGTATTGATTTTGGTGTAGCGCAGGTTTTGACGCACGGTAAAGGTGTCATCAAACTGATGCGAGAAGCTGTAACCCACCATTTTCTGACGACGGGAGATCTTGTTATCTTCTTCACCTTCGTTGAAATCGGTCGGCAGCTTGTGTGCTTTGCCGTTGGCATCGTAGTAAGGCACAACGGTACCTTCCCGCGGCAGCCAGCCGTAATAGCCTGCATCCGGATCGCTCTGGAAGTTGCTCAGGAAAGTAAAATCGGTTTTATCGTCAGGACGCCAGCTGAAAGCAGGTGCAATGGCGTAGCGGGAAGATTTCACCATCTCCTGCTGCGCATTTTCGCTGCGCCCCAGTCCGGTCAGACGGTATGACCACACGCCGTCATCATCAATCGCATCGCTGAAATCAAACCCGGTCTGCCACAGGTTATCGGTACCCATTTTGAACTGAATTTCTTTCAGTGGCTCGGTGGTTGGGCGCTTGCTGACCATGCTGACCACGCCGCCCGGGTGGCTTTTACCGTACAGAACGGACGTTGGGCCACGCAGCAGCTCGACGCGCTCAAGGAAATACGGATCCATGGACGCTTCAGAATAGTTATCTCCCTGCAGCTTCATCCCGTCCAGATACTGGTTAGTATTCACGGTACTGGAGGTGGTGAACCCACGAATAGAAACAACGTCATACGTTGTAGACGCCCCGCGTGTTGCGAACACGCTCGGCGTATAGGCCAGCGCCTGTTTAACCGTCCCCGGCTGCTTCATGTCCATCTCTTCACGGGTGACGACAGAAATAGACTGCGGGGTTTTCTCAATCGGGGTATCGGTCTTGGTCGCGGTGGCGGTGCGTTTAGCCGCAATCGTGGGTGCCGGTCCCCAGGCACTTTCCTGTGCCGCAGGTGCTGCGGTTACCGTAATGGTTTCTTCTTTTTTCGGGGTTTCGGCAGCATGTGTATAAGCCGACATGCCGGCAACCGCTGTGGCGACGACGACCGCGATTTTACGCAGCGACGTATTGATTGGCTGAGCAGTATTGGAAAGCGCCATGGTGTATCTCTGATGGAAAAGTGAATGATAACGTAAACGAGAATTATTATTATGACCGCAGCATAATAGGCGAAACGCTGACTGCATAGCAAGCAGTAAGCGGCCCTACGAGAATTAAGGGTTTAAGAAATAACCAGGAGAGAACGAAGGGTTAATCAATATTAAAAAGAGGGTTAAAAAAAGGGGGGAATGGGTAAAAAAATCCCCCCTTGCGGGGGGACCTCACGCGGTTAGTTACCGCCGAACATATCTTTAATCCAGCCTGCGACACCATCGCTGTCTTTCTTCTCGTTCTGCTGCTGCGGCTGTTGCTGCTGCGGCTGCTGTGGCTGAGAAGACTGCTCGAACGGGTTACCCGTTGGCTGTTCTGGCTGGCTTTGCTGGCACAGGGAATCCGGGTTGGTTGTCCAGACCGGCAGAGTACGCATTCCGCCGCCGCAGACGAAGTTACCGGAACTGTCCACGCCCATATCGACGATATCTTCCGGCGCAACCAGGTTAAGCGGCACCGGGGACTGATTCGCCAGATAGCGCTGGTAAATCGACATCGCCCCGCTCGCGCCGTACAGCTTGGTCGGCTGGTTGTTGTCGCGGCCTACCCAGGTGATCACCACTTCACGACCATCAATACCGGCAAACCAGGTGTCAACGTTGTTGTTGGTGGTCCCGGTTTTACCCGCCAGATGCAGGCCCGGATACTTCGCTCCCAGCTGACGGCCGGTACCGCGCTGCACCACCTGCTGCATCGTCCACAGCGTCATATAGGCTGCCTGCGCAGGAACGGCACGTTCCGCCTGCGGGAAGCTCTGATACAGCACGGAGCCATCTTCGGCAATCACCGAACGCAGGGCGGAGAGCGGCGCGCGGTTACCGCCGCTGGCGATCGTCTGGAACGCCTGCGCCACTTCGATCGGCGTCAGGTTGAGCGCCCCCAGGATCATCGCCGGTACCGGGTGCAGCTGATCTTTCGCCACGCCCAGCTTCTGCCAGGTATCGACAATCGCTGGCAGACCCAGCGACATGCCCAGGTTCACCGTCGGCACGTTCATGGAGCGCGTCAACGCATCCACCAGCATCACCTGACCGCTAAACTGCTTGTCGTCGTTCTGCGGTGACCACACCTGGCCGTTAGGCTGGCGCAGGTAGATCGGCGCATCCGCAATCCAGGTATTCAGACGATACTGGTTTGGCTGACTCAGGGCAGTGAGATAGGTCGCCGGTTTTGCCAGAGAGCCGATCGAGCGACGCGCCTGCATGGCACGGTTATAGCCAGCAAACTGCGGCTCGGCACCGCCCACCATCGCACGAACTTCGCCGGAGTTACGGTCAACCACCACCATCGCGGTTTCAAGATCGGAGAGCTTACGCTGTTTCTTCAGCGCCGGAATGCCTTCCACCGCCGCTTTTTCTGCCGCATCCTGCGCCACGGAGTCAAAGGTCGTAAAGATCTTCACGCCGGAGAGATCTTTCACCTTATCGCCAAGCTTGCTCTGCAGCTCCTGACGCACCAGCTGCATAAACGCAGGCTGAGGCGAGATCACCCCGCCGCGCGGCTGCACGCCAAGCGGACGCGCGCTCAGCATGTCGTACAGCTCCTGGTCAATCACCTGCTGCTGTTGCAGCAGACGCAGAACGAGGTTACGACGCTCCAGCGCCAGTTTCGGGTTACGCCACGGGTTATAAATGGATGCCCCTTTCACCATGCCCACCAGCAGCGCCTGCTGATCCAGACTCAGCTCTTCAACCGGACGACCAAAGTAGTACAGGCTCGCCAGCGGGAAGCCGCGGATTTCGTTATCGCCGCTCTGACCGAGGTACACCTCGTTCATATACAGCTCAAGGATACGATCCTTGCTGTAGCGCGCATCCATCAGCACGGCCATATACGCTTCGTTCGCTTTACGCCAGTAAGAGCGCTCGCTGGAGAGGAACAGGTTCTTCACCAGCTGCTGGGTCAGCGTACTTGCCCCCTGCACGGTACGGCCCGCGGTCAGGTTCGCCAGGACCGCACGGCCAATCGAGTAGAGGCTGATGCCGTCATGCTCGTAGAAGTGGCGGTCTTCGGTTGCCAGCAGGGTATCAACCAGCAGATCCGGGAAGCCGTTACGCGCCACGAACAGACGCTGTTCGCCGTTCGCCGACGAGAGCATGGTGATCAGGCGGGGATCGAGACGGAAGAAACCGAACTGACGGTTGTTATCCATGTTCTCGATGGTATCCAGACGATCGCCGTCAAAGGTCAGACGCGCGCGCACCTGACCCTCTTTGCTGTCCGGGAAATCAAACGGACGGCGGATCATCTCAATGCTGTTGGCCTGCACGGTGAATTCGCCAGGGCGCGTCATTTTTGACACCTGACGATACTGGGTAGCTTCCAGCAGTTTTACCATTTCGTTTTTCGTGATGGACATATCTGGCTCAAGGTTCACCATGCGGCCATACACGGCCGCAGGTAACTGCCAGACTTTACCGTCGATACGGCTGCGGATCTTCTGATCCAGATAGACGCCGTAAATTGCCATCAGCACAACAAAAACAATAAAGAGCTTCAGCAGCAGCCAGAACCAGCCGCGTTTGCCCCGAGGCTTGCGCCCTTTGCCTTTCCCTTTACGCGGCATCGGTTCTTCATCCTCATCATCGTCTTCATAGTCATCGTCATAGTCCTCATCTCTGAGGCGACGACGGCTTACCTTTTCTTTCGCCGGACGCGTTGGTCTTCCCTTACGTCCTATTGGCTCGCGGTCATTCCCCGCCATGCTTTTTCTCCGCAACTTTCAGGCGCAAAGGCCCGATTCTCTTTTCTTCCACCGGTCTGTGAAAGAAGAAATCTCTCAAAATTAGTTCTCCCTCTCCCTGTGGGAGAGGGCCGGGTGAGGACATCAGGCCGCACATCCCTATCAGGAATACTTCTTCGTCCGCTTCGTCGGCGCCGTATTCGCCGGATCGTCCGGCCAGACGTGTTTGGGGTACCGCCCTTTCATCTCTTTTTGCACGTCACGGTAGCTCCCCGCCCAGAACGCCCCCAAATCGCGAGTGATCTGCAAGGGTCGATGCGCAGGCGACAGCAGTTCAAGCACCAACGGCACGCGCCCTTCAGCGATAGACGGCGTGGTTGCCTCACCAAACATCTCCTGCATTCGAACCGCCAGCGCCGGCGGATTATCCTCATGATAACGGATGGCAATCCGGCTTCCGGTCGGCACAGTGTAATGCCCTGGCAGTTCACTATCCAGACGTTGACGCAATGACCAGTCCAGTAAATTCTGTAACGCGACCTTAACATCAAGCGCTTTCAGCGCCCGCAGGGAGTGTACGCCGCTCATCTGCGGCAGTAGCCAGGTCTCCAGCGACGCGAGTAACGTTTCGTCATCCACCGCTGGCCAGGCGTACTCCGGCAACCAGCGAGCGGCGCAGTGCAGGCGAATGCGGTACTGCTCAGCCTCCGGCGTCCAGTTCAGCACGCTCAGCCCTTTTTCCCGAATGCCGTTCAGCATAGCCTGATGGAGCTCGTCTTCCGACGGCTTCGCCAGCGGCTTCGTTCCGAGTGTCAGTTTGCCAATCTGGCTGCGACGAAACGCCTTCAGCGTGCCCTGGGCGTCATCCCACTCGACGATGTCCGATTGCTGGAGCAGATGCGGACAGGTACGGGTCAGGGCGTCAATATCGACGGCAATCGCCTGCAGGATACGCGCATCCGGGGAGTTGCTCCCCTGCAGCAGGAGCGGCGCAATCAGCCACTCATGACGCGTCAGGGCATCATCGCTGTCCAGCATCGCCCCCATACCGTTTGCCAGCTGGTAGCGACCGTCCAGCCCGCGCCGACGCGCAATCCGGTCCGGAAACGCCTGCGCTAACAGCCGGGAGAGGCTCTCACTGTCTGGCACGCCGCCGCGGCTGTTAAGCCGCTTACAGAGCTGCTGGGCCCGCTGCTGCCAGTTCCCCTGATTGCGCGAAAACGCCTGCCCCAGATCGCTGCTGCCTCCGCGCGGCGGCTCCTCAAGGATAGCCGCCAGTTTGGCCGCCGTGGCAATCTCATCTTCCCCCTGCGCGGCCACCAGCATCGCGGCCAGACGCGGATCGTTGCCCAGTGCCGCCATTTTCTGGCCGCGTACCGTCAGACGTTCGCCTTCCAGCGCACCAAGCTGGGTCAACAGGTTGCGCGCAGCGGTGAGGTTCACGGCTGGCGGGGAATCAAGCCAGGTAAGCTGTCCAGGATCCGGGCAGCCCCACTGCAGCAGATCCATCACCAGGCCAGACAAATCGCTTTGTAGAATTTCCGGTGTGCTTTGCTGCGCCGCACGTTCCGCCTGCTCTGCGCTGGTCAAATGCAGGCATATACCCGGCTCAAGTCGCCCCGCGCGGCCCGCGCGCTGCACCATTGATGCCTGGCTGATGCGCTGCGTCAGGAGTTTAGTCAGCCCGGTGCGCGGGTCAAAGCTTGCCACCCTCTCCTGCGCGCTATCGACCACCAGGCGAATACCTTCGATGGTCAAACTGGTTTCAGCAATATTGGTTGCCAGTACCACCTTGCGCTGTCCAACCGGGGCAGGAAGGATAGCTTTACGCTGCTCCTGCAGCGACAGCGCGCCGTAGAGCGGGCACAGCAGTACATCACCGCCTACGCGAGAGGAAAGCTGCTCCTGCACGCGCTGGATCTCCCCGACGCCCGGCAAAAACAGCAGCAGCGAGCCGGGTTCCTGACGCAGCAGTTCTGCGGTGGCAATGGCGACCGCTTCGTCAAAACGCTGATGGGAGGGAAGCGGTTGATAGCGGCGTTCAACAGGAAACGCCCGCCCTTCAGAGCTGATGACAGGCGCATCGGATAACGCCTGCCGTAGCCGCGCATTGTCCAGCGTGGCCGACATTATCAGCAGCCGGAGATCGTCACGCAGTCCCTGCTGAACGTCCAGCAACAGCGCGAGGGCCAGATCCGCCTGCAGGCTGCGCTCGTGAAATTCATCCAGGATCACCAGCCCGACGCCGGTCAGCTCCGGATCGTTTTGCAGCATGCGGGTGAGAATGCCCTCGGTGACCACCTCAAGGCGCGTTGTCGGACCCACGCAGGTCTCGGCGCGCATCCTGTACCCTACCGTTTCGCCCGGTTTTTCATTCAGCAGTTCCGCGAGGCGCTGCGCTACGTTGCGTGCGGCCAGCCTGCGCGGCTCCAGCAGGATAATTTTCCCGCTGATGTTCCCCTCTTTCAGAATCTGCAGCGGCAGCCAGGTGGACTTACCCGCCCCCGTCGGGGCATTCAGCAAAACCTGCGGGGAATGGCGTAAGGCAGCGAGAAGGTCAGGAAGAACAACGGCGACCGGCAATGAGGACACTAACAGCTCCAGAGGGTTAACATTCGTCGGCGTACATTGTAGCATCGGCGCATATCATTACCGAGTCCTCCGTATGCCTGAGTCGAAACGGCTGTTTTTTGCCATTGAATTGCCCACCCCCTTACAGCGTCAAATTGTTCGCTGGCGCGCTGACCACTTCTCGCCGGAGGCCGGTCGCCCTGTCGCGGCGGCCAACCTGCACCTGACGCTGGCCTTTTTGGGCGACGTCAGTGCCGAAAAACAGCGGGCGCTAGCCGCCCTGGCAGGGCGTATTGCCCAGCCGGAATTTACGCTGCACCTCGACGACGCGGGCCAGTGGCTGCGTTCGCGCGTGGTCTGGCTGGGTACGCGACAGCCTCCGCGCGGATTATTACAGCTGGCGAACATGCTGCGCGCGCAGGCGGCGCGCAGCGGCTGTTATCAAAGCCCACAGCCGTTTCATCCGCACATCACCCTGCTGCGCGATGCCGGTCAGGCCGTTGCCATCCCGCCGCCGGGTTTTCACTGGGCCTTTCAGGTCAACACATTCGCGCTTTATGAATCCATCTTTATTCAGGGACGCACCCGCTATACGCCGCTACAGCGCTGGACGCTGGGCGACACCGAAAGGAATTCTGATGAAGTTTAGTCCTCCCCTGCAGCACGCTACGCTTGTCCAACGCTACAAACGCTTCCTCGCCGATGTGATCACGCCAGAAGGCGAACAGCTCACTCTGCACTGCCCCAATACCGGTGCCATGACGGGCTGTGCGACGCCGGGTGACAGGGTCTGGTATTCCACATCAGAAAATACTAAACGCAAATATGCTCATACCTGGGAAATGACCGAAACCCAAAACGGGGCATTTATTTGCGTTAATACCCTGCGCGCCAATCAGTTAGTTAAGGAAGCGCTGACCCATGGCGTTATTCCCGAACTGGTTGGTTATGGCACGCATAAAAGCGAAGTGAAATATGGCGATGAAGGCAGCAGAATTGACTTCATGTTACAGGCGGAAGACAGGCCGGAGTGCTATATTGAAGTAAAATCAGTGACGTTAGCGGAACAGGAAAATGGCTACTTCCCGGATGCGGTAACGCTACGTGGCCAGAAGCATCTGCGAGAGCTAATGAGTGTTGCGGCGGCGGGCAAACGCGCCGTATTGCTGTTTGCGGTATTGCATTCAGCCATTGAACGTTTCTCCCCTGCCCGCCATATTGATCCTAAATACGCGCAATTGTTGAATGAGGCACAAAAGCAGGGGGTAGAGGTTTTCGCTTATAAAGCGGAACTTTCTGCCGATAATATGACTCTGAGATCCTCTCTTCCCATTGTCTTATAAGGGATTAGACGATTGACTATTAAGTGTTCTGGCCGCGTGCGCAAATACGCTTTTCCTCACAGGCTTGTCAAGTGTTACGTTTAGATAATTGCCATACGGAAAAGCATCTGCTATTTATAGCGACCTGATTTTTCCCCCAACACGGGGATCGATAGTGCGTGTTAAGGAGAAGCAACATGCAAGAAGGGCAAAACCGTAAAACATCGTCCCTGAGTATTCTCGCCATCGCTGGGGTGGAGCCGTATCAAGAGAAACCGGGCGAAGAGTATATGAACGAAGCCCAGCTGTCGCACTTCAAGCGTATTCTTGAAGCATGGCGTAATCAACTCAGGGATGAAGTCGATCGCACCGTTACTCATATGCAGGATGAAGCTGCTAACTTCCCGGATCCGGTAGACCGTGCCGCTCAGGAAGAAGAGTTCAGCCTCGAACTGCGTAACCGTGACCGCGAACGCAAACTGATCAAAAAGATCGAGAAAACGCTTAAAAAAGTCGAAGACGAAGATTTTGGCTACTGCGAATCCTGCGGTGTTGAAATTGGCATTCGTCGCCTGGAAGCGCGTCCAACCGCCGATCTGTGCATCGACTGCAAAACGCTGGCCGAAATCCGCGAAAAACAGATGGCCGGTTAACACCAGCGCTGTTTACACACTCCAAAGGCGGGAGTCTCTCCCGCCTTGTTACTGTTGATATGTCTGAATCACACTATATTGGGCGCTTCGCGCCATCTCCTTCCGGTGAATTACACTTCGGCTCATTAATTGCCGCGCTCGGCAGCTACCTGCAGGCTCGCGCCCGTCAGGGAAAATGGCTCGTCCGCATTGAAGATATTGACCCTCCGCGTGAAGTTCCCGGTGCAGCAGAGACGATTCTGCGTCAGTTGGAACATTACGGTCTTCACTGGGATGACGAGGTTCTGTGGCAGTCGACACGTCACGAGGCGTATCGGGAACGTCTGGCCTGGCTTCGCGCTCAGGGGCTTTCCTATAACTGCACCTGCACCCGCGCGCGTATCCAGAGCGCAGGCGGCGTCTATGACGGCCACTGCCGCACGTTGAACAACGGTCCTGAAAATGCCGCTGTGCGAATACTGCAGCGCTCACCGGTGACGCGCTTTAACGATTTACTCTCCGGTGAGATTCATGCCGATGAACGTCTGGCGCGTGAGGATTTTATTATTCACCGTCGCGATGGCCTGTTCGCCTACAACCTGGCCGTGGTGGTGGACGATCATTTCCAGGGCGTGACGGAAATTGTGCGCGGGGCGGATCTGGTCGAGCCGACCGTACGACACATCTCGCTGTATCACCAGTTTGGCTGGACAGCACCGGACTACATTCATCTGCCGCTGGCGGTTAATACGCAGGGCTTAAAATTATCAAAGCAGAACCACGCCCCGGCCCTGCCAGACGGCGATCCGCGCCCTGTTTTGATCGACGCGCTGCGTTTTCTCAACCAGAATGTAACCAACGAATGGCAGGATCTGCGTATTGACGAACTGCTGAAAATGGCCATCGCCAACTGGACGCTCAGGGCTGTGCCAAAAATCCAGCATTCTCAAATGCGTTGCGCTGAGCTATGATTAGCCGCTTTTTTCATAACAAAACACACTACGAGGTGTACCATTTTTACCCGAGTCGCTAATTTTTGCCGTAAAGTGCTAAGCCGCGAAGAGAGCATGGCGAATGATGCTATTGCACAACCACACATGTCGGTTATTCCGCGTGAGCAGCACTCTATTTCCCGCAAAGATATCAGTGAAAATGCCCTCAAGGTACTCTATCGTCTGAATAAAGCGGGCTACGAGGCCTATCTCGTCGGCGGTGGGGTGCGTGATTTACTGCTGGGCAAAAAACCGAAAGATTTCGACGTGACGACCAGCGCCACGCCTGAGCAGGTGCGCAAATTATTCCGCAACTGTCGTCTCGTTGGCCGCCGCTTCCGTCTGGCTCACGTGATGTTTGGGCCGGAAATTATCGAAGTGGCGACCTTCCGCGGCCACCACGAAGCGGGCGCATCCGATCGCACCACGTCGCAGCGCGGCCAGAACGGTATGCTGCTGCGCGACAACATCTTCGGCTCTATCGAAGAAGATGCCCAGCGTCGCGACTTCACCATCAACAGCCTCTATTACAGCGTGGCGGATTTCACCGTGCGCGATTACGTCGGCGGCATGCAGGACCTGAAAGAAGGTCTGATCCGCCTGATCGGCACGCCGGAAACGCGCTACCGTGAAGATCCCGTGCGTATGCTGCGCGCCGTGCGTTTTGCCGCCAAGCTCAATATGCGCATCAGCCCGGAAACGGCCGAGCCGATCCCGCGTCTGGCGACGCTGATTAACGACGTGCCGCCTGCTCGCCTGTTCGAAGAAGCGCTGAAGCTGCTGCAGGCCGGCCACGGTTTTGAAACCTATAATCTTCTGCGCGAATACAACCTGTTCCAGCCGCTGTTCCCGACCATTACCCGCTACTTCACCGAAAACGGTGACAGCCCAATGGAGCGGATGATTGCGCAGGTGCTGAAGAATACCGATACCCGCATTCGCAACGACATGCGCGTGAACCCGGCGTTCCTGTTTGCCGCGATGTTCTGGTATCCGCTGCTGGAAACGGCCCAGCGCATTACCCAGGAGAGCGGGCTCGCCTATTACGATGCGTTCGCGCTGGCCGCCAACGACGTGCTGGACGAAGGCTGCCGCACGCTCGCCATTCCGAAACGTATTACCACTCTGGTGCGCGACATCTGGCAGCTTCAGCTGCGCATGTCCCGTCGTCAGGGCAAACGCGCCTGGAAGCTGATGGAGCATCCTAAGTTCCGTGCCGCCTTCGATCTCCTGTCGCTGCGCGCTGAAATTGAACGCAACCAGGAGCTGCAGCGTCTGGCGCAGTGGTGGGCTGAATTCCAGGTCTCCGCCCCGCCAGAGCAGAAAGATATGCTGACCGGGCTGGATGAAGAGCCGGAACCGCGTCGCCGTCATCGTCGTCCGCGCAAACGCGCGCCGCGTCGTGAAGGGACAGCATGACCCTCGCGTATATCGCCATCGGCAGCAATTTAGCCTCACCGCTGGAGCAGGTGAATGCTGCCGTAGAGGCGCTGGGTGAGATCCCGCAAAGCCGCATCGTGGCGGTCTCCTCGTTCTATCGCACCCCGCCGCTGGGGCCGCAGGATCAGCCAGACTACCTCAACGCCGCCGTGGTTCTTGAGACTGAGCTGGATCCCGAAGCGCTGCTGGACAATACCCAGCGTATTGAGCTTCAGCAGGGCCGCGTACGCAAAGCTGAACGCTGGGGGCCGCGCACGCTCGACCTCGATATTATGCTGTTTGGTCACAAGACGATTAACACTGAACGCCTCACCGTTCCGCATTACGACATGAAAAATCGCGGGTTTATGCTCTGGCCGCTGTATGAAGTTGCCCCTTCCCTTACCTTCCCTGACGGGCTCTCGCTAGAGGCCGTTCTCAACAGTCTCGGTGCGGAGAAACCCGCCCGCTGGTAAGGCTGTTTTTTTAGCGATTAACCATAAGATGTTTATGGTTAATCGTTTACCTAAAATCATTGTTCCCTCGAATGTTACTGTTAGAATGCGCAAAGATTCGCTTTTGGGCTATCAGGAAACAGTATGAAACCAACCACCATCTCCTTACTGCAGAAATGCAAACAGGAAAAAAAACGCTTCGCCACCATCACCGCGTATGACTACAGCTTCGCCAAACTGTTTGCCGAAGAGGGGATCAACGTCATGCTGGTCGGGGACTCGTTAGGGATGACGGTACAAGGACATGATTCCACCCTGCCGGTAACGGTTGAGGATATCGCTTACCATACCCGCGCCGTGCGCCGTGGCGCCCCAGCCTGCCTGCTGCTTTCCGATCTGCCGTTTATGGCCTATGCCACGCCGGAACAGGCATTCGAAAACGCGGCGGCAGTGATGCGTGCCGGTGCCAATATGGTCAAAATTGAAGGCGGCGCCTGGCTTGTGGAAACGGTGAAGAGGCTCACCGAGCGCGCCGTGCCGGTGTGCGGGCATTTAGGCCTGACGCCGCAGTCCGTCAATATCTTTGGCGGCTATAAGGTGCAGGGCCGTGGCGATGCCGCCCAGACGCTGCTGGATGATGCCCTGGCGCTGGAAGCCGCAGGTGCCCAGCTGCTGGTGCTGGAGTGCGTGCCGGTTGAGCTGGCGAAACGCATCACCGACGCGCTGTCCATTCCGGTGATTGGTATCGGTGCAGGCAACGTCACCGACGGTCAGATTCTGGTGATGCACGACGCCTTCGGTATCACCGGCGGACACATCCCGAAATTTGCCAAAAATTTCCTCGCCGAAGCGGGCGACATGCGCGCTGCGGTCAGGCAGTATATTGCCGACGTTGAATCCGGTGTTTACCCGGGTGAAGAACACAGTTTCCATTAAGGAGTCTCGTTGTGCTAATCATTGAAACCCTGCCGCTGCTTCGCCAGCATATCCGCCGCGCGCGACAGGAAGGTAAACGTATCGCACTGGTCCCGACCATGGGCAATCTGCATGACGGCCACATGAAGCTCGTCGACGAAGCCCGTGCACGGGCAGATATCGTGGTGGTCAGTATCTTCGTGAACCCCATGCAGTTTGACCGCGCAGACGATCTGGCACGCTACCCGCGTACCCTGCAGGAAGATTGCGAGAAGCTCAAAAAACGCCACGCGGATATCGTTTTCTCACCTGCACCGGCGGATGTTTACCCGCAGGGTACCGAAGAGGCAACCTACGTTGACGTCCCGGGCATTTCCACCATGCTCGAAGGCGCGAGCCGCCCGGGCCATTTCCGCGGCGTTTCCACCATCGTCAGCAAGCTGTTCAACCTGGTACAGCCGGACGTAGCCTGCTTTGGCGAGAAAGATTTCCAGCAGCTGGCGCTGATCCGCAAGATGGTTGCGGATATGGGTTACGATATCGAGATTGTCGGCGTACCGATTGTACGCGCCAAAGACGGTCTGGCACTCAGCTCGCGAAATGGCTACCTGACTGCCGAACAGCGTAAAATCGCGCCGGGCTTAAGCAAGGTCATGAACACCATGGCAGAGCAGATGCTGGCAAAAGAGTTAACAGCAGAAGAGATTATCGCCCTTGCCGAGCAGGCGCTTAACGATAAAGGCCTTCGTGCTGACGACGTACAAATTCGTGATGCTGATACGCTGCTGGAGTTAACCCAGAACAGCAAGCGCGCAGTCATCCTGGTGGCGGCCTGGCTAGGTCAGGCGCGTCTGATCGACAATAAAGTGGTTGAGCTGGCGTAGTTCCCTTCACCCCTGATAATGATAGGTAAACGTAATGATTCGCAAAATGCTGCAAGGTAAGCTTCACCGTGTGAAAGTCACGCAGGCCGACCTGCACTATGAAGGCTCCTGCGCCATTGATCAGGATTTCCTTGATGCAGCAGGTATCCTCGAAAACGAAGCGATTGATATCTGGAACGTGAACAACGGCAAACGCTTCTCTACCTACGCGATTGCCGCCGAGCGCGGGTCCAAAATCATCTCCGTTAACGGCGCAGCCGCGCACTGCGCGGACGTGGGTGATATCGTGATCATCGCCAGCTTCGTGATGATGTCTGACGAAGAAGCGCGCCGCTGGCAGCCTAAAGTCGCCTACTTCGAAGGCGAGAATGAAATGAAGCGCACCGCAAAGGCGATTCCGGTTCAGGTTGCATAAGCACTACCCCTGCGGCTGATTGCTGATCAGCCGCGACATCGTCTCCAGCGAATCCGTTCTTAAGATGTACAGGCGTTTCAGTAAGAACGGATTATCCCCCGGCTTCACCTTTCCTTTCACCGTCGTCACCGCCAGATGGAAACCGGCATCATTCGCCGCCTTTATCGCTTTATTGTCGTAGCCGCCGAAGGGGTAAGAGACATACAGCACGCGCGGGTTAAACTGCGCCAGCGCGCGACGCGAGCGTTCAAAATCAAACAAAATCACGTGATAGCTGCGGCTCAGTAAAATCGGATGCTTATTGGCATCCACGCGGTGCAGGAAGTGGGTATGAGACTGAATATCGAACACATCCTGAATCCCCTTAATCTCCTGCACGCTCATAAACTGCAGGGATTTAGGATCCCACTTCTGCGGATGGCCTTTTATGCGGGAAGAGATAATAAACGCGGTAGCCTTGAAGCCGTACTCTTTCAGCACAGGATAAGCATAGCGGCTGACAGATTTCAGGCCATCGTCAAAGGTTATCACCACCGATTTCGCAGGCAGGTTCATTTTGTTACGCACGTACCCTTCCAGCTGGTACATCGTCAGGGTGGTATAGCCCTGATCGCGAAGCCATGCCATCTGGTTATTAAACGCACGTACGCTGGTCGTTGTGGACGTATGTCGAAAGCGCGTGTTTTCTTCATCACGCAAAATATGATGGTAGGTCAGAACAGGAAGGCCGTTATCTTCCTGCGCATCCAGGCTGCTGATCCACGCCAGACGATTACCGATGCGGATCTGAAACCAGGTCTGGTTTAAACGGTCTTTAAGTTTGTTCAGGATCGGATAGCGAAGATTGGCGCTTAAGGTGCCGAAGGGTGCGCTGCCGTTGTTCGGGGCGTTATAAACGGGCGTGTCTTTCCACGTTATCAGGTTTTGATTGCTCAGCGGTTTGTTCAAATCCCCCAGGCCATCCTCGACGCGCTGTTTGCCCTGAACCGGCTCCAGATGCCCCTTGTCGATAAAGCCCGTGCCAAATCCGAAGCGAAATTCATAGTAGTCCGCCGCCGCAGGCACCACCGCGAGGATCTGCCCTGCCCGCACGTTGCCAACGTTAATGACGCTGTTGCCGATCTGCGCCCAAATCGCCGCATCTTCGGTGGTTTGCATATATTGAGCAGGCAGTCTTTGCTGACTTAATAAACTGGCAGAAACAGTGCCGGACACGAACATCAATAGCAGGAAAACAATACGCGTGAACATGAGGGTCTTATTCGAAGCGGAAATACTTACGCCATTGTAGCAAAAGCGACATCAATACCAATGTTTAATTCTTATACAGGTCATGCAGCAGGACAAAGGGAGGATTTTTTTGCTGTTGATGCCACAAGCTGCTGACGCCCGGGGTACCCAGCGAAACGATAGCGTTACGGAACGCTGCGCTGGTTAAGGTCTCGCGATGGGGATACATCATTTCAAGCAGTGGAAAGCTAATACCGGAGATCACCTCGCAGCAGTCGTGCTTATGGCTCATCAGGGCCGCAGCACGGTACGGCGCCGCGCCGGATTTATCGGTAAGAAAAATCACGCCGTCTCCGGTATCGGTTTCATGAAGGGATCCGGCCAAGCATGTTGGTACTCAAGCCGCGCCAGTAGTTAACCGCGCGACACTGTGGCAGCGGACCAAACCTGGCTTCCAGCTTCAGCAGCATGTCCTGCGCCCGTTCATCGTGGCAGGTGATAACCCATCCCAGCATAACTCTCTCCTTAGCAGGCAAGTAGTTTAGCGGAGTGAAGGTTAGCTTTCGGTGATAACTGTCAAAGAAAGTGCCCGGCAGACAGAATGTCGCCGGGCTGAGGGCTAGCTGCGCAGACCGCGTCCGCGCTGGATCAGATACCAGCACAGCAGGTAGAAGACGATGATGAACACCACCAGCACCGCCACCGTGGTAAACAGCGGCACATCGGTGATGCCGAGGAAGCCAAAGCGGAAACCGCTGATCATGTAGACGATCGGGTTCAGGTGCGACAGCGCTTGCCAGAACGGCGGCAGCAGCGTCAGGGAGTAGAACACCCCGCCGAGATAGGTCAGCGGCGTCAGCACGAAGGTCGGGATCAGGCTGATGTCGTCAAACGTTTTGGCAAACACGGCGTTCAGCAGACCGGCCAGCGAGAAGAGGATCGCCGTCAGGAGCAGGGTCAGGGCCACGAAAAGCCAGGAGTGCACCTGGAACGGCACGAAGAACAGCGAAATGGCCGTCACCAGGATCCCAACACACAGACCGCGCGCCACGCCGCCACCGACGTAACCGGCAATGATCACATGCGTTGGCACCGGTGCCACCAGCAGCTCCTCAATATTGCGCTGGAACTTGGCGCTAAAGAAGGACGACGCCACGTTGGCATAGGCGTTGGTGATCACCGCCATCATGATCAGGCCAGGCACGATAAACTGCATATAGGTAAAGCCGTGCATCTCACCAATCCGGGAACCAATCAGGTTACCGAAGATGATGAAATAGAGCGTCATCGTGATGACTGGCGGCACCAGGGTTTGCACCCAGATGCGCATAAAACGGTTAATCTCTTTCGCCCAGATACTTTTCAGCGCGACCCAGTAAAGATGCGTCATGCCTTGTCTCCTTGTTTATCCTGCACCAGAGAGACAAACAGCTCTTCCAGTCGGTTCGCTTTGTTACGCATACTTAAAACCTGAATACCCTGCGCGCTCAGCTGGGAGAACACGCTGTTAATCCCCTGCTCGCGCAGCACTTCCACTTCCAGCGTCGAGGTATCCACCAGACGATACTGGTACCCTTCAAGCTTCGGTAACGGGCTCTTTGCCGCCAGATCGAGAATAAAGGTTTCTGATTTCAGCTTGGAGAGCAGGTTCTTCATCGAGGTGTTTTCCACCAGCTCGCCGTGCTGAATGATGCCGATGTTGCGGCACAGCATTTCCGCCTCTTCCAGGTAGTGGGTAGTCAGAATGATGGTGGTGCCTTTGTCATTGAGGTCTTTCAGGAAGCCCCACATGGAGCGGCGCAACTCAATGTCTACGCCCGCCGTCGGCTCATCGAGGATCAGCAGCTTTGGCTCGTGCATCAGCGCACGGGCAATCATCAGGCGGCGCTTCATCCCGCCGGATAACATCCGGGCGCGTTCGTTACGCTTTTCCCACAGATCGAGCTGCTTGAGGTATTTTTCGCTCCGCTCCAGGGCCTCTTTACGCTCAACGCCGTAATAACCCGCCTGGTTAACGACGATCTGCTGCACCGTCTCAAACGGGTTGAAGTTGAATTCCTGCGGTACCAGACCCAGCTGGCGCTTGGCGTTGACCACATCTTTTTGCAGGTCGTATCCGAACACGCTGACGCGGCCGGAGGTTTTGTTCACCAGCGAGCTAATGATGCCGATGGTAGTCGATTTCCCCGCCCCGTTCGGCCCCAGAAGCGCGTAAAAATCACCGGCCTCTACTTTAAGATCTATTCCGCGCAGCGCCTGAACGCCGCCCGGATAGGTTTTTTTAAGCTGCTCAAGCTCCAGTGCAATTGCCATGAAATTAACTTACCTTCAGTTCTGACACACGTTGTGTGGTTTCATTAAAAGTCGGGTTACCCTATAGTAGCGCAACGCAATTACTCGGTTACAGGTCGCTAACCTCCATGAACAACATAGATACACTCATCAGCAACAATGCACTATGGTCAAAAATGCTGGTGGAGGAAGACCCCGGATTTTTTGGAAAACTCGCGCAGGCGCAAAACCCACGCTTTCTCTGGATTGGATGCTCCGACAGCCGCGTACCGGCGGAGCGCCTGACCGGCCTCGAGCCCGGCGAACTGTTTGTTCACCGCAACGTTGCCAACCTGGTGATTCACACCGATCTTAACTGTCTTTCTGTTGTTCAGTATGCCGTTGACGTTCTGCAAGTCGAGCACATCATCATCTGCGGCCACTACGGCTGCGGCGGCGTGCAGGCGGCGGTTGAAAACACGGAGCTGGGGCTCATTGATAACTGGCTGCTCCACATCCGCGATATCTGGTTCAAACATAGCTCACTGCTGGGCGAAATGCCGCAGGAGCGCCGCATGGATACCCTGTGCGAACTCAATGTGATGGAGCAGGTGTATAACCTGGGCCACTCAACGATCATGCAATCGGCGTGGAAGCGCGGGCAGAAGGTCTCGATCCACGGCTGGGCGTACGGTATTCACGATGGTCTGCTGCGCAACCTGGAAGTGACCGCCACCAACCGCGAAACGCTGGAGCAGCGTTACCGTTCAGGAATTGCCAACCTTCAGCTTAAGCACGTAAACCATAAATAAACAAAGCCGGGTGGCGGCTGCGCCTTACCCGGCCTACATGTGCCCATTCGTAGGCCCGGTAAGCGCAGCGCCACCGGGCAACAAACCGCAATTACTCGTCCAGCAATACCACTTTCCCAACATACGGCAGATGACGATAACGCTGTGCGTAGTCAATACCGTAACCGACGACGAACTCGTCCGGGATAGAGAAACCAACAAACTCCACCGGCACCTGCACTTCACGGCGGTCAGGCTTATCCAGCAGGGTGCAAATCGCCAGCGATTTTGGCTCACGCAGGCTCAGGATCTCGCGCACTTTTGACAGCGTGTTGCCGGAGTCGATGATGTCCTCAACGATCAACACATCTTTGCCACGAATATCTTCATCCAGATCTTTCAGGATTTTCACATCACGGGTGGTGGACATGCCGCTGCCGTAGCTGGAGGCGGTCATAAAATCGACCTCATGGGGCACATGCACCTCACGGCACAGGTCTGCCATGAACATGAAAGAGCCGCGCAACAGACCGACCAGCACCATTTCGCTGCCGCTGTCCTTGTAATGTTCGGTGATTTGACGACCCAGTTCGGCGATACGCGCTTTGATCTCGGCTTCCGGGATCATCACTTCAACAGTATGTTTCATATTACTAACCAAATGATTTTAATGAAAATCTCTCAATACGGATGAGTTAATATCCAGCACTGATACGCAAGCCAGCCATTATATCAGCAAATGGATAACCCTGACGTATGAGTTATAAAAAGCAAATATTGTGATTCCGATCACACTTGTTAATACCTATAATTAGTTGCTAGCAAATTATTAACAAAAACTGACGAGTACACTTTCTATGGCTGAAACAAACTCTAAACAGCCGCGTCTACTGGTGACATTAACAGCGCTATTCGCCGCCTTCTGCGGCCTGTACCTGTTAATCGGTGGCGTCTGGCTGGTCGCGATCGGCGGCTCCTGGTACTACCCGATTGCGGGCCTGGTTATGCTTGGCGTAACCGTCCTGCTCTGGCGTAGAAAACAATCTGCACTGTGGCTGTATGCCGCACTCCTTCTTGCCACCATGATCTGGGGCGTCTGGGAAGTCGGCTTTGACTTCTGGGCGCTGACGCCGCGCAGTGACATCCTGGTCTTCTTCGGCATCTGGCTGATCCTGCCGTTCGTCTGGCGTCGCCTGATCGTGCCGTCCAGCGGTGCGGTCGCGGCGCTGGTGGTAGCGCTTTTAATCAGCGGCGGTATCCTGACCTGGGCTGGCTTCAACGATCCGCAGGAGATCAACGGTACGCTGAACGCAGAATCGACGCCTGCGGCGGCGATCTCTCAGGTTGCTGACGGCGACTGGCCTGCCTATGGCCGCAACCAGGAAGGTCAGCGCTACTCTCCGCTGAAGCAGATCAACGCGGACAACGTTAAAAACCTGAAAGAAGCCTGGGTATTCCGTACCGGCGATCTGAAGATGCCGAACGATCCGGGTGAACTGACCAACGAAGTGACGCCAATTAAAGTCGGCGATATGCTTTATCTCTGTACGGCGCACCAGCGTCTGTTCGCGCTCGACGCGGCCACCGGTAAAGAGAAATGGCACTTCGATCCGCAGCTGAACTCCAACCCGTCCTTCCAGCACGTGACCTGCCGTGGCGTCTCTTATCACGAAGCGCGCCCGGATAATGCGAGCCCGGAAGTCATTGCCGACTGTCCTCGCCGCATCATGCTGCCGGTGAACGATGGTCGTCTGTTCGCCATCAATGCCGAAACGGGCAAGCTGTGCGAAACCTTTGCCAACAAAGGTATCCTGAATCTGCAGACCAATATGCCGGACACCACGCCGGGTCTGTATGAGCCAACCTCACCGCCCATCATCACCGATAAAACCATCGTGATTGCCGGTTCGGTAACGGATAACTTCTCTACCCGTGAAACCTCCGGCGTTATCCGTGGTTTCGACGTGAATACCGGTAAACTGCTGTGGGCCTTCGACCCGGGCGCGAAAGATCCGAATGCGATCCCGTCGGACGAACACACCTTTACCTTTAACTCGCCAAACTCCTGGGCACCTGCAGCGTATGACGCGAAGCTGGACCTGGTCTACCTGCCGATGGGCGTTACTACGCCAGATATCTGGGGCGGTAACCGCACGCCGGAGCAGGAACGTTATGCCAGCGCTATCGTGGCATTGAACGCGACCACCGGTAAGCTGGCCTGGAGCTACCAGACCGTTCACCACGATCTGTGGGATATGGATATGCCGTCCCAGCCGACGCTGGCGGACATTACCGTTAACGGCAAAACCGTACCGGTGATTTACGCTCCAGCGAAAACCGGCAACATCTTCGTGCTGGATCGCAGCAACGGCAAGCTGGTTGTGCCTGCACCGGAAAAACCGGTTCCGCAGGGTGCGGCGAAAGGCGATTACGTCAGCAAAACGCAGCCGTTCTCTGACCTGAGCTTCCGTCCGAAGAAAGATCTCAGCGGTGCAGACATGTGGGGTGCCACCATGTTTGACCAACTGGTATGCCGCGTGATGTTCCACCAGCTGCGCTACGAAGGGATTTTCACCCCACCGTCAGAGCAGGGTACGCTGGTCTTCCCAGGTAACCTGGGGATGTTCGAATGGGGCGGGATCTCCGTTGACCCGAACCGTCAGGTCGCTATCGCTAACCCAATGGCGCTGCCGTTCGTGTCCCGTCTGATCCCACGCGGTCCGGGTAACCCAATGGAGCAGCCTAAAGATGCGAAAGGCAGCGGTACCGAAGCCGGTATCCAGCCGCAGTATGGCGTTCCTTATGGTGTGACTCTGAATCCGTTCCTTTCTCCGTTCGGTCTGCCGTGTAAACAGCCTGCCTGGGGTTACATCTCCGGTCTGGATCTGAAAACTAACCAGATCGTATGGAAAAAACGTATTGGTACCCCACAGGACAGCATGCCGTTCCCGATGCCTGTTCCAGTGCCGTTCAATATGGGTATGCCAATGCTGGGTGGCCCAATCTCCACCGCCGGTAACGTGCTGTTTATCGCGGCAACCGCAGATAACTACCTGCGCGCGTACAACATGACCAACGGTGAAAAACTGTGGCAAGGCCGTCTGCCAGCCGGTGGACAGGCAACGCCAATGACCTATGAAGTGAATGGCAAACAGTATGTTGTCATCTCCGCGGGTGGTCACGGTTCGTTTGGCACGAAGATGGGCGACTATATTGTCGCGTATGCACTGCCTGACGACGCTAAGTAACGAAAAAGCCCGGTGGCGCTAACGCTTACCGGGCCTACGATTTCCATATGTTGGCCGGGTAAGGCGAAGCCGCCACCCGGCTTTTTTTATACGGTAAAACCGAGCATCATCCCCGTATCTTCATGCTCCAGCAGATGACAGTGGGCCATATAGGCAAACTCTTTCGGTGCCTCGTGGTCGAACTTCACCAGCACCTCGCTGACGCCGCCTTCCACCTTCACCGTATCCTTCCAGCCCGCGCGATGCGCGTCCGGGGCTTTGCCGTTCTCAGAGAGAATGCGGAACTGCGTGCCGTGGATGTGGAACGGGTGCAGCATCATGTCCCCTTCACCTGAAATCACCCAGCGCTCAAGCTGCCCTTTTGTCGCTGCAAACATCGGCGTGTTCATGTCGAACGCTTTACCGTTGATCATATTGGCGTTGTGGAAATCAAAGCCATGGTCGCCGTGATTCATGTTCCCCATGCCGCCCATGTTGCCGTGGTCCATGTTCATGTGACCCATCATCTGCCCGTGATGCATCCCCGCCATCGCCTTATCGCCATATTTCGCCATCAGCGCCTGCATGCCCATCATATCGAGCATCGGGTTCATGGAGAGCTGCAGTTTCCGTTGCGTAAGCCCATCCAGCGACGGAAGTGCCGGCAGCGTGGTTAACGTATCAGGGAGCGTGCCGGAAGCGGTCACCCGTAACGGCTGGATACGCAGCACCGGATGCGGCTTGTCAAACGGCGCGACCGCCATCCCCATCTGGCTAACCGGCAGGGTCACAAGATCGAACGGCTTGCCGTCGCTGATATCCACCAGCACCTCAAAGCGCTCCCCCATCAGCATCGGCAGTTCGTTGACCTTCACCGGCTCAGGCAGCAGCCCGCCGTCGCTGGCGACCACGTACAGCGGACGCTTATCGCTGGTGGCGAAGTTGAGGGAACGCGCGTTACAGCCGTTAAGCAGACGCAGGCGCAGCCAGCCTTTCGGCGCGGCGTGCTGAGGATAAATGGCGCCGTTGGTCAGCAGCGTGTCGCCAAACCAGCCGACCGCCGCGCTCATCACATCCAGCTGGTAGTCGATTTGCCCGTCAGCGGTGAATTTCTTGTCCTGCACAATCACCGGCACATCGTCGATGCCCCACTGCTTCGGCAGGCGCAGCAGGCGGCTTTCGTCGTCTTCAATCAGCACCAGCCCCGCCAGCCCCATCGCTACCTGATGGCCCGTTTTGCCATGCTGATGCGGATGGAACCAGCAGGTCGCGGCGCGCTGGTTGGGCGTAAAGGTGACGCTGCGCGTGCCGCCCGCTTTGATGATGCCCTGCGGCCCGCCGTCTACCTCGCCCGGCACTTCCAGTCCGTGCCAGTGCACCGTCGTCTCTTCAGCAAGCGTATTGTGGATATCCACCGTCACCGCTTTACCTTTGCGCAGCTGTAGCGCAGGACCGAGAAGATTGCCGTTATAGCCCCAGGTTGTCGCGTTGTGCGCACCGAACAGCGTGTTACCGGACTGAACGACAAGCTGGAAACGGCTGCGGGCGTCAGCGGTCAGCAAATCAGGGATGGGTAAGGCAGGCCTGTCAGCCGCGAAAACCGCACGGCTCCAGAGGGGTAAGGCGCTGGCAGCCCCCAGAGCCACGGAATATTTTAAAAAATCACGACGTTGCATGTTCATTTCCTTATTTCCAGCAGGCGATCTTTTGAGCATAAACCCTCCCCTTACCGGAAGGTCAAGTAAAGCGGCAATAATAAAGATCGTCGCACTGGCATCAAGTATGCTAACGTTAATTTTCCGTGAAGAAGTGGTAGAAGCAATGAAGACGTTTTTCAGGACAATTTTGTTCGGTAGCCTGATGGCAATGTGTGCGAACAGCTATGCGCTCAGTGAAAATGAAGCGGAAGATATGGCCGATTTAACGGCGGTTTTTGTATTCCTGAAAAATGATTGTGGCTACCAGAATTTACCCAACGGGCAAATTCGCCGCGCGCTGGTCTTTTTTGCCCAGCAGAACCAGTGGGATCTCAGCAACTACGACAGCTTTGACATGAAGGCGCTCGGCGAAGACAGCTACCGTGACCTAAGCGGTATTGGCATTCCCACGGCTAAAAAATGCAAAGCGCTGGCTCGCGATTCGCTCAGCCTGCTCGCCTACGTCAAATAACCTTCCCGACGCCTCCTGTTAAACCTATAGCCGTGCAACCACGGTTATAGTTAGCTATCATGTTTCGCTCATTTTTTGTGAGCGTAACGGATGTTAACAAAGGAGGAGTCCGCGTATGGCCGACCACACGTTGTGGCATGAAACACTGCATGACCAGTTTGGTCAGTACTTTGCCGTTGATAACGTGCTCTATCATGAAAAAACCGATCACCAGGATCTGATCATCTTCGAGAATGCTGCCTTTGGCCGCGTCATGGCCCTGGACGGCGTCGTGCAAACGACCGAGCGAGATGAGTTTATCTATCATGAAATGATGACCCACGTCCCGCTGCTGGCTCACGGCCATGCGAAGCATGTCCTGATTATCGGCGGTGGCGATGGCGCAATGCTGCGTGAAGTTTCCCGCCATCGTTCCATTGAAACCATCACCATGGTGGAAATCGATGCGGGCGTCGTCTCGTTCTGCCGCCAGTACCTGCCCAACCACAATGCCGGTAGCTATGACGATCCGCGTTTTAATCTGGTGATTGATGACGGGGTTAACTTTGTTAACCAGACAACCCAGACCTTTGATGTCATTATCTCCGACTGCACCGACCCTATCGGCCCTGGCGCGTCGCTGTTTACCTCCTCGTTCTACGAAGGCTGCAAGCGTTGCCTGAACCCGGGCGGGATCTTCGTCGCCCAAAACGGCGTCTGCTTCCTGCAACAGGATGAAGCGCTGGATAGCCATCGCAAGCTCAGCACCTATTTCGAGGATGTCAGCTTCTATCAGGCGGCCATTCCGACGTACTACGGTGGGATCATGACCTTTGCCTGGGCGACGGATAACGACGTATTACGTCATCTTTCCACCGAAATTATTCAGGCCCGCTTCCATCAGGGAGGTCTACAGTGCCGATACTACAATCCGGCTATTCATACCGCAGCGTTTGCTCTGCCGCAGTACCTGCATGACGCATTATCCACTAAGGGGGTGAGCTAATTGAAAAAGCTTAAACTGCATGGCTTTAACAACCTGACCAAAAGCCTGAGTTTTTGTATTTACGATATCTGCTATGCCAAAACAGCGGAAGAACGCGATGGTTACATCGCCTATATCGACGAACTCTACAACGCCAACCGTCTGACCGAGATCCTGTCAGAAACCTGTTCCATTATCGGCGCCAACATCCTGAATATTGCCCGACAGGATTATGAACCCCAGGGCGCCAGCGTGACCATACTGGTCAGCGAAGAACCGGTCGATCCGAAGCTTATCGACAAAACGGAACATCCGGGCCCGCTGCCGGAAGTGGTGGTTGCTCACCTGGATAAAAGCCATATCTGCGTCCATACCTACCCGGAGAGTCACCCGGAAGGCGGGCTGTGTACGTTCCGCGCCGATATTGAAGTGTCGACCTGCGGCGTGATTTCCCCACTGAACGCACTGAACTATCTCATCCACCAGTTGGAATCGGATATCGTCACGATTGATTACCGCGTGCGCGGTTTTACCCGTGACGTCAACGGCATGAAGCACTTCATCGACCACGAGATCAACTCTATTCAGAACTTTATGTCCGAGGACATGAAGTCGCTGTACGACATGATGGACGTGAACGTGTATCAGGAAAACATCTTCCATACCAAGATGTTACTTAAGGAGTTCGACCTTAAGCACTATATGTTCCACACGAAGCCGGAAGATTTGAGCGAAGAAGAGCGTAAGGCGATTACTGACCTGCTCTGGAAAGAGATGCGCGAGATCTACTACGGCCGCAACATTCCGGCCGTGTAAGTGTTGCCCGGAGCAGGGATGCTTCGGGAAATTACCGCTGTTTCATGAACTCGCGGTAGGCATTCACCACCTGAAGGAAGTCTTCTACGCCGCACAGCGACAGGCTTTCTTCGTCATAGTAGCTCATCCCCTCTTCCATCTCGTCGCCTGAAAACTCGAGCTGGTTGGCACGCACCATGACCTCTTCACCGTCCATCCACAGCGTGTATTCGTGCCCGGCGCGTTGCCAGGAGCGCTCACTGCCTTTCACCGTCTTTGCCGCCTGTTCAACCTCATCAAGAAGGGAGAGATTTTCTTTCACCTCTTCGTTAAACCAGTGTCCAACGGCTTCGTGGCCCATCGACATACGCACTTTCACCACTCCGGTGATGTCGCGCAGAAATTCGTAATCCATAGTGTTTTCCTCTGCAAAGCCATTAAGGTAATTATCGCAGCAGCGAGGAAGAAAAAAAGCGTGGGAGGTGGGAGGAATGAAAATAAAAAGGTGAGAGCAAGACCCTGCGGCCTGATGCCCTCACCCCGTCCCTCTCCCACGGGAGAGGGTGCAAACACTAAAAACCGTCTCGTAGAGACGGTTTTGCTGTTTATACTGCCGTCTGGAAGATCACCCCGTCAGCCTTCTCGGTGTACTGAGAGAGCTGGTCGAAGTTCAGGTAGCGATAGGTATCCACCGCGGTCTTATCCACCTGCGCCACGAAGGTCTGGTACTCTTCCGGCGTTGGCAGTTTGCCAATCAGCGCCGCAACCGCCGCCAGCTCAGCAGAAGCCAGGAAGACGTTCGCACCGGTACCTAAACGGTTCGGGAAGTTACGGGTCGAGGTGGAGACCACCGTCGCGCCGTCGGCTACGCGCGCCTGGTTGCCCATACACAGGGAACAGCCAGGAATTTCGATACGCGCGCCGCTCTTACCAAACACGCTGTAGTAGCCCTCTTCGGTCAGCTGAGCCGCGTCCATACGGGTTGGCGGCGCCACCCACAGACGGGTTGGCAGCTGGCCTTTGTGGGTATCCAGCAGCTTACCGGCCGCGCGGAAGTGACCGATGTTGGTCATGCACGAACCAATGAACACTTCGTCGATCTTCTCGCCCTGGACCTCAGACAGCGGACGCGCGTCGTCCGGATCGTTCGGTGCACACAGGATTGGCTCTTTGATATCCGCCAGATCGATGTCGATCACCGCCGCGTACTCTGCGTCAGCATCGGCTTCCAGCAGCTGCGGATCGGCCAGCCATTTTTCCATGCCCTGGATACGACGCTCCAGCGTACGACGGTCGCCGTAGCCTTCTGCAATCATCCACTTCAGCAGCACGATGTTAGAGTTCAGATACTCAATAATCGGCTCTTTGTTCAGCTTGATGGTACAGCCCGCAGCCGAACGCTCGGCGGAGGCATCGGTCAGCTCGAACGCCTGCTCTACTTTCAGATCCGGCAGACCTTCGATTTCCAGGATACGGCCAGAGAAGATGTTTTTCTTCCCTTTCTTCTCAACGGTCAGCAGACCCTGTTTAATCGCATACAGCGGGATCGCGTGAACCAGGTCGCGCAGGGTAATACCCGGCTGCATTTTACCTTTGAAGCGCACCAGCACCGATTCCGGCATATCCAGCGGCATCACGCCGGTCGCGGCAGCAAACGCCACCAGACCGGAGCCCGCCGGGAAGGAGATACCGATTGGGAAACGGGTATGGGAGTCACCGCCGGTACCCACGGTATCCGGCAGCAGCATGCGGTTCAGCCAGGAGTGGATAACGCCGTCGCCCGGACGCAGGGAGACACCGCCACGGTTCATAATGAAGTCAGGCAGCGTGTGGTGCGTGGTCACGTCAACCGGCTTCGGATACGCCGCAGTGTGGCAGAAGGACTGCATCACCAGATCGGAAGAGAAGCCCAGGCACGCCAGGTCTTTCAGTTCGTCACGGGTCATTGGGCCAGTGGTGTCCTGAGAGCCTACGGAGGTCATCTTCGGCTCGCAGTAGGCGCCAGGACGGATACCGGCCACGCCGCAGGCGCGACCGACCATTTTCTGTGCCAGCGAGAAGCCGCGGTTGCTTTCCGCCACGTCTTTCGCATGACGGAACACGTCTGAGTGCGGCAGGCCCAGCGCTTCACGCGCTTTGGTGGTCAGGCCGCGGCCGATGATCAGCGGAATACGGCCACCGGCGCGCACTTCGTCAATCAGCACGTCGGTTTTCAGCTCGAAGCTCGCCAGCAGCTCGTTGGTTTCGTGGTTACGCACTTCGCCTTTATACGGGTAGACGTCAATCACGTCGCCCATGTTCAGGTTAGAAACATCCACTTCAATTGGTAGTGCGCCCGCATCTTCCATGGTGTTAAAGAAGATTGGCGCAATCTTACCGCCCAGGCACAGGCCGCCGCCGCGCTTGTTCGGCACGTGCGGAATGTCGTCGCCCATGAACCACAGCACGGAGTTGGTGGCAGACTTACGGGAAGAGCCGGTACCCACAACGTCACCCACGTAAGCCAGCGGGAAGCCTTTTTTCTGCAGGGCTTCGATCTGTTTGATCGGGCCGACAACGCCCGGCTGATCCGGCTCAATGCCTTCACGGGCGTTTTTCAGCATCGCCAGGGCGTGCAGCGGGATATCCGGGCGAGACCACGCGTCCGGTGCCGGAGAGAGGTCATCGGTGTTGGTTTCACCGGTCACTTTGAAAACAGTAACGGTAATTTTTTCAGCCAGCGCTGGACGATTCAGGAACCATTCGGCATCAGCCCAGGACTGCATCACCTGCTTCGCATAGACGTTGCCTGCTTTGGCCTTTTCTTCCACATCGTAGAAGTTATCGAACATCAGCAGCGTAGACGAGAGCGCTTTAGCGGCAATCGGTGCCAGCTTGTCGTTATCCAGCGCGTCAATCAGCGGATGAATGTTGTAACCACCCTGCATGGTGCCGAGCAGTTCGATGGCTTTTTCAGGAGTAACCAGTGGGGAGGTGGCTTCGCCTTTGGCGATAGCAGCAAGGAATCCGGCTTTTACGTAGGCAGCTTCATCTACGCCAGGCGGTACGCGGTTGATCAGCAGATCTAACAGGAATTCTTCTTCGCCCTTAGGCGGGTTCTTCAGCAGCTCGACGAGCGCGGCCATTTGGGTTGCATCTAAAGGTTTGGGTACAATTCCCTCGGCGGCACGTTCTGCTACGTGCTTACGGTATTCTTCTAGCACGACGGTTCTCCTCGCTCTCATTGTCATATGCGGCGGGCGTTCTCTTCACGCTCCTGTGAGACAGCAGTTTGTAGGGTAAATGCCCGATACCGCGTCGGGCAGCATAGCAGGATTTCTGCACAGTGTTAATCCGTTTACAAAAAAGCAACATTAAAAAGTTTGCTGAATCGTTAAGCATGGTGTAGCGGGGATTTAGGGCATCATTTTGCGGTTCTTCTGCACCGTGACGCTTCAGTTTTTTCTTCATCAGATATAATTGTGTAATAAATACTCACACTCTTTATCCGGACGTACCGGACGCTTCCCAATAAAAGTCAAAACAGCAAAAGACGGGTGAATAATACTCACGCCAACCGTAACGCCTCACGGCACAGCGCTGGTCTCGTTGGAGTCATTTTATGAAGTTGCCCTTTAAGCCACATCTGCTCATCCTTCTGTGCAGTGCCGGGCTGCTTGCCGCCTCAGGCGTCTTGTTTGTCAAAAGTCGTGCAACGGAACCCGTTGCGCCAGCCCCCGTCGCTCAACAACCGGCGGCACCTGCCGTAGCCCAGCCCGCCCCTGTGGTCGCGCCGACCTACACTGCCGCGCAAATCGATCAGTGGGTTGCCCCCATTGCGCTCTACCCTGACGCCCTGCTTTCGCAAATTCTGATGGCCTCGACTTACCCGGCCAACGTGATTCAGGCGGCTCAGTGGTCAAAAGACAACCCTAAAATGGAAGGGGACGCCGCCATTCAGGCCGTTGCCAGCCAGCCCTGGGATCCGAGCGTAAAATCGCTGGTCGCGTTTCCTCAGCTTATGTCGCTGATGGGTGAAAACCCGCCGTGGGTACAAAATCTGGGCGATGCGTTTCTCGCGCAGCCGAAAGACGTGATGGATTCCGTTCAACGCCTGCGCGCGCTGGCACAGAAGACCGGTGCTTTACAATCTACGCCTCAGCAGACGGTCACCACCGTGACAAAGCCAGCACCAGCGAAAACCCGCGCCACCGAGGCAACGACAACAACCGCGTCTGCGCCCGCCCCAACGGTGATCAAAATTGAATCTGCCGATCCGCAGGTCGTTTATGTTCCCACCTATAACCCCAATACGGTTTACGGGACCTGGCCCAACACCGCCTATCCACCCACCTATCTCCCGCCCACGCCCGGAGAGCAGTTTGGCAACAGCTTCGTCAACGGCTTAGGCTTCAGCCTGGGCGTTGCCACAACCTATGCCATTTTCAGCAATATCGACTGGGATGACGACGATGACTGGGACCACCACCATGACGGTGACTGGGATAATCACGGCGGCTATAACCGCAACGGTGATAACAACATCAATATCAACGTTGAGAACTTCAATAAAATCAGCGGACAGCGTCTGACGGACGCCAACCGTACCTGGCAGCATAACCCGGCCTACCGAGAAGGTGTGCCCTATCCGACTAACCAGCTCAACACCCGTTTCCACTCCACCAGTACAGTCACCGGGCTAAGCTCAACGCAGCAAAAACCGGTTAACCGGGATAGCCAGCGTCAGGCGGCCCTGAGCCAGATGGAGAAATCCACGGGGAAAACCTTCCCGCAAACGGCACGTCCCGGCACGAAGGATGTGCAGCGTCAGGCCTCGAGTGAACAGCTGAAGCAAATTTCGCAGCGCAACAACTACCGTGGCTACGACACCAAACCGCAGACGGCGAAGCGGACCACCACGCAGCAGCGAGAAAATCGTCAGGCTGTAACCCAAAGACAGGAGAAACGCGTTTCACAGCCCGCGCAGCAACGCGCCCTGCAGCAGCGAAACGGTCAGCCCCGGGCCAATGCGCTGAGCGGCAACGACAGCCGTTCCGCGAACTGGCAGGCGCAGCAGCAGCGCGGTGCGCAAAGCAGGCAGCTTGCGGCTCGCCAGCAGCAGCCCCGTCAGGTGTCTGGTGGACGCGCTGAACGCCGTGAATTTAGACATCGCTAAGGGAACCGACATGAAAAGTAAACTACTCAGTGGAATGGTGTTGTTCATGCTTTCGGCCTCGGCGATAGCGCAGCAGTCCTTTAGCACGCCCGACCAGGCGACCGATGCGCTGGCCAGCGCCATTAGTGAGCATAATGAGCGCGCGATGAGCAATCTGCTTGGAGAGAACTGGCGCGATTTTCTCCCTCCCGAAGGCGTTGATCCGGATGCCGTCGATCGTTTCCTGCGCGACTGGAAAGTTCGTCATAACACCGTTGTCGAAGGAGATACGGCGCATCTTGTTGTTGGAGACAACGACTGGCAGCTTCCCATCCCGGTGATCAAAACCGCCGCCGGCTGGCAATTCGATATCAAAGAAGGGGCTGAAGAGATCCTGACCCGTGAAATCGGGCGTAACGAACTTGCCGCCATTGAAGCCCTGCATGCCTATGTTGATGCGCAGCAAAGCTACTTTGCGATGAACCAGAAATACGCGCAGAAGATTGTCAGCTCGGAAGGGAAGAAAGACGGTTTGTACTGGCCCGTCTCACCCGGCGAAACGCCCAGTCCGCTCGGACCGGCATTTAGCCCGAAAGAGCCGGGTACCGGCTATCACGGCTATCGCTTCCGGATCCTGCCGGATAATAACGGTTTTGCGATGGTGGCGTGGCCGGTCAGCTACGGTCAAACGGGCGTGATGAGCTTTGTGATAAATCAGGACGACAAGGTGTATCAGTCCGATCTCGGCAAGGATTCTGAGCAGAAAGCCCGGGCGTTAACCGCCTATAACCCGGATAAAACCTGGCAACCCGTGGCTCCCTGAACGCAGCGCATAAAAAAAGCGGCCTCAGGCCGCTTTTTTTCATCTGAAGAAACTTATTTCTTCTTCGCTTTCGCGTTTGGCAGGTCGGTGATGCTGCCTTCAAACACTTCTGCCGCCAGGCCCACGGACTCGTGCAGAGTCGGGTGAGCGTGGATGGTCAGCGCGATGTCTTCCGCGTCGCAGCCCATTTCGATAGCCAGACCGATTTCACCCAGCAGCTCGCCGCCGTTGGTACCGACAATCGCACCACCGATTACGCGGTGAGTCTCTTTGTCGAAGATCAGTTTGGTCATACCGTCTGCGCAGTCGGACGCGATAGCACGGCCAGAAGCAGCCCACGGGAAGGTGGCGGTTTCGTAGCTGATGCCTTTCTCTTTCGCTTCTTTCTCAGTCAGACCCACCCATGCCACTTCTGGCTCGGTATACGCGATAGATGGGATCACTTTCGGATCGAAGTAGTGCTTCATGCCGGCGATAACTTCAGCGGCAACGTGACCTTCGTGAACACCTTTGTGCGCCAGCATTGGCTGACCGACGATATCGCCGATAGCAAAGATGTGCGGCACGTTAGTGCGCAGCTGTTTGTCAACGCGGATGAAGCCACGGTCGTCCACTTCCACGCCAGCTTTGCCCGCGTCGAGGTTCTTACCGTTCGGCACACGGCCGATCGCCACCAGCACGGCGTCGTAACGCTGTGGTTCGGATGGGGCTTTTTTGCCTTCCATGGAAACGTAAATACCGTCTTCTTTCGCTTCAACGGCAGTCACTTTGGTTTCCAGCATCAGGTTGAATTTCTTGCTGATGCGCTTGGTGAAGACTTTAACGATGTCTTTGTCAGCAGCCGGGATAACCTGGTCGAACATTTCAACCACGTCGATCTCTGAACCCAGCGCGTGGTACACGGTACCCATTTCCAGACCGATGATACCGCCGCCCATCACCAGCAGACGCTTAGGAACGGTTTTCAGCTCCAGCGCATCGGTGGAATCCCACACGCGTGGATCTTCATGTGGAATGAATGGCAGTTCGATTGGGCGAGAGCCTGCCGCGATGATCGCGTTGTCGAAGTTGATCACGGTTTTGCCGTTTTCGCCTTCCACTTCCAGGGTGTTCGCACCGGTGAATTTACCCAGACCGTTTACCACCTTCACTTTACGGCCTTTGGCCATACCCGCCAGACCGCCGGTCAGCTGAGTGATAACTTTCTCTTTCCAGGTACGAATTTTGTCGATGTCGGTTTTCGGCTCGCCGAAGACGATACCGTGTTCAGCCAGCGCTTTGGCTTCTTCGATAACTTTCGCTACGTGCAGCAGCGCTTTAGAAGGGATACAGCCGACGTTCAGACAAACACCGCCGAGGGTGCTGTAACGTTCTACGATGACGGTTTCCAGACCTAAATCCGCTGCGCGAAATGCTGCGGAGTAACCTGCCGGGCCTGCCCCAAGTACTACGACCTGAGTTTTGATTTCTGTGCTCATCATGACCTCTTAGTTTATACCCGTCGTCCACCGGGTCGTTCTATCCGCCCGCAGTTTACAAAATTGTTAACAATTTTGAAACAACAAACGGCTCACGAATTGTCGCTTTCGCCAATAACCTCACAAACGCCATGAGATTATCAGAAAAAAGCCGGCCGACTGGCCGGCTTTTCGATTACATCACCAGGCGGCGAATGTCGCTCAGCATGTTGTTGATGATGGTGATGAAACGCGCACCATCAGCACCGTCGATCACGCGGTGGTCGAAGGACAGAGAGATTGGCATCATCAGACGCGGCACGAACTCTTTGCCATTCCACACCGGCTCCATCGCGGACTTGGACACACCGAGGATAGCCACTTCCGGCGCGTTCACAATCGGCGCGAAGTGGGTGGTACCCAGGCCGCCGATGCTGGAGATGGTGAAGCAGCCGCCCTGCATTTCGCCGGCAGTCAGCTTACCATCACGCGCTTTCTTGGAGATGGTGGTCAGTTCACGGGACAGCTCAGTGATGCTCTTCTTGTTCACGTCTTTGAAGACCGGAACAACCAGACCATTTGGCGTATCAACCGCAACACCGATGTTGATGTATTTCTTCAGCGTCAGCTTCTGGCCGTCTTCGGACAGGGAGCTGTTGAAGCGTGGCATCTGTTCCAGAGCCGCAGCAACCGCCTTCATGATGAAGACCACTGGGGTGAATTTCACGTCCAGTTTACGCTTCTCAGCTTCGGCGTTCTGCTGTTTACGGAACGCTTCCAGATCGGTGATATCGGTCTTATCGAAGTGCGTAACGTGCGGGATCATCACCCAGTTACGGCTCAGGTTCGCACCAGAGATTTTCTGGATACGGCCCAGCTCCACTTCTTCGATTTCGCCGAACTTGCTGAAGTCTACTTTCGGCCATGGCAGCATGCCCGGGATACCGCCGCCTGCGGCTGCAGCTGGTGCAGCTTCAGCGCGTTTCACGGCGTCTTTCACGTAGGTCTGAACGTCTTCGCGCAGGATACGACCTTTACGGCCAGTCCCTTTCACTTTCGCCAGGTTCACGCCGAATTCGCGCGCCAGGCGACGAATCAGCGGGGTCGCGTGGACGTAAGCGTCGTTTTCAGCGAACTCAGATTTGCTTTCCGCTTTTGCAGCAGGTGCCGCTGGTTTAGCAGCCTGAGCCGGAGCAGCAGCCGGTGCTGGAGCAGCCGCGGCAGCCGGAGCGGCAGCAGGCGCAGCGCCTTCCACTTCGAAGACCATGATCAGAGAACCGGTAGAGACTTTGTCGCCGGTGCTGATTTTGATCTCTTTAACGGTACCCGCGAACGGCGCAGGCACTTCCATGGAAGCCTTGTCGCCTTCAACGGTGATCAGTGACTGTTCAGCGGCAACTTTGTCGCCCACTTTCACCATCACTTCGGTCACTTCAACTTCGTCACCGCCGATGTCCGGTACGTTAACGTCTTTCGCGCCGCCAGCAGCAGCTGGTGCTGCGGCTGGCGCCGGAGCAGCGGCCTGTGCAGGCGCGGCAGCAGGTGCAGCACCTGCCACTTCGAAGATCATGATCAGAGAGCCGGTAGACACTTTGTCGCCGGTGTTAATCTTGATCTCTTTAACGGTACCTGCGAACGGCGCTGGCACTTCCATAGAGGCTTTATCGCCTTCTACGGTGATCAGTGACTGCTCGGCCGCAACGGTATCGCCCACTTTCACCAGGATCTCAGTGACTTCAACTTCGTCACCGCCGATGTCAGGCACGTTCACTTCTTTCGCGCTCGCGGCAGCTGCTGGAGCAGCGGCGGCCGGAGCGGCTTTCTTCTCTTCCTGCGCAGGTGCAGCAGCTGCTGCACCGTCGGCGGAATCGAAAATCATGATCAGTTTGCCAGTCTCGGTTTTATCGCCAACAGAGACTTTGATCTCTTTAACGATGCCAGCCTGAGGAGATGGGACTTCCATAGAGGCTTTGTCGCCTTCTACGGTGATCAGCGACTGTTCAGCTTCAACTTTGTCGCCTACTTTGACCAGGATCTCGGTGATTTCAACTTCATCAGCCCCGATGTCCGGTACATTGATTTCGATAGCCATTATTCTTTTACCTCTTACGCCAGACGCGGGTTAACTTTTTCTGCATCGATGTTGAATTTGGTAATTGCGTCTGCAACCACTTTCTTATCGATTTCGCCACGTTTAGCCAGTTCGCCCAGTGCTGCTACAACCACGTAAGAAGCATCAACTTCGAAGTGGTGACGCAGGTTTTCGCGGCTGTCAGAACGACCGAAGCCGTCAGTACCCAGAACGCGATAATCATCAGCTGGAACGTAAGTACGAACCTGCTCAGCGAACAGTTTCATATAGTCAGTAGACGCCACCGCTGGCGCGTCGTTCATCACCTGAGCGATGTACGGTACGCGTGGGGTTTCCAGTGGGTGCAGCATGTTCCAGCGCTCACAATCCTGGCCATCACGCGCCAGTTCAGTGAAGGAGGTCACAGAGTACACGTCGGAACCGACACCGTAGTCTTTCGCCAGGATCTGCGCTGCTTCACGAACGTGACGCAGGATAGAACCGGAGCCCAGCAGCTGAACTTTACCTTTGCTACCTTCGATGGTTTCGAGTTTGTAGATACCTTTACGGATACCTTCCTCGGCACCTGCTGGCATTGCCGGCATGTGGTAGTTTTCGTTCAGGGTGGTGATGTAGTAGTAAATGTTCTCTTGCGCTTCACCGTACATGCGCTGCAGACCGTCATGCATGATGACTGCCACTTCGTACGCGTAAGACGGATCGTAAGAGATACAGTTAGGGATAGTCAGAGACTGAATGTGGCTGTGACCATCTTCGTGCTGCAGACCTTCACCGTTCAGGGTCGTACGACCGGAAGTACCACCGATCAGGAAGCCGCGAGCCTGCTGGTCGCCTGCCTGCCAGCACAGGTCACCGATACGCTGGAACCCGAACATGGAGTAGTAAATGTAGAACGGGATCATCGGCAGGTTGTTGGTGCTGTAAGAGGTCGCAGCAGCCAGCCAGGATGCGCCTGCGCCCAGCTCGTTGATACCTTCCTGCAGGATCTGACCTTTCTCGTCTTCTTTGTAGTATGCAACCTGCTCACGGTCCTGCGGGGTGTACTGCTGGCCGTTCGGGCTGTAGATACCGATCTGACGGAACAGACCTTCCATACCGAAAGTACGCGCTTCGTCGGCGATGATTGGCACCAGGCGATCTTTGATCGACTTGTTCTTCAGCATCACGTTCAGGGCACGAACGAAAGCGATAGTGGTAGAGATCTCTTTGTTCTGCTCTTCCAGCAGCTGAGAGAAGTCTTCCAGCGCTGGCAGTTCCAGCTTCTCGGTGAAGTTAGGCTGACGAGCTGGCAGGTAGCCTTTCAGCGCCTGACGACGTTCGTGCAGGTACTTGTGCTCTTCGGAGCCTTCCGGGAAGGTGATGTAAGACAGGTTTTCGACCTGCTCATCGGTCACTGGAACGTTGAAACGGTCGCGGATATAGCGCACGCCGTCCATGTTCATTTTCTTAACCTGGTGAGCGATGTTTTTACCTTCTGCGGTATCACCCATGCCGTAACCTTTGATGGTGTGGGCCAGGATTACAGTCGCTTTACCTTTGGTTTCACGCGCTTTTTTCAGTGCAGCGTAGATTTTCTTCGGATCGTGACCACCGCGGTTCAGGGCCCAGATCTGCTCATCAGTCCAGTCTGCAACCAGGGCTGCGGTTTCTGGATATTTGCCGAAGAAGTGCTCACGCACGTAGGCACCGTCTTTGGATTTGAAGGTCTGGTAGTCACCGTCAACGGTTTCGTTCATCAGCTGGATCAGTTTACCGCTGGTGTCTTTACGCAGCAGTTCGTCCCAACGGGAACCCCACATGACTTTGATCACGTTCCAGCCAGCACCTGCGAAGATGCCTTCCAGTTCGTTGATGATCTTGCCGTTACCGGTTACCGGACCATCCAGACGCTGCAGGTTACAGTTGATGATGAAGCACAGGTTGTCCAGCTTCTCACGGGTCGCGATGGTGATCGCGCCTTTAGATTCTGGCTCATCCATTTCGCCGTCGCCCAGGAAGGCGTATACGGTCTGCTCAGAGGTGTCTTTCAGACCACGGTGTTCCAGATACTTCAGGAATTTCGCCTGGTAGATCGCACCGATTGGGCCCAGACCCATTGATACGGTTGGGAACTGCCAGAATTCAGGCATCAGTTTAGGGTGCGGGTAAGAAGACAGACCTTTACCGTGAACTTCCTGACGGAAGTTGTTCATCTGCTCTTCAGTCAGACGACCTTCCAGGAATGCACGTGCATAGATGCCCGGAGAGATGTGGCCCTGGAAGTACACCAGATCGCCGCCGTCTTTCTCGTTCGCTGCACGGAAGAAGTGGTTGAAGCACACTTCGTAAACGGTCGCAGAAGACTGGAAGGACGCCATGTGGCCACCCAGTTCCAGGTCTTTCTTGGATGCGCGCAGAACGGTCATGATGGCGTTCCAGCGGATTGCAGAACGGATACGACGTTCCAGATCCAGATTGCCCGGGTATTCCGGTTCGTCTTCAACGGCAATCGTGTTTACGTAGTTGCTAGCCCCTGCACCTGAAGCAACCTTCACGCCGCCTTTGCGGGCTTCAGAAAGCAGCTGATCAATCAGATACTGAGCGCGCTCAACACCTTCTTCACGGATGACCGATTCGATCGCCTGTAGCCAGTCGCGAGTTTCGATCGGATCCACGTCATTTTGGAGACGTTCTGACATGGGGGTATTCCTTATCTATCTAATACGTTGATTTGTCTGGAACCTGTCCCATTGTGCTCTTGGGCAAGAACACAATAAGACAGGTTCTGCGTTTAGTTGCCGCGCTCTAAAAGTACCTGGCGCTTAATCCTTTCGTTGCTGTATGCGGCGTAATGAACGTTCGCGACGCGATTGTTCACGGCTGCGGTCCAGCAAGATTTCCTCAATGAAAGCCAGATGGCGGTGCGACGCTTCGCGCGCCTGCTCCGGTTCCCCGGCCATTATCGCCTCGAATACTCGGGTGCGATGGTTGCTTACCAGTGGGAGCATGTCCCGACGGGCATACAACAATTCAAAATTTTGACGAACGTTCTGGGCCAGCATCGGCTCCATGCAGCGTAGCAGATGGAGGAGCACCACGTTGTGGGCCGCTTCGGTGACGGCAATTTGATACTGGACGACGGCGCTGGACTCGGCGTCTAAATCGCCGGACTGCTGTGCCCGTTCAATGGCCTGATGCAGCTCGCGGATACGCACGCGATCTTCATCAGTGCTGCGAAGGGCGGCGTAATAGGCCGCAATACCTTCCAGCGCGTGACGGGTCTCAAGCAGGTCAAACTGGGATTCTGGGTGGTCAGAGAGAAGTTCTACCAGCGGATCGCTGAAGCTCTGCCACAGGCTGTTTTGCACAAAGGTTCCGCCGCCCTGGCGACGAAGCAGCAAGCCCTTTGCTTCGAGACGTTGAATCGCCTCACGCAGAGAGGGACGTGAAACGTCGAACTGTTTTGCCAGTTCGCGTTCTGGCGGAAGTTTCTCACCCGGGCGCAGAGTCCCTTCGAGGATTAAAAACTCCAGCTGCTGCTCAATCACATCAGATAGTTTTGGTTGGCGAATTTTGCTGTAGGCCATATTCCCTGTCTTACGCCTTTTTGCCCGGAGTCAATTGGTCTTACCAATTTCTATTTCGTATCGCTAAAGTAACAAAGTATTCACCTTCTGTCCATATTGGTTTTGATTGAAATCAGTAAACCCTGCACATTTTAACAACCTTACAGAAATAACGTTTCAGAAATGTAACTTTGCACAAATGAGTTGATTACCCCCAAAGAGGGAGTTGTAACCATAATGAAACGAGGGTTTTTGCAATCTGAAGCGATTCAACAAGGCAAATAATGAAAATTCGCCCACTTAAGGCGCATTTCTATTCTATAGGTTGGGTGAGGAACAACGAGCGGGCCGATTTACAAATGCTTTCTTTTTATTCAAGTCGTCATCACCCCTTCATAAAGCAGGTGCATTCGCAGGCACTTACCACTATTCTGGCGCTTACGGAAGTCATCTCCGTTTTTTTCGGTCTCGTTAACCGTAAAGAAATAAATACAGAATATGGATTTTCATAATTACACACGCTCAGCGTGAACATAACAACCACACACGAGGTTTCAAATGGAAGCTCAACAGCACGGCGATCAGCTAAAGCGCGGGCTTAAAAACCGCCATATTCAGCTCATCGCACTGGGCGGTGCGATTGGTACCGGCCTGTTTCTGGGCAGCGCATCCGTTATCCAGTCTGCCGGTCCGGGCATTATTTTGGGTTACGCGATTGCGGGTTTCATTGCTTTTCTGATCATGCGCCAGCTGGGCGAAATGGTCGTGGAAGAGCCGGTCGCAGGCTCTTTCAGCCACTTTGCCTATAAGTACTGGGGCAGCTTTGCCGGTTTCGCCTCGGGCTGGAACTACTGGGTGCTGTACGTTCTGGTTGCCATGGCCGAACTGACCGCCGTCGGGAAATACATTCAGTTCTGGTATCCCGAAATCCCAACCTGGGCTTCTGCTGCAGCCTTCTTCGTCATTATCAACGCCATTAACCTGACCAACGTTAAAGTGTTCGGGGAGATGGAGTTCTGGTTTGCCATCATCAAGGTCATTGCCGTGGTGGCGATGATTATCTTCGGCGGCTGGCTGCTGTTCAGCGGCAACGGCGGCCCGCAGGCCACGGTGCGCAACCTCTGGGAACAGGGTGGCTTCCTGCCTCACGGCATGACCGGCCTGGTGATGATGATGGCGATCATTATGTTCTCCTTCGGCGGCCTGGAGCTGGTGGGCATCACCGCTGCTGAAGCCGACAACCCGGAGCAGAGCATCCCGAAAGCCACAAATCAGGTTATCTACCGCATCCTGATCTTCTATGTGGGCTCACTGGCGGTGCTGCTCTCCCTGCTGCCGTGGACGCGCGTGACTGCTGACACCAGCCCGTTTGTGCTGATCTTCCACGAGCTGGGCGATACCTTTGTCGCCAACGCGCTGAACATCGTGGTGCTGACCGCAGCGCTCTCCGTTTACAACAGCTGCGTATACTGCAACAGCCGCATGCTGTTCGGCCTGGCCCAGCAGGGTAATGCGCCGAAGATGCTGCTTAACGTTGATAAACGCGGCGTGCCGGTGAATACCATCATTGTTTCCGCCATCGTGACCGCCCTGTGCGTGCTCATTAACTACATGGCACCGGAATCGGCGTTTGGCCTGCTGATGGCCCTGGTGGTCTCTGCGCTGGTCATCAACTGGGCGATGATCAGCCTGGCGCACATGAAGTTCCGCCGCGCGAAGCAGCAGCAGGGCGTCACCACGCGCTTCCCTGCCCTGCTCTATCCGCTGGGTAACTGGATCTGCCTGCTGTTCATGGCGGCCGTGCTGGTGATCATGCTGATCACCCCAGGTATGGCGATTTCCGTCTACCTGATCCCGGTCTGGATTGCAGTACTCGGCGTTGGCTATCTCTTCAGTCAGAAAAGCCGTAATGCCATGAAGGCGCACTAAGCCTCCCGCCGCGGTGCCTGCTTTTGCGGGTGCCGCGCGTTGTTACCTCCTTCACACTTTCACGCCCACAGCGCATTTATCCATATCACCGCCCTGATACTGCAACGCATATATCCCTTCGCCAGCGAATAATTCTCTCCATACCGTAAACCGGAGAGCTGTCGATGGATAACAACACACTGTCAGTAAAAGAAAAGATCGGCTATGGGATGGGCGACGCCGGATGCAACATTATCTTTGGCGCCATCATGCTGTTTGTTAACTATTTTTATACGGATATTTTTGGTCTGGCCCCTGCGCTGGTCGGCGTGCTGCTGCTGTCTGTCCGCGTGATTGACGCCGTAACGGACCCGATCATGGGCGCGATTGCCGACCGCACCCGCAGTAAATATGGCCGGTTTCGTCCATGGCTACTGTGGATTGCGTTCCCCTACGCGCTGTTCAGCATCCTGATGTTCACCACGCCAGAGTGGAGCTATAACAGCAAAGTTATCTATGCCTTTGTCACCTACTTCCTGCTGTCGCTCACCTACACCGCCATCAACATCCCCTACTGCTCGCTGGGCGGGGTGATCACTAACGATCCTAAAGAGCGCGTCGCCTGCCAGTCGTATCGCTTCGTGCTGGTCGGCATCGCCACGCTGCTGCTCTCATTAACGCTGCTGCCGATGGCAGACTGGTTTGGCGGGGACAACAAAGCCAAAGGCTACCAGATGGCCATGACCGTGCTGGCGCTAATTGGCACCTGTATGTTCCTGTTCTGCTTCGCCACCGTGCGCGAGCGCGTGCGCCCGGCGGTGCAGACCAACGACGAGCTGAAAAACGATCTGAAAGACGTGTGGAAGAACGACCAGTGGGTGCGCATTCTGCTCCTGACGCTCTGCAACGTCTGCCCGGGCTTTATCCGCATGGCGGCCACCATGTATTACGTCACCTGGGTGATGGGCCAGAGCACCCACTTCGCCACGCTGTTTATCAGCCTGGGCGTTGTCGGCATGATGCTCGGCAGCGTGCTGGCAAAAGTGCTGACCGACCGCTGGTGCAAGCTGAAGGTCTTCTTCTGGACCAACATCGTGCTGGCGATTTTCTCCTGCGCCTTTTATTTCTTCGACCCGAAAGCGACCGTCACCATCGTGGTGCTCTACCTCCTGCTGAACATCCTGCACCAGATCCCGTCTCCGCTGCACTGGTCGCTGATGGCCGACGTGGATGACTACGGCGAGTGGAAAACCGGGAAGCGCATCACCGGCATCAGCTTCTCGGGCAACATCTTCTTCCTGAAGCTGGGGCTGGCGATTGCCGGGGCGATGGTTGGTTTTCTGCTCTCCTGGTACGGCTACGATGCGGGCGCGAAAGCGCAAAGCGCGGACGCCATCAACGGGATTGTGCTGCTGTTTACCGTTATCCCGGGGGTGGGTTATTTGATTACCGCGGGCGTGGTGCGCCTGCTGAAGGTGGATCGTGAAACCATGAAGCAGATCCAGCTCGATCTGGAAAAACGCCGCAACAACTACCACGAGCTGAACGATTATCAGGAACTGAAAGCCGCTGAGACTAAATAAGGAAAGCCGAATGCAAACCTGGCCAAACCCGTTTATTGAACAACGCGCCGACCCGTATATCCTGCGCCACGATGGGCAATATTACTTTATCGCCTCCGTGCCGCAGTACGACAGGCTGGCGATCCGCCGTGCAGACTCGCTGGAAGGCTTACGTCATGCCGCAGAGGTGGTGGTCTGGCGTAAACCCGACGCCGGCCCAATGAGCCAGCTGATATGGGCGCCGGAACTGCACCACATTGACGGAAAGTGGTACATCTATTTTGCCGCGACGCACACCCAGGCGCTCGACGCGCTCGGGATGTTCCAGCACCGCATGTTTGCCATTGAATGTACCGACGACGATCCACTCACCGGCAGGTGGGTAGAAAAAGGCCAGATCGAAACCCCGTTCGACACCTTCGCCCTGGACGCTACCACCTTTGTGCATCAGGGAAAACGCTGGTATCTGTGGGCGCAAAAAGCGCCGGACATCTCCGGGAACTCCAACCTTTATCTGTGTGAAATGGCGAACCCGTGGACGCTGAAAGACGAGCCGGTGATGCTCAGCAAGCCGGAGTATGACTGGGAGTGTCGCGGGTTCTGGGTCAACGAAGGCCCGGCGGTGCTGTTCCATGGCAACAAACTGTTTATCAGCTATTCCGCCAGCGCCACCGATGAGAACTACTGCATGGGGCTGCTGTGGATAGACCTGAATGCCGATCCGCAAAACCCATTGAACTGGCACAAATCCCCGCGCCCCGTATTCGCCACCAGCTACGAAAATCGCCAGTACGGCCCGGGACACAACAGCTTTACGCAAACGCCGGAAGGGGAAGATGTGCTGGTGTATCACGCGCGGAACTACACCGAAATTGAGGGCGATCCGCTGTACGATCCAAACCGCCATACCCGCCTGAAGCGCGTCCGCTGGGACGAAAACGGGATGCCTGATTTCGGCATCCCGCCTGCGGACACGCTTTAATCGTTACGCCGCGCTGGCTTACACCAGCGTGCCGTAGATCGTCAGCAGCGCCACGATAACCACGACCACAAACGACGTTTTCTTCGCCATGGAGACAGCGGCTTTCGGCGTTTCAATCTTGTCGGTATGCGGCTCGCGCGCCAGCGAGAACTGCGCCAGACGCGTTAACACCTGATACTGCGACGTATGGCGGTCGGCAAGCGAGGCGAACCACGCGGGCAGCGCTTTTTCACCGTGGCCAATTAACGCGTACACCACGCCCACCAGACGCACCGGAAGCCAGTCAACCACGTGCAGGATGGCATCAATGCCGGACAGCAAACGCTCGTGCGGCGTCAGATAGCGGGCAAGCCAGGTCTGCCAGGCGCGCAGGAACGCATACCCCATCAGCAAGACCGGTCCCCATGGACCGCCCACCACAAACCAGAACAGCGGCGCCAAGTAGTAACGGAAGTTAATCCACAGCAGCGCGTTCTGCAGTTCGCGCAGGAACTCGCGTTCGTCGCAGTCCGGCGGCACGCCGTGGATCATCGTCAGCTCGCTCGCCATGGCATTGCGCGCATGGGCATCGTCACGGGAGGCAGCTTTCAGGTACGCGTGATAGTGCAAACGCACCTTGCCCGCACCAATGCACAGCACGCCGAGCAGGATCCACACCACCAGCAGCGGCACGTTGAAAAAGAGTCCATACAGCGCGCGCAGCAGCAGGAACGTAATCACCATCGCACCCGCCATCATCAGCAGCGTGCGCAGCATGGAAAAGTGCTTGATACGGCGGAATAACACCTCCAGCCGGTGATCCAGATGCCAGTGCTCACCGAGCTTGAACAGGCGTTCAGCGATGATAACCAGCAGCATGGTAAACAACGTCATGGTATCTCCTTATTCTGACGACGCGGTGAGCATGGCGCGGAACCGCGGCCAGTCAAATGCCGGGCCGGGATCGGTTTTTCTCGCCGGAGCGATATCGCTGTGCCCGGTAATATTGTCGGCGATGGCCGGGTAAAGTCCGATAAGCGTGCGGGTCACAGCCGCTAGCTGTTGATACTGTGAATCGGTGTAGGGCGTGGTATCCGTGCCTTCCAGTTCTATCCCGATAGAAAAATCGTTGCACCGTTCGCGCCCGTGATACATCGACACCCCGGCATGCCAGGCGCGCTTATCAAAGGGAACATACTGAACCACTTCACCATCGCGACGAATCAGGCAATGAGCCGACACGCGCAGATGCGCAATCTCAGCAAAGAAAGGATGGGCATCGGGATCTATCGTTCCCGTGAATAACGCATCGATCCACGGGCCGCCGAATTCCCCCGGCGGGAGACTAATATTATGAACCACCAGCAGTGTGGGCTTTTCATCCTCCGGGCGGCAGTCGTGGTGCGGCGAAGGCACATGCCGCGCATCCACCAGCCATCCGTTTTCTAACAACATGCTGGAACTCCTTATGTATGGTGCTGTTACTCGGTTCAGAGTAGCATGTTTCAATATTTTGATTCGTTACCAATTTGGAGTTTTATCATGCCGCCTCGCCGCTACAACCCCGACCACCGACGTGAAGCGCTTCTGGAACGTATTAATATGGATATTCCGGCAAGCGTTGCCCATGCTTTGAAAGAAGATCTGGGCGGTGACGTCAATGCCGATAAAGATATTACCGCACAATTGTTGCCGAAAGAGACGCGCTCCCACGCGGTCATTATCACCCGCGAAGAAGGTGTGTTTTGCGGCAAGCGCTGGGTTGAAGAGGTCTTTACCCAGCTGGCGGGCGATGATGTGCAGGTCACATGGCACGTGGAGGACGGCGATAGCGTCACGCCAAACCAGCCGCTGTTCGAGCTGGACGGCCCTTCCCGCGTCTTGCTGACCGGCGAACGTACCGCGCTTAATTTTGTACAAACGCTCTCTGGCGTCGCCAGCGAAGTGCGTCGTTACGTTGACCTGCTGGCCGGCACCCGAACCCAGCTGCTGGATACCCGCAAAACGCTGCCTGGCCTGCGCACGGCGCTGAAGTACGCGGTGCTCTGCGGCGGCGGCGCAAACCATCGTCTGGGCCTGTCCGACGCTTTCCTGATTAAAGAGAACCACATTATTGCATCGGGTTCCGTACGTCAGGCGGTGGAGAAGGCCTTCTGGCTGCATCCGGATGTGCCGGTTGAAGTAGAAGTAGAAAACCTGGACGAGCTGGAGCAGGCGATTAAGGCCGGGGCCGATATCATCATGCTCGATAACTTCGAAACCGAGCAGATGCGTGAGGCGGTAAAACTGACCAATGGCCGGGCCCAGCTCGAAGTCTCCGGAAACGTCACCTTCGAAACGATCCGTGAATTCGCCGAAACCGGCGTGGATTACATCTCCGTCGGCGCGCTGACCAAGCACGTTCGCGCCCTCGACCTCTCGATGCGTTTTAAATAGTGATTCCTCCCCTCTCCGCCTGGAGAGGGGAATTTCAGCCCCGCTCGCAAATCCGCTGTTCTTTCCTGCAACACCGCATTAATTCTCTGAACGCGCTTTCCCGTTCCCTTTTTTGCCCCTCGTTTCTGCCCTTTTGCGCTGACAGAGTAGCGCCACTTAACGTAAGGAGCAGATATGAACAGACAACACGGATTCACTCTTATTGAGCTGATGGTGGTCATCGGCATTATTGCGATTCTGAGCGCCATCGGCATACCTGCCTATCAGAACTACCTGCGCAAAGCGGCGCTGACCGATATGCTGCAAACCTTCGTTCCCTACCGCACCGCCATTGAACTTTGCGCGCTGGATCACGGTGGTGTGGAGAGCTGCGATGCCAACAGCAACGGCATCCCTTCCCCCACCACGACACGCTACGTTTCCGGAATGAGCGTAGCGAAAGGGATCGTGACCTTAACAGGACAGGAAAGTCTTAACGGGCTGGAAGTGGTCATGACGCCGCAGTGGAGCGATGGTAACGGTATGACGGGCTGGACGCGCGTCTGCAACATCAGTGCTGATAGCGCTCTGAAGCAGGCCTGCGAAGACGTTTTCCGCTTCAGCAATAACTGAGGAGCGGAGAATGAATACCGATCAACTCGTGGCGCTTTGTCTTCGCCATCACGCACTGCTGTTATCCAGCGACAGTGAGAGGATCAACATTGCCGTCGTGGGAAAGCCCGCGGCCGAACTCATGGAGGCGCTGCGTTTCGCGACCCAGAAACGGATTGATATTGAGTGCTGGAGCGCGGAGCGCATGGAAAAACACCGGCAGCTGACGTCTCAATCGCATCTGCCCGGCGTTTCGCAAACACACTCTACGGTAGATGTCCTTAACCACACGCTGCAGCAGGCAATCAACCAGCGCGCCTCTGATATTCATATCGAACCGATGGAGCACGCGTGCCAGATTCGTTTACGTATCGACGGCGTACTTTGTCCGCAGCCTCCGCTTGCCGCTGAACTGGCTAACCTGTTAAGCGCACGTTTAAAAGTGCTGGGTAACCTGGATATTGCAGAACGCCGGCTGCCTCAGGACGGCCAGTTTACGATTGAACTGGCCAATGAGCCGGTCTCGTTTCGGATCGCGACGCTTCCCTGCAGCGGCGGCGAAAAAATTGTGCTGCGCCTCCTGCATCAGGTTCCGCAGGCCCTTGAGCCGAAAGCGCTTGGCATGAATGCTGAACAGTTGGCCTGTTTTAATGCGGTTCTCCACCAGCCGCAGGGGCTGATTCTGGTCACCGGCCCTACCGGCAGCGGCAAAACCGTGACGCTGTACAGCGCTTTGCAGTCGCGTAACACCCCTGACGTCAACATCTGCAGCGTGGAAGATCCTATTGAGATCCCCCTTGCCGGATTAAACCAGACGCAGATTAATCCCCGGGCGGGTTTAACCTTCCAGAACGTGCTGCGCGCACTGCTACGTCAGGATCCCGACATCATTATGGTCGGCGAAATCCGTGACGGAGAAACGGCCGGGATTGCCATTAATGCTGCCCAGACCGGGCATCTGGTGCTGTCGACCCTGCACACCAACTCGACGACGGAAACGCTCATTCGCCTGGAGCAGATGGGCGTCGCGCGCTGGATGATTTCTTCCGCGCTGACGATGGTGATTGCCCAGCGACTGGTCCGGCGTTTGTGCCCACATTGTCGCCGGGAAACCCGCGATCAGGCTCAACTACCTCGCTCAGTATGGCCCAGGCCGCTTCCACGCTGGCAGCCCACCGGCTGCGATCGCTGTTATCACGGCTTTTATGGCCGCGTGGCCATTTTTGAAGTACTCGCCATCGACAATGCCCTCCGGCAGGCCATTGCCAGCGGGGCGGGAACTGACGTCATAGAGGCGAGCGCCCGGCAGGCGGGGATGGTTTCTCTTTTTGAACACGGCTGCAGGGCCGTCGAACAAGGGCTAACCACGATTGAAGAGTTGCTGCGCGTCCTGGGAATGCCCAATGGCGGCTAATCAGCTCTGGCGCTGGCGTGCGCTCACCAAAGATGGAGAACCCCGAAGCGGGACACTCTGGGCCACAGACCGCAATGCGGCCTTCACCCGGCTGATGCGTAACGACCTCCATCCTCTGACGCTGACCCGATGCGCGCAGCGACAGCGCTGGCGGCCACACCACTGCGACGAGATGTTTCATCAGCTCGCCTCGCTGCTGCAGGCTGGGCTGACGCTGTCCCACAGCCTGCAAATGCTGGCAGAGCAACATCCGTTAAAACCGTGGCAGGCGCTGCTGCAAAGCATTGCCGATGAGCTCAGTGAAGGATGCCCGTTTTCTGAGTCGCTAAAAAAGTGGCCAGCCGTTTTTAGCCCGCTGCATGTCTCGATGGTGAAAACCGGAGAGCTGACGGGGAAGCTGGAGGTTTGCTGTCGTCAGCTCGCGCAGCAACAAAAAGCGCAGCAGCAGCTCAGTGCAAAAGTGAAAAAGGCGCTGCGCTACCCGGCGATCGTCCTGACGCTGGCTGTGCTCGTCGTGCTGGCGATGGTTACTCTGGTCCTGCCCGAGTTTGCCGCGATCTACAAAACGTTTAATACCCCGCTTCCCGTGCTGACACAGATGGTTATGGGGATGGCCGCCTTTATGCAGTCATATGCCCTTGCGTTGTTCCTCCTGCTATTGGCCCCTTTAGCCGTCGCCTGGGCTCTGCGGCAGAACCCTCGCTGGCAGTGCATCCTGCTGCATACGCCCGTGATGGGCGCACTGGCAAAAGGTCAAAAGCTGGGACACATCTTTACCGTGCTGTCACTCACGCAACAGGCGGGTATCCCCTTTTTACAGGGCCTGGAGAGTGCCGAGGAGACCGTTGAAAGTCAGTACTGGCAGGGAATGCTGCGCGGCGTGCGGGAGGACATTGAAAAAGGCCTTCCCGTCTGGTCATCCTTTCAAAGAGCGGCAATCTTTACCCCGCTCTGTGTTCAGCTTTTACGAACCGGTGAAATGTCAGGTGCGCTGGATATCATGCTGGCAAACCTTGCCCGCCATCATACGGAACAGACCTTTCAACGTGCAGAGAATCTGGCGGCGCTTCTGGAGCCAGTGCTTCTGATAGTGACGGGGGTCATTATTGGTACGCTGGTGGTGGCAATGTACCTGCCGATATTCCACCTGGGAGATGCGATGAGCGCGGGATAGTACAACAGGGCTGGCGCACGGGCATGCGCCAGCGATAGCCATTACAGGCTGTTGAATACGCGGTTTTCTTGTTCCTGAACGCGAATAAACGTCGTACGCTTTGTCAGCTCTTTCAGGCGGGAGGCGCCAACGTAGGTGCAGGCAGAGCGCAGGCCGCCGAGGATATCGCGTGCGGTGTTTTCAACCGGACCGCGCAGAGGCAGCTTGACGGTTTTACCTTCTGCCGCACGGTATTTCGCCACGCCGCCGACGTGACGGGTCATCGCAGACTCAGAGCTCATACCGTAAAACAGCATAAATTTCTCGCCGTTCTCTTCAACGACGGTACCGCCGCTCTCTTCGTGACCTGCCAGCATGCCGCCGAGCATCACGAAGTCCGCGCCGCCGCCGAAGGCCTTTGCGACATCACCCGGCATGGTGCAACCACCGTCGCTGATGATCTGGCCGCCCAGCCCGTGCGCCGCATCGGCACATTCAATGACGGCAGAGAGCTGCGGATAACCGACGCCGGTTTTGACGCGCGTGGTGCATACGGAGCCCGGACCGATGCCCACTTTCACGATATCGGCACCGGAGAGGATCAGCTCTTCACACATTTCACCGGTCACCACGTTGCCCGCGATGATGGTTTTCGTCGGCCAGGCCTCACGCGCCTTGCTGACGAACTGTACGAAGTGCTCGGAGTAACCGTTCGCCACATCAATACAAACGAAGTTCAGCGCCGGGTTAGCATTCAGGATCTGTTTGGTCTTCTCGAAATCCGCATCGGAGGTACCGGTGGAGACCATCACGTGCTTCACCACATCAGCAGAGGCGGACGCCACAAACGCATCCCACTCTTCAGGGCTGTAATGTTTGTGCACGGCGGTGAGGATGTCGAACTGTGCCAGCGCGGTTGCCATCTCAAAGGTTCCCACAGTATCCATGTTGGCAGCGATGATCGGCACGCCAGACCAGGTCTGACCGGAATGCTTAAAGGTGAATTGACGTTCGAGTTCAACGTCTGAGCGACTTTTCAGTGTAGAGCGTTTAGGGCGGATAAGAACGTCTTTGAAACCTAACTTCAGATCTTCTTCGATACGCATGTGCGGATTCCTGGGGTTAGAGGCAAATATGTTAAAAGCACAACTCCAGTGACGCTATCATACGCACTAATACCTGCTCCGCAAGACTGCGAAATTCTCTTTTTTTACGCTACAATCCTATAAATTTACCTGGTAAAAAGCCGGTAAACAGGGCTAAACAGTTGCTGGCGCACCTGAGAGTTTTAATCAACTGATTTTAATAATGAATAATTCCCAGGATTTGATTTAATGGGGTATATCGTTGCATTAACCGGTGGCATCGGTAGTGGCAAAAGTACCGTTGCAGACGCGTTTTCTCGTTTGGGTATCACGATTATCGATGCCGATATTATTGCCCGCCAGGTGGTAGAGCCCAATACACCCGCGCTTAAGGCCATCGCAGAACATTTTGGCCAGGCAATCATCAATGCCGATGGCACGCTAAATCGCCGTCAGCTTCGCGAATGCATTTTTTCCGATTCAGCGGAAAAAGCCTGGCTTAATGCCCTGCTCCATCCCATTATCCACCAGGAAACACAGCGTCAGATAGCCGAAGCCCGCTCGCCCTATGTCTTGTGGGTGGTTCCGCTGCTGGTGGAAAATCAGCTGCATCAGAAAGCCGATCGGGTACTGGTGATTGATGTCGCACCCGAGACGCAAATCCAGAGAACCATGATGCGAGACCATGTCTCGCGCGAGCATGCTGAACATATTCTCGCCGCTCAGGCCACGCGCGCTCAGCGCCTTGCCGTGGCGGATGATGTTATTGATAATAACGGCGCACCAGATGCTATTGCATCGGATGTTGCCCGTCTGCACGCGCAGTATCTGACGTTAGCCGGGCAGGCCGTTGCACAGGAAAAACCATAATGTCGACTCACATCCTTTTTGAGCATCCGCTCAACGAAAAAATGCGTACCTGGCTGCGCATCGAATTCCTCATTCAGCAGCTTTCACAACATCTGCCGGTTAACGATCACGCTACGGCGTTGCACTTCTTCCGCAATGTAGGCGATCTGCTGGATGTGATTGAACGCGGCGATGTCCGCACAGAATTGCTTAAAGAGCTGGAGCGCCAGCAGCGTAAATTGCAGGCATGGGCTGAGGTTCCGGGGGTGGACGTAAGCCGTATCGATTCCCTTCGTCAGCAGCTTAAAACCAGCAGCAGCATCCTGATGGCCGCACCGCGCGTCGGGCAGTTTTTGCGTGAGGACCGCCTGATTGGCCTGGTGCGCCAGCGCCTGAGCATCCCTGGCGGTTGCTGCAGCTTCGACCTGCCGACGCTGCATATGTGGCTCCATATGCCACAAGCGCAGCGTGACGCGCAGGTGAACAGCTGGCTGGCAAGCCTGGAGCCGATGCACCAGACGCTGTCGCTGATCCTCGATCTGATCCGTAACTCAGCGCCGTTCCGCAAGCAAACCAGCCTGAACGGTTTCTACCAGGACAACGGTGATGATGCCGATCTTCTGCGCCTGAATTTATCGCTTGGCGAACAGCTTTATCCGCAAATTTCCGGGCATAAGAGCCGCTTTGCGATTCGCTTTATGCCGCTGGACAGCGAAAATGGCACCGTGCCGGAACGCCTCGATTTTGAACTGGCCTGTTGTTAAGGAGTGCCGATGTCTGATGTCACCACCGTAAACTGCCCGACCTGTGGCAAAACCGTTGTCTGGGGCGAAGTGAGTCCATTCCGCCCATTCTGCTGCAAACGCTGCCAGCTTATTGACCTGGGCGAATGGGCGGCGGAAGAGAAACGCATTCCGAGTAAAGGCGATCTTTCGGACAGCGATGACTGGAGTGAAAGCCAGCAGTAATCCGTAAAGCCTGCTGGCGCGTCGCTTAGCAGGCCTTCGGTTGTTCGACTAACCGCAGGATCACAGGCTCATTAGCTGGCGGGAATTTTTCGGCATCACTTGCCTGAAGCTCCACCCAGTTACCCGGCTGCCCCTCTTTCCCCCAGGGTTCACCTTCCCAGTTTTCCACCAGCCAGAACCACAGCGTGATGTGTCTGTCCGGGAACTGGTACTCAAGCTTATCAAACAGCGTTGCGCCAAGCGGGGTGATCCCAACTTCTTCCTGAAGCTCGCGAACCAGCGCCGCTTCCGGGGTTTCACCGGCCTCAATTTTTCCGCCAGGAAACTCCCATTTGTTCGCCATATGGGCGTCGGCAGCACGCTGGGTGATAAAGATTTGGTTTTGCGGGTTGCGAATAATCCCGACGGCAATTTGCAGTATTTTCATATTGTCACTTCCATAAAAAAGGCGCAGATTTCTGCGCCTTTTTGTTTTTTTATGAACTTAGCTCAGACGGCCGTGGCACGCCTTGTACTTTTTACCAGAACCGCAAGGGCATGGATCGTTACGACCCACTTTACGATCGCCGGTTTGCGCGGCGATCGCCGCTGCGGCTTCGCTGTCGTCGGTCTGATGGCTCAGCTGTTGCATTTGCGCCAGACGCTCGGCTTCTTCACGACGCTGCTGTTCCATCGCTTCCACCTCTTCCGGCATACGCACCTGAACCTTGCTCAGGGTGCTGATGACTTCATACTTCAGCGACTCAAGCATAGAGGCAAACATGGAGAAGGACTCACGCTTGTATTCCTGCTTCGGATCTTTCTGCGCATAGCCACGCAGGTGGATACCCTGACGCAGGTAGTCCATCGCCGCCAGGTGCTCTTTCCACAGGGAGTCCAGCGTCTGCAGCATCACGCCTTTTTCGAAGTGACGCATCATTTCAGCGCCAACCACTTCTTCCTTGCGCTTGTAGACGTCCAGCGCGGTTTCGTAGATACGCTCGCGCAGGGTCTCTTCGTGCAGCTCAGGCTCTTTATCCAGCCACTCTTTGATTGGCAGGTCGAGGTCGAAGTCGTTTTTCAGGCGTTCCTGCAGGCCTTCGATGTCCCACATCTCTTCCAGAGACTGCGGCGGAATGTGCGCATCAATCGTGGCTTTAAACACATCTTCGCGAATGCTGTTGATGGTTTCGCTCACGTCGGACACGTCCAGCAGTTCGTTACGCTGGGTGTAGATCGCACGACGCTGGTCGTTAGCCACGTCATCGTATTCCAGCAGCTGCTTACGAATATCGAAGTTGCGGCTTTCCACTTTACGCTGTGCGTTCGCGATCGCTTTGGTAACCCACGGGTGCTCAATGGCTTCACCCGGCTTCATGCCCAGCTTACGCATCATGCCGGACACGCGGTCGGAGGCGAAAATACGCATCAGCGCATCTTCCATCGACAGGTAGAAGCGGGAAGAACCGGCATCACCCTGACGACCTGCACGACCACGCAGCTGGTTATCGATACGACGCGATTCGTGACGCTCGGTACCGATAATGTGCAGACCGCCGGATGCCAGCACTGCGTCGTGACGCACCTGCCAGTCGGCCTTAATCTGAGCAATCTGTTCAGGCGTTGGGTTTTCCAGCTCAGCCACCTCGGCCTGCCAGCTTCCGCCCAGCATAATATCGGTACCACGACCCGCCATGTTGGTGGCGATGGTTACCGCTGCCGGATAACCTGCCTGCGCAACAATATCCGCTTCTTTGGCGTGGAATTTGGCGTTCAGTACGTTGTGCTTGATGCCCGCTTTCGTCAGCTCGTGAGAAACCACTTCGGATTTTTCAATGGAGATGGTCCCCACCAGAACCGGCTGGCCTTTAGCAGTACGCTCGCGAATGTCTTCGATGATCGCCTGAATTTTTTCCGCTTCGGTCATGTACACCAGGTCCGGCATATCCTTACGGATCATCGGACGGTTGGTTGGAACGACCACGGTATCCAGCTTGTAGATAGAGCTGAATTCAAACGCTTCGGTATCGGCTGTACCGGTCATGCCCGCCAGCTTCTCGTACAGACGGAAGTAGTTCTGGAAGGTGATAGACGCCAGCGTCTGGTTTTCGTTTTGAATATCCACGCCTTCTTTGGCTTCTACAGCCTGGTGCAGACCGTCTGACCAGCGACGTCCCTGCATGGTACGACCGGTGTGCTCATCGACAATGATCACTTCGCCGTCTTTTACGATGTAGTCGACGTCGCGGGTGAACAGCGCGTGGGCACGCAGCGCGGCGGTCACGTGGTGCATCAGCATGATGTTGCTCGGAGAGTACAGAGACTCGCCCTCTTCCATAATGCCTTCAGCCACCAGCAGCTCTTCGATTTTCACCAGACCACGCTCGGTCAGGTTCACCTGGCGCGCTTTTTCATCCACGGAGAAGTGACCTTCACCCTGGAAGGTATCCGAGTCTTCTTTCTCCTGGCGCAGCAGGTGTGGAATGATTTTGTCGACTTTACGGTACATCTCGGAGCTGTCTTCAGCCGGGCCGGAGATGATAAGCGGAGTACGCGCTTCATCAATCAGGATGGAGTCCACCTCATCCACCAGCGCGTAGTGCAGCTTACGCTGGACGCGCTCTTCAGGGCTGAACGCCATGTTGTCACGCAGGTAGTCGAAGCCGTATTCGTTGTTGGTGCCGTAGGTGATGTCCGCGTTATACGCTTCGCGCTTGGCTGGTGCGGGCAGTCCGGACATGTTGATGCCGACGGTCATACCGAGGAATTCGAACAGTGGACGGTTGTTTTCGGCGTCACGCTGCGCCAGATAGTCGTTGACGGTAACGACGTGAACGCCTTTACCGGTCAACGCATTCAGGTAAGCCGGCAGCGTTGCGGTCAGGGTTTTACCTTCACCGGTACGCATTTCCGCGATGCAGCGTTCGTTAAGCACCATCCCGCCCAGCAGCTGAACGTCGAAGTGACGCATGCCGAACACGCGCTTACTTGCTTCACGTACGACAGCAAATGCTTCCGGGATCAGGCTTTCTAAGGTTTCACCTTTTTCCAGACGCGCACGAAATTCCGCCGTTTTCGCTTTCAGCTCATCATCAGAGAGCTTCTCCATCGCCGGTTCCATACCGTTGATGACGGCAACAGCTTTGCGCATACGGCGCAGGGTACGATCGTTACGACTACCAAAAACTTTAGTTAATAATTTGATTAGCATAATAAATTCTCAAACGCCCCATCATGGGCAGATAAATTAAGGTATTGAAAAAGTTAATTTAGCTGAGGCGTTGAGGCCCGGCGCGAATGCCGTGAACCTGGCTAATCCAGGTTGAAACAGAGAATGAAACAGGAGGAACGAGCGCGCGTTGCGCCGTCTGGCGAACCATAACCGGCGGCTGGCTGTCCTGCGTGAGCAGTGCGTTGAGCGTGTCCAGCAGGGCAAGATGCTGCGCCTGCACCGGCAGCGCCTCTTCCGCAACAGGCATTGCCTGCGGCGCCATCGCGAAGGAGAGATGGCGGATAACCGTGCGGATAGCGTGCTGGTGCCAGTAATCAACGGAGAAATTCGGGCGGCGACTGGCTTCGAGCCAGGCGAGATTTGTAAAGTTAACCCGCGTATTGAGATCGTGTTTGCTGGTAGAGGTCTTCGTCGGCGTCGCCGCTTCGGCACTGTTGCTGAGCGCAGGCAAGCCGAAACTCGCCGCGACCATCCCTAATAAGAGATGCGGCCAGAAGTAACGTCTGCCAAATTGTCGCCAGCGCGTCAGTATTCCGCTCACTTGCTCCACCACATAAGCCAGCCTGCTACAGGCTATCTTCAGTTATTTTTTTAAGCGCCCAGATATTACCACTAAAGCCAATACACATCAGCAGGAATGAGGCGCCGCCGCGGGGAAAAACGGTCAAGAATGCAGCTAACGCACACACTTTCTGCGCAAGACAGACTAGAAATAACGCTGGGGCAAACAAAGAAGGGTAAAAATAAAAACGACTGGTCTTCCTGGCCGGAGAGAGTACCAGGTTAACCAGTCGATTTTTTACGAAACGGCGTGAACCGTTACGCCAGAACCATGCTTGGCGCTTTGAAAGCCAACGGCAGTTCTGCTTCGTCTTCGAAGGTCACATATTCCCAGGCTTCCTGTTTTGCCAGGACGGCCTGCAACAGTTTGTTGTTCAGCGCATGACCGGATTTGAACGCGGTAAATGCACCAATGATGTTGTGACCACACATGAACAGGTCGCCGATAGCGTCCAGCATTTTGTGACGAACGAATTCATCTTCGAAACGCAGGCCGTCTTCGTTCAGTACGCGATAATCGTCAACAACGATGGCACAATCGAAGCTGCCGCCCAGGCACAGGCCGCGGGACTGCAGATATTCGATATCACGCATGAAGCCAAACGTACGGGCTCGGCTGATCTGGCGCATAAACGCATCGGCAGAGAAGTTCATCGCATAGCGCTGGGTGCTGGAATCAATCGCCGGATGGTTAAAGTCGATGGTAAAGTCCAACGAGAAACCATTGTACGGTTTAAATTCGGCCCACTTGTCGCCATCTTCGACGCGAACGGTCTCTTTGATGCGAACAAATTTCTTCGCGCAGTTCAGTTCTTCGATGCCAGCATCCAGCAGCAGATAGACGAACGGTGCAGCACTGCCATCCATAATCGGGATTTCTGGCGCATCGACTTCAACAATAATGTTGTCGATACCCAGCCCCGCCAGGGCGGCGTTCAGGTGCTCTACGGTAGAAATCCGCACGTCATGCTCGTTCACCAGACAAGTACAGAGCATAGTATCACGCACAGATTTGGCATCGGCCGGAAAATCTACCGGTGGATTCAAGTCGGTGCGACGATAGATGACCCCGGTATTGGCCGGCGCAGGGCGTAACGTCAGCGTGACTTTCTTGCCGGTATGTAAACCGACACCCGTCGCCTGAACGATACGTTTAAGTGTCCTTTGTTTGATCATCGTATAATCTCGCCAAATTAACTATCCAACCGAGAGTGTATATCACTAACGGTGGGCCAGTTTAGCACAAAGAGCGCAAATCCCCTAATTCCAGCCAATTCTTAATCAGCTTGCTTACGCAGGAACGCCGGGATATCCAGATAATCTGGCTCTTTCGCCGTTTGCGGCGTTGGGTCGTTCACCACTTTCGCGGCCGGTTTCTGCTCCTGAGTCAGCGGAGACATACCGTGCTGCTGGTAACGATCCATTACCGGTTGCTGAGTCTGCTTGTTAGTTACTAAGGTGATCTCAGGACGCTTGTCCATACCGATACCGGTTGCCACAACGGTAACACGCAGCTCGTCGTTCATTTCAGGGTCAAGTGAAGTACCGATTACCACGGTAGCGTTGTCAGAGGCGAACGCACGGATGGTGTTACCCACGGTTTCGAACTCATCCAGACGCAGGTCAAAGCCAGCGGTAATGTTGACCAGCACGCCGCGCGCACCAGACAGGTCGATATCTTCCAGCAGTGGAGAAGAGATAGCCATTTCAGCCGCTTCTTCTGCACGGTCTTCGCCGCTCGCCACGCCAGAGCCCATCATCGCGTAGCCCATTTCGGACATCACGGTGCGAACGTCTGCAAAGTCAACGTTCATCAGGCCAGGACGGGTAATCAGTTCAGCGATACCCTGAACCGCGCCTTTCAGCACGTCGTTTGCTGCGCCGAAGGCGTCAAGCAGGGAGATACCGCGACCCAGAACCTTCAACAGTTTGTCGTTCGGGATGGTGATCAGCGAGTCCACATGTTTGGACAGCTCGGTGATACCCTGCTCCGCGAAGGCCATACGCTTCTTGCCTTCAAAATTGAAAGGCTTGGTCACGACAGCAACGGTCAGAATACCTAAATCTTTAGCCACTTCAGCTACAACAGGTGCTGCGCCGGTACCGGTACCGCCACCCATACCTGCTGCAATGAAGACCATGTCCGCACCTTCCAGTGCAGCGCGCAGGGCTTCACGATCTTCTTCAGCCGCATTGCGGCCCACTTCCGGGTTAGCCCCAGCTCCCAGCCCTTTGGTGATACCACCGCCGATCTGGATAGTCTGGCCTACCGCCGTCTTACGCAGTGCCTGCGCATCGGTGTTAACCGCGAAGAATTCAACACCTTCAATGCGTTCACGCACCATATGCTCTACGGCGTTACCGCCGCCGCCACCGACGCCGATGACTTTAATCACCGCGTCGTTGGTCAGTTCCATAGGTTCAAACATAATTTCTCTCTCCGTTGTGCCTGTCGCCCGAGACCGCTAATTCTCTCCGGTCTCTTAAAAAAATTAAAACTCTTTTCGCAACCAGTTGTTCAGTCGTTTGACCCACGACCCCACTGAGACGCGTTTTTCCACTTCCGCTTCACCACTGAGATGAGATTCCTTCCCGTAGTGGAGCAGGCCCACAGCCGTTGAATAATACGGCTCCTGAGCATAATCCGTTAAACCGGTGATATTCAGCGGCGCCCCAATACGTACCTGCGTATGGAAGACGCGCTGCGCACAGGCCGCAAGACCTTCAATTTGCGCTGCACCGCCGGTTAATACAATCCCCGCCGCAAGATGATGTTTAACACCCTGCTGACGAAGCTGTTCCTGTAACTGTAGAATTTCTTCGTTGACCAGGTTGAGCAGCTCGGTATAGCGCGGCTCAATCACCTCAGCCAACGTCTGGCGCTGCAGGCTGCGCGGTGGACGACCACCGACGCTTGGCACTTCAACGCTCTCATCTTTGCCAACGATAGAACCCAGCGCACAGCCGTGGCGCACTTTAATCGCTTCTGCATCGCTCGGTGGCGTACCAAAAGCGTAAGCAATATCGCTGGTCACGACGTTCCCTGCGTACGGGATCACTTTGGTGTGGCGCAGCGCACCGCCGGTATACACGGCCATGTCCATTGTACCACCACCAATATCGACCACACAGACACCCAGTTCACGTTCATCTTCGGTCAGTACGGAATAACTTGCCGCCAGACCGGCGAAAATAAGTTGGTCAACTTTCAGGCCACAACGTTCAACGGCTTTAACAATGTTCTTCGCCATATCGTTGTGACATGTGATCAGGTGCACTTTTGCCTGCATACGAACGCCTGACAGACCAACCGGGTTTTTGATCCCTTCCTGGTAGTCAATCGCATATTCCTGCGGGATCACGTGCAATACGCGATGCTCATCGCGAACACGCACGGACTTCGCCGTATGCACAACGTTTTCAACGTCTTCCTGCGTCACTTCCTCTTCGGAAATCGGCACCATGCCGATTTCGTTCTGGCAGCTAATGTGCTTACCAGAAAGGGCAAGATAGACAGAAGAAATCTGGCAATCTGCCATCAATTCAGCCTGATCGATGGCGCGCTGGACGCATTTCACCACCGATTCAAGATCGTTTACCCCACCTTTATCCATACCACGTGACGGGCAACTGCCCACGCCAATGATATTGACCATACCGTCGGGCAGAACTTCCCCTACTAAAGCGGCAACCTTCGCGGTGCCAATCTCCAGTCCAACTACCAGTTTTCTGTCCGTCGCCTTGATCATTGTTGTTCTGCCTGTACCTGTGCCTGATTCTGTTGCTGATTAGGTTCCTCGACCGGAGCCGGTACCCAACCGACTGCTGCGCCTGAGTCATAGCGCAAATCAACGTAGCTTATCCGTTTGCCGTCAGTCTGTGCCTGCTGCTGTAAAACCGGGTAAAGTTCGACAAAACGCGCCAGACGCTTCATGGTGTCCCCGCGTCCCAGGTTGAGCTTAATGCCGTTCGTTAACGTAAGCTGCCAGGAGCGGCGCGCCGTCATTGCAGCATCTTTTAACGTAAACCTGTCCTTCGCCAGCACCTGGCCCATTTCACGAAAACCCTGTAAAACCTCGTTTTCGCTGCCTTCAGGGCCATACAACATCGGTAAATTCTGCTTGTTGACACGATCGGTCGGGACGCTGAAGGAATTTCCGTCGACGTCAACCATGTGCTGATCATTCCAACGCGCAATGGGCACATATTCAACCAGATGAATCTTCAATTCATCAGGCCATTGCTTTCTTACGCTCGCCTGTTTTATCCATGGCAGACGTTCAATCTGGCTCTGGATAATATTGACGTCCTGCGTCATAAAGGTGCCAGGCGAACCCAGCGCCAGTATTGACTGGCGAATATCGTCGTTACGCGTGTAGTGACGCTCACCGGTGACCACCAGCTTAGAAAGCGGCAACCGCTGCGCATCTTCCATCCAGCCCAGGACCATCCAGCCGCTGATAAACACGGTGCACAGCACCCCGAGCAGGAAAATGATGCCTGCAAGACGCGTTCCATTACTGCGGCGTGAAGAGGTGTATTCTTCCTCGTCATCGCGGTTGCGCGTGTTCAATGCAGCCTGAGACATATCAGCCCGCCTGGTCCAGAATGCGTACGACTAACTGCGAGAAGCTCATCCCCGCCTGACGCGCAGCCATCGGCACAAGGCTGTGGCTCGTCATACCCGGAGAGGTGTTGGCTTCCAGCAGATAAAATTGTCCATCTTTGTCCTGCATCACATCGATGCGTCCCCAGCCCTGGCAACCCAGAACATGCCAGGCTTTAAGCACCAGGGACTGTAAATCGGCTTCACGCTCAGCTTCAAGACCACTTGGGCAGAAATATTGCGTCTCATCAGAGAGATACTTCGCCTCATAATCATAGAAGACTCCGGCGGGTTGGATACGGATTGACGGTAAAATTTCTTCGCCAAGCATCGCGACGGTAAATTCCGGCCCGCTAAGCCATTTTTCTATCAGAACTTCATCATCATGTTGAAATGCCAGCGCTAAAGCGGACGCTAAATCGTCAGCTTTGTCGACTTTGGACATTCCCACGCTGGAGCCTTCCCGGCTGGGCTTTACAATAACCGGTAAGCCCAGTTCAGCAATGCGTGCATTAACGCTATCCGGCAGGCCCAATTCAAATTCGCGACGCGTCAGTGCCACCCATGGCGCAACAGGTAAACCAGCGCCCTGCCACAGCAGCTTGCTGCGCAGTTTATCCATAGAGATAGCAGACGCCATCACGCCGCTGCCGGTGTACGGCAGACCGATCAGATCCAGAAGCCCCTGCAGGGTGCCGTCTTCACCGCCACGACCGTGTAAAGCGATAAAGACTTTATCGAAGCCCATGGCTTTTAACTGCGTCACGTCGACCTCTTTTGGATCGACCAGGTGCGCATTGACGCCACCTTCACGCAGGCCCGCCAGTACAGCGGCGCCGGAATTCAGGGAAACCTCGCGCTCGGCGGAGGTGCCGCCAGACAGGACAGCAATCTTATCAGCCATGATGCTCATCCTCCTGGTTTTGCGGCTTCAGTTTGATTTCAGCTAAGGTACGGGCGATTTTGCCGATATTTCCCGCGCCCTGAATCAGAATCAGATCGTTACCTGTCAGGACAGGTGCCAGAATTTCCGCCACCTGCGCAGGGTCAGAAACCAGAATAGGGTCAACTTTACCGCGTCCACGAATGGTGCGACACAGAGAACGACTGTCTGCACCAGGAATCGGCGTCTCGCCTGCGGCGTACACATCCAGCATTAACAGGGTGTCTACCTGTGACAGGACGCTGGCGAAATCGTCATACAGATCGCGCGTACGCGTGAAGCGGTGCGGCTGGAACACCATCACCAGATTTTTGTCTGGCCAGCCTGCACGAGCGGCTTTAATGGTGGCGTCCACTTCGGTCGGATGGTGGCCATAGTCGTCCACCAGCATCGCCGTACCGGCTTTACCGTTCACGGCATCCAGCGGGAATTCACCGAGGAAATCGAAACGACGCCCGGTGCCCTGGAAGCTTTCCAGTGCGCGCAGAATCGCATCATCATCAATGCCTTCTTCCGTCGCGACGGCCACTGCCGCTGCGGCATTGAGCGCGTTATGGCGCCCTGGTGCATTCAGCGTCACGTGCAGCAACTCTTTGTCCTGACGCGCCAGCGTGAAGTGTCCCTGCGCGCCAATCTGTTTGTACTCTTCCACGCGGACGTCAGCGTCTTCGCTGAAGCCGTAGGTGGTGATTTGACGACCCACGCGCGGCAGCAACTCGCGGATCACCGGATCGTCCACGCACATCACCGCGCGCCCGTAGAACGGCAGGTTGTGCAGGAAGTTGATAAAGGTCTGCTTTAAGTTCTCGAAGTCACCCTGGTAGGTATCCATATGGTCAGCTTCGATGTTGGTGACAATCGCCACCATCGGCTGCAGGTGCAGGAACGACGCGTCGCTCTCGTCCGCTTCAGCAATCAGATAACGACTGTGGCCCAGACGCGCATGTACGCCCGCGGCTTTGACCAGGCCGCCGTTGACGAACGTCGGGTCGAGACCCGCTTCTGCATAAATACTGGAAACCATCGCCGTGGTCGTGGTTTTACCGTGGGTCCCGGCAATCGCGATGCCGTGGCGGAAGCGCATCAGTTCCGCCAGCATTTCGGCACGGCGGATCACCGGAATGCGCGCGTCATGCGCGGCAACGATTTCCGGGTTGTCAGAGGAGATGGCGCTTGAGACCACCACCACGCTCGCATCGCGCACGTTTTCCGGGCGATGGTTGAAATAGATAGTCGCCCCAAGCGACGCCAGCTGCTGCGTTACAGGGTTTGGCGCCAGGTCAGACCCGCTGATCTGATAGCCTTCGTTAGCTAACACTTCGGCAATACCGCCCATGCCGGCACCACCGATGCCAACAAAGTGAATGTGCCGGACGCGACGCATCTCGGGCACGATTGAACGCAGTTTTGCCAGTTGTTGTGTATTCATTCTCTAAACGCCATCGACTACTTAAAATTCGTGCCGCGCTTCACGCGCTGCGAGGGTTAAGCCTGGGCTGCCAGGCTCACTTCTTTTGCCACCCGTTCCGTCGCATCAGGGATAGCCGCCGCGCGCGCGCGTTCAGCCATCTCAAGCAATACGTCTCTGTTCCAGCCCGCCAGGGTGGTGGCGACCGCGTCAGCGGTAAATTGTGGCTGCTCAAAAATTTTCGCCGCACCGGCTTTCTCAAGCGGCAGGGCATTCCAGTACTGCTGTCTGTCTTTGTGCTGGAAAGGCACAAACAGGGCTGGCAAACCCGCGGCAGCGATTTCGCTTACCGTTAAGGCTCCAGAACGACAGACCACGACATCGGCCCAGGCATAGGCTGCCGCCATGTCGTCGATAAATTCCGTCACGTTATGCTGCGGCTGCCCCGCCTCGGCGTAAGCCTGCTCAACGGTCTGCTGAGCGCCTTTTCCGCTCTGGTGCCAGATGGTGACGGCATCCCCCAGCTTTGCAGCAACCTGCGGCATCGTCTGGTTTAAAATGCGTGCCCCCTGAGAGCCACCGACGACCAGCACACGAACCGGCCCTTCACGGCCCGCCAGGCGAGCGTCCGGCAACGGCAGTGCCAGTACGTCCACACGGACCGGGTTACCTACTACGTCCGCTTTCGGGAACGCGCCGGGAAACGCCTGCATGACTTTGGTGGCGATTTTCGCCAGCCATTTGTTGGTCAGACCCGCAATACCGTTCTGCTCATGCAGGACGACGGGAATACCTAACGACCACGCGGCTAACCCGCCCGGCCCCGAGACATAGCCGCCCATGCCCAGCACCACATCGGGCTTAAAGCGCTTCATAATGGTGCGCGCCTGACGCCAGGCGTTAAAAATGCGCACCGGAGCCAGCAGCATTGCCTTGAGGCCTTTGCCGCGCAGGCCGGAAATACGAATAAAGTCGATCTCAATACCGTGTTTCGGTACCAGGTCGGCCTCCATGCGGTCTGCGGTTCCCAGCCAGCGTACCTGCCAGCCCTGATCCATTAAATGGTGCGCAACCGCCAGTCCCGGGAACACATGTCCGCCGGTACCGCCTGCCATCACCATTAACCGCTTCGGTTGATTCATCGTGAACCTCGTGTAAACGCCTGGGCTTTTTCCAGACGCGTTTCATAATCTATGCGCAACAACAGCATGATGGCCGTCGACATAATCAACAGACTGGAACCACCATAACTGATCAACGGCAACGTCAGACCTTTGGTCGGCAGCATACCCGCTGCGGCCCCGACGTTAACCAATGCCTGGAAACTAAACCAGATACCAATTGAGCAGGCCAGGAAGCCTGAGAAACGGTGATCGATCTCCAGCGCTTTCCGGCCGATGGACATGGCGCGGAAAGCGACGAAGAATACCATTAATAGCGCTAATACCACACCGATATAACCCAGTTCTTCCGCAATAATGGAGAAGATGAAGTCAGTATGCGCTTCCGGTAAATACTCCAGTTTCTGTACCGAGTTACCCAGCCCCTGCCCCCAGAGCTCACCACGACCAAAGGCCATGAGTGACTGCGTCAGCTGATAACCGCTGCCGAACGGGTCTTCCCACGGGTTCCAGAAAGAGGTCACGCGGCGAATACGGTAAGGCTCGGCGAGGATCAGCAGCACAACCGCTGAAATCCCCATCCCAATGATGGCGATGAACTGCCACAGCTTCGCGCCCGCCAGGAACAGCATGGCCAGCGTGGTCACAAACAGTACCACCACGGTACCGAGGTCAGGCTGCGCCAGCAGTAAGACCGCCAGCACCAGAATCACGCCCATCGGTTTTAAGAAGCCGCGCAGGTTATTACGCACTTCATCTACTTTACGCACCAGGTAGTTCGCCAGGTAGCAGAACAGGGAGAGCTTGGTAAATTCCGCAGGCTGAATACGCAGCGGGCCAAAGGCGATCCAGCGTGATGCCCCGTTTACGGAACTCCCCACCACCAGAACGATCAGCAGCATAATGATCGAGGCGATCAGCATCGCCGTACTGTGCCGCTGCCAGAACTCCATCGGTAGACGCAAGGTCACCAGCGCCAGGCAGAATGCCAGGATGATGTACAGACCATCACGTTTGGCAAACAGGAAAGGATCGTTCGCCAGACGCTGCCCGACGGGCATTGACGCTGACGTCACCATAATAAAGCCGACCGCCGCGAGCCCCATTGTGAGCCAGAACAGCGTGCGGTCGTACATGATCAGGCTGTCGTTATCTTTTTGACGAGAGCCCATCACCCAGCCTTTGAGCGCCGCAAACAACCACACCAGGATCCCAAATCCTGGCAGGCGCGGCATTTTCAGGCGAGGGAGAGATAAACGCATCAGCCTAACTCCTTCGCCAGGCGGGTAAAGACATCACCACGCTGTTCGAAATTCTTGAATTGATCGAGACTGGCACAGGCCGGAGAGAGCAGCACCATATCACCCGGCTTCACGCGAGGGGCAATCAGCCGCATCGCCTGTTCCATGGTTTCGGTTTGCTCGGCGATCTCAGGGCGCAGTTCAGCCAGCTCGCTGCCGTCACGGCCGAAGCAGTAGAGACGGATGTTATCGCCGGAGAGATACGGCTTCAGGGACGAGAAATCAGCAGACTTACCGTCGCCGCCCAGCAGCAGATGCAGGGTACCGTCAACGTGCAGCCCGTTCAGCGCGGCCTCCGTGCTGCCCACGTTGGTGGCTTTGGAGTCGTTGATCCAGCGCACGCCGTTGTGCTCCAGCGCCAGCTGGAAACGGTGCGCCAGACCAGAAAACGTGGTTAACGCTTTCAGGCTCGAGGAGCGCGGCAGCCCCACGGCATCCGCCAGCGCCAGCGCCGCCAGCGCATTGGTATAGTTGTGCTGACCAGAGAGCTTCATCTCTTTCACGTTCAGCACTTTCTCACCTTTCACGCGCAGCCAGGTTTCACCCAGCTGGCGGTTCAGATGGTAATCCCCCATGGTGATGCCAAAACTGATGCAGCGCTCGTCTGCGCCACGCACCGGCATGGTCAGCGCATCATCGGCGTTCACCACGCAGACTTTGGCATTCTCATAAACGCGCAGCTTGGCGGCACGGTACTGCTGCAGACCAAAGGGATATCTGTCCATATGATCTTCAGTCACGTTGAGGATCGTCGCAGCGGCAGCATGCAGGCTGGAGGTCGTTTCCAGCTGGAAGCTGGAAAGCTCGAGAACATACAGTTCACAGCCTTTATCCAGCAGCATCAGAGCAGGCAAACCAATGTTACCGCCAACGCCGACGTTCATGCCCGCCGCTTTCGCCATTTCCCCCACCAGGGTGGTGACGGTGCTTTTACCGTTAGAACCGGTAATCGCGATAACGGGAGCCTGCGCTTCGCGGCAGAACAGCTCGATATCGCCAACAATCTCAACGCCCGCATCTGCGGCAGCGCTCAGGGAAGGATGCGCCAGCGCCATACCCGGGCTGGCGACAATCAGATCGGCTGCCAGCAGCCAGTCATCATTCAGACCACCCAGGTGGCGTTCAACCTGTTCCGGCAGCTTGTCCAGACCCGGCGGAGAGACACGCGTATCCATCACGCGCGGCGTCACGCCACGCGCGAGGAAAAAGTCCACGCAGGAGAGCCCCGTGAGGCCCAACCCGATGATAACGACTTTTTTGCCCTGGTAATCTGCCATGATTAACGTACCTTCAGCGTTGCCAGGCCAATCAGCACCAGCATCAGCGAAATAATCCAGAAGCGCACAATGACGCGCGGCTCCGGCCAGCCTTTCAGTTCATAGTGGTGGTGAATCGGCGCCATACGGAAGATGCGCTGACCGCGCAGCTTGAAGGAGCCGACCTGCAAAATCACCGACAGCGTCTCAACCACAAACACGCCGCCCATGATCACCAGCAGGAACTCCTGGCGCAGCAGCACGGCAATAATGCCCAGCGCGCCGCCCAAAGCCAGTGAACCGACGTCACCCATAAAGACCTGAGCCGGATAGGTGTTGAACCACAGGAAGCCAAGACCCGCGCCGACAATCGCCGTACAGACGATCACCAGTTCACCCGCATGACGCAGATAAGGGATGTGCAGGTAGTTCGCAAAGTTCATGTTACCTGTCGCCCACGCCACCAGCGCAAAACCGGCCGCCACGAAGACGGTAGGCATGATTGCCAGGCCATCCAGACCGTCGGTCAGGTTAACGGCGTTACCGGTGCCGACAATCACAAAGTACGCCAGCAGAATGTAGAACAGACCCAGCTGCGGCATCACGTCTTTAAAGAACGGCACGACCAGCTCGGTCGCTGGCGTGTCTTTCCCGGCAAGATACAGTGCGAAGGCCACGCCCAGCGCGATCACCGACATCCAGAAATACTTCCAGCGGGCAATCAGGCCTTTGGTATCTTTGCGGACGACTTTGCGGTAATCATCGACGAAACCGATGATCCCGTAACCCACCAGTACCGTCAGCACACACCAGACGTACGGGTTGGACGGGTACGCCCACAACAGCACGGAAACGACGATGGCAGTCAGGATCATGATCCCGCCCATGGTCGGCGTACCGCGCTTGCTGAAGTGCGATTCCGGGCCGTCGTTACGCACAACCTGGCCGAAAGAGAGCTTTTGCAGACGGGCAATCATGCGCGGGCCCATCCACAACGAGATGAACAGCGCAGTCAGCAGGCTGACGATGGCGCGAAACGTCAGATATGAAAAGACGTTAAAGCCTGAGTAATATTTGACCAAATGTTCGGCCAGCCAAACTAACATGTCCCGTTCTCCTGTAATGCGTGCACAACCTCTTCCATGGCGGCACTACGTGAACCTTTCACTAACACTGTCACAATTTGTTTTTCTGTCATTAATGCCTTAAGGCGCTCAATCAAGGCGGCTTTATCGGCAAAATGCTCACCAACGCCGCTGGCCTGGCTAATCGCCTGGCTCAATTTTCCTGTGCTCAGTACACAGTCCAGCCCCGCCGCTTTCGCCGCTTCACCGACCTGGGTATGACAGGCTTCGCTTTCGTCGCCCAGTTCTGCCATGTCGCCAACCACCATGATGCGGTAGCCCGGCATTTCAGATAACACCTGCACCGCCGCCGTCATCGAGCCAACATTCGCGTTATAGGAGTCATCCAGCAGTAGCTTGTTTTCCGAAAGCTGAATCGGGAACAGGCGTCCCGGCACGGCTTTCAGGTTCGCCAGCCCGGCTTTGATTGCCGCATGTGAAGCGCCCACCGCCGTTGCCAGCGCCGCCGCCGCAAGGGCATTGGCGATGTTATGGCGACCCGGCAGCGGCAGCAGCACCTCCACGCCACCCGTTGGGGTAGTGAGGGTGAACTCGGTGCCGTGCGACGTCACATGGATATTGGTCGCCGTAAAATCACTGTTGGCCGCATTTGGTGAGAAGCGCCAGGTTTTACGCGCACCAATGATGCTCTGCCAGTTAAGCCAGTCGTTGTTATCGGCGTTCAGAATGGCAATACCGTTATCCGGCAGGCCGGTGTAAATTTCACCTTTCGCTTTCGCCACGCCTTCCAGCGAGCCAAAACCTTCCAGGTGCGCAGCCGCGAGGTTATTCACCAGCGCCGCTTCCGGGCGAGTCAGGCTCACGGTCCAGGCGATTTCACCCTGGTGGTTTGCGCCTAACTCGATCACCGCATAGTCATGCTCTTTGGTCAGGCGAAGCAATGTCATCGGCACGCCGATGTCATTATTGAGGTTGCCCGCGGTAAAAAGCGTATTGCCGCACTGGCTGAGGATCGCCGCCGTCATCTCTTTCACTGACGTTTTGCCTGATGACCCTGTCAGCGCGACGACGCGAGCCGGCACCTGCTGACGAACCCAGGCAGCCAGCTCACCGAACGCGAGACGTGTATCTTTCACCACAACCTGCGGCAGATCGATATCAAGCTTGCGGCTGACCAGCAGCGCACCGGCGCCGTTCTCTTTGGCCTGCTCGGCAAAATCATGCGCGTCAAAACGCTCGCCTTTCAGCGCCACAAAGAGACAGCCTGCGGTGACTTTACGGGTGTCCGTCGTCACGGCATCGATGGTCAGGTCTTGCCCGTGCAGGTCGCCGTGCAGTACTTCTGCGGCCTGGCTTAAGGAGAGGCTAATCATGCGACAACTCCCAGCAGGCGAGCTGCCGTTACGCGATCCGAGTAGTCCAGACGGCGATTGCCAACGATCTGATAATCTTCATGGCCTTTGCCCGCCAGCAGAACAACGTCATTCTCCTGCGCCTGCATGATGGCGTTTGTCACGGCTTCAGCACGGCCTTCCACGACGCGCGCGCGGCCTGCGTCCAGCATACCCGCCAGAATGTCATTAATGATGGCGCGCGGCTCTTCGGTACGCGGGTTGTCATCGGTGACAACCGGAATATCCGCGAACTGTTCCGCAATCGCCCCCATCAGCGGGCGTTTGCCTTTGTCGCGATCGCCGCCGCAGCCAAACACGCACCAGAGCTTACCGGTACAGTGCAGGCGCGCCGCTTCCAGCGCTTTTTCCAGCGCATCCGGCGTGTGGGCATAATCAACCACAACGGTCGGCTTACCCGGCGCGCTAAATACTTCCATACGGCCACAAACCGGCTGCAGTCGCGCGGCGGTTTTCAGCAGTTCAGCCATCGGGTAACCCAGCGCCAGCAGCGTTGCCAGGGCCAGCAGTAGGTTGCTGACGTTAAACGCCCCCATCAGGCGGCTTTCAATTTCGCCTTCACCCCAGGAAGAGGCAAAGCGGATGGTCGCCCCGCTGTCGTGATAATTCACCTCAACCGCTTTCAGCCAGCGGCCGTGGCAGTTCGGATTGATATGGTCTTCCATCGAGACGGCAACTGCATCTGGCAGCTTCGCCAGCCAGCGGCGGCCCACTTCATCGTCGGCGTTGATGATGGCCTGACCGTAATGGTGAGTAGAGAACAGCAGCCATTTCGCGGCTTCGTAGTGCTCCATATCGCCATGATAATCAAGATGGTCGCGGCTCAGGTTGGTAAACACGGATGCAGCAAATTTCAGCGCCGCGACGCGGTGCTGTACCAGACCGTGCGAAGAGACCTCCATCGCGGCGAAGGTTGCGCCCTGCCCTGCCAGACCGGCAAGCACGTGCTGTACGTCAACCGCCGAGCCGGTGGTGTTTTCCGTCGGGCTCACTTTGCCCAGCAGACCGTTACCCACGGTTCCCATCACCGCACCGGTTTCACCCAGCAGCTGTGCCCACTGCGCCATCAGCTGCGTGGTGGTGGTTTTACCGTTCGTACCCGTTACGCCAACCAGACGCAGCTGGTCGGAAGGTTCGTGATAAAAACGTCCCGCCAGTGCGGAAAGACGTTCGTTTAACTGGCTGAGATAGATGACCGGCACGCCGTGCATTTCACGGATCTCACCGTCGGTTGCCTCATCTTTAGCCTCAGCAATAATGGCAGCCACACCTTGCGCAATCGCCTGCGGGATATAACGACGCCCGTCCGCCTGATGACCGACCACCGCCACAAAAAGATCGCCAGAAGCCGCTACGCGGCTGTCCAGAACCATCTCTCGCAGTGCTCGCTCCGGTGCATTTGGCACCCACGGAGCGAGAAGGTCGCGCAAATTACGATCTGCCACCTGTACCCTCGCCTTGATTAATTACAAATTCACTTTTTTCGCCCGTCGCCAGCGCATCCGGTTCAATGTTCATGGTGCGTAACACGCCGCCCATGATGGCCCCGAACACAGGCGCGGAGACGGCGCCGCCGTAGTATTTACCCGCCTGTGGATCGTTTATCACGACCACCAGCGCAAAACGCGGATTGCTTGCAGGCGCAACGCCTGCGGTATAGGCAATGTATTTGTTGATGTAGCGGCCGTCTGGCCCCACTTTTTTCGCTGTACCGGTTTTAATGGCGATACGATAGCCTTTAATCGCCGCCTTCACGCCGCCGCCGCCCGGCAGCGCCACGCTTTCCATCATGTGCACCACGGTACGAACGATAGATTCCGGGAAGATACGCTCGCCCGGGACCGGTGGATCAACTTTGGTAATCGACAGCGGGCGATAGACGCCATAGCTGCCAATCGTTGCGTAGACTCGCGCTAACTGTAACGGGGTTACCATTAGCCCGTAGCCGAAAGAGAAGGTGGCCCTCTCTATGTCAGACCACCGTTGTTTTTGAGGATATAAGCCACTGCGTTCTCCGACCAACCCCAAATTGGTCGCCTTTCCCAGTCCAAAACGTGAGTAAGTTTCTACTAACGCTGAGGACGGCATCGCTAACGCCAGCTTTGAAACACCGACGTTACTCGACTTCTGTAACACCCCGGTCAGGGTCAATTCGCTGTAGCGCGCCACGTCTTTTATCTCGTGGCCGTTAATACGGTATGGGACAGTGTTCAGGACCGTGTTTTCATTGACAATACCGCGCTGGAGCGCGGTCATCACCACCATCGGCTTCACCGTGGAGCCGGGTTCGAACACGTCGGTAATTGCCCGGTTACGCATGGCATCTTTTGCGGTGCCGGTAAAGTTGTTCGGGTTGTAGGACGGGCTGTTGGCCATCGCCAGCACTTCACCGGTGCTGACGTCCACCAGCACGGCGCTGCCTGACTCCGCCTTGTTGAACGCCACCGCGTTGTTCAACTCGCGGTAGACCAGCGCCTGCAGGCGCTCGTCGATACTCAGGGCCAGGTTATGCGCTGCCTGACTGTCCGTGGAAGAGATATCTTCGATGACGCGCCCGTAGCGGTCCTTACGCACGATTCGCTCGCCCGGCTGGCCGGTGAGCCACTTATCGAAGCTTTTCTCAACGCCCTCAATCCCCTGGCTGTCGACGTTGGTAAAGCCAATGAGGTGAGCGGTTACTTCGCCGGATGGGTAGTAACGGCGGGATTCTTCACGCAGATGAATACCCGGCAGCTTCAGTTTGCGAATGTAGTCCGCCATGTCAGGGTTAACCTGACGCGCCAGATAGATAAAACGTCCTTTCGGGTTCGCGTTAACGCGGGAAGCCAGCTGATCCAGCGGCATTTTCAGCGCATCAGAGAGGGCTTTCCAGCGGTTATCAAGGGTAATGCCACCGGCGTCGTGCAGCTCTTTCGGATCGGCCCAGATCGCTTTCACCGGCACGCTCACCGCCAGCGGACGACCGGAGCGGTCGGTGATCATCCCGCGGGACGTGGAAACCTCCTGAACGCGAAGAGAGCGCATATCGCCCTGGCGTACCAGCATGTCAGGGGCGACGATTTGCAGCCAGGCCACGCGGCCCAGTAGAAAACCCAGCGCCAGTAAAATGCAGCCGCAAAGCAACGCAAAACGCCAACTGATAAAGTTGGCCTGTTCTTCCTGACGTTTTGGTTTTAGCGTTTTTGCCGCTGCTTTCATGCGTCGCGTTTTCCCTTATTTTTGTACTACGATATTTTCCTGTGAAGGATCAACATGCTGCAGCTGCAGCTTTTCCGTTGCGATCCGTTCAACCCGGCTGTGATCGCCGAGCGCGTTTTCTTCAAGGATCAGATTTCGCCATTCAATATCCAGCGCATCGCGTTCCAGTACCATCTGCTCGCGTTGCGCAGTCAATAAACGTGTGTGGTGGGCGGTGGTGACCACCGTCACAGCCGTGACAATGATGCAAATGAACAGACAGAGTGGCAGTTTCCCAAACCGCAAAAGATCGTCGCCGATCACGCCAGGCAAGGCATGGCGCTCGTTGCTTCCTAACGAATCCTTAACTTTGCTTAGGGTCTCTGTCACTCTGCCGATCATGCGTTCGTCCTCTCTGCAACACGCAGCACTGAACTGCGGGCGCGTGGATTCTCTGCCACCTCTTCTTCGCCCGGCATCAACTTGCCTAATGCTCGCAACTGACGGCCACCCAGCTTCCTGAGTTGTTCTTCCGTCATCGGCAGCCCCGCGGGTACCTGTGGACCGCGGCTTTGTTCACGCATAAAGCGTTTCACAATACGGTCTTCCAGCGAATGGAAGCTAATGATGGATAACCGCCCACCCGGGGCCAGCACGTCGAGCGAGCTTTTTAGCGCCAGCTCTATTTCCTCCAGTTCACTGTTTACCCAGATGCGAACCGCCTGGAAGGTACGGGTCGCGGGATGTTTGTGCTTATCCTTCACCGGCGTTGCCGCCGCGATCACCTCGGCCAACTCTTTGGTGCGGGTCATCGGCTCAATGCGATTGCGCTCAACAATGGCGCGCGCAATACGTTTGCCAAAGCGCTCTTCGCCGAAGGTTTTGATGACCCATGCAATATCCGCTTCGTCAGCGGTCTGTAACCACTCGGCGGCAGACTGGCCGCGAGTCGGGTCCATACGCATGTCCAGCGGACCATCACGCATAAAGGAGAAACCGCGTTCAGCATCATCAAGTTGGGGTGAAGAGACGCCAAGATCGAGAAGAATCCCGTCGATCTTGCCCGTCAGGCCGCGCTCAGCCACATAGTCCGCGAGCGCAGAAAAGGGTCCATGCACGATGGAAAAGCGTGGGTCATTGATAGTCTGTGCAACGGCAATTGCCTGCGGATCGCGATCGATTGCCAGCAGACGCCCCTCCTCACCCAGTTGGGAGAGGATCAAACGCGAGTGACCACCGCGACCAAAAGTGCCATCAATGTAGATGCCATCCGGACGAATATTCAGGCCGTTAACGGCCTCGTCCAGTAACACCGTTTTATGTTTATAATTTTCCATCATATTTATAGAGACAAGTCCTGCAGCCGTTCCGATAATGTCGCGGAATCAGACTGCTCAGCGTCGATATCTTCCTTGACCTGTTGATACCAGGTCGTTTCATCCCACAGTTCAAATTTGTTGAACTGCCCGACCAGCATCACTTCTTTGGTCAGACCGGCATGTTGCCGTAACACAGGTGCGATCAGTAATCGCCCTGCGTTATCCATCTGACATTCACTGGCATGTCCCAATAACAACCGCTGCACGCGGCGTTCCTGCGGGTTCATGCTCGACAGTCGCGACAGCTTTTGCTCAATAATTTCCCATTCAGGCAGGGGGTAAAGCAGCAGGCAGGGGGAGTTAATGTCAATGGTGCAAACCATTTGACCCGCAGCGTTCTCAATCAGCTGGTCGCGGTATCGGGTTGGTACCGATAAACGCCCTTTACTGTCGAGATTGACTAACGTAGCTCCACGGAACATGCCAGTCTCACCCCTCCTCACCACTTTAACCCACAAATTCCCACCTAAAGGAGTTTACGGAGCGAGGGAAAAGCTTGTCAAGCCAGGACTCTCGGCATAAGGACTCGAAAGCCCTCTATTTACAGAGATAAACAGTCCTGGTCAATAACTGCACAACTGGCGAGGCAAAATTAACGTTATGAATATTTGTAAGAAAAAAACCGAATATGCACACTAGCGTTAAGGCTCACTCAATATCATCGCAGATAAATATAAAGTGTCAGTTTGCGACGCGGGCAGCATTTTATGACAGATTCTCAGGGGATGACAGCGCCAGATTCACTCAGGCGAGCGGTAAGCGCAGTGGTTATCGCGTAAGCTGTCAAAGGAAGAGGAAAAAACGTCTGAATATTCATCGACCGAAGAGGGTTTGTAACAAAATAATACAAAGAGTGCCGTTTAAAATCGCTGAGATGTTGTTTAAAGGGCAATTTAAAAGCCAAAATGAATAAAGAAAAATAGGCGATTATGATCTCCCAAGAATTATCCTAATTTCTCTCCGGGAATTATCTGCACGAATTATTGCAGCAAAAAGGGGCAGATTTCACCGCCCCGGTCATTTCATTTTTGGCGGCTCAAAATTCCGCGATGGTAGAGGTTACGTTTGATACGCGTCAGGCCCGGCTTCGGTTTGCGGGGTTCATCCAGACTTGCCAGCACAATCTCCAGCACGCGTTCAGCCACATCGCGATGGCGCTGTGCAACCGCCAGCACCGGGCACTGAAGGAAGTCGAGCAGCTCATTATCCCCGAACGTGGCAATCGCCAGATCGGAAGGCAGTTTACCTTCACGACGTAAGGTCACATCCATGACACCCTGCAAGAGCGCAAACGAGGTAGTGAACAGCGCCTGAGGCATTGGATGCGTTTCCAGCCATTTTTCGAACAGCTGCGCGGCGGCTTCACGTTCGTAGCTGTTGGCATAGAGGTAGTGAACCTCGCGCGGATCGTCTCTCCATGCCGTTCTGAATCCCTGCTCGCGCAGGAAGCTCACGGAAAGTTCAGGCAGCGCGCCAAGATACAGCACCGTTTCCGCCGGGAACGTCCGCAGCTCTGCGGCCAGCATTTCGGCATCATCCTGATCGGCACCCACCACGCTGGTGAAATGCTCGCGATCGAGGGCACGGTCAAGCGCAACGATCGGGAACGGATCATTCGCCCAGCGCTGGTAGAAAGGATGCTCCGGCGGTAAGGAGGTCGAAACAATAATGGCATCCACCTGGCGCTGAAGCAGATGTTCAATGCAGCGCATCTCGTTATCAGGCTGGTCTTCCGAGCAGGCAATCAGCAATTGATAGCCGCGCTGACGCGCCTGACGTTCAAGATAGTTGGCGATACGGGTATAGCTGGTGTTTTCCAGGTCCGGGATTACCAGACCAATAGAGCGGGTGCGCCCGGCGCGCAGACCGGCTGCGACAGCATTCGGATGGTAGTTATGTTCACGAACCACCGCCATAACTTTTTCAACGGTCTTGTCGCTGACACGGTACTGCTTTGCTTTACCGTTAATCACATAGCTGGCCGTTGTTCGTGACACGCCGGCTAGCCGGGCGATTTCATCCAGTTTCACAATTGCCCCTTAAAAAAAGAAAAGAGTCCATGGCCCTGTCAAGGTTATGGTTAAATCTTTTAACATCTAAACGCAGAAAAGCCTTCGCGGCAACCGCTTTTATCTGCGTTGTCGGCTGATTACGCAAAAAAAAGCCCGGCTTTGGTGACCGGGCAGAAAGAGGCGAACCTTTTTGACAACTAACGCATGATTTTCTCGCCGCGTGACAGACCCACAACACCCGATCTCGCCACCTCGACAATTTTTGCGACATCCCGTACGGACGCCAGGAACGCATCCAGCTTGTCGCTCGTCCCGACCAGCTGAACGGTATAAAGAGAAGGCGTGACGTCGATAATCTGTCCGCGGAAAATATCCGCATTGCGTTTGACTTCTTCACGCCCGTAGCCGCTGGCCTGAATTTTCACCAGCATGACCTCACGTTCAACGTAGGCCCCTTGCCCCAGCTCGCTCACGCGCAGCACGTCGACCAGCTTATGCAGCTGTTTCTCAATCTGTTCAAGCACCTTAGCGTCGCCGACGGTTTGGATCGTCATGCGCGACAGCGTTGGGTCTTCCGTCGGGGCGACGGTCAGGCTTTCAATGTTATAACCGCGCTGCGCAAAAAGGCCAATGACGCGCGACAGTGCGCCAGACTCGTTTTCCAGTAAAACTGATAATATCCGGCGCATATCAGGTTCTCTCCGTTTTGCTTAACCACATTTCATCCATACCACCACCCCGAATATGCATCGGATAGACGTGCTCGGTTCCATCAACAATCACATCCATAAAGACGAGGCGGTTGTTTTTAACGTGCTCAAGCGCTTGTGCGAGCTTCGTTTCCAGCTCGGCCGGATCGGTTACCCGCATGCCAACATGGCCGTAAGCTTCAGCAAGACGAACAAAATCCGGCAGCGATTTCATGTATGACTGTGAGTGACGGCCAGAATAAATCATATCCTGCCACTGCTTCACCATGCCGAGGTAGCCGTTATTCAGGTTCAGCACGAGAACCGGCAGTTCATACTGCAGCGCGGTAGACAGCTCCTGAATGTTCATCTGGATACTACCGTCTCCGGTCACGCAGACGACGGTTTCATCCGGCAGCGCCAGCTTCACGCCCAGCGCGGCAGGCAGACCAAAGCCCATGGTGCCTAAGCCACCCGAGTTGATCCAGTGTCGCGGTTTATCAAACGGATAATACAGGGCAGCAAACATCTGATGCTGGCCCACGTCTGAGGTCACATACGCTTCACCTTTCGTCAGTCGCCACACCGCTTCGATGACCGCCTGCGGCTTAATGTTTTCGCTCTGCGTGTCATATTTCAGGCACTGACGCGCGCGCCACTGTTCAATCTGCTGCCACCAGTCGCGGATCTCATCCAGCGGCTGGGTCGCTTTCTCCTGGGCCAGCAGCTCCAGCATCTGTTCCAGAACCTGACGGGCATCACCGACGATCGGCACATCAGCCGACACCGTTTTAGAAATTGACGTCGGATCGATATCAATATGCAGCACGGTGGCATTCGGGCAATATTTCGCCAGGTTGTTGGTGGTACGATCGTCAAAACGCACACCGACGGCAAAGATCACATCGGAGTGATGCATCGTCATGTTGGCTTCATAGGTACCGTGCATACCCAGCATACCCAGCGCCTGGCGGTGGGTGGCGGGAAACGCCCCCAGCCCCATCAGCGACGACGCAACAGGAAGGTTGAGTTTTTCAATCAGTTCACGAAGCTGGGCTTCACAGGCTGCATTGATCGCTCCGCCCCCGACATAGACGACCGGTTTCTTGGCTGCCAGAAGCGTTTGCAACGCCCGCTTGATCTGACCTTTATGCCCTTGCGTTGTCGGGTTGTAAGAACGCATGCTCACCGATTCCGGCCAGACGTAAGGCAGCTTGTTTGCCGGGTTCAGAATGTCTTTAGGCAGATCGACCACCACCGGTCCCGGGCGTCCGCTTGCCGCCAGCCAGAAGGCTTTTTTCAGTACGCCGGGAATATCTTCGGTTTGCTTAACCAGGAAGCTGTGCTTCACCACGGGACGCGAAATCCCGACCATGTCGCACTCCTGAAAAGCATCGTAGCCAATCAGCGAGGTGGCTACCTGCCCGGAGAGGATCACCAGCGGGATAGAGTCCATATACGCCGTCGCAATGCCGGTAATGGCGTTTGTCGCGCCGGGGCCGGACGTGACCAGGACCACGCCCACTTCACCCGTCGCACGCGCCAGGCCGTCGGCCATGTGTACGGCCGCCTGCTCGTGACGTACCAGAACATGGTCAATGCCCCCTACCGTATGGAGGGCATCATAAATATCGAGGACCGCGCCGCCAGGGTAGCCGAACACTTGCTTTACGCCCTGATCGATCAGCGACCGCACGACCATTTCCGCGCCAGACAACATCTCCATGCTTTGCCTCCAGGCATTTTGTTATAGACGGACTGCCGAATTCATTTCCGCACCGTCTTACGATTGGGATGAACCAATCTTATATTTTGCAGAGTGTTCTTTACCTTAACCGCTCGTTATGAGGCAGGCAATTAGCAAACCCGGGGAGATAAACGGTGCGTAAAGCAGAAAACGCAGCCGTTAACAGAAGATATGGTTAATTCCTCTGAGAATAGAGGACGGTGTGATAAATCATCACTGAAAAGCGCGACAATGCAGGAAATCATCTATTTTTGCGTGCCGAAGAGCCGCCCGAAAAAAAGACTCACAGAACAAAATAGCAACTATCCAAAAAAACTCAGGATAAATCACATGATCCGATGCGATTTATCCCGATGCGTTTACCGGCGACAGATACCAACCAGCAACTCTTCCATCCACTGGTGTCCTTTATCCCGTCCGGCCGCTTCATGCCAGGAGAGATAACAGGTTCGGCTATTTAACTTAAGCGGCAGTGGCAAAATTTGCAGATTTAATGGGTCAGAAAACTCTTCTGCCAGCCAGCGCGGTGCAATCGCCACCAGCTGTGTCTGGGAGACCACATTTAATACGCTGACCATAGCCATGCCCTGATAAGCCACGCACGCCTGTTTATCCGCAGTGTCATACCACGGCAGGCTAAAGGAAGCATATCTGTCGAGAGCAACAACGGCGTGCTGTTCGTTATAAACATCGTGTTCTCGCAGCGGAGAATTCAGACGTGGGTGTTTTTTACTGGCGACAAGAACCATTTCATCTTTAAAGAGCGGCACGCAGGAAAATTCCGGACGACGGAACTCTTCATACCCCAGAACGAATTCGATCTCCTGATAGCGTAACTGATGTTCCGTGTTTTGATTCAGGGATGATTTAAAAACCAGATTGATATTTGGTGCGATTTCTTCAACTTTATTATAAATAATCGACGTTAAATAATTATCTAATGGACTGCAGACACAAAGATGGAATACGCGCTCGCTGCTCAAGGGTTCAAAGCCCGATCCCGGCAGCTCATTTTGCACCAACTGCAACGCCTGGCGGATGGAACCGAACAGCTGGAATGCGCGTGCCGTAGGCTGGATCCCCCTCCCGTAACGAACGAATAATTCGTCGTTAAACATGAGCTTGAGTCTGGCAACGGCATTACTCACAGCAGGTTGCGACATCCCCAACGCCTGGGCGGCGCGGGTGATATTCTGTTCCTGCATGACCGCATCAAACACCGTCAGAAGATTAAGATCCACCGTGCGTAACTGCGGTTTAATCCCATCAGTAGCTTGAGGTTGTTTAATATTATTTTCTGGCACTTCTGACTCCACTGTCACGCTAAACTCCCTTTGCCAACGTACGCTAATCATCTCGAAAAATATGATTTATCATGCAAATACGATCAGCGAAAGAGAATTATTTAAAATTCAGAATATATAAAGACGCTATATAAACGAAAAGAAAATAGCGCAAATGATATGTTTGACTTTAGGATTGAAATGAAACCATAAACCAAACAAATACACAATGACCGCCAGGTTAATGATGACTTAAGTATTATTAAACTGTTATCGCCACCGCTCTGCAGTTAGTTAATAACATGTTATCTCTTTTCGTTTTTCAGCGAAGCGCAATAGATTCACCATAATTATAACTTAATGATATTAAAACCCTTTACGTACAGAGCATTCTCAGTAACGCGCGTCACTCATTTGAAACAATTATATTTATTTGTTTCTGCAACTGTTTTCTTCAGTCCAAAATTAGACAATTAGTCGGGTCGTAAAAGCCAAAACCAGCACAATTAGCTAAAGTAATTATCCTGCTGATTACGCCCGTCGGGCCCGTTTTTATCATCAGGGGTTGACATCAACTGGCGTATCCAGTACCACTAAAAGCATATTGAATTTAACGGAGCACGATTCATGATTCGCACCATTCGTTTCACCGGTCTACTACTACTAAACGCATCCACTGTGCGCGGTAGACTGGCGGGCGAAATTCAGCGTTGAATCGTCACCAGTAAGACTAAAAACCCGCGCCACTGCGCGGGTTTTTTTATGCTCGTAGCAAGGCGCCCTAAGACTGACAAGGACCTAACCCATGAGCCAGCAAGTCATTATTTTCGATACTACTTTACGTGACGGTGAACAGGCATTACAGGCAAGCCTGAGTGTAAAAGAGAAACTGCAGATCGCGCTGGCTCTCGAACGTATGGGTGTCGACGTGATGGAGGTGGGTTTCCCGGTCTCGTCTCCGGGTGATTTCGAATCCGTCCAGACTATCGCCCGCACCATTAAAAACAGCCGCGTGTGCGGTCTGGCACGCTGTGTTGAAAAAGATATCGACGTCGCGGCTGAGTCGCTGAAAGTGGCCGAAGCGTTCCGTATCCACACCTTTATTGCCACCTCACCTATGCACATCGCCACCAAGCTGCGCAGTACGCTGGATGAGGTGATTGAGCGCGCGGTATATATGGTGAAACGCGCACGCAACTACACCGATGACGTTGAATTCTCCTGTGAAGATGCGGGCCGCACGCCAATTGAAGATCTGGCCCGTGTGGTGGAAGCCGCCATCAATGCCGGTGCCAAAACCATCAACATCCCTGATACCGTCGGCTACACCATGCCGTTTGAGTTCGCCAATATCATCACCGGCCTGTATGACCGCGTACCGAACATTGATAAAGCGATTATCTCCGTCCACACCCACGATGATTTGGGTCTGGCCGTGGGCAATGCCATCGCAGCCGTCCACGCCGGCGCGCGTCAGGTAGAAGGCGCGATGAACGGTATCGGTGAACGCGCGGGCAACTGCTCGCTGGAAGAAGTGATCATGGCGATCAAAGTGCGCAAAGACATCATGGACGTGCACACCCGCATCAATCACAACGAGATCTGGCGCACCAGCCAGACCGTCAGCCAGATTTGCAACATGCCGATTCCGGCCAACAAAGCGATCGTCGGCACGGGCGCCTTCGCGCACTCCTCCGGTATTCACCAGGATGGCGTGCTGAAGAACCGTGAAAACTACGAAATTATGACCCCGGAATCCATTGGCCTGAATCAGGTCCAGTTGAACCTGACCTCCCGTTCCGGCCGTGCGGCGGTGAAGCACCGCATGGAAGAGATGGGTTATAAGGACAGCGATTACAACATGGATCAGCTGTACGACGCTTTCCTGAAGCTGGCCGATAAAAAAGGTCAGGTGTTCGACTACGACCTGGAAGCGCTGGCCTTTATTAACAAGCAGCAGGAAGAGCCAGAGCACTTCCGTCTGGATTACTTCAACGTGCAGTCCGGCTCCAGCGACATCGCCACTGCCTCGGTCAAGCTGGCCTGCGGTGATGAAATTAAGGCCGAAGCGGCGAACGGAAACGGCCCTGTGGATGCCATTTATCAGGCGATCAACCGCGTCACCGAGTACGACGTTGAGCTGGTGAAATATGACCTGACGGCCAAGGGCCACGGCAAAGATGCGCTGGGCCAGGTCGACATTGTTGTGAACCACAATGGCCGTCGTTTCCATGGCGTGGGCCTGGCGACCGATATCGTTGAATCCTCCGCGAAAGCGATGGTGCATGTGCTGAACAACATCTGGCGCGCCGCCGAAGTCGAAAAAGAGTTGCAACGCAAAGCTCAGAATAAAGAGAACAACAAGGAAACCGTGTAATGTCGAAGAATTACCATATTGCTGTGTTACCGGGCGACGGTATTGGCCCGGAAGTGATGGCACAGGCGCTGAAAGTACTGGAAGCCGTTCGCGCGCGTTTTGCGATGAAAATCACTACCAGCCACTACGATGTGGGCGGTATTGCGATTGATAACCACGGTACGCCACTGCCGAAAGCGACCGTGGAAGGCTGTGAAAATGCCGATGCCGTGCTGTTTGGTTCCGTCGGTGGCCCGAAGTGGGAACACCTGCCGCCTGCAGAGCAGCCAGAGCGCGGCGCGCTGCTGCCGCTGCGTAAACATTTCAAGCTGTTCAGCAACCTGCGTCCGGCGAAGCTGTATCAGGGCCTGGAAGAGTTCTGCCCGCTGCGCGCGGATATCGCCGCCAACGGCTTCGACATTCTGTGCGTGCGTGAACTGACCGGCGGGATCTATTTCGGTCAGCCAAAAGGGCGTGAAGGCAGCGGCCAGCATGAGAAGGCGTTCGACACTGAAGTGTATCACCGCTTCGAAATTGAACGTATCGCCCATATCGCCTTTGAGTCAGCGCGCAAGCGCCGCCATAAAGTGACCTCCATTGATAAAGCGAACGTGCTGCAGTCTTCCATCTTGTGGCGCGAGATCGTCAGCGAAGTCGCGAAGCAGTACCCGGACGTTGAGCTGTCGCACATGTACATCGACAACGCGACCATGCAGCTGATTAAAGATCCGTCCCAGTTTGACGTGCTGCTGTGCTCCAACCTGTTCGGCGACATTTTGTCAGACGAGTGCGCGATGATCACCGGCTCTATGGGCATGCTGCCATCCGCCAGCCTGAATGAAGAAGGTTTTGGCCTGTACGAGCCGGCAGGCGGTTCCGCGCCGGATATTGCGGGCAAAAACATCGCTAACCCGATTGCGCAGATCCTCTCTCTGGCCCTGCTGCTGCGCTACAGCCTGGATGCAGGCGATGCAGCAACCGCAATTGAAAATGCCATTAACCGGGCGTTAGAAGAAGGCGTTCGTACCGGTGATTTATCACGCGGCGCGGCGGCAGTCAGTACCGATGAAATGGGCGACATTATTGCCCGCTATGTCGCTGAAGGGGTGTAATCATGGCCAAAACGTTATACGAAAAATTGTTTGATGCGCACGTTGTCTACGAGGCACCAAACGAAACCCCACTGCTGTACATTGACCGTCATCTGGTACACGAAGTGACCTCTCCTCAGGCATTTGACGGCCTGCGCGCGCACAAGCGCCCGGTACGTCAGCCGGGTAAAACCTTCGCGACGATGGATCACAACGTTTCCACACAGACCAAAGACATTAATGCCTCGGGTGAGATGGCGCGTATCCAGATGCAGGAGCTGATCAAGAACTGCAACGAATTTGGCGTTGAGCTGTACGATCTGAACCACCCCTATCAGGGCATCGTTCACGTGATGGGGCCAGAGCAGGGAATTACCCTGCCGGGCATGACCATCGTCTGCGGCGACTCCCATACCGCAACCCACGGCGCGTTTGGCGCCCTGGCGTTCGGCATTGGCACGTCTGAAGTTGAACACGTGCTGGCGACGCAGACCCTGAAGCAGGGCCGCGCCAAAACGATGAAGATTGAAGTGAAGGGCAAAGCGGCACCTGGCATTACCGCGAAAGACATCGTGCTGGCGATCATCGGTAAAACCGGCAGCGCAGGCGGTACCGGCCACGTCGTTGAATTCTGCGGCGACGCGATTCAGGCGCTGAGCATGGAGGGTCGCATGACCCTGTGCAATATGGCCATTGAGATGGGTGCCAAAGCCGGTCTGGTCGCGCCAGATGAAACGACCTTCAACTATGTGAAGGGCCGTCTGCACGCGCCGAAGGGCCAGGATTTTGACGACGCGGTAGCGTACTGGAAAACCCTGAAAACCGACGACGGGGCAACGTTTGATACCGTTGTCACGCTGCAGGCAGAAGAGATTGCCCCTCAGGTGACCTGGGGAACCAACCCGGGCCAGGTAATTTCCGTCAACGACGCCATTCCCGATCCGGCCTCCTTCGCCGATCCGGTCGAGCGCGCCAGTGCGGAAAAAGCGCTGGCCTATATGGGGCTGAAACCCGGCGTACCGTTGACCGACGTGACCATTGATAAGGTATTTATCGGCTCCTGCACCAACTCCCGTATCGAAGATTTGCGTGCGGCGGCAGAGATTGCCAAAGGCCGTAAAGTCGCACCGGGCGTGCAGGCGCTGGTGGTTCCAGGCTCCGGTCCGGTGAAAGCCCAGGCGGAAGCCGAAGGTCTGGATAAGATCTTTATCGAAGCAGGATTCGAGTGGCGCCTGCCTGGCTGCTCCATGTGCCTGGCCATGAACAACGATCGCCTGAATCCGGGTGAGCGCTGTGCCTCCACCAGCAACCGTAACTTTGAAGGCCGTCAGGGCCGCGGTGGGCGTACCCATCTGGTCAGCCCGGCAATGGCCGCCGCTGCGGCAGTCACCGGCCATTTCGCCGACATTCGCAGCCTGAAATAAGGAGACAATCATGGCAGAGAAATTTACCCAACATACGGGCCGTGTTGTCCCGCTGGACGCCGCTAACGTTGATACGGACGCGATCATTCCTAAGCAGTTTTTGCAGAAGGTGACCCGCACCGGCTTTGGCGCGCACCTGTTCAACGACTGGCGTTTCCTGGACGATAAAGGCGAGGTGCCTAATCCGGAATTCGTTCTGAACTTCCCGGAGTACAAAGGCGCATCCATCCTGCTGGCGCGGGAAAACTTTGGCTGCGGCTCGTCGCGTGAACACGCCCCCTGGGCGTTGACAGACTACGGCTTTAAGGTGGTCATTGCCCCCAGCTTCGCGGATATCTTTTACGGCAACAGCTTCAACAACCAGTTGCTGCCGGTGACGCTGAGCGACGAACAGGTCGATGAATTGTTCGCGCTGGTTAAGGCAAATCCGGGCATGTCGTTTGAAGTGGATCTGGAAGCGGAAGTGGTGAAAGCCGGGGATAAAACCTACAGCTTCAGCATTGATGCCTTCCGCCGCCACTGCATGCTGAACGGTCTGGACAGCATTGGTTTGACGCTCCAGCACGAAGACGCCATCTCCGCGTACGAGAAAAAACAGCCTGCGTTTATGGGCTAAAGGCAATGGCCCGCAAAAAGCGGGCCATTGATTTGTTTTGTGAAGCCGCCTTCCAGAATCAGACATCCTTAACCCGGCAAGTCAGCCCAAGCGTAACCACCGAAATCGCGGCAATCATCCAGTAAACTGAGCCATGCCCGTAACTTTGCGCCAGCGCCCCCTGAATCACCCCCGCCAGGATCACTCCGGTCGAAATGCTGTTGGTAAAAAGCGTGGTCGCCGACCCGGCGCGGCCCGGCATTAAATCCTGGAACCAGAGCATGCCGATCCCGGCAACGATGCCAATAAACACAGCATTAAACAGCTGCAGCGCAAGCAGCGCTTCACGCGAATGGAAAAGGATCAGTCCCGCGTAAAACAGCACCCCGGCCGCCACGGCGACGATCATCATCCGACGCTTCCCAAAGCGCTTAACGTAGTAACCCGCCAGAATCATCGCCGGAATTTCCAGCCCGGCAGCGGTGCCCATTAAGATCCCCGCGAGCTTGTCCGGTAAGCCCAGATCGCTGCTGATCCACAGCGGCATGTCGATGATGTACATGGTGTTGCAGGTCCACATCAGCGTGGAGGCAATAAACAGCATGCGGACGTTTTTGTCCTGCCAGCCGCTCACCTGGGTGAGCGGTTTATCCGTTGTCTGTTCGACGCGCGCCACGGACGGCAGCGCAAAGGCTATCAGCGCCAGGCTGATGACAAAAATCCCGGCGGCGATGGAGAACATCGCGGTAAAGCCGTAGTTCAACGCCAGCATGAAGGCCAGCGGCGGGCCAATGACCCACGCCAGCGAGAGCTGGGCACGCATCACCGAGCTGAACATCACCACTTCCCGCGCCGAGCTATCCGCATATTCCCGGGCCAGCGCGAACAGCTGCGGCATGGCGGTGTTCGCCAGCGACGCCAGCAGCACGCCGCAGGTAATGAGCGTCAGGTAATGACGATTGAAAGCAAAGAGCAGCGCGTTGCCCACGGCCATGGCGCAGCAAAAGAGGATCAGCCTGCGGCGATCGCCCTGGCTGTCCGATCGCTTCGCCAGCGCGAGGCTGACCAGGATCCCGGCTATCGCGTTGACGGTATAAAACAGCCCCACCCAGAACGGCTGTGCCCCCACCTCGCGGCTGAGAAACAGGCTCAGCGTCGGCGCCTGCAGCGCTCCCGCCACGCCCATCATAAAGGCCACCAGCATAAAAGCGGCATACACGCCGTTCAGGCGTCGCCCCATCGTCATCAACCACAGCATGCGCAAGTCCTTGTGAAAGCGAATCGAAATTGGGTGAAAGAATAAACGAAAAAAGCCAGCAAAAACATTTTGCTGGCGGGTGATTAGCACCAATACTCAGTCACACATGATCGAGGCGAGTCAGCGAGAAGAGGCCGGTTTCGTAACGTCCCACTGCATCAGTTCTTCTAACATTTTCAGCCGTTGCTCTGCACACGGGCGGGCCAGCCAGGACGATCCTTTTGTCGCTGAAAAGTACTGCTGATAAAACTGACGTGCGGTAGACCTCTTCATCATTTACCTCCTCGCTTCATCGGGAAGCATTATTGGCCTAATATAGGGATTAATAAATTGCTGGTTTTTTGTCAGGAGTTCCTCTTTTATGCCTTCCGGTCGTCTGCAGCAACAATTTATCCGCCTCTGGCAGTGCTGCGAGGGGCAATCGCAGGAAACCACGCTCAACGAGCTGGCTGACCTGCTTAGCTGTTCCCGCCGCCATATGCGCACGCTGCTCAATACCATGCAGCAGCAGGGGTGGTTAAGCTGGGAAGCGGAGGCGGGACGCGGAAAACGCTCGCGGCTGACCTTTCTCTACACCGGGCTGGCATTGCAGCAGCAGCGTGCAGAAGACCTGCTCGAGCAGGACCGTATCGATCAGCTGGTCCAGCTGGTGGGCGACAAGGCCGCCGTGCGCCAGATGCTGGTCTCCCATCTCGGACGCAGTTTTCGTCAGGGCCGACACATTCTGCGGGTGCTCTACTACCGTCCGATGAAAAATCTGTTGCCCGGCACGGCGTTACGGCGTTCTGAAACCCACATGGCCCGACAAATCTTCAGCGGCCTGACGCGGATAAATGAGGAAAACGGGGAACTGGAGGCGGATATCGCGCACCACTGGCAACAGCTTTCCCCGCGCCACTGGCGCTTCTTCTTACGCCCGGGCATCCACTTTCACCACGGTCGCGAACTGGAGATGCACGACGTCATCGCCTCTCTGGAACGCGCCCGCAGGCTGCCGCTCTACTCGCATATTTCGCGCATCCACTCCCCCACGGCCTGGACGCTGGATATTGAGCTGTCGCAGCAGGACAAGTGGCTTCCCTGGCTGCTGGGCTATGTGCCCTCAATGATTTTGCCCGCCGAGTGGGAATCATTGAACAATTTTGCCAGCCAGCCGATTGGCACCGGGCCCTACTCCGTCTCCCGCAATAACAGCAACCAGCTGAAAATCCGCGCGTTCGATGACTACTTTGGCTATCGGGCGCTGATCGACGAAGTGAACGTGTGGGTATTGCCGGATCTCAATGAAGACCTGAGCTGCGGGCTGACGCTTGAAGGCCCCACCACCGGAGAAAAGGCCGTGGAGAGCCGCCTGGAGGAGGGCTGCTACTATCTCCTCTTTGACCGCCGCACCCACCGTGGGGCAAACCCGGCTGTCCGCAAGTGGATCAGCCACGTGCTGTCTCCTTCCAATCTTATCTACCATGCGGAAGAGCAATACCAGACATACTGGTTCCCGGCGTACGGCCTGCTTCCGCGCTGGCACCATGCCCGACCAACGCGCTGCGACAAACCCGCAGGGCTGGAGTCCATCACCCTGACCTACTACCGCGATCATGTTGAGCATCGTTTTATCGCGAGGATCATGACCCGCCTGCTGGCAGCGGAGGGAGTCAGGCTGGACATCAGGGAAGTGGACTATGACGAATGGCATCAGGGGGAAATCGCCAGCGATATCTGGCTGAACAGCGCCAACTTCACCCTGCCGCTCGATTTTTCCCTCTTCTCGCATTTGTATGAAGTCCCGCTGATCCAGCACTGCATCGACCGGGACTGGCAGCAGGATGCCGCTCTGTGGCGTGCGGGCGAGATGAATCTTGCCGTATGGTGCCAGCAGCTGCTGGCCGAGCAGGCGATCGTCCCGCTGATCCACCACTGGCTGATGATCCAGGGCCAGCGCAGCATGCGCGGCCTGCGGATGAACACCCTGGGCTGGTTTGATTTTAAATCCGCCTGGTTTGCGCCCCCGGAGCCATAACGCTTTCGTAATATTCACCAAATCATTACAATAGCGCCGTTCTCAACGGGGTGCTGCATCACAGATGTGCGCTGAGATAATACCCGTCGAACCTGATCCGGATAACGCCGGCGAAGGGATTTGAGGCTGTCGCTCAAAATCCTTTGCCACTCAACCCTGAGGTGCAAAGTGTTAAAAAAAGTTCTCCCCCTGCTGGCGCTGTTCGCGCTGCCCGCTTTAGCCAAGCCCGTTCTGACGGTCTACACCTACGACTCCTTCTCCGCCGACTGGGGCCCTGGCCCGGTCGTCAAAAAAGCCTTTGAAGCCGACTGCAACTGCGAGCTGAAGTTCGTGGCGCTGGAAGATGGCGTTTCGCTGCTCAACCGCCTGCGCATGGAAGGCAAAAACAGCAAGGCCGACGTGGTGCTCGGGCTGGATAACAACCTGCTGGAAGCCGCCTCGCAAACCAAACTCTTTGCCAAAAGCGGCGTCGCGGCAGAGGCCGTTAACGTGCCGGGCGGCTGGAACAACGACACCTTTGTGCCGTTCGACTACGGCTACTTTGCTTTCGTCTACGATAAAAACAAGCTGAAAAACCCGCCGAAGAGCCTGAAAGAGCTGGTGGAAAGCGACCAGAAGTGGCGCGTGATTTATGAAGATCCGCGGACCAGCACGCCGGGCCTGGGCCTGCTGCTGTGGATGCAGAAAGTCTACGGCGATAAGGCGCCGGAAGCGTGGCAGAAGCTGGCCGCCAAAACCGTCACCGTGACCAAAGGCTGGAGCGAAGCCTATGGCCTGTTCCTGAAAGGTGAAAGCGATCTGGTGCTGAGCTACACCACCTCCCCGGCCTACCACATTATCGCCGAGAAGAAAGACAACTATGCTGCGGCTGATTTTGCGGAAGGGCACTATCTGCAGGTGGAAGTGGCCGCGCGTACCGCCGCCAGCAAACAGCCGGAACTGGCCGAGAAGTTCCTGAAATTTATGGTTTCACCGGCATTCCAGAACGCCATTCCAGCGGGCAACTGGATGTATCCGGTCACCAGCGTTACGCTACCCGCAGGTTTTGAGCAGCTGACCAAGCCGAAAACCTCGCTGGAGTTTACGCCGCAGCAGGTCGCCGCGCAGCGTGCCGCATGGGTAAGTGAATGGCAACGCGCCGTCAGCCGTTAATTCCCGGCTGGTTACTCCCCGGATTGCTCGCCGCCGTCGTGATGGTGGCGGTCAGTCTGGGAGCCTTTCTTGCGCTGTGGTTTAACGCACCGGAGAGCGACCTGCTCGCCCTCTGGCACGACAGCTACCTCTGGCACGTTATCCGGTTCTCCTTCTGGCAGGCGGCTCTTTCTGCCCTGCTGTCGGCGATCCCGGCTATTTTTCTTGCACGCGCGCTCTATCGGCGGCGTTTCCCCGGCAGGCAGGCCCTGCTGCGCCTGTGCGCCATGACGCTGATCCTGCCCGTGCTGGTAGCGGTATTTGGTATTCTGAGCGTTTACGGCCGCCAGGGCTGGCTGGCCTCGCTGTTCGGCCAGCTTGGTATTGAGTGGTCATTCTCGCCTTACGGACTGCAGGGCATTCTGCTGGCGCACGTATTTTTCAATATGCCGATGGCAACGCGCCTCTTTTTGCAGGCGCTGGAGAACATTCCCGGCGAGCAGCGGCAGATTGCCGCCCAGCTCGGCATGCGCGGCTGGTCGTTCTTTCGTTTTGTCGAATGGCCGTGGCTGCGCCGCCAGCTCCCGCCCGTGGCGGCGTTAATCTTTATGCTCTGCTTTGCCAGCTTTGCCACCGTGCTGTCACTCGGCGGCGGGCCGCAGGCCACCACCATTGAGCTGGCGATTTACCAGGCGCTGAGTTACGACTACGATCCCGGTCGCGCCGCACTGCTGGCGATAGTCCAGATGGCGTGCTGTCTGGTGCTGGTGCTGTTGAGCCAGCGGCTGAGTAAAGCCATTCCCGCAGGTAGTCATCAAATAACCGGCTGGCGCGATCCGCAGGACAGCCTGCACAGCCGCATCAGCGATGTTATCCTGATCGCGCTGGCGCTGCTGCTGTTGCTGCCGCCGCTGCTGGCCGTTATCGTTGACGGCCTGAACCTCAATCTTATATCCGTCCTGCAACAGCCCGTTCTCTGGCAGGCGACCTGGACCTCGGTACGCATAGCGCTGGCTGCCGGACTGCTGTGCGTTATGCTGACCATGATGCTGCTGTGGAGCAGCCGTGAGCTCTACGCCCGCCAGGCGCAAAAAGCCGGACAAATGCTGGAACTGACGGGCATGCTGATACTGGCGATGCCGGGCATCGTGCTGGCAACGGGCTTCTTTTTACTGTTCAACAGCACCCTCGGCCTGCCGGAAAGGGCCGATGGCATTGTGATTTTCACTAACGCCTTAATGGCCATCCCCTACGCGCTTAAGGTGCTGGAAAACCCGATGCGCGACGTCAACAGCCGCTACGGTTTGCTGTGTCAGTCGCTGGGCATGCAGGGCTGGCAGCGGCTGAAGGTTGTGGAACTGCGCGCGCTAAAACGCCCGCTGGCGCAGGCGCTGGCGTTTGCCTGCGTGCTCTCCATTGGAGACTTTGGGGTCGTGGCGCTGTTCGGCAATGACGATTTCCGCACGCTGCCGTACTGGCTTTATCAGCAAATCGGCTCTTATCGCAGTCAGGACGGCGCGGTCACCGCGCTGTTACTGCTGCTGCTCTGCTTTGCCTTATTTACCGTTATCGAAAAACTTCCGGGGCGCGATGTTAAAACTGACTGATGTAACCTGGCTCTATCAGCATCTGCCGATGCGCTTTACGCTCTCCGTTCAGCAGGGCGAGCGGATTGCGGTGCTTGGCCCAAGCGGTGCCGGGAAAAGCACCTTGCTCAATTTGATCGCCGGTTTTCTGCAACCTGCCAGCGGGTCGATAGCCATCGATAATCGTGATTTCACCAACGCCCCTCCGGCTAAACGCCCTGTGTCGATGCTGTTTCAGGAAAACAACCTGTTTACCCATCTGACGGTGCGGCAAAACATCGCGTTGGGAATGCATCCGGGGCTCAGGCTGAACGATGCCCAACGCGAAAAACTTGAAGTGATTGCCGCACAGATGGGGATCGCTGAATTCATCGACAGGCTCCCGGGCGAGCTCTCCGGCGGCCAGCGTCAGCGCGTGGCGCTGGCGCGTTGTCTGGTGCGCGAGCAGCCGCTGCTGCTGCTGGATGAGCCGTTCTCGGCGCTCGATCCCGCGCTGCGCCAGGAGATGCTCGCCCTGGTGCAGGAGGTCTGCCAGCGCCAGCAGCTTACGATGCTGATGGTTTCGCACAGTATCGAAGATGCCGCACGGATTGCGCCGCGATCGGTGGTGATCGCGGAGGGACGCATTTTGTGGGATGGAGCAACAGAAGCATTAATGAGCGGAAAAGAAAGCGCTTCTGGATTATTGGGTATAAAACCGTAGGCCGGGCAAACGCAGTGCCGCCCGGCGCTTAACGGCTCACAACTTTCAACAGGATCTCACCGTACACCGGCATCAGAGGGTGGCGAATCAGCGCCACAAGCGCCACCACGGCCACACCCAGCGTCAGCGGGGCCAGCCACAAAAGACGAGAGCGCGGAAGATAGCGCGTCAGGCGATCGACGCTCGCTTTCGCGCTGCGCCACAGGCGCCAGCAGAGCCAGACCGCCAGCCACAGCAGCACCGCCGTGCCCAGCAGCAGCCACTTAAACTCACCGCTTTGCATACCGTCAGGAATATCAATCGCCGCACCGGCCAGAATACCCGGCAGGAAGTAGAACGGCGGCCAGAAGACGCAGCCGATAATGTTCGGCACCACAAATTTCGCGACGGGCAGATCCAGCATCCCGGCCACCATCGGCACCAGCGGACGCGTTGGCCCAACAAAGCGGCCCACGAGGATGGTAAACATGCTGTGCTGGTGCAGCGCATGCTCGGTTTTATCGAGCAACGCTTTGTTCTTTTTCATGAACGACCAGCGGTGCAACGGCTTCTTAAAGCGCCAGCCCAGCCAGAAGGAGATCCAGTCCCCCAGCAGACAGCCGATAATCCCGGCCAGCCATGCCTGCCAGAAATTGACCTCACCGCTGCCGATCAGCGCCCCAAGCCCCGCCATCATCACGGTGCCGGGCAGGATTAACCCGACAAGCGCCAGCGATTCCAGAAACGCCACCAGCGCCACGGCGATGAGCGAGTACATAACGGACTGGGTAATAAAGTGTTCCAGCAATGCCTGCATAACTATTCCGGTCAGAAAACGAATCAGCGATTCTGCTTAGCGCCCCGCACCGCGTCAAGGCAACAATTGTCTGAATAGTTTACAGGTTGCTTCCCGCATTCACCTGTTTGTTTATCTTTTTTTACCGTTTATTCACATCCCGCGCGGAATTCACTGGGGCTGGCACCGGTGCATTTTTTAAATACGCGGGAGAAATAGAGCTGATCCTCAAAGCCCACGTTGCGCCCCACGGTGGCGATGGGCATCCGGGTGGTGCTGAGCAGCAGCTTCGCCTGGCTGATGCGCTGATCCTCGCGCCAGCTCAACACGCTGACGCCAAGCTGCTGGCGGAACAGGTGCGACAGCCGCGACGGCGACAGGCAGACGTGCTGGGCGACGCTGGCAATATCAAACTGGCTATCCGCCAGATGGTCGCTGATGTACTGGCAGGCGTCGCGCACGCGGTTATCCAGCGGCGGATTCAGCGACGCGTTAATCGCCTCCATCCGCCGCAGCAGCAGCTGTTCAAGGAGGTTTATCGCCAGCAGTTCGGCATAGCGTCCACCAGCCTGCCCCGCCTCGATTATCTGGGCAAAAAGCTCGCGAAACTGCGCCAGATGCACCTCATCCGGGCGATAAAACCCGGTGTGTGCAAAAATAGCCGGCCAGGAAAGCCATTCCTGCCAGTAGGCGCGCGGACGGAAGTAGACCCACTGGTGATACCACTCTTTGGCATCCGGATGACGGCCATAGTGGTGGATCTCCCCCGGCGGGAACAACAGGATATCCCCCGGGCGGCAGACGAACTGCTGGTCACCGTTCTTGATGATCCCTTCCCCCCGCACGGTCAGGTTGAGGATATACCCTTTCATCCCGAGCGGTCGGTCGACGTAAAAGTCGAGATATCCCTCAGCCTCGATAGGGGTCAGCCCCGCCACAAGGTGCGCGTTAAACGAGTATCCCGGCAGCAGGGGATCGTTCTGCGTTTCGGCCATAGATTCAGTTCTCCCAAGGGTCCTGAAGGAAACCAATTGTCCATATCACTAAATGCAGGTTAAAAATGGCCCGCGAAAAGATCCAAAAAGCATCACGCCGCTTTTACGTCCGCCATGTTTCAGCCTTTCTCCCTGATTTCTCCGCCAGAGCAGGCAGATAACCAGTAACAAAAGTGTCTATAAGTGCGGCAGAAATGTCCACATTGAATATTTGCACGGCGTCACACTTTCCGTTGTAACAGCAATTTAGTCCATAAGATTAGCGGATCCTGCCTGACGACTTTTGTCCCCAGTCTCTAATGTTCTTCCATACCTGTTTTTTCGATGGAGCAACACCATGGCAATTGCGATTGGCCTCGATTTTGGCAGCGATTCAGTTCGCGCGCTGGCAGTGGACTGTACGTCCGGCCAGGAGATAGCAACCAGCGTTGAGTGGTATCCGCGCTGGCAAGAGGGGCGCTACTGCGATGCGCCAAACAACCAGTTCCGTCACCACCCGCGGGACTACATCGAGTCGATGGAAGCGGCGATCAAAACCGTTCTGGCGGACCTGACCGACGCCCAGCGGGCCGATGTTGTGGGGATTGGCGTCGACAGCACCGGCTCTACGCCTGCCCCTGTGGATGCCGAAGGCCGCGTGCTGGCGCTGCGTCCTGAGTTTGCCGACAACCCGAACGCCATGTTCGTGCTGTGGAAAGACCATACCGCCGTGGAAGAGGCCGAAGCCATCACCCGCTTATGCCATCAGCCGGGCAAAACGGACTACTCACGTTATATCGGCGGGATTTACTCCAGCGAGTGGTTCTGGGCCAAGATCCTGCACGTCACCCGCGCGGACGCGTCTGTCGCACAGGCAGCGGCGTCATGGATTGAGCTGTGCGACTGGGTTCCCGCCCTGCTCTCCGGCACCACGCGCCCGCAGGATATCCGCCGCGGCCGCTGCAGCGCCGGGCATAAATCCCTGTGGCATGAAAGCTGGGGCGGCCTGCCTCCGGCCGCGTTCTTTGATGAGCTCGACCCAATCATCAACAAGAGCCTGTCATACCCGCTGTTTACCGACACCTTCACCGCCGATATTCCCGTCGGCACCCTCTGCGAAGAGTGGGCGACGCGTCTCGGCCTGCCGCAGAACGTAGCTATCTCCGGCGGCGCGTTTGACTGCCATATGGGCGCCGTGGGCGCGGGCGCACAGCCAAACACGCTGGTAAAAGTGATCGGCACCTCCACCTGCGACATCCTGACGGCAGATAAAGCCACCGTCGGCGACCGCGCGGTAAAAGGCATCTGCGGCCAGGTTGACGGCAGCGTGGTGCCAGACTTTATCGGCCTCGAAGCCGGTCAGTCCGCGTTTGGCGATATCTACGCCTGGTTTGGCCGCGTGCTCGGCTGGCCGCTGGATCGGCTGGCGGCGTCACATCCTGAACTGAAAACCCAGATCGCCGAGAGCAAAAAGCAGCTCCTGCCGCAGCTTACCGACGCCTGGGCTAAAAATCCGTCTCTCGACCACCTCCCGGTGGTGCTGGACTGGTTTAACGGCCGCCGCACGCCGTTTGCCAACCAGCGCCTGAAAGGGGTGATTACCGACCTCAACCTGGCGACCGACGCGCCTGCGCTGTTCGGCGGTCTGATTGCCGCCACCGCCTTCGGCGCCCGCGCGATTATGGAGTGCTTCACCGAGCAGGGCATCGACGTGAACAACGTGATGGCGCTGGGCGGCATCGCCCGTAAAAACCCGGTGATCATGCAGGCCTGCTGCGACGTGCTGAACCGTCCGCTCCAGATTGTGGCCTCCGATCAGTGCTGCGCGCTGGGGGCGGCAATTTTCGCCGCCGTAGCCGCTGGCGTCCATGCGGATATCCCCACCGCGCAGCAGCATATGGCGAGTGCCGTCGAAAACACCCTTCAGCCGCGTGCCCAGCAGGCACAACGCTTTGAACAGCTTTATCAGCGCTACCAGCAATGGGCAAAAAGCGCCGAACTTCACTATCTCCCTGTCGCCGCCCCGGCCAAAAGCACCGCGGACACTACGGCAACCCTGACCCATTAAGGACACGATGATGACCATTTTTAATAACTATGAAGTGTGGTTTGTGATTGGCAGCCAGCATCTTTACGGACCGGAAGCGCTGCAGCAGGTAACGAAACACGCGGAGCACGTCGTTAACGCGCTGAACGCGGAAGCCAAACTGCCGTGCAAACTGGTGCTGAAACCGCTGGGCACGACGCCGGACGAAATCACCCACATCTGCCGCGACGCCAACTACGACGATAAATGCGCCGGTCTGGTGGTGTGGCTGCACACCTTCTCACCGGCAAAAATGTGGATCAACGGCCTGTCTATCCTCAACAAACCGCTGCTGCAGTTCCATACCCAGTTCAACGCCTCCCTGCCGTGGGACAGCATCGACATGGACTTTATGAACCTGAACCAGACCGCACACGGCGGCCGCGAGTTCGGCTTCATCGGCGCGCGTATGCGTCAGCAGCACGCGGTGGTCACCGGCCACTGGCAGGATGGCAAGGCGCAACAGCGTATCGGCGCCTGGATGCGTCAGGCGGTCTCTAAGCAGGATACCCGCCACCTGAAAGTGGTGCGTTTCGGCGACAACATGCGTGAAGTGGCGGTCACCGATGGCGACAAAGTGGCCGCGCAGATCAAGTTCGGCTTCTCCGTGAATACCTGGGCGGTGGGCGATCTGGTGCAGGTGGTGAATGACATCAGCGATGGCGACGTGAGCGCGCTGGTGGACGAGTACGAAAGCAGCTACCGCCTGACGCCTGCGGCACAAATCAACGGCGACAAGCGCCAGAACGTACTGGACGCGGCGCGCATTGAGCTGGGCATGAAGCGCTTCCTGGAACAGGGCGGTTTCCACGCCTTTACCACCACCTTTGAAGATCTCCACGGTCTGAAACAGCTGCCGGGTCTGGCAGTACAACGCCTGATGCAGCAGGGCTACGGCTTTGCGGGCGAAGGCGACTGGAAAACTGCCGCTCTGCTTCGCATCATGAAGGTGATGTCGACCGGTCTGCAGGGCGGCACCTCCTTTATGGAGGACTACACCTACCACTTCGAAAACGGCAATGACCTGGTGCTCGGCTCGCACATGCTGGAAGTGTGTCCTTCCATCGCGGTAGAGGAAAAACCGATCCTTGACGTGCAGTACCTCGGCATCGGCGGTAAAGCCGATCCGGCGCGTCTGATCTTCAACACCCGCACGGGCCCGGCCATCAACGCCAGCCTGATCGATCTGGGCGATCGTTTCCGCCTGCTGGTGAACTGCGTCGATGCGGTTGAAACGCCACACTCCCTGCCGAAACTGCCGGTCGCCAACGCCCTGTGGAAAGCACAGCCGGATCTGCCGACCGCGTCAGAAGCCTGGATCCTGGCCGGCGGCGCGCACCATACCGTCTTCAGCCACGCGCTGGATCTGAACGACATGCGTCAGTTCGCCGAGCTGCATGATATCGAGCTGACCGTGATTGATAACGATACCCGCCTGCCCGCCTTCAAAGACGCGCTGCGCTGGAACGAAGTCTATTACGGTTCAAAACGCTAAGCCCTGAATGCCCGGTGGCACCGCGTTTACCGGGCCTACGGTTCTGTAGGCCGGATAAGCGAAGCGCCATCCGGCACTGGAGACAACAATGTTAGAAGAGCTCAAACGCCAGGTGCTCGAAGCCAACCTGGCGCTGCCGAAACATAATCTGGTCACCCTGACCTGGGGCAACGTCAGCGCCGTTGACCGCGATAAAGGCGTGTTTGTGATCAAGCCTTCCGGCGTCGATTACGCGGTGATGACGGCGGACGATATGGTGGTGATCAGCATCGAAACGGGTGAAGTGGTGGAAGGGAACAAAAAGCCCTCCTCCGATACGCCAACCCACCGGTTGCTGTACCGCTCATTCCCAACCATCGGCGGTATCGTGCATACCCATTCACGCCATGCCACCATCTGGGCGCAGGCGGGCCAGTCCATCCCGGCGACCGGCACCACCCACGCGGACTACTTTTACGGCACCATTCCCTGTACGCGTCTGATGACCGATGCGGAGATTAACGGTGAGTACGAATGGGAAACCGGGAACGTGATCGTCGAAACCTTTGAAAAACAGGGTATCGACGCGGCGCAAATGCCCGGCGTGCTGGTGCACTCCCACGGCCCGTTTGCCTGGGGTAAAAACGCGGAAGATGCGGTGCATAACGCCATCGTGCTGGAGGAAGTCGCCTACATGGGGATCTTCTGCCGCCAGCTGGCGCCGCAGCTGCCGGACATGCAGCAGACCCTGCTCGATAAGCATTATCTGCGCAAGCACGGCGCGAAGGCCTACTACGGGCAGTAAACTGTATATAAACCCAGCATTAAAATCTTAACCAGGCTATAATCAGGCCTGGTTTTGTTTTATGGGATAACGGCGTGGCGCAGGCGCAAGAAGGCTTTTTACTGACCCGACACTGGCGGGATACGCCTCAGGGCACCGAGGTTGAATTCTGGCTGGCAACGGACAACGGCCCGCTGCAGGTGACGCTGCCGCCGCAGGAGTCCGTGGCGTTTATTCCTGAAGCGCACGTCGAAAAAGTGAAGCAGCTGCTGCGCGGTGAAAACGGCTGGCGCATTACCCCGCTTGAACTGAAAGATTTCCACCGTCAGCCGGTTCACGGCCTCTACTGTCGCGCCCATCGTCAGCTGATGCGCTATGAAAAACTGCTCCGTGAAGCAGGCGTGACGCTCTACGAAGCGGATATCCGCCCACCGGAACGCTTTCTGATGGAGCGGTTTATTACCGCGCCCGTCTGGGTCGATGGTTCTCCGCAAAATGGCGGTCTCATCAACGCGCGGCTAAAGCCGAACCCGCATTACCGCCCGCCGCTGAAGTGGGTCTCCCTGGATATCGAAACCACCCGTCACGGCGAACTGTACTGTATAGGACTTGAAGGCTGCGGCGATCGGGTTGTCTATATGCTTGGGCCACCGAATGGTGATGACTCCGCGCTGGATTTCCGGCTTGAGTATGTTACCAGCCGGCCGCAGCTGCTGGAGAAGCTCAACCAGTGGTTTGCCGACTTCGATCCCGACGTTCTGATCGGCTGGAATGTGGTGCAGTTCGACCTGCGCGTGCTGCAAAAACACGCCGAGCGTTACCGCATCCCGCTGATGCTCGGGCGCGGCAACAGCGAGCTCGAGTGGCGCGAACACGGTTTTAAGAACGGCGTTTTCTTCGCACAGGCGAACGGCCGCCTGATTATCGACGGCATCGAGGCGCTCAAGTCCGCCTTCTGGAACTTCTCGTCATTCGCCCTCGAAGCGGTGGCGCAGGAGCTGCTTGGCGAAGGCAAATCCATCGACAACCCCTGGGACAGAATGGACGAGATCGACCGGCGCTTTAACGAAGACAAGCCCGCGCTCGCCACCTATAACCTGAAAGACTGTGAGCTGGTCACGCGGATTTTCCACAAAACCGAGATCATGCCCTTCCTGCTGGAGCGCGCGACGGTGAACGGACTCGCGGCGGACAGGCACGGCGGCTCCGTGGCGGCCTTTAGCCACCTCTATTTTCCCCGAATGCACCGGGCAGGATACGTTGCCCCCAACCTCGGGGACGTGCCGCCGCAGGCCAGCCCCGGCGGGTACGTCATGGATTCCCGACCAGGACTGTATGACTCCGTTCTGGTCCTGGACTACAAAAGCCTCTACCCGTCGATAATTCGCACCTTCCTGATCGATCCCGTCGGGCTGGTTGAGGGGCTGGCCCAGCCGGATGATGAACACAGCACCGAAGGCTTCCTCGGCGCACGCTTCTCGCGGGAAAAACACTGCCTGCCCGACATCGTAGGCAACATCTGGCACGGCCGCGACGAGGCCAAGCGCCACGGCAACAAGCCCCTCTCACAGGCGCTGAAAATCATCATGAACGCCTTCTACGGGGTGCTGGGCACCAGCGCCTGTCGCTTCTTCGACCCGCGGCTGGCGTCGTCGATCACCATGCGTGGGCACGAGATCATGCGTCAGACTAAAGCGCTGATTGAATCCCGGGGCTATGACGTCATCTACGGCGACACGGACTCCACCTTTGTATGGCTTAAGGGCGCGCATTCCGAAGACGATGCCACGCAAATCGGCAAAGCGCTGGTTGCCTTCGTGAACGACTGGTGGCAGGAACATCTGCAGAAAGCGCGGTTAACCAGCGCGCTGGAGCTGGAATTTGAAACCCATTTTGCCCGCTTCTTAATGCCCACCATCCGCGGTACCGATCAGGGCAGCAAGAAGCGCTATGCCGGGCTGATTCAGGAAGGCGACGCGCAGCGGATGGTCTTTAAAGGGCTCGAGACAGTGCGTACCGACTGGACGCCGCTGGCGCAGCAGTTCCAGCAAACGCTCTATCTGCGGGTATTCCGCAATGAGCCGTATCAGGACTACGTGCGCGAGACGATCGCCAGCCTGATGGCAGGCGAACTTGACGCGCAGCTGGTGTATCGCAAACGCCTGCGCCGCCCGCTCGCGGAGTACCAGCGTAACGTTCCTCCGCACGTTCGCGCCGCGCGCCTCGCGGACGAAGAAAACGTCCGCCGTGGCCGCGCGCCGCAGTATCAGAATCGGGGAACCATCAAATACGTCTGGACGATAAACGGTCCGGAACCGGTGGATTATCAGCACTCGCCTCTGGATTATGAACACTATCTGACGCGTCAGCTTCAGCCGGTTGCCGACGGAATTTTGCCCTTCATCGACGATGATTTTGCTACACTAGTGACAGGGCAACTTGGCCTATTTTGACGCGTGACGAAATGGCTGCCATCCAGTACCATAGCGCCCTTTCCATTCCCGGACCCATTTTTCGATGACCGTCTTTTTTGACGGTGGTCGAACTATTGCCTGCAATTAAAGATTAGAGCCGAACAACTATGCCTTTTACACTTGGTCAACGCTGGATCAGCGATACAGAAAGCGAACTTGGATTAGGAACCGTCGTTGCCGTTGATGCGCGCATGGTTACCCTCCTCTTCCCTGCCACCGGTGAAAACCGCCTGTACGCCCGCAATGACTCCCCTGTAACCCGCGTGATGTTTAATCCGGGTGACACCGTGACCAGCCACGACGGCTGGCAGCTCAAGATTGAAGACGTAAAAGAAGAGAATGGACTGCTCGCCTACATCGGCACTCGCCTGGACACCGACGAGGCCAATGTCATCCTGCGCGAAGTGCTGCTCGACAGCAAGCTGGTGTTCAGCAAGCCGCAGGACCGCCTGTTTGCCGGGCAAATCGACCGTATGGATCGCTTCTCCCTGCGCTATCGCGCGCGTAAGTTCCAGAGTGAACAGTACCGCATGCCCTGGAGCGGCCTGCGCGGCCAGCGCACCAGCCTGATCCCCCACCAGCTGAACATCGCCCATGACGTGGGCCGTCGCCATGCGCCGCGCGTGCTGCTGGCAGATGAAGTGGGCCTGGGTAAAACCATCGAGGCGGGCATGATCCTGCACCAACAGCTGCTTTCCGGCGCTGCCGAGCGCGTGCTGATTGTGGTGCCAGAAACCTTACAGCACCAGTGGCTGGTTGAGATGCTGCGCCGCTTTAACCTGCGCTTCTCTCTGTTCGATGACGAACGCTACGCCGAAGCCCAGCACGATGCGGACAACCCGTTTGAAACCGAACAGCTGGTGATTTGTTCTCTCGACTTCGTGCGCCGCAGCAAGCAGCGTCTTGAGCATCTGTGCGATGCCGAGTGGGACCTGATGGTCGTCGACGAAGCGCACCACCTGGTCTGGAGCGAAGACGCGCCGAGCCGCGAATATATGGCTATCGAGCAGCTTGCCGAGCGCGTGCCTGGCGTCCTGCTGTTGACCGCTACGCCGGAACAGCTGGGTCTGGAAAGCCACTTCGCCCGTCTGCGCCTGCTCGATCCAAACCGTTTCCACGACTTCGGGCAGTTTGTGGAAGAACAGAATAACTACCGTCCGGTTGCGGATGCCGTCGCGCTGCTGCTGGCGGGCAAGCGTCTTTCTGATGACGAACTCAACACCCTGAGCGATCTGATTGGCGAGCAGGATATCGAGCCGCTGCTGCAGGCCGCTAACAGCGACAGCGACAACGCGGAATCCGCGCGTAAAGAGCTGATCGACATGCTGATGGATCGCCACGGCACCAGTCGCGTCCTGTTCCGTAACACCCGTAACGGTGTGAAAGGGTTCCCGAAACGCGAACTGCATACCATTAAGCTGCCGCTGCCGACGCAGTATCAGACGGCAATTAAAGTTTCCGGCATCATGGGCGCGCGCAAAACGCAGGAAGAGCGCGCCCGCGACATGCTCTACCCGGAACAAATCTACCAGGAATTTGAAGGCGATACCGGCACCTGGTGGAACTTCGATCCGCGCGTAGAGTGGCTGATGGGCTACCTGACCGCGCACCGCTCCCAGAAGGTGCTGGTGATCTGCGCCAAGGCGGCCACCGCGCTGCAGCTGGAGCAGGTCCTGCGCGAGCGCGAAGGCATTCGCGCCGCCGTGTTCCACGAAGGCATGTCCATCGTTGAACGCGACCGCGCTGCGGCGTGGTTTGCCGAAGAGGACAGCGGCGCTCAGGTTATGCTGTGTTCTGAAATCGGTTCTGAAGGCCGTAACTTCCAGTTCGCCAGCAACCTGGTGATGTTCGATCTGCCGTTCAACCCGGATCTGCTGGAGCAGCGTATCGGTCGTCTGGATCGTATCGGTCAGGCGCACGATATTCAGATCCACGTGCCGTATCTGGAAAAAACGGCCCAGTCCGTGCTGGTGCGCTGGTTCCACGAAGGTCTGGATGCGTTTGAACATACCTGCCCGACGGGCCGCACCATTTACGATCAGGTGCACGGCGATCTGATCGGCTATCTGGCCGCGCCGGAAAACACCGACGGCTTTGACGATCTGATTAAGTCCTGTCGTGAGAAGCATGACGCGCTGAAAGCGCAGCTTGAACAAGGCCGCGACCGCCTGCTGGAGATCCACTCCAACGGCGGGGAAAAAGCGCAGGCGCTGGCTGAGAGCATTGAAGAGCAGGATGATGACACCAGTCTCATCAGCTTCTCCATGAACCTGTTCGACATCGTTGGCATTAACCAGGACGACCGCGGCGAGAACCTGATTGTCCTGACCCCGTCCGATCACATGCTGGTGCCGGATTTCCCGGGCCTGCCGGAAGATGGCTGCACCATCACCTTCGAGCGTGATGTGGCGCTGTCCCGCGAAGATGCTCAGTTCATCACCTGGGAACACCCGCTGATCCGTAACGGGCTGGATCTGATCCTCTCTGGCGATACCGGCAGCAGCACCATCTCGCTGTTGAAAAATAAGGCGCTGCCAGTAGGCACGCTGCTGCTGGAGCTGATCTACGTTGTGGAAGCGCAGGCGCCGAAACAGCTGCAGCTCAACCGCTTCCTGCCACCAACGCCGGTGCGTCTGCTGCTGGATAAAAACGGCACGAACCTCGCAGGACAGGTTGAATTTGAGAGCTTCAACCGCCAGCTGAGCGCGGTGAACCGCCATACCGGCAGCAAGCTGGTCAATGCGGTGCAGCAGGACGTGCATGCCATTCTCCAGCAGGGTGAAACCCAGATTGAAAAAGCGGCCAGAGCGCTGATTGACGCCGCGCGCAGTGAAGCCGACGAGAAACTGTCTGCAGAGCTGTCGCGTCTGGAGGCGTTGAAGGCCGTGAACCCGAACATCCGTGACGACGAGCTGGCGGCGATTGAAAGCAACCGTCAGCAGGTGCTGGAAAGCCTGAATCAGGCAAGCTGGCGTCTGGATGCCCTGCGTCTTATCGTTGTGACGCATCAGTAAACGGAGCGCAAGATGGTGATGGAGCCGTACAATCCGCCGCAGGATCCCTGGCTGGTCATTCTGTATCAGGATGAACACATTATGGTGGTCAACAAGCCCAGCGGGCTGTTGTCCGTGCCGGGTCGTCTGGATGAGCACAAAGACAGCGTGATGACGCGCATTCAGCGCGATTATCCTCAGGCGGAGTCGGTCCATCGCCTGGACATGGCGACCAGCGGCGTGATTGTGGTGGCGCTGAACAAAGCGGCAGAACGCGAGCTGAAGCGCCAGTTCCGCGAGCGCGAGCCGAAGAAGCAGTATGTCGCCCGCGTCTGGGGTCACCCGGCGCAGGCGGAAGGGCTGGTGGATTTACCGCTGATCTGCGACTGGCCGAATCGGCCAAAGCAGAAGGTGTGTTATGAAACCGGCAAGGCCGCGCAAACCGAGTATGAAGTGCTTGAGTACGCGCCGGATAATACCGCGCGCGTCCTGCTTAAGCCGATTACCGGACGTTCACACCAGCTGCGCGTGCATATGCTTGCGCTGGGTCATCCGATTCTGGGCGACCGCTTTTACGCGCCGCCTGAAGCGCTGGCCTTAGCGCCACGTCTGCAGCTGCACGCGCAGACGCTTACCATCACCCATCCGGCCTTCGCTAACGCGATGACGTTTAAAGCCCCGGTCGATTTTTAAATTCCTGATGTGAATATTTACTGTCAGCTCACTGTCGACGGTAAATATTCACACAGCATATATATCTCCCCTGCTCATCTGAAAACCCGCCCAAGTTCATTCACGATAATTATCTCTTCCTTAAATAACACTCAGTATTTTTAGAAAGACTAAGGTTTGGATTAAAAAATATTAAATTGAACACGATGCAATTTATTACTGATAATCCAGCTCATTTTAAGGAAATACTAACTCTACCCTATCCAAACGGAGTTATTTTTCTACTCAACAGCCACACTTAGTTTACTCATTGATTCACAAGGAAGTGTATGAACCGTTCGTATAACATCGTCTGGAATTGCGCCAGAAATATGTACATCGTTGCCTCGGAGTTTTCAAAAGGAGACAGCAAAGTCAAATCCTGCGTACGCGCCGGAAGCGCGATCGCAACGTTTATCTTGTCAGGTGTTGTGAGTACCGCACACGCCAGTGACACGACGTTTGTTGCAGTCCCGGGTAGTAATACCATCAGTGGTGAATATTCAACGACGAGCCCTAATACCTCGGCGGTATCCGCCTCTGGCTCTGATGTCATCATCACCGATAACGGCGCCTTAACGATATCCACAACCGGGGATGCAGGCATGGGGCTATCCGTGTCGAATGGAGCGAAAATCACGCTCGATGATTCGGGATCCACAATCCGCACTTCCGGGGAAGGCAGTCATGCGATAACCATTGTCGGTGATAACTCAGAAGCCATGTTGAACAACCTTACCGTTTCGACGGAAGGCGAGATCGCCTCTGCCGTATTGTTTAGCTCTAATGCAAAAGGCACCATTGACGGGGGGAGCTATACGGCGACGGGAGAGGGTTCTTATGGTGTTGAGATATTGAATGGCGCAGACCTGACGATAAAAAACGCGACCATTACGACTTCCGGGTATGGCATGGCTCGGGCTATTGTTAACCGATATGCCACCCTTTCATTAGACAATGTGAATATAAACACCACGGGAGATTTTGGTAATGCAGGTATATATAACGACGGTGAATTGACCGGCTCAAACGTCACGATTACCACTACCGGAAGTCAGAGCTTTGGTATTCAAAACTATACCAACACATTTAATTTAGCGGCATCCCACGTTGAAACTTACGGTGAGCAGTCAGTTGGCATAATGAATACCGGACGCGCAGAACTCACTGATACTCATATCGTCACTCATGGGAAAAATGCTGACGCAATATCCTCTGACGGGGCAAAGAGCACATTCGTACTGAATAACGGTTCAGCGATCGCGTCCGGAGAAAATTCGCGGGCAGTGGCGATGACTCACGGTGGAGCCCTTGAGGCGAACAACACAGATATCACCAGCGAACAATCTGCTGCCATTGCCTTAGAAAGCGCGAGCAGCGCGACCGTCACCCACAGCAACGTTTCCGGTAGCAATGTCGCCTTCTCGTTCAGCGGTGGAAAAAATGTCGCTACGATTGACGGAGGGAGCATTACGGCAACCGCGTCAGGAGGAAGTGCTTTTGCGGTGGATTCCGGATCTGCCGATATTAACGTGAAGAATGTGCAAACGATGAACGCAGACAATCTGCTCACCGTGGCCAATACCACTGATGCAGTCACCCTTCGCGCTGAAAACAGCAAGCTGTCCGGCGCCGTTAAGGCCAGCGGTGATAACGTCAGCATGACGCTGGATGCGAACAGCCAATGGCTGCTGACGGCCGATTCCAGCGTCGGTAATCTTACCAGCAGCGGACGCATCACACTCGGCGATGAAAACGGCAGTACTGGTACACTCAATGTCGGTAATCTCACCCTTCGGGCTAACAGCCAAACTGATGTCTATCTTGACGCAAACGCGACCGATGCGCCGATTGTCGCTCAGAATGCGACGCTTGATGGCACACTAAATATTACAGGTTACGGTAGTGCCAGCACGCTTTCCGCGGATAGCGCCTTCACGGTGATTGACGCTGAAAATGCAATCAGTGGCAATTTTACCAACCTCACCGTCGCGGGCATGGCATCTGGCTCCGTTGACTTCATCACCTTTAGCGGCACCATTGATCCCGCCGACGTGACCAATTACGTCCTGACACCGTCATTAACCTGGTATGCCAGCCAGAACCCAGCGGCAACAGCGGCTCACGGCACATTCACTCTGAACAATCCTGACGGCAGCTTTACGCTGAGCACGGCGCTTGTCGATCAAAATGCCGAAGCCACGACCGGATGGGACGGAAAATCGCTGACCAAAGAGGGGCAAGGTACGCTGATCCTTAATGCCGTAAACAGTTACAGCGGCACAACGGATGTCAACCAGGGCACGCTCTGGCTGGACGAGGCCGGCGTTATCGGCGTACAAAACAGCGAGCAGGCCGTGAATGTCGCGGCAGGCGCCACGTTTGGCGGTTCCAGCGGTGTGGTGAACGGCAATGTTAATAACAAGGGCACCGTTCAGTTCAACGACACGCTAACGATCAATGGCGATCTGAGCAACGCAGGCAGCATTGTCAGCGGCAATATTGAAGGAACCAATGGTGCGACGACCGGCAACACGCTGATCGTAAACGGCGATTACACCAGCAACCAGGGTTCTGTGACGCTAAATACGCAGTTAGGCGACGACACGTCTCCAACCGATATGCTTAACATTACGGGGAATACGTCCGGGAACACCACCCTGTACATTAACAACGTTGGTGGTCAGGGCGCACTGACCCAAAACGGTATTGAAGTGATTCAGGTCGGCGGTGCATCAAACGGTACCTTTGTTCAGGGTAATCAGGTCCAGATTAACGCCTACGAATACCGCCTGTATCAGGACTCAGGGGACTGGTATCTTCGTTCCCAGGCCACGAGTGATAATGGCGACGTAACGCCTCAGTATCGTGCCGATATCGGTTCATACCTCAGCAACCAGTGGCTGGCTCGCGATCTGCAAATGCAGACCCTGTCAGACCGAGAAGGCAGTCAGTTCAAATCGGAAAACGGCACGACATGGGCGCGTTTCAAAGCAGGTAAGAACCAGTCTACTGCAGCAGAGAGCAATATTGATATCGACAGCAACTACTCCCAGTTCCAGATTGGGGGCGATGTTGCCGCCTGGAACAACGGCGAACAAAGCCTGGTGGTCGGGGTTATGGGTAGCTATATCAACGCCAGCAGCGACAGCACTGGCAATAAAGGTGCTGACGGCAGCCGCTTTAGCGCTGACGGTAAAGTCGATGGCTATAACCTCGGAGTCTATGCAACGTGGTTTGCCGATGCCCGACAGCATCAGGGTTTTTATGTCGACAGTTGGTATCAGTATGGGATGTACCACAACAGCGTAGATAACGGTGACGTTGGCTCAACGGATTACGATTCAAACGCCAACGCCGTTTCGCTGGAAACAGGCTACCGCTACGATATCGCACTCGGCGACAACACGCTGAGCCTCACGCCGCAGGCACAGGTCGTCTGGCAGGATTACAGTGCGGATGACATCAAAGACAGCAGCGGCACGACGATTGATGGGCAAAACGGCGAAAGCTGGACCACCCGTTTAGGCCTGCGCATTGACAGCAAGATGAATAAGTCGAACGACGCGGTTATCCAGCCGTTTGCGGAGGCCAACTGGCTGCATACCTCTGAAGACACGGCAGTCAACTTTGGTGACACACAGATCAAACAGGACCTTCCTGCCGATCGTGCGGAGCTGAAAGCGGGTATTCAGGCAAATGTGAGCAAGCAATGGAGCGTTATTGCCCAGGTCTCCGGACAGAAAGGTGATAATGATTACAGCGATGTAAACGGTAGCCTGAACGTGCGCTACAGCTGGTAACGCTGTATAAAGGGCCTGGCAGCTCATGCTGTCAGGCCCTTCATCATTCTAAAAAGGGGCTTATTTGAAGCCTTTCTTCTCTTTAATCAGCTCGTACGCTTTCTGAATTTCCTGCGCTTTTTGCTTCGCCATCTCCATCATTTCAGGCGGTAAGCCTTTTGCAACGAGCTTGTCTGGATGGTGCTCGCTCATGAGCTTACGATAGGCACGTTTGATGGTGGTCTGATCGTCAGAGGGTTTTACGCCAAGCACGTTGCAGGCATCTTCCAGCGTCGGACCACGCTGCGCCTGCTGCCAGGCACCGCCAGAAGACTGCTGGTGATACCCGCCGCCAAACTGCGCGCCACCCTGCATCATGCGCAGGAACTGATCGAACTGCATACGGGAGATACCCAGCTCTTCCGCAATCACGTATAAAACATCGCGTTCGTTAGGGTGAAGCGAGCCGTCGGCGAAGGCCGCCTGAATCTGAATTTCCAGAAACATCCGAATTAAATCAAAACGGCCGAAGCAGATGCTGCGGAACTGGCGCATTTTTTCGCGAAGCGGGTAGTTATCGGATTTCCCGATGCGAAACGCATTTTGCGCCTCCAGGCGGGAGTCACCGTGCAGATTCATGCGATCCATAAAGACGCTGGCAATCTGAATATCGGCTTCCGTGACGCGCCCTTTGGATTTGGTTAAATGCCCCATCACCTCAAAAGTGGTGGAGAAAAAGAGTGACTGGCGCTCGCGCTGGTTGGCAAACCAGGCCATTTTACGGCTGCGCGCCTTATCAAACATATGGCCAATAATAAGCCCCAGCACTATTCCCCAGAACCCGGCACCCATGATGATGGCGAACGCAACGCCGATTATTTTACCCCAATACTGCATATACTCCCCGGATAGTCATATTCCTGGCCGACGCAACGTCATCATCACTGTGTTCAAGTCACGGTCAATTGAAGGACATCGCCTATAATTTGCTTTATCATACTCGTCATTCGATAGCGAGCCTAACACTCTGGCACGCAAACGGGCAGGATTAACGCTGGTACTGCGCAGATGAGTAAGATAGTCTCTGAGCGTTTGTAAGCCGTAGCCACTGATGACGGAACAATAAAATACAACGTATGAAAAAACGTATCCCCACCCTCCTGGCCACAATGATTGGCACCGCCCTGTACAGTCAACAGGGGCTGGCGGCCGATCTCGCCTCGCAGTGCATGCTTGGCGTCCCAAGTTATAATCGCCCACTGGTGAGTGGCGATACCAATAGCTTGCCGGTAACCATTACTGCCGACAGTTCAAAAGGGACTTACCCTGACAATGCCACCTTTACAGGCAATGTCGATATTAACCAGGGCAATAGCCGCCTGCAGGCAGATGAAGTGCAGTTGCACCAGAAGCAGCCGGAAGGTGCGGCCGAGCCGGTACGAACGGTGGATGCGCTGGGTAATGTGCACTATGACGACAATCAGGTCATCCTGAAAGGTCCGAAAGCCTGGTCAAACCTGAATACCAAAGACACTAACGTCTGGAAAGGTGATTACCAGATGGTGGGTCGCCAGGGGCGCGGTGACGCGGACCTGATGAAACAGCGCGGTGAAAACCGCTATACGATCCTGGAAAATGGCACGTTCACGTCGTGTCTGCCGGGTTCAAATACCTGGAGCGTGGTCGGGAGCGAAGTTATCCATGACCGCGAAGAGCAGGTCGCAGAGATCTGGAACGCCCGCTTCAAGGTGGGTCCGGTCCCCATATTCTACAGCCCTTATCTGCAGCTTCCGGTGGGTGACAAACGTCGCTCCGGTTTCCTGATCCCGAATGCCAAATACAGCACCACGAACTACTTTGAGTTCTACCTGCCGTATTACTGGAACATCGCGCCTAACATGGATGCGACGATCACGCCGCACTATATCCACAAGCGCGGTAACGTCATGTGGGAGAACGAGTTCCGCTATCTGACTCAGGCAGGTGCGGGTCTGATGGAGCTGGATTATCTGCCGTCGGATAACGTTTACAAGGACGACGCCAGAAACGTTTCTGGTGATAACCGTCACCGCTGGCTGTACTACTGGCAGCATTCCGGGGTGATGGATCAGGTGTGGCGCTTTAATGTTGATTACACCAAAGTCAGCGATTCGGCTTATTTTAATGACTTTTCGTCCAAATACGGCTCGAGTACTGATGGCTATGCCACGCAGAAATTCAGCGTAGGCTATGCGGTGCAGAATTTTGATGCAACCGTCTCGACCAAGAAATTCCAGGTGTTTTCTGACCAGTCCACGCCTACCTATGGTGCTGAGCCACAGCTGGACGTCAACTGGTACCAGAATGACGTAGGTCCATTCGACACCCGGATTTACGCTCAGGCAGTGCATTTCGTTAACACGGATTCGGACATGCCTGAAGCCACGCGTGTTCACCTTGAGCCGACGATCAATCTGCCGTGGTCTAACGACTGGGCAAGCCTGAATACCGAAGCCAAGCTGATGGCGACTCACTATCAGCAAAAAAATCTTGATAATTACAACTCAACTAACAGTGCGCATCTGGAAGAGTCGGTCAACCGAACGCTCCCTCAGTTTAAAATGGACGGCAAGCTGATTTTCGAGCGTGATATGGCCCTGCTGGCGGATGGTTATACCCAGACGCTTGAACCGCGGATGCAGTATTTGTACGTGCCATACCGCGACCAGAGCAATATTCAGAACTACGACTCCTCTTTACTGCAGTCTGACTATAGTGGTCTGTTCCGTGACCGTACTTACGGTGGTCTGGACCGTATCGCCTCAGCGAACCAGTTAACGACCGGCGTCACAACACGTGTTTATGATGATGCAGCCGTTGAACGTTTTAACGTTTCTGTGGGTCAAATCTACTACTTCACAGAGTCTCGCACGGGCGATGACAATATTCAGTGGGAGAAAGACAACAAAACGGGATCGATAGTTTGGGCGGGAGATACCTACTGGCGTATGACTGACCGTTGGGGCCTGCGTGGCGGCGTGCAATATGACACGCGTCTCGACAACGTTGCTAACAGTAGTGCCGCCATAGAGTATCGTCGTGATGAAGATCGCATGATTCAGGTAAGCTATCGCTACGCTAGCCCGGAATACATTCAGGCAACGCTACCGAAAAGCAATGACCAGAACAGCATCAACTACTGGAAATCACCGCAATATTCGGATGGTATTTCTCAGGTCGGTGCGGCAGCGAGTTGGCCTATCGCCGACCGTTGGTCAATCGTAGGCGCTTACTACTTTGACACTAACACCAATAAAGCTGCTGACCAGATGTTGGGGCTGCAATATAACTCCTGCTGCTACGCGCTGCGTGTCGGTTACGAACGTAAGCTTAACGGCTGGGAAAACAATCAGAGCAAATACGATAACGTGATTGGCTTTAACTTCGAGTTACGCGGCCTGAGTTCCAACTACGGTCTGGGTACGCAGAAAATGCTGCGCTCGAACATTCTGCCTTACCGCAGTTCCTTGTAATGTGCTTGATTTGCAACGTAATCCGCTTTGCGGTTAATTGAAATGGAAAAAGTATGAAGAACTGGAAAACGCTGCTGCTCGGTGTCGCTATGGTTGCGAATACCAGCTTCGCGGCCCCCCAGGTTGTTGATAAAGTCGCTGCTGTGGTTAACAACGGCGTCGTGCTTGAAAGTGACGTTGACGGTCTGATGAAATCGGTGAAGCTCAATTCGGGCGAAGCGGGTCAGCAGCTTCCGGATGACGCTACGCTGCGCCACCAGATCCTGGAACGCCTGATCATGGATCAGATCGTTCTTCAGATGGGGCAGAAAATGGGTGTGAAGGTTACTGACGAGCAGCTCGATCAGGCGATCGCTAACATCGCAAAGCAGAACAATATGTCTTTAGACCAGATGCGCAGCCGTCTGGCCTATGACGGCATCAGCTACGCTACCTACCGTAACCAGATCCGTAAAGAGATGCTGATTTCGGAAGTGCGTAACAACGAAGTGCGTCGCCGCGTTACTATCCTGCCTCAGGAAGTGGACGCGCTGGCAAAACAGGTGGGTAACCAGAACGATGCAAGCACAGAGCTGAACCTGAGCCACATTCTGATCCCACTGCCAGAGAACCCTACGTCCGATCAGGCTGCGGAAGCAGAAAGCCAGGCACGTTCAATTGTCGAACAGGCGCGTAACGGCGGTGACTTTGGCAAGCTGGCCATCACCTACTCCGCAGACCAACAGGCGCTGAAAGGCGGCCTGATGGGCTGGGGACGTATTCAGGAGCTGCCATCCCTCTTTGCTCAGGCACTGAGCACGGCTAAGAAAGGCGATATCGTCGGTCCAATCCGTTCAGGCGTGGGCTTCCACATTCTGAAAGTGAACGATCTGCGCGGCCAGAGCCAAAATATCTCCGTTACCGAAGTTCACGCTCGCCACATTCTGCTGAAGCCGTCACCAATCATGACTGACGATCAGGCGCGTGCGAAGCTGGAACAGATTGCGGCAGATATTAAGAGCGGTAAAACCTCGTTTGCGAAAGCAGCAAAAGAGTTCTCTCAGGATCCTGGCTCTGCTAACCAGGGTGGCGATCTGGGCTGGGCAGCGGCGGATATTTACGATCCTGCCTTCCGTGACGCGTTGATGAAGCTGAACAAAGGCCAGATCAGCGCGCCGGTCCACTCTTCGTTTGGCTGGCATCTGATCGAGTTGATGGACACTCGTAACGTTGATAAAACGGATGCAGCACAAAAAGACAGAGCCTACCGCATGCTGTTTAACCGTAAGTTCTCTGAAGAAGCAGCCACCTGGATGCAGGAACAACGCGCCAGTGCTTACGTGAAAGTGCTGAGCAACTAATGAAACAGCATCGTGTTGTTATCACGCCCGGCGAACCCGCCGGGATTGGGCCTGACCTCGTTGTCCAGCTTGCCCAGCGCAGCTGGCCAGTAGAACTGGTTGTCTGCGCCGATGCAACACTGTTACAAGACCGGGCAGCGCTGCTCGGTCTGCCTTTAACGCTCATCCCTTACGTTGAAGGTCAACAGCCTGCACCGCAGCAAGCCGGTACCCTCACCCTTCTTTCTGTTCCCCTTCGTACGCCGGTCATTCCCGGCCAGCTCAGCACGGAAAACGGCCACTATGTCGTTGAAACCCTTGCGCGCGCCTGCGACGGTTGCCTGAAGGGCGAATTTGCCGCCCTGATTACCGGCCCCGTCCACAAAGGCGTGATCAACGAAGCGGGCATACCGTTTACCGGGCATACGGAGTTCTTTGAAGAGCGCTCGCACAGTCCGAAAGTGGTGATGATGCTGGCGACGGAAGAAATGCGCGTTGCGCTGGTGACCACCCATCTGCCGATCAAAGCGATTCCTGATGCGATCACGCCTGAACTCCTGCGCGAGATCATCGGGATTTTGCATCACGATCTGCAGACAAAATTTGGGATCCCGCAGCCGCATGTGCTGGTCTGCGGCCTGAATCCGCACGCCGGCGAAGGCGGGCACATGGGTACCGAAGAGATCGACACCATCATTCCGGTACTCAACGAAATGCGGGCGAAGGGGATGAATCTCAGCGGTCCGCTGCCTGCTGATACCCTTTTCCAGCCGAAATACCTGGATAATGCCGACGCCGTGCTCGCGATGTACCACGATCAGGGCCTGCCCGTGCTAAAATACCAGGGCTTTGGCCGCGGCGTGAATATCACCCTCGGTTTACCCTTTATTCGAACGTCCGTTGACCACGGTACTGCGCTGGATCTGGCAGGCCAGGGGAAGGCGGATGTCGGCAGTTTTATTACGGCGCTTAATCTCGCCATCAAAATGATTGTTAATACTCAATGACTAATCGAGTCCATCAGGGCCACTTAGCCCGTAAACGTTTCGGGCAAAACTTCCTTAACGATCAGTTCGTGATCGAAAGCATTGTCTCGGCTATTAATCCACAAAAAGGCCAGGCGATGGTCGAAATCGGCCCGGGCCTTGCCGCACTGACCGAGCCGGTAGGCGAACGCCTCGACGAACTGACCGTCATCGAACTGGACCGCGATCTGGCCGCACGCCTGCAAACGCACCCGTTCCTCGGGCCGAAGCTGACCATCTATCAGCAGGACGCCATGACCATGAACTTCGGCGAACTGTCAGAAAAAATGGGTCAGCCGCTGCGCGTATTCGGCAACCTGCCGTATAACATCTCCACGCCGCTCATGTTCCACCTCTTTAGCTATACTGATGCCATTGCCGACATGCACTTCATGTTGCAAAAAGAGGTGGTTAACCGCCTGGTTGCAGGCCCGAACAGTAAAGCGTATGGTCGTTTAAGCGTGATGGCGCAATATTACTGCAACGTGATCCCGGTACTCGAAGTACCGCCGTCAGCGTTCACACCACCACCGAAAGTGGATTCAGCGGTTGTGCGCCTTGTGCCGCACAAAACGAAACCGTACCCGGTAAAAGATCTGCGTGTACTGAGCCGCATCACCACTGAAGCCTTTAACCAGCGTCGTAAAACGATCCGTAACAGCCTCAGCAATTCCTTCACCGTTGAGGTGTTAGCTGAGCTTGGGATCGACCCGGCAATGCGTGCGGAGAACATCTCCGTAGAGCAATACTGCAAGCTGGCTAATTACATCAGCGAAAATGCGCCGCCGAAGGAGAGTTAAGCCATGATTGATTCGCCCCGCGTATGTGTCCATGTACAAAGCGTTTATGTTGAATCACAGTCCTCACCGGATGAAGAACGTTTTGTCTTTGCTTACACCGTGACCATTCGCAATCTGGGGCGGACGCCCGTGCAGCTGCGCGGTCGCTACTGGCTTATCACCAACGGCAATGGCCGCGAAATCGAAGTCCAGGGGGAAGGTGTGGTCGGTGAACAGCCTCATATCGCCCCTGGCGAAGAGTACCAGTACACCAGCGGCGCGGTGATTGAAACGCCGATGGGTACCATGCAAGGCCATTATGAAATGGTCGACGTCGATGGCAATGATTTCCGCGTTGCCATTCCGGTGTTCCGTCTCGCCGTAACCACACTCATTCATTAATCTAATGTCTACATATCTGATTGGCGACGTTCACGGTTGCTACGATGAACTGATCGCATTATTAAAACAGGTCGACTTTACGCCAGGACAGGACACACTCTGGCTGACGGGCGATTTAGTCGCGCGTGGCCCCGGCTCCCTTGAAGTATTACGTTTCGTCAAATCGCTAGGCGACAGCGTGCGCATGGTGCTGGGCAATCACGATCTGCATCTGCTGGCGGTGTTCGCCGGGATCAGCCGCAACAAACCTAAAGATCGCCTCACCCCGCTGCTGGATGCGCCAGATGCCGACGATCTGATTAACTGGCTGCGCCGTCAGCCGCTGCTGCAGGTCGACGAAGAGAAAAAGCTGGTCATGGCGCATGCCGGGATCACGCCACAATGGGATCTTGAGACGGCGAAAACCTGTGCGCGCGACGTTGAGGCGGTGCTGGCGAGCGACTCCTATCCTTTCTTCCTCGATGCCATGTACGGCGATATGCCGAACCACTGGAGCGAGGATCTCAGCGGTCTGGCGCGTCTGCGCTTTATTACCAACGCCTTCACCCGCATGCGTTTCTGCTTCCCGAACGGACAGCTGGACATGTATTCCAAAGAGACGCCGGAGAGCGCGCCCGCTCCGCTAAAACCGTGGTTTGCCATTCCGGGGCCGGTGACAAGTGAGTACAACGTGGTATTTGGTCACTGGGCTGCACTGGAAGGAAAAGGAACACCGGAAGGGATCTACGGTCTGGATACCGGATGCTGCTGGGGCGGAGAGTTAACCTGCTTACGCTGGGAAGATAAAACTTACTTTGTTCAGCCGTCCAACCGACAGCTGGACTTAGGGGAAGACGAGGCGGTTGCCTCCTGATATGCACTTCCCTCTCCCGGCCGGGAGAGGGAAAAAATCACTTAACGACGTTCCAGAATCTCGAAGCAGTAGCTGTGGGAGTTCTGTGCATCCGCGTCGTGGAATTCACTGAATACCGATTCCCACTCGTCCGGATCGTAGTCAGGGAAATGGGTATCCCCTTCCACTTCCGCATCAATGTGGGTCAGATACAGCTTCTGCGCTTTTGGCAGGAACTGCTCGTACACGCGCCCGCCGCCAATCACCATGATCTCTTCGGCATTGCCGCATGCAGCAATCGCCTCGTCGACTGATTTTACCCATTCGACGCGATCGTCAGTGCCCGGCTGGCTGCTGATAATGATATTTTTACGACCCGGCAATGGACGACCAATCGACTCCCAGGTCAGGCGGCCCATCACTACCGGCTTGTTTAACGTAGTACGTTTAAACCATGCGAGATCGGCAGGCAGGTTCCACGGCATGGCATTTTCCATACCGATAACGCGGTCCACCGCCAGCGCTGCAATCAGACTGATCATTGAAAATTTCCCGGATGCAAAAAATTGCCGCCACTATACGGAAAGCTTAATCTTTCGTCGACTGGCGGCAGGGTAAAGATAAAGAAATTTTTTATTATTGCTGGCAACTCCACTTCACGCGGAAGGTTTACTCTCCGGCTCGTCAGCCGGATCCCCGGTATGCTTGCCCTCTTCCGTTCCCTGCCAGCCGTGACGCTGGATCAGCGACAGGTGATTACGGTCCTCGTTAATGATTTCCGTCAGCATCGCGCTGGTGCGTTTAAACACCGCCGCACGCTCAGTGGCCGTACTCCCGGCCATGGCCGCCATCTCTTCGACCATCTCGGTGTTAAAGCGGCGGAACAGGTCCGCACGCTCGCGCGCTTCGTACGCGCCGAGCCCCAGATTTTCCAGCGCCATGCGGCCAGACTTCAGCGCGCCCTCAAAGGTTTCACGCTCCGGTGCTTCTACCCCCGCCTGCCGCAGCCGGATATAGTGATCCACATCGCGGGCGCGGGAAATGATGGTCAGATTCGGGAAATGTTCTTTCGCCATTTCCACCATCTGCAGGCTGGTCTCCGGATCGTCAATGGCGTTAATCAATACCTCCGCTTTTGCCGCCCCGGCAGATTCCAGCAGATCGACGCGGGTCGCATCGCCGTAAAACACCTTCATATCAAATTTTCGCAGGGTATCGACATGGTCGGGGTCGTGATCGAGGATAACCATTTTCACCCCGCTGGACAGCAGCAGACGGCCAACGATCTGCCCGTAGCGGCCAAATCCGGCAATAATGACGCGCGGCTGCTCTTCGTCAATTTCATCGGCTTCGCGCTCCTGCTCGCTACCCGATTTTTCCAGACGCGTCAGCACCACCAGCAGAATAGGCGTCGCGGCCATCGACAGCGCGACCGCGAGCGTCAGCGCTTTCGCCCACTCTGGGTCGAGGACGTTTGCCATCTGTGCTGCGCCAAAGACCACAAACGCAAATTCACTCCCCTGCCCCAGCAGAACCGCAAACCAGCTGCGCTGCTTATTCGGCACCTTGAGCGGACGCGCAATCAGCCACAGCATCGCCATTTTAATGATCAGGAAGCCAACCAGCAGGATGACGATCCGCAGCGGGTGCGTCACCAGCGTGCCGAAGTCGACGGACATCCCCACGCCGATGAAAAACAGCCCAAGCAGCAAGCCTTTAAACGGCTCAATATCGCTTTCCAGCGCGTGACGGTATTCGGAACTCGCCAGCAGAACGCCTGCGAGGAACGCCCCCATCGCCATCGACAGCCCGGCTTCCTCCAGCAGCAAACCAAAGCCAAACACCAGGAAGAGCGCCACGGCGCTGAACACTTCGCGAAGGCCCGAGCGGGCAACGAACCGCAGCAGCGGACGGGTGACGTAGCGACCAAGCAGCACCACCAGCGCCAGCGCCCCCACCACTTTTAATGCCGACAGCGCAAACGCCCCCAGCGTCGTGGCGGAACCGCTGGCCGCCAGCAGTGGGATCATCGCCACCAGCGGGATAGCGGCAATGTCCTGGAACAGCAGCACCGAGAACGCGCTGCGTCCCATCTGGGAGACCGTCAGATTGCGCTCGTTCATGGCCTGCATGGCAATGGCGGTCGAGGAGAGCGCCAGCGTCATGCCGATAAGCTCTGCCACTTTCCAGTCCATGCCCAGCAGGATGCAGAACCCACCCAGCAGCAGGCCGCAGGCCACCATCTGCAGCGCCCCGCCGCCAAACACCGAGACGCGAAGCTTCCACAGGCGCTGCGGATCGAGTTCCAGACCAATCACAAAGAGCATCAGCACAACGCCGATTTCAGCGAAATGGAGGATTGCCTCTGCATCCGTCACCAGTCGAAAGCCCCACGGCCCAATGACGCAGCCCGCAATCAGATAGCCGAGAACAGAGCCCAGTCCCAGGCGAACCGCCACGGGCACAATCAGCGCCGCCGCGCCGAGGTATATCAGCGCCTGTATCAGCGTATGGCTATCCATGGTGCGCCTCCTGCCACTCAAGTAAGCGTTGTTTATAATGGCGCGCCTGCGCCTGCAGCGTTTCATCGTCGCAGACAAAAGTGCAGTGCATCGCAAAAGGCGGGAGCCAGTTCAGCCCGCAATAAAGTGCGGTCGCCTGCAGCGGCTGTGCCAGAACCTCAAACCCCGGGAAGGAACCAATATCAAAGTGGCTTTCCCCTCCACCCGTGGTGACCGCCCACATCAGGCTTTTCCCTTTTAGCGCATGGCCATTGTGGCCATACGCCCAGCCGTGGGAGAAGACTTTATCAATCCACAATTTCAGGAGTGGGGGCGTGCTGTACCACTGCATGGGATGCTGCCAGACGATCAGATCGGCACGGGAGAGCGCCTCCTGTTCGGCGGCAATATCGATGTTGAAATCGGGATAGAGTTGATAGAGGGAACGTATCTCGACGTTTTCAAGCGTCCTTACCTGCTCAAGCATCCGCTTATTCGCATGCGAGTGCTGCGGATAGGGGTGCGCGTAAATTATCAGAATCATGAATATGCCTGTCTTTTACTTTTGTTGTAGTAATGAGTGTAAACAGTTAACACCCCGACTGAAAGGGGCTATCTAACGCTTCAAAGTAAAATGCAAGCATTGACAACCGCCCCCGCTTTAGCTGCAACAGTGGCGCAAAACAAGAAGAACCATGCGCGCGATAAATTCACCCCACAAAATAGTTATGCCTATTCATATTATCAGCAGATATTTTTAGAGAGGCTTAAGTCATTATTTAACAAATCAACCTGTACATAAACCATTGAAAATATAATAATTTTATGCTTTTTATTTTGAGCTTACGCATTAAGACGGCCAATATACGTTTTCGCACGTTATCTGATGTTCCTTCTCTCTCAAATGGATGTGTACATGAGCAATAAATTCTTCAAATTAAATAATACAACCAAAACTCTGGGGAAGATATTTCCTGCCTTGTTGATATTCACCCCTACGGTTGCGTTTTCTGCAACGATTGAGCAATCAACTTCTGTTCCTCAAGATTTCTCAGTCGATGCTGAATATATTATTAATAAAGACGTGACAATCTCCTCCGCCGATAGTGAAGCTGCGGTATCTATCTCTGGGTTTACCATCACAAATGCCACTAATAATGGGAATATTTCTGGCACGGGAAATGGCCTGGATATTAATACTAGTGTACAGCGCATTGTAATTAATAACGGCATCGGTGCAAATATTTCCTCCACCACCGCGAATGCAGTTAACATTCAGTCAATACTCGGGGACTTTAATAACAGTGGAAACATTATCGGTGCGGAAAATGGCATCTTTGTCAGCGAAAACTCATCCGCAGTAAACATTATCAACACCAGCACTGGAATGATAAAAGGAAAAACAGGTTTAAGTACTCAGGTTGGTATTGGCATTAATAACAGTGGCAAAGTTATCGGTACAAACGGTGATGCTATTATGGCAACTAATGGCAACACCAAGGTGTTTAACAGTGCCACTGTACAGGGAACCCAGAACGGTATCAATGTAAAAGATACTGCAAAATTAGATATAAAGAATAGCGGAACGATTAGTGGTGAAAAAAATGCCATTATGTTTGCCAGCGATAAAAATAACGCGTTACTTCTCGACACTGGCTCCAATCTCATCGGTGACGTAATTTCCACAAATTCCAAAGGAAATACCCTGGAATTGCTCGGCATGGGTTCGGAAGACAGTAACTTTACTGGTCTGAATGAAGGCGATGGTTTTGCCAGTGTCACAATGAACGGCGAAAGCTGGGCACTGTCAGGCAAGCTTGACATAATTGGCTCAGGCGACTCCTTGCTGATAAACACGGGCGCATTAACCCTGTCTGGCGCGGTATCGAATACCGGTATTACACGGGTGGCCAAAGACGCCTTGCTGCAACTTGGTGATGGCGAAAAAACAGCGACGCTCAGCGGTGGACTCACCAACAACGGTACCGTCACTTTTAATCAGGGAAGCAATTTCACTTTCGCCACCAATATGACCGGTAGCGGTAACGTCGAAAAAGTTGATTCCAACACGCTGACCCTGACGGGCAAAAATAGCTATACAGGGGATACGGTTCTTCACGGCGGCACTACGCTGGTATCTTCAGGAGCAACACTCGGTGTCAAGGGCAGTAACGCCACCGTGACCATTGATAACGGCGCGACCTTTGCAACCGCAGGTGAAGTTAACAATAACATTGCCATTCTTAACGGCGGTACGCTGGCGGCATGGAATGCAGTCCAGGGTAACGCCACGCTCAGCGCTGCCGGCGTTGATACTATCAACGGCAACGTGACTAATGGCGGCACGCTGTTACTCAGCGCCGCCAATAACAGCGTTGGCAACAATTTCACCATTAACGGCGACTATACCGGCTCCGCGGGCAGCCAGATCGTGTTAAACAGTACGCTCGGTGAGGATAATGCACCAACCGACCATCTCACCATCACCGGGAGCAGCTTTGGCCAATCCGGGGTCAGCGTCAGCAACATGGGGGGGCTGGGCGCGCAAACCGTAAACGGTATGGAAATTGTCAGAGTTGGCGGCAGTTCAGAAGCTCAGCTCACCCTGGCAAAACCGGTTGTTGCGGGTGCGTATGAGTATAATCTTTATCAGCACGGCGACGGAAACTGGTATCTGGAATCGAAGGCAACGCCATCAGACATTCCGGCAGACGATACCGATACCGACAACGGCAATAATACCGACAACGGTGGTAATACCGACAACGGCAGTAACACCGACAATGGCGGTAATACCGACAACGGCAGTAACACCGACAACGGCAGTAACACTGACAACGGTGGTAACACCGACAACGGCAGCAATAGCGGTCCCGAAGTCATGGCTCCTGAGGTCGGCGCTTACTTAGGTAACTACCTTGCCGCGCAGAGCATGTTCCTGCACAAGCGTGACGATCGCGATCAGATCACCTTCCGTAACGAGGAAGATCTCAACACCTGGATGTACGTCAAAGGCCGCTACCATGAAAACAATGCGGGCGGTGACAAAGTCAGCTATGACACCACCATCACTGTCCTTCAGGTAGGCAGCGACTTCATGAGTAAGCCAATGGACAACGGCATCCTGCGTGCGGGTGGCATGTTCGGGGCAGGTCAGGCGAAGACCCACTCTGATGCAAAACACAACGTACGTGATGCGCAGGGCAAAGTGGATGGCTTTAACGTCGGCCTGTATGCAACCTGGCAGGAAGATCAGAAGCTGCGTCTGGGCAGCTACGTTGATACCTGGGCCGCCTATAGCTGGTACAACAATAAAGTGACCAGCAACCGTAATGATGAAGATTACGACAGTGAAGGCTTCGCGGCATCCGTCGAAGTGGGCCATGCATGGGTGATTGATTCAGAAAATGAGCGCACCTGGAAAATCGAACCTCAGGCGCAGGTTATCTACAGCTATCTGGATCAGGAAAACCATACCGATCGCGACGGCGTGCGGATTACCACGCTGGACAACGACGGTCTGTTTGGTCGTCTGGGCGTCAAATCAAGCTACTTCGAACAGAAAGACGTGAAAGCCTGGCAGCCGTACGTTGCCGTGAACTGGCTGAAAGGCGCAGGTCAGAACGATCTGGCGTTTAACGGCGAGACCGTCAGCAACGATACGCCGGAAGATCGTGGTCAGTTAGAGCTGGGCGTCACCGGCAACCTGAACGAAACCACGACGCTCTCCCTGCGCGCCAGCGGCGAGTGGGGTGAGAACAGCTATGCTGCTTATGGCGGTCATATCCTGCTGAACCACCGCTGGTAATCGTTCCTGAAAGACTAAAAGCCGTGGCAAACGCCACGGCTTTTTTTATTAGTTATCCAGCTCGCCCATTGATTTCACCTGATCGCGGTTGATCTGCTCGGTCTGACCCGTTTCCGCATTTTTATACGACACCAGACCGGTATCGTCATCGACCTGTGGTTTTCCGTCGGTGACAATGGTTTTGCCATCGGTGGTTTTCACTGCCTGGTTAGAGGAACAGCCCGCGACGGTAAACGTTGCAGTAGCGGCAAGAAGGGTGGCGATCAGTAATTTATTTTGCATGGTGTTTTCCCCTGCTCTCAGTTGAATTTCGTTATCGACCTAACAATTTTAGGCTAACTGACTGAAAGAGGATGAAAAACCAGAAGGTTCTGAAGATGGGGTGAATGCCCGGCAACCGAACGGCACCGGGCATTTTTACTTACTTGCTAATCTGCGCGTGCATTTCCTGAACCGAAATCACCTTCTCGGTAGCATCCGCATTCAGCGCCATGGCCGTTGCGAAACCGCCGTTCAGGGTGGTGTCGTAGTGCACTTTGTACTGCAGCGCGCTGCGGCGAATCAGCTTGGAGTCTTCAATCGCCTGGCGGCCTGCGGTGGTGTTGATGATGTAGGTGTATTCGCCATTCTTGATACGATCCTGAATGTGCGGACGACCTTCATGCACCTTGTTCACCAGACGCGGGTTGATACCCGCTTCGCCCAGCACAATTGCCGTACCGTGGGTCGCGTCCAGCTCAAAGCCCTGCTTCAGCAGCTTGGCCGCAAGGTCAACCACGCGCTCTTTATCGCCTTCGCGAACAGAGAGCAGCGCACGGCCCGATTTTCTCATGGTCGAGCTGCTGCCCAGCTGCGCCTTGGCAAACGCTTCTGCGAAGGTACGGCCCACGCCCATCACTTCCCCGGTTGAGCGCATTTCTGGCCCTAACAGCGGGTCAACGCCCGGGAATTTGTTGAACGGCAGCACCACTTCTTTCACCGAGTAGTACGGTGGAATGATCTCTTTGGTCACGCCCTGCTGTGCCAGCGTCTGGCCTGCCATCACGCGCGCCGCCACTTTCGCCAGCGGAATACCGGTGGCTTTAGAGACGAACGGTACGGTACGTGCCGCACGCGGGTTGACTTCAATCAGGTAGACTTCGTTGTCTTTCACCGCGAACTGGACGTTCATCAGGCCGCGAACCTGCAGCTCGAAGGCCAGCTTCTGCACCTGCTGGCGCATCACGTCCTGAATTTCCTGGCTCAGGGTGTACGCTGGCAGAGAACAGGCGGAGTCGCCGGAGTGTACGCCCGCCTGCTCGATATGCTCCATGATGCCGCCAATCAGCACCATTTCGCCGTCGCAGATGGCGTCAACGTCCACTTCTACCGCATCGTCGAGGAAGCGGTCAAGCAGCACTGGTGCATCGTTGGAGACGCTCACCGCCGTCTGGAAGTAGCGACGCAGGTCGGCTTCGTCGTAGACGATTTCCATCGCGCGGCCGCCCAGCACATAAGAAGGACGCACCACCAGCGGGTAGCCAATCTCTTTCGCCTTCTCTACGGCCTGTTCGATGGCCGTCACCGTGGCGTTCGCCGGCTGTTTCAGCTTCAGACGGTCAACCGCCTGCTGGAAACGCTCGCGGTCTTCCGCGCGGTCAATCGCATCCGGGCTGGTCCCGATAACCGGTACGCCTGCCGCTTCCAGCGCGCGCGCCAGCTTCAGCGGCGTCTGGCCACCGTACTGCACGATAACGCCTTTTGGCTTCTCGATGCGCACGATTTCCAGCACGTCTTCCAGGGTAACCGGCTCGAAGTAGAGGCGGTCAGAGGTGTCGTAGTCGGTGGAGACGGTTTCTGGGTTACAGTTGACCATGATGGTCTCGTAACCGTCTTCACGCAGCGCCAGCGAGGCGTGTACGCAGCAGTAGTCGAACTCGATGCCCTGGCCGATACGGTTTGGACCGCCGCCCAGCACCATAATCTTGTCGCGGTCAACTGACGGATTTGCTTCGCACTCGTCTTCATAGGTGGAGTACATGTACGCGGTGTCGGTAGAAAACTCTGCCGCACAGGTGTCGACGCGCTTGTAAACCGGGTGCAGGTCGTACTGGTCGCGCAGCTTGCGGATCTCCGCTTCGCGCACGCCCGCCAGCTTAGCCAGACGCGCGTCGGCGAATCCTTTACGCTTCAGCATGCGCAGGAAGTCTGCGTCCAGGCCGTTGATGCCCAGCTCTGCCACTTTCTCTTCCAGACGCACCAGCTCTTCAATCTGTACCAGGAACCAGCGGTCGATGTTGGTCAGGTTGAACACGCCGTCGACGGACAGGCCGGCACGGAAGGCATCGGCGATGTACCAGATACGTTCTGCGCCTGCGTCTTTCAGCTCGCGACGGATTTTGGTCAGCGCTTCCGGGTCGTCCAGGCTCACTTTTGGGTCAAAGCCGGTCGCGCCCACTTCGAGGCCGCGCAGCGCTTTCTGCAGGGATTCCTGCTGCGTGCGGCCAATCGCCATCACTTCACCGACGGATTTCATCTGGGTGGTCAGACGGTCGTTGGCGCCGGCAAATTTCTCGAAGTTGAAGCGTGGAATTTTGGTGACAACGTAGTCGATGGACGGCTCGAAGGACGCAGGGGTGCGGCCACCGGTGATGTCGTTCATCAGCTCATCGAGGGTATAACCCACCGCCAGTTTCGCCGCCACTTTCGCAATCGGGAAGCCGGTCGCTTTAGAGGCCAGCGCGGAGGAACGGGACACGCGCGGGTTCATTTCGATAACAATCAGACGGCCGGTTTTCGGGTTTACGGAGAACTGTACGTTAGAACCGCCGGTTTCCACGCCGATTTCACGCAGTACCGCCATCGAGGCGTTACGCATGATTTGATACTCTTTGTCGGTCAGCGTCTGGGCTGGCGCAACGGTGATGGAGTCGCCGGTGTGGATACCCATCGCATCGAAGTTTTCGATGGAGCAGACGATGATGCAGTTGTCGTTTTTATCACGCACCACTTCCATCTCGTACTCTTTCCAGCCAATCAGCGATTCATCAATCAGCAGCTCTTTGGTTGGGGAAAGATCCAGACCGCGTTCGCAAATTTCTTCGAACTCTTCGCGGTTGTAGGCAATACCGCCGCCGGTGCCGCCCATGGTGAACGATGGACGGATGATGCACGGATAGCCCACGTCAGCCGCAACGGCCAGCGCTTCTTCCATGTTGTGTGCGATACCGGAGCGCGCGGTGTCGAGGCCGATTTTCTTCATCGCCACGTCGAAGCGGCGACGGTCTTCGGCTTTATCAATCGCGTCGGCGGTCGCGCCAATCATGGTCACGCCGAACTCGGCCAGCACGCCCTGACGCTCCAGCTCCAGCGCGCAGTTCAGCGCCGTCTGGCCGCCCATGGTCGGCAGCACCGCGTCCGGGCGCTCTTTTTCGATGATTTTACGCACCACTTCCCAGTGAATCGGCTCAATGTAGGTTGCATCAGCCATTTCCGGGTCGGTCATGATGGTCGCCGGGTTAGAATTCACCAGGATAACGCGGTAACCCTCTTCACGCAGGGCTTTACACGCCTGCGCGCCGGAGTAGTCGAATTCGCAGGCCTGGCCGATAACGATCGGGCCAGCGCCAAGGATCAGGATGCTTTTTATGTCTGTACGTTTTGGCATTGTCTTCTCGGCTCCTGATTATTTAGCGGTCTTACGGTATTGCTCGATAAGTTCGATGAAGTGATCGAACAGCGGCGCGGCGTCGTGCGGGCCCGGGCTCGCTTCCGGGTGGCCCTGGAAGCTGAATGCTGGCTTATCGGTACGATGAATCCCCTGCAGGGTGCCATCGAACAGCGACTTATGGGTCACGCGCAGGTTAGCCGGCATTGAGGCTTCATCGACGGCAAAGCCGTGGTTCTGCGCGGTGATCATCACCGTGTTGTTATCGATGTCTTTCACCGGGTGGTTACCACCGTGGTGGCCGAACTTCATCTTGACGGTGTTCGCACCGCTCGCCAGCGCCAGCAGCTGATGGCCGAGGCAGATGCCGAATACCGGGATATCGGTTTCCAGGAAGGACTTAATGGCGGCGATGGCGTAATCGCACGGCGCCGGGTCGCCAGGACCGTTGGACAGGAAAATACCGTCCGGATTCATCTTCAACACGTCTTCGGCAGACGTTTGTGCAGGCACCACCGTCAGGCGGCAGCCGCGGTCAACCAGCATGCGCAGGATGTTGCGCTTGGCGCCAAAATCGTAGGCCACCACGTGGAACGGCAGCTCGCTCTCTTTTTTCGCTTCCGGCAGGTCGCCTTCCAGCGTCCAGCTACCCTGAGTCCAGCTGTAGGCTTCAGCGGTAGTCACTTCTTTCGCCAGGTCCATGCCGTTCAGGCCCGGGAAAGCTTTCGCTTTTTCCAGCGCCAGCGTCGCATCGAGGTTATCACCTGCGATGATGCAGCCGTTCTGTGCACCCTTCTCGCGCAGCAGACGCGTTAACTTACGGGTATCGATATCGGCAATCGCCACGATGTTATGGCGCTTCAGGTAAGAAGAGAGATCTTCAGTGTTGCGGAAGTTGCTGGCAATCAGCGGCAGGTCACGAATGACAAGGCCTTGCGCATGTACCTGAGAGGATTCTTCGTCAGCCGCATTGGTGCCGACATTGCCGATATGAGGATAAGTAAGAGTAACGATTTGGCGAGAATAGGAAGGATCAGTGAGGATTTCTTGATAACCGGTCATTGAAGTATTGAAAACGACTTCCCCAACCGCCGAACCCGTTGCCCCTATGGCCCGACCGATAAACTGGGTTCCGTCTTCCAGAACCAATAGCGCTGACTTAATCAAAACACCCTCCAGAGAATATTCACTCACTTTATTTGCATATTAATTCATAACCATGTCATGGATCAATGCAAATGTGTTGCCAGCGGATTTTTGGCAAACGGCGGCATTCTGGAGATTTGGTGGGTAAAAGTCAACTTAAAACCGACATTTTGTTTAGTCTTTTGCGTATCTGACGAGGTGAGTGAAGCTTAAGCGACAAAAAGATCAGGTAAATCACTGCGGAAAACGCTTGCGCGCCGGGTTTAATGAAAAATGAGTCGACGCAGCATCAAAAAGTGGACCAAATGGTCAAAATTTACATTTCAGTAACGAGAATCAAGAGGAACAGCTATACTTTCAAGGCTAAATGAACAAAATAATCACGAAACAGATAAAATAAAAGGGCAATAAATTATTGCCCTATGCAATCAAATAATTACGACTGCAATAACCACATCACGATGGGTAATAATGCTTACAAATTGTTGAGATCCAGCACATCTCTCATATCAAAAAGGCCATTTCTCTTCTCTTTCAGCCACAAAGCGGATCGAACGGCACCATTGGCAAACGTCATTCGGCTGGACGCTTTATGCGTAATTTCGACGCGCTCGCCAATATCGGCGAACATCGCGGTATGTTCGCCGACGATGTCACCCGCCCGGACGGTTGCGAAACCAATGGTGCCCGGCACGCGTTCCCCGGTGTGGCCTTCGCGGGCATAGACCGCACAGTCTTTTAAATCTTTATCAAGTGCATGAGCAATCGCTTCGCCCATCGCCAGCGCCGTGCCGGATGGCGCATCAACCTTATAGCGGTGGTGAGCTTCAACAATCTCAATATCGGTGTAGTTGCCCATCACCTTCGCGGCCTTCTCCAGCAGCTTCAGCATGACATTAACCCCCACGCTAAAGTTTGCGGCGAAGACAATCGCAATCTCTTTGGATGCATCCTGGATAGCCTGCTTGCCCGCATCGTCAAAACCGGTGGTGCCGATCACCATCCCCTTGCCGTGCTGGCGGCAAAATGCCAGATGCGTGAGCGTCCCTTCCGGGCGGGTAAAATCGATGAAGACATCGAAGTCCTCTTTAACCGCATCCAGGCTGCTTTGTACGGTGACGCCGGTCTTTCCCGCGCCCGCCAGCTCACCAGCATCGGTCCCCAGAAGTGATGAACCGTCACGCTCCAGCGCCGCGCCAAGTGCTACGCCATCCATCTGAAGTGCCGCCTGAATCAGCTGACGGCCCATACGTCCACCCGCGCCCGCAATGGCGACACGGATCTGTGCATCATGCATAGTTATTCTCTTACGTTAAAATGATGTAAACCGTTTTCAGATTAACCAGCCTTTCTGAGCACTGCCAACTGAAAACACCAATAATTAGAATTTAACGTGAAACCGACTTAAATATCAGTAAAAGACATGATTTTGTCGTCACGATAAAGTAACGGGTAAAAAAAAGGCCAGCACAGGAGGTGCTGGCCTTTCATCAGAAAAGGGACTATTCGACTTCGCGGGCGTCGATTCTCAGTTCTTTCGGTACTTCGAAAACAATGTTCTCTTCACGTCCTTCCAGCGGCACCGCTTCGCCGCCGCCCAGCTCCTGCAGGCGGGAAATGACGTTTTGTACCAGAATATCCGGCGCGGACGCCCCGGCCGTCACGCCAACGCAGGCCGCGTCTTTAACCCACGCTTCCTGAATATCCGTGGCATCGTCGATCAGGAACGCCGCCTTCCCCATTCGCTGTGCCAGTTCAGCCAGACGGTTAGAGTTGGAGGAGTTCTTAGAGCCGACCACCAGCACCACGTCCGCCTGTTCAGCCAGCGCGCGCACCGCTTCCTGACGATTGGTGGTGGCGTAGCAAATGTCATCCTTGCGCGGCCCGACGATTTTCGGGAAGCGCTGACGCAGGGCGTCAATCACGTCTGAGGTATCGTCGACGGAGAGCGTCGTCTGGGTCATAAACGACAGGCGCGCTTCGTTTTTCACGTTCAGCGTCAGGACATCTTCCGGCGACTCCACCAGGTACATTCCCCCTTCCGGGTTGCTGTACTGGCCCATGGTGCCTTCAACTTCCGGGTGGCCGGCATGGCCAATCAGGATCGACTCTTCACCACGGCGGCTGGCGCGCGCCACTTCCATATGCACTTTTGTCACTAATGGACAGGTGGCATCGAAGACGGTCAGATCGCGACTTTTCGCTTCGTTACGGACCGCCTGAGAGACGCCGTGCGCGGAGAAAATCAGGATCGCACCGTCAGGCACTTCGCTGATCTGCTCGATAAAGATGGCACCGCGATCGCGCAGGCTGTCGACCACGTAGCGGTTATGCACCACTTCGTGACGCACATAAATCGGCGCGCCGTAAATTTCCAGCGCGTTTTCAACAATGCTGATAGCGCGGTCTACACCGGCGCAAAAGCCGCGCGGGTTAGCCAACAGGATCTGCATCTCAGGCCTCCAGTGCCGGATCGATTTCCAGCACTTCAATATCAAAATGAACGGTACGCCCGGCAAGCGGATGGTTGAAGTCAACGGTAATCGAGTCGCCGTTGATTTCGCGGATCACGCCAGGCATTTCGCTGCCGTCCATAGCGGTAAAGAGCATAATTGCCCCGATCTCCGGTTCACCCGCGTCCATAAACTCACGACGGGAGAAATACTGGATCAGATCCGGGCTTGGCACGCCAAACGCGGCATCCGGCTCCAGCGAAAAGGCTTTTTTCTCACCCTCTTTCAGACCGAGAAGCTGCTGCTCAAGACCTTCAGACAGGGAGGTATCGCCAAGACGAAACAGGGCCGGTTTGCCGTTGTTGCGGGTGGATTCGGCCGTGGAGCCGTCATCCAGCTTCAGCGTAAAGTGAACGAGAACCGCGCTGTTGCTCTGTACGGATTTAGACATGCAAATTGCTCGCTTGTTTTGGGTCACCTGTTGCCCGGTGGCGCTACGCTTACCGGGCCTACGGGAAGCCACAAATTCGGTAGGCCGGGTAAGCGTAGCGCCACCCGGCATTGATGCTTACGCCTGCTCTTTCGCGGCCGGTTTCGGCAAGAAGCCTTCCAGCACGATTAACGCCGCACCGATGCAAATGGCGCTATCAGCGAGGTTAAAGGTCGCGAAGTGCCAGTCGCCGACGTAGAAGTCGATCATATCGACCACAAAGCCGTGCCACAGGCGATCAAACAGGTTGCCCAGCGCGCCGCCAATGATCAGCGCGTAGGCGATGTTATTCAGCTTTTGCGTTGCCTTCGAGCGGTACATCAGCACCGCCAGGATCACGCAGATACCGAGAGCGATACCCGCAAAGAACCAGCGCTGCCAGCCACCGCTGTCGGCAAGGAAACTGAACGCCGCACCGTAGTTGCGCGCGTAGTGCAGGTTAAGCGACGGGAACAGCGGCACCGTCTCCCCCAGAGCGAAATTCTGGAGGATCAGGAACTTGCTGCCCAGATCGATAATCAGCACCACCACAACCAGCCACAGCCAGCGCAGTCCTGTTGAACAGAGAGTTTTACTCATCAGGCAAACTTACGTTTTTCGCCGTCACCGGCGACGTTGCTTACACAGCGTCCGCAGATGTCTGCGTGTTCCGCCACCTGACCGACATCGGTGGTGTAATGCCAGCAACGCGGGCATTTCTCACCGTCGGCTTTGCTCAGCGCGACTTTCAGTCCTTTGAGCAGTTCGCTCTGCTGAGCATCAGCAGACGCGTCAGCATAATCCGCAACTTTCGCACCGGAGGTCAACAGGACAAATCGTAATTCATCGCCCAGCGCCGTCAGCTTCGCCGCCAGCTCTGGCTCCGCGTACAGGGTCACTGCCGCTTCCAGAGAGCCGCCGACTTTCTTGTCAGCACGCGCCTGCTCGATAACCTTGTTCACTTCGCCACGCACTTTCAGCAGCTCGTCCCAGAAGGCATCGTTCATCGCTTCGGTGCTGGAGAGATCGAACAGACCTTCGTACCATTCGCCGGTGAAGACATACTTCTCACGATCGCCCGGCAGGTAACCCCAGATTTCATCCGCGGTGAAGGACATGATCGGCGCCATCCAGCGTACCAGCGCTTCTGCGATATGGAACAGCGCGGTCTGGCAGCTACGACGCGCCACGCTGTCCGCTTTCGCGGTGTACTGGCGGTCTTTGATGATGTCGAGGTAGAACGAGCCCATCTCGATGGAGCAGAAGCGCATCAGGCGCTGCACCACTTCGTGGAAGTCATAAGACTCATAGGCCTTCAGGATATCTTCCTGCGCCGCTTTCGCGCAGCCTACCGCCCAGCGGTCCAGCACCACCATCTCTTCCGGTTTCACCATGTCTTTTGCCGGATCAAACCCGTTCAGGTTCGCCAGCAGGAAGCGCGCGGTGTTACGGATACGACGATAGCTGTCGGCAGCGCGTTTAAGGATCTCGTCAGACACCGCCATTTCGCCGGTGTAGTCGGTCGACGCCACCCACAGACGCAGAATGTCTGCGCCCAGCTTGTTCATCACATCCTGCGGAGAAACGGTATTACCGATAGATTTAGACATCTTACGGCCCTGACCATCCACGGTGAAGCCGTGAGTCAGTACCTGACGGTAAGGCGCTTTACCCTTCATGGCGGTGGAGATCATCAGAGATGACATGAACCAGCCGCGGTGTTGGTCAGACCCTTCCAGATACATATCGGCAGCGTGACCGGCAAATTCCGGACGCACGTCAACCACGGAGGAGTGGGTAGACCCGGAATCGAACCATACGTCCAGGGTATCCGGCACTTTCTCGTAGTTGTCAGCATCAGCGCCCAGGATGTCACGGGCGTCGAGATCCCACCACGCCTGAATGCCGTCAACTTCGACGCGCTTCGCCACTTCTTCCATCAGTTCGAGGGTGTTCGGGTGCAGCTCATGCGTCTCTTTATGCACGAACAGCGACATCGGCACGCCCCAGGTACGCTGACGGGAGATACACCAGTCAGGACGGTTAGCCACCATGGATTCGATACGCGCCTGACCCCAGTCCGGGATCCACTGCACGCCTTTGATCTCTTTCAGAGACTGCTCGCGCAGGCCCTTCTGATCCATGCTGACGAACCACTGCGGGGTCGCACGGAAGATGATTGGCGTCTTGTGACGCCAGCAGCACGGATAGCTGTGCTGCATTTTTTCAACGTGCAGCAGCGCACCGCTGGTGCGCAGCATGTCGACAATAATGTCGTTCGCTTTGAAGACGTTGATGCCGTCCAGCGCCGGGTAGGTGCCAGGCAGGTAGGAACCGTCCGGCCCCACCGGGTTAGCGATTTCCAGACCGTACTTCAGGCTGATGTTGTAGTCGTCAGGACCGTGGCCACCGGCGGTATGTACCGCACCGGTACCCGCGTCCAGCGTTACGTGGTCGCCCAGGATCGCCGGAACGTCGAAGTCCAGGAACGGGTGTTTGAAGCGCATCAGCTCCAGCGCGTCGCCTTTAACTGTGCCCAGCACGGTGTAATCGGCGATGTTCGCGCGCTTCAGCACGCTTTCAACCAGATCTTTCGCCAGGATAACCGCCTGGCCGTCAATCTGCACCAGCGCGTATTCGAACTCGCCGGACAGGGAGATCGCGCGGTTGGCTGGCAGGGTCCACGGGGTGGTGGTCCAGATCACCAGCGAGATCGGGCCGTTAACGGACGACACGCCAAATTTGGCTTTCACCGCATCCTGATCGACGGCATGGAAGGCTACGTCGATAGACGGAGAGGTTTTGTCGTAATACTCCACTTCCGCTTCTGCCAGCGCAGAACGGCAGTCCACGCACCAGTGCACCGGCTTCGCGCCTTTGTGCAGGTGGCCGTTACCGATGATTTTGCCCAGCGCACGGATGATGTTGGCTTCGGTTTTGAAGTCCATGGTCAGGTACGGATGCGACCAGTCGCCCAGTACGCCCAGACGGATGAAGTCAGCGCGCTGACCGTCAACCTGGGTGGCTGCGTATTCGCGGCACTTCGCACGGAACTCAGCGGCGGTGAATTTCTCACCAGGCTTGCCAAATTCCTGCTCAACTTTCAGCTCGATTGGCAGGCCGTGGCAGTCCCAGCCCGGAACGTAAGGCGAGTCATATCCCGCGAGTCCTTTGGACTTCACGATAATGTCTTTCAGAATCTTGTTTACAGAGTGACCAATATGAATGCTGCCATTCGCATAGGGAGGGCCATCATGCAGAATGAAGGTTTTTTTGCCTTTTTTGGCTGCACGAATGATGCCGTACAGGTCATCATCGGTCCAACGCGCCAGCATTCCCGGTTCACGCTTGGCGAGATCGCCGCGCATCGGGAACCCTGTTTCCGGCAAATTCAGGGTTGATTTATAGTCACTCATCAGATTCTCGGTTCCGTATTTATCACGTAGGCAGTTAAGCCGGGTTCAAAGCCCAAAAAACTCGCGGGCTGTTAATTCATCTCGCGCAATTTGCGCTTTGAGTTCATCCAGCGAACCAAATCGCTGCTCGTTGCGTATTTTTTTACGCAGTATCACATCTATATGGCGACCATACAGGTCCATTACAACGTCCAGCAGGTGCACTTCTAGCTGTTGACGCACACCGGCAACGGTCGGACGCGTGCCAATATTGGCGACGCCGTAGAACGGCTTATCGCCCAGTCCTGCCACTTCTACCGCATAGACCCCTTTAACCGGGGAAACCTGACGACGCAGCGGTATATTCGCCGTCGGGAAACCTATCGTGCGGCCCAGCGCATCGCCATGGACCACGCGACCAGAGATGGTGAACGGATGTCCCAGCAGGTTTTCTGCCGTATCCAGTTCATCGTTGGCCAGCGCCTGCCGCACTGCCGTGCTGCTGACGCGCACGCCGCCTTCACAGAAGGTCATCGCGCTGGTGACGTCAAAACCGTACTCCAGACCAGCCTTCTGTAATAGCAAGAAATCACCCTGACGACCAGCGCCAAAGCGGAAATCATCGCCCACGGCAAGAAACTGCACGCCAAGACGCTTCACCAGCAGGTCGCTGACGAAATTTTGTGCTGTCAGCGCGGCAAAGCGGCGATCGAAACGTACGCACAATACATAGTCCACGCCGGACTGAGCCAGATAGCGCAACTTCTCGCGCAGGCGTGTAAGACGGGCGGGAGATTTGTCGCCCGCGAACAGCTCCAGCGGCTGCGGTTCGAAAATCATCACTACAACGGGCAGGCCGCGAGCCTCCCCTTCTTTACGCAATCCCTGCAACAGCGCCTGATGACCACGATGCACGCCGTCGAAATTACCAATGGTCAGCACGCACCCGTGCGGGGCTCTGCTGAGATTATGTATGCCGCGTATCAGCTTCATGTCTGGCTCAAAACAGTGAAAATCGCCAAAGTATACCTTGTACAGCGGTTAAGGTTAACCGGCGATTGTTCGTGCAAAACAGAAAGCCGTAATGATTTCATCAGGCTGACCTTTCGCAGCGAAAAAATCTGCTCGCGAACTGCGATTTTTATGCCGAAAAGCTGTATTCACGGACAACAAGCTGGTAGAATCCTGCGCCATCACTACGTAACGTAGCGTCGCCACATTAACGGCGCTTATTTGCACAAATCCATTGACAAAAGAAGGTATAGAGGGCATATTCCTCGGCCTTTGAATTGTCCACATAGATCATATTTGGGAGTTGGACCTTGGCTAATATCAAATCAGCTAAGAAACGTGCTATTCAGTCTGAAAAGGCTCGTAAGCACAATGCAAGCCGTCGCTCTATGATGCGTACTTTCATCAAGAAAGTATACGCAGCTATCGAAGCTGGCGACAAAGCTGCTGCGCAGAACGCATTTAACGAAATGCAACCAATCGTGGATCGTCAGGCTGCTAAAGGTCTGATCCACAAAAACAAAGCAGCGCGTCATAAAGCAAACCTGACCGCGCAGATCAACAAACTGGCTTAATCGCCGCTTGTTGTGGCTTGTTTTAAAAGAACCCGCTTAACGCGGGTTTTTTTATATCTTCAGATTGCCGGTGGCGTAAACAGCGCCGAGTAGTCACGGTTACAGATTCGCTGTACCGCCGGATGCTGAATCATCCTTTCAGCAAAGATGGCGTGATACTCCTCCATCACGTTATCCACTCTGCCTATTTCCGTAATCTTGTCGTCCGAATAGAGATCGTGCGCGTAGAGCGTCGGCGCAACGAAGATGGCGTTGTGGGCTTCACCAAAGGCTTTCATCAGCGCCGCATCGTCAAATTCGCCGAGGATTTCCACGTTTAACCCCTGCGAGTTAAACCAGTTCAGGAGCTTGCGCCCCAGCATGGAACGTCTTCCCGGCACCAGCAGTCGACGCTCTTCCAGGCAGGCCGGGAAGGGTTTCTCCGGCGGCGGATTAATGCACCAGAAGCTCACGCCGCATTCCCCAATTTTCACCGAGAACAGCCCTTCCTGCTGCGTCGAGTCGATCGGACAATCCGAGATAATCATGTCCAGCTTGTGCTGGCTCAGCTGTTCCAGCAGCATCTCGTGGGTGGATTCAAAGCAGCGAAGATGAATTTGTTCATCTTCGACCACCGCCGCATCCAGCACGCCGCTCACCAGCCGTTTGGACAGCGCATCCGCCACGCCAACATCAAAGAGCAGGTTCGACTCTTTGCGGTAGTTGACGATATCCAGCATCTCCTGGCTAAGGGTAAACATTTTGTCCGCGTAGCGGAAAACCAACTCACCCAGCTCGCTGGGTTCAATCCCGCGCCCCTTACGCTTGAACAGCTTGCCCTGCAAACGTTCTTCCAGCGCCTTGATTTGCCCGGTGATGGTTTGCGGCGTCAGGTAGAGCGCCTCTGCAGCCCCGACCACCGAGCCCTGTCTATAGACGTGCCAGAAGTAGTAAAGATGGTTGTAATTCAAATGAGACATCGCGTCTTCGCTCCTTGAGTGTGTTTCGGGAGAAGGATCGCCTCCTCCCGGTGTTCCGTTATGCCTGGACGGCCTGTCCGGACAATTTCACCTTCAACAAGGTATAACCAATTACGGCGGCCAGTAATGACCCGATGAGAATGCCGAGTTTCGCCCAGACGATCAGCTCAGGCGCATGCGCGCCAAACGCCAGCGTCGAGATAAAGATCGACATCGTAAACCCTATTCCACACAGCACGCCGACGGCCATAATCTGCTTAAACGTGGTGCCGTGCGGCAATGACGCCAGCTTCAGTTTCGTCGCCAGCCAGCAAAAGAGGCTAATACCCAGCGGCTTACCGATAAACAGACCGGCAATAATGCCCAGCGGCAGCACGGACGTCAGCCCGTCCAGCGTCACGCCGCCCAGCGAAACCCCGGCATTGGCAAACGCAAACAGGGGCAGGATCATAAAGGCGACCCACGGGTGCAGCACATGCTCCAGCTGTTTGGCCGGCGACTTGCCGTCCTGCGGCTTAAGCGGCACGAAGAAGCCGACGATCACCCCAGCCAGCGTGGCGTGCACGCCGGATTTCAGCACCGCCGTCCACAGCACCATCCCCACGAGGATGTAGATACCAATGCGGCGCACGTTAAAGATGTTCAGCAGCGCCAGCACCGCAATCGCTCCGGCAGCCACGCTCAGAGACAGGATCGACAGATCGCTGGTATAGAACAGCGCGATAATCACAATGGCGCCAAGATCATCGATGATCGCCAGCGCCATCAGGAAGATTTTCAGCGCAACCGGCACGCGGCTTCCCAGCAAGGCCAGCACCCCGAGCGCAAAAGCGATATCCGTCGCGGCCGGGATCGCCCAGCCGTGACGTGCAACCGAATCCTGCCAGGTGAACGCCAGGAAGAGCAGCGCCGGCACCACCATCCCACCGAGCGCGGCAATGACCGGGAACGCCGCGCGCTGGCGGCTGGCAAGCGAGCCCAGAACCAGCTCACGCTTAACTTCAAGCCCCACCAGCAGGAAGAACACCGCCATCAGCGCATCGTTGATCCACAGCAGCATGTTCTTGTTAATTTCCAGCGCCCCGACCTTCAGCTCAACGGGCGTTTCCAGAAATGCATGATAGAGATCCCGCGTGATGCCAAGATTAGCCAGCACCATCGCGGCCGCTGCGGCAATAATCAGGAGCACGCCACCGGACGCCTCACTGCTAAAGAAACGGTGTAGTAATTTCATTTAAGTTCTCTCTTTTACAACAATACCTCGATAAAACCATAATACCAAGCCAAATAGCTCGGCAAAAACAGATTAATATTGAGTATAGATTCACTTTTACCGAGCAATAACCGTAAATAAAAAAAGCCCGGAATCGCTTCCGGGCTTTTTGAAGATAAAAACCAGCTAACGGATTAGCGGGTCAAATCATCGAAGAATTTTTTGACGCCATCGAAGAAGCTTTTGGAACGCGGGCTGTTTTTCTCACCCGTCGGACCACCAAAGCTTTCCTGCAACTCTTTCAGCAGCTGTTTCTGCTTATCGTTCAGGCCAACCGGCGTTTCCACGACGACGCGGCACAGCAGGTCGCCCTGCGCACCACCGCGAACGGATTTAACGCCTTTCCCGCGCATGCGGAACAGCTTACCGGTCTGGGTCTCGCCCGGGATCTTCAGATTGACGCGACCATCCAGCGTCGGCACTTCGATTTCGCCGCCGAGAGCCGCCATCGCGAAGTTGATCGGCACTTCACAGTACAGGTTGTTCCCTTCGCGCTCGAAGATAGCGTGCTGTTTCACCTGCACCTGAACGTACAGATCGCCTGCCGGTGCGCCGTGTTCGCCAGCTTCACCCTCACCCGCCAGACGGATGCGGTCGCCCGTATCCACGCCAGCCGGGATTTTAACGGACAGGGTCTTGGTTTTCTCAACGCGACCGTGGCCGTGGCATTTGGTGCACGGATCTTTAATCAGCGTACCGCGACCGTGACAGTGCGGACAGGCCTGCTGTACCGCGAAGAAGCCCTGACGCATCTGGACCTGGCCGGAGCCGTGACAGGTTGGACAGGTCTGAGGCTGGGTACCCGCTTTCGCGCCGCTGCCGTGGCAGACGTCACACTCTTCCAGCGTCGGAATACGGATCTCTTTGGTAACACCGCGAACGGCCTCTTCCAGCGTCAGATCCATGTTGTAGCGCAGGTCCGCGCCGCGCGCCGCGCGCTGACGACCACGCCCACCGCCGAAGATGTCGCCGAAGACATCGCCAAAGATATCGCTGAAGTCGGCACCGCCGCCAAAGCCGCCGCCACCGAATCCACCGCCGCCCATGCCGCCCTGTTCAAAGGCTGCGTGACCGTACTGGTCATAGGCCGCACGTTTTTGTGCATCGGTCAGGACTTCGTAGGCTTCTTTGATCTCTTTAAATTTGGCTTCAGCCTCTTTGTCACCCTGATTACGGTCCGGGTGGAATTTCATGGCCAGGCGCTTATACGCCTTTTTGATTTCACGCTCTTCCGCAGTTTTCGGAACGCCTAAAATCTCGTAATAGTCTTGCTTTGCCATTGGTTTTTTTAAGCCCCTTAACATGCGAGCACGGGCGTGGAGAGTTCTCCTACGCCCGTGCCGATTAATTACCCTGCATCAGGGCGATTATTTTTTATCTTTAACTTCTTCGAACTCAGCGTCGACAACGTCGTCGTCTTTCGCATTGTTCGCCGAAGCGTCAGCGCCCGCCTGCTGTTGAGCGTGCTGCTGCTGAGCGATTTCCATCAGCTTCTGAGAAGCCTGTGCCAGTTCCTGCATCTTCGCTTCGATGTCCGCTTTATCTTCACCTTTCAGTGAGGATTCCAGCGCACTTAGTGCAGCTTCGATAGCAGTCTTGTCTTCCGCTGGCAGTTTATCGCCTGCTTCTTCAACCTGCTTACGGGTGCTGTGCAGCAGATGGTCACCCTGGTTGCGGGTCTGAACCAGCTCTTCGAACTTACGGTCGGATTCCGCGTTAGCTTCGGCATCGCGAACCATTTTTTCGATTTCCGCCTCGTTCAGACCAGAAGATGCCTTGATGGTGATCTTCTGCTCTTTACCGCTGTTTTTGTCTTTCGCAGACACGTGCAGGATACCGTCAGCATCGATGTCGAAGGTGACTTCGATCTGTGGCATGCCGCGCGGTGCCGGGTTAATACCGTCCAGGTTGAACTGACCCAGAGATTTGTTATCTGCCGCACGCTTACGCTCACCCTGCAGCACATGGATGGTTACCGCAGACTGGTTGTCTTCAGCGGTAGAGAACACCTGGCTGTGCTTGGTTGGGATGGTGGTGTTTTTGTTGATGAGCGCAGTCATCACACCGCCCATGGTTTCGATACCCAGAGACAGCGGGGTAACGTCCAGCAGCAGTACGTCTTTCACTTCACCGGTCAGTACGCCACCCTGAACCGCAGCACCGATAGCCACTGCTTCGTCCGGGTTAACGTCTTTACGTGGCTCTTTACCAAAGAACTCAGCCACTTTCTTCTGCACCATTGGCATACGGGTCTGGCCACCAACGAGGATAACGTCGTTGATATCAGACACGGACAGGCCAGCGTCCTGCAGAGCAACTTTCAGCGGCTCGATAGAACGGTTCACCAGGTCTTCTACCAGGCTTTCCAGTTTCGCACGGGTCACTTTGATGTTCATGTGTTTAGGACCGGTCGCGTCTGCAGTGATGTACGGCAGGTTCACGTCGGTCTGCTGAGCGGAAGACAGTTCGATCTTCGCTTTCTCAGCGGCTTCTTTCAGGCGCTGCATAGCCAGCGGATCGTTACGCAGGTCAATGCCCTGATCTTTCTTGAACTCGTCAACGAGGTAGTTGATCAGACGGGTATCGAAGTCTTCACCACCCAGGTGGGTATCACCGTTGGTTGCCAGAACTTCGAAGGTTTTTTCGCCGTCAACTTCGTCGATTTCGATAATAGAGATATCGAAGGTACCACCACCCAGGTCGTAAACCGCGATAGTACGGTTGCCGACTTCTTTATCCAGACCGTAAGCCAGAGCAGCCGCGGTTGGTTCGTTGATGATACGTTTTACTTCCAGACCTGCGATACGGCCAGCATCTTTGGTTGCCTGACGCTGAGCATCGTTGAAGTAGGCAGGAACGGTGATAACAGCTTCAGTTACCGGCTCACCCAGGTAATCTTCTGCGGTTTTCTTCATTTTTTTCAGCACTTCAGCAGAAATCTGCGGTGGTGCTGTTTTGGTGCCTTTCACATCAAGCCATGCATCGCCGTTATCTGCCGCGATGATTTTGTAAGGCATGATGGAAACGTCACGCTGAACTTCTTCGTCCTGGAAGCGGCGACCGATCAGGCGTTTAATCGCAAACAGAGTGTTTTGCGGGTTTGTCACTGCCTGACGTTTAGCCGGCTGACCAACCAGAGTTTCACCGTCCTGGGTATAAGCAATGATAGAAGGCGTGGTGCGATCGCCCTCGGCGTTCTCCAGCACGCGTGCAGTAGTGCCATCCATAATCGCTACACAAGAGTTGGTAGTACCCAGGTCGATACCAATAATTTTACCCATCTAAACGTCTCCACTAAAAATTCAGTCAACATGTGGTTGTGTACCTGTAATAAGGGCAGAACGTGCTTTTTCAACTGCCCAGATTTGATTTTTTTCAGGTCCACACACTGCGGTTGACTACAAGATGGGGTCGCGACGGCATCCATCAAGGGGCAAGCATAAAAAAAATTTTAATTTCACCCTGATGAGATCATAGACGCCATCGATTGCGCCCATTATGATGCCGCGCCCCGTCAGGGAGAACTGACGCGGGTTTAACCATTTCACCATATTAATGATGATTTTTTTGAGGACTTATGGGCAACACTAAGTTGGCTAATCCGGCTCCGCTGGGCCTGATGGGTTTTGGCATGACCACTATTCTGCTGAACCTGCACAATATCGGGATGTTCCCGATGGATGGCATCATCCTGGCGATGGGCATTTTTTATGGCGGTATCGCGCAAATCTTTGCGGGCCTGCTGGAATATAAGAAAGGCAATACCTTCGGCTTAACCGCCTTCACCTCTTACGGTTCTTTCTGGCTGACCCTGGTCGCCATTCTGCTGCTGCCTAAAATGGGCATGGCAGACGCGGCAAACGCCCACTTCCTGGGCGTCTACCTGGGCCTGTGGGGCGTCTTCACCCTGTTCATGTTCTTCGGTACCCTGAAAGGCAACCGCATGCTGCAGTTCGTCTTCCTGAGCCTGACCGTGCTGTTTGCCCTGCTGGCAATCGGTCACCTGGTGGATAACGAAGGCATCGTTCACGTTGCCGGCTGGATTGGTCTGGTTTGCGGCGCAAGCGCTATCTACCTGGCAATGGGTGAAGTGCTGAACGAGCAGTTTGACCGCACCGTTCTACCGATTGGTGAAAAACACTGATCCCTCTGTCGTGCCCGCCTCGCGGGCACGACATCCCCCCGCCTGACGAAGCCAAAATCCCAATACCAGCCCCATCACCGACAGCGCCAGCACGTACCAGGCCGGAGCCATGGGAGAGACGCTCATCAGGACCGTCACCGCAATCGGCGTCAGCCCACCGAAAATGGCATACGACACGTTGTAGGAAAATGAGATCCCGGTGAAGCGAACCTCCGGCGGGAACGCGCGCACCATGACGTAAGGCACCGCGCCGACAACGCCCACGCACAACCCTACCACGCCGTACAGCAGGAACAACTGTTCAGGATGGCTGCCAGCCAGATGGTAAAACGCCCAGCTTGAAGCGGCCAGTAACAGGCTGCCGACAATAAAGGTAACGCTGGCCCCGAAACGATCTGCCGCCAGCCCGGCGGCCAGACAGCCAAAGCAGAGCATGATTGTCGCAATACTGTTTGCCTGTAGCGTCACGGCTGGGGCGAAACCGTATTGCTTTTGCAGCCACACCGGAGACATCAATATCACCACCACAATCCCGGCCGAGAGTAGCCAGGTGAGCAGCATCGACACCACCACCGCCTTTTTATGACGTACCACAACCGCCTTCACCGGCAGCTCCTGCGCCAGCGCTTTACGCTGCTGCATCTCCAGGAAAATCGGTGTCTCCTGCAGCCAGCGGCGCAGGTACATCGCCACCAGGCCAAACGCCCCACCCAGCAGGAACGGAATACGCCAGCCCCAGTCGTGTACGGCCTGCTGCGTCATGCTGGTATTCACAATGGTGGCGACCACCGAGCCGAGCAGGATCCCGATGGTCAGCCCCGCGGTTAAGGTTCCGCAGGCGATACCAATGCGGCGCGCCGGAACATGCTCTGCGACAAACACCCACGCGCCCGGCACTTCACCGCCAATCGCCGCGCCCTGAAGCACGCGCATCAGCAACAGCAGCAACGGCGCGAGAATGCCCATCGAGGCATAGGTGGGCAGCAGACCAATGGCCAGCGTGGGTACCGCCATCAGCAGGATGCTGAGGGTAAACATCTTTTTACGCCCGACCAGATCGCCAAAGTGGGCCATGATAATGCCGCCCAGCGGACGCGCCAGATACCCGGCAGCAAAAATGCCGAAGGTTTGCACCTGACGCAGCCACTCCGGTATATCTGCCGGGAAGAAGAGCTCCCCCACTACGGCAGCGAAGAAGACGAAGATAATGAAATCGTAAAACTCCAGCGCACCGCCTAAGGCCGCGAGCGTGAGGGTTTTATAGTCCTGTCGATTCAGAGGTCGGGTGTTATGTGACATAGCGAACCATTATGCGTGTATTGTGGATTTATTTTTACAGCAATCGTAAAGAAAAAATTACTATACCGTAAAACCGTTACCACGCTATCGCCGCTTCAGCTTATGTCACATATTGATTAATTTCAGGAGATTGTTTCGCGACGCGCGTTTTTAGGACGAAAAGCTGCTACCACTTTCTCATCAGTTTCGACATACGGGCCGTCAAGCAGCTGTATACAATACGGTACACTTGCAAAGATGCCGTGAACGATGACGCTGCCGTCTTCCGCTTTTAGCCCTTCCAGCGTCTCTTTGATCGACTTCGGCTGCCCCGGGAGGTTCAGAATCAACGCCTGCTTGCGGATCACCCCTACCTGGCGGGAAAGAATGGCCGTCGGGACAAAGTGTAGACTGATCTGGCGCATCTGTTCGCCGAAGCCCGGCATTTCACGATCGGCAATCGCCAACGTCGCGTCCGGCGTCACATCACGGCGCGCGGGCCCGGTTCCGCCGGTGGTTAACACCAGGTGACAGCTCATCTCATCCACCAGCTCACACAGGGTCTGCTCGATAATCGGCTGTTCGTCGGGAATAAGGCGAGTCTGGATCTCAAACGGGGTAGTCAGTGCACTGGCCAGCCACGCTTCCAGAGCGGGGATGCCTTTATCCTGGTAAACACCGCTGGAGGCGCGGTCAGAAATCGACACTAAGCCGATGCGTAAGGTATTCATATCCATTCCATTCAAAGAGTACTGATTAAAGGGAATGATACACGCAGAGAGGAAATTCAGACAGGGTACGAAAGCAGTCGCGTGACCGGGAGCCCGGTCACGCGGAATGATTACAGCAGGTCGCCGATCATTTTTTCCAGTTTTTCCTGGTCAACAGCAAACTTACGGATACCGTCCGCCAGCTTGTCTACCGCCATTGGATCCTGGTTGTGCTGCCACAGGAACTCGGATTCAGTGATGCGCTCTGGGCGTGCTTTCACTTCACCGGTGTAGGACAGTTTACGCTCCAGGGTGCCTTCGCTTTCTGCCAGCTCTTTCAGCAGCGCTGGCGCGATGGTCAGGCGGTCACAGCCAGCCAGCTCGATGATTTCACCGACGTTACGGAAGCTTGCGCCCATAACCACAGTCTCATAGCCATGCTGTTTGTAGTATTCGTAGATTTCAGTCACAGAAATCACGCCTGGATCTTCAGCCGGTGCGTACTCTTTCTTATCGGTGTTGGCTTTGTACCAGTCCAGAATACGGCCCACGAACGGAGAAATCAGGTATACGCCAGCTTCTGCACATGCACGCGCCTGCGCGAAGGAGAACAGCAGGGTCAGGTTACAGTTGATACCCTCTTTTTCCAGCTGCTCTGCCGCGCGGATACCCTGCCAGGTAGAAGCCAGTTTGATCAGGATACGATCGTTGCTGATGCCCGCATCGTTGTACAGTTTGATCAGACGTTTTGCTTTCGCGATAGACGCTTCGGTGTCGTAGGAGAGACGCGCGTCCACTTCGGTAGAGATACGGCCCGGAACCAGTTTCAGGATCTCGAGACCGATGTTCACGGCCAGTTTATCAGTAGCGTCCACAACCTGCTGCGCGCGGTCGTTGCTCTGCGCTTTCGCCCAGGTCACAGCCTCGTCAATCAGTTTGCGATACTCAGGGATCTGTGCGGCGTTAAGGATCAGAGAAGGGTTAGTTGTGGCATCCTGCGGCTGGTACAGCTTCATTGCCGCGATATCTCCGGTGTCAGCTACGACAGTGGTGAACTGACGAAGGGAGGTCAATTTATCCGTCATGATAGTGTTTCTCTTTTAACGTGCCCTGGATAATTCACGCTACCGACAGCATGCCTGCAGCGGAAAAATGACAGGTTTACTTGTTAGGGGGATGTAACCGGTCTGCCCTGATGATAACACGACGGAGGGGTAGCGCAACCGCAGACAGTGCGCTTAGGCAGAGTATGATAAACTCAGAATATTAACAGGCTGCTAAGCAACAGCATGCCCAATCAGTGGTAGCGCTTACATATTCACGTTGGCATCAACAAGAGGGACGTTAATGCCTGATTTCTTTTTCTTTATTAACGAAGTCCTCTGGGGTTCGATAATGATTTACCTGCTTCTGGGAGCAGGTATTTGGTTTACGCTACGCAGTGGGTTTATCCAGTTTCGCTATATTCGCAAGTTTGGCAGAAGTCTGAAAAACAGCGTCACGCCCCAGCCGGGCGGATTAACGTCGTTTCAGGCGCTCTGTACCAGCCTTGCGGCACGCCTGGGCAGCGGGAATCTGGCGGGGGTAGCACTGGCCATCAGCGCCGGTGGGCCAGGCGCGGTCTTCTGGATGTGGATGACGGCACTTCTCGGTATGGCCACCTCCTTTGCCGAAAGTTCGCTTGCGCAACTCTATAAAGAGAAAGATAAGCGCGGCCAGTTTCGCGGTGGTCCAGCCTGGTACATGGCGCGTGGCCTGGGGATGCGCTGGATGGGCGTCCTGTTCTCGCTTTTTTTACTGCTCGCGTACGGTCTTATTTTTAATACCGTCCAGGCGAACTCGGTCGCCCATGCCATGCGCTATGCCTTCTCCTGCCCCGAGTGGCTCGCGGGTCTCGCTTTAGCTTCGATCGTTCTGCTTACCATTTCATTCGGTCTCAAGGGTATCGCTCGCCTGATGCAGTGGCTGGTGCCCATTATGGCGCTGCTCTGGGTTGCCGCGAGCCTGTTCGTCGCCGTATTGCATCTCGACCAGGTGCCGGGCGTGCTTGCCACCATCGTCAAAAGCGCCTTCGGCTGGCGCGAAGTGGCATCCGGCGCGCTGGGCTACACCTTCAGCCAGGCGCTGATGGCGGGTTTTCAGCGGGGCATGTTCTCCAATGAAGCCGGTATGGGGTCAACCCCCAACGCGGCAGCCGCCGCCTCTTCCTGGCCGCCACACCCGGCCGCACAAGGTATTGTGCAAATGATTGGCGTCTTTACCGATACCATTATTATCTGTTCCGCCAGCGCCATGATTTTGCTGCTGGCAGGCCCCGTACCCCACGCGTCGGGAACCGTCGGGATACAGCTTCTCCAGCAGGCGCTGGTGAACCTGACCGGAGGCTGGGGAGCCGGATTTGTCTCGCTCATCCTGATCTTGTTTGCCTTCAGCTCGATTGTGGTGAATTACCTCTACGCCGAAAATAACCTTATTTTCCTGAAACTCGACTCCCGCGCCGCGATCGGAACCCTGCGTCTTGGGGTTATCCTGATGGTGGTAGCAGGCTCCCTGCTCAGTATGCCGCTGGTCTGGCAGCTGGCCGATATCATTATGGCGCTGATGGCAATCACTAACCTCACGGCGATCCTGCTGCTCTCGCCCGTGGTTACCCTGATTGCCAGAGACTATCTGCGCCAGCGCAAACTCGGCGTTCCGCCGGTCTTTGATCCCGCCCGCTATCCCGATATCAAGGCGCAGCTTGCCCCCGGCACGTGGGATGATTTGCCACGGCAATAACAGCTATCGATCAATTCAGGGCGATTTTTTGCTAAAGTCGCTCTAAATTTCCTGCAAGGACTGGATATGCTGATTCTGATTTCACCTGCAAAAACGCTCGACTACCAGAGCCCGCTCGCCACCGAGCGCTATACCCAGCCTGAACTGCTGGACTACTCGCAACAGCTGATCCGCGAAGCGCGTAAGCTCTCAGCACCGCAAATCGCCTCGCTGATGAGCATCAGCGACAAGCTGGCCGATTTGAACGCGACCCGCTTTCACGAGTGGCACCCGGATTTCACCCCGGCTAACGCTCGTCAGGCGATTCTGGCATTTAAAGGCGACGTGTACACCGGCCTGCAGGCGGAAGATTTTAGCGAAGCCGATTTTGATTTTGCCCAGCAGCATCTGCGCATGCTGTCGGGCCTGTACGGCGTACTGCGCCCGCTGGATCTGATGCAGCCGTACCGTCTGGAGATGGGGATTCGTCTGGAGAATGCCAAAGGCAAAGACCTGTACCATTTCTGGGGCGATATCATCACCGATAAGCTGAATGCGGCGCTGCGCGCGCAGGGCGATAACGTAGTGATTAACCTGGCGTCCGATGAATACTACAAGTCGGTGAAGCCGAAAAAGCTGGATGCCGACATCATCAAGCCGGTGTTCCTCGACGAGAAAAACGGCAAGTTCAAAGTGATCAGCTTCTACGCCAAGAAAGCGCGCGGTCTGATGAGCCGCTACATCATTCAGAACCGCCTGACGAAGCCGGAGCAGCTAACCGCCTTCAACAGCGAAGGCTATTTCTTTGACGAAGAAGCGTCGGGGAAAGGCGAACTGGTGTTTAAGCGCCACGAGCAGTAAAAACAAACCCCGCCGGCTGGCGGGGTTTTGCATTAGTGGTGTTTCCAGTCCGGACCTGGACGATGATCGTCATGATGATGGTCATGCTCGCGATGCTCATCGTGAGGACGCCAGCGGTTATCGCGCCAGTCATAATGCGCCTTCCACCAGTCATGGTCGCGCCAGCGGCCACCGTCCCAGTAGTGCCCGTTATTATCCCGGTCGCCAATCTGCAGTTTGACCGCAGGTACGAGGGTAATTTCAGATGCCTGAACCGCCATGGGAGCGACCAGCATCAGTGAAAGCGCAATCAGCGCAGGTTTCAGTTTTGACATCGGTGACTCCTTATTATCGTTGCCCAACGTGGGCCGTTGTAAGGAGAGTACGCGAGGGGAACGGGGGATGTTATTCTCTGCAATCCTAAACGCTAAGTGACCGCATTTATTGAGAATTTCTGCTTTTTCCCTGCTATTTTTCTCCTTAATTTCTTCACAAAAAAAGCCGGGTGGCGCTTCGCTTACCCGGCCTACGGTTTGTTCGTCTTTGTTGGCCCGGTAAGGCGAAGCCGCCACCGGGCAATACAATCACGCACGCGTCATCATCAGTTGTAGGTCGGGTAAGGCGTAGCCGCACCCGACAAAAATCACGCGCGGGTCATCATCAGCTTACGCAGCGCCGCAAAGTCCGCCGGCAGCTCATGGGACAGCAGCGGCAGGTCGGCACGCTCGGCCAGTTCTTTCGGCAGCGGCAGCGTTTCGCCCAGGATCGCCTCCACGCTCTCTTTGAACTTCGCCGGATGTGCGGTTCCCAGGAACAGGCCGTATTCACCCGGATTAAGCTGATCGCGCAGCGCGCGGTAAGCAATCGCCGCGTGCGGTTCAGAGGTATACCCCACCGCCTTCAGCTCGCGCATGGTGGATTTGGTGGTTTCATCCGTCACCGCAGCATAGCCCAGGTCGCCCAGACGCCAGATCTTACGGCGGAACAGCTCTTCCACGCGCGGCCAGTTGTTCGGCTGAGACACATCCATCGCATTGGAGAGGGTCGCCTGCGTGGCGTTCGGCGCCCACTTCCCGTCTTTCAGGAAGCGCGGCACGGTGTCATTGGCGTTGGTGGCGGCGATAAAGCGTTTCACCGGCAGCCCCAGGGATTTCGCCAGCAGGCCTGCCGTCAGGTCACCGAAGTTACCGCTCGGCACGGAGATCACCAGCTGGTTACGCGCGTCCTGCGGCAGCTGCGCCACCGCTTCGAAGTAGTAGCAGATCTGCGCCAGCAGACGGCTGATGTTGATGGAGTTGGCGGAGTTCAGACCCAGCGCCACCTTCAGCTCTTCGTCGTCGAAGGCCTGCTTGACCAGCGCCTGGCAGGCATCGAAATCACCGTCAATTGCCACGGTTTCAATGTTGCCGCCGAGGGTGCAGAACAGTTTCTCCTGCAGCGGGCTGATTTTGCCTTTCGGATAGAGGATCACCACGCGGACGTTTTTCAGGCCGTAAAACGCGTGGGCTACCGCCGCGCCGGTATCCCCGGAGGTCGCGGTCAGGATGGTCACCGGCTTGTCGCCACTGATGTGGGTCAGCATCTGCGCCATAAAGCGGCCGCCGAAGTCTTTGAACGCCAGCGTCGGACCGTGGAACAGCTCCAGGCAGCCAACATCAGGCTCAACCTGCTGAACCGGCGCCGGGAAGGCGAATGCCGCGCGTACGCGCTCTTCCAGCAGCTCCTGCGGAATTTCATCGCCGATAAACGCGGACAGAATTTTGGTGCTGCGGGTGACAAAATCCTGCTTCAGCAGGTCATCAATCTCGGTCAGCTGGAATTCCGGCAGGTCATGCGGGAAAAACAGCCCCTGATTTTTGCCCAGTCCCTGAGTCACCGCCTGCGCGAAGCTGACCTGCTCGTTATGATCTTTAAGGTTGTAGAGTTTCATTAATTATCCCAGTACTCGTGCGCCAGCCGTGTCCAGACGGCAAATATGAACAAAGCCTTCCTGATTTTGCAGGTAGTGTTTAGAGAGCCAGTCCGCCACGCGCTGCGCAGTGTCAGGCTTGTCGCACAGGGCGAACAGCGTCGGGCCGGAGCCGGAGATGCCGCACGCCTGCGCGCCGATATCCATGGACGCCTGTCGCGCCTCGTTAAAGCCGGGCAGCAGCTTCGTGCGGTACGGCTCGGCAATGACGTCCTTCATCAGTTTGGCCGCCAGCTGCGGCTGACGGGTGTAGCAGGCGTGGATAAAGCCCGCCAGATGACGCCCGTGGGCGATACAGTCCTGACGGCGATACTGCGCGGGCAGGATCGCACGCGCTTCCGCGGTTGATACCTTGATACCCGGATAGGCCAGCACCCACAGCCACTCATCAAACCCTGGCACCTGCTGGCTGATGATGCCATTTTCTTCGATCATCAGCTGCATGCCGCCGAGGAAGCATGGCGCGACGTTGTCATAATGAATGCTGCCGGAGATACGCCCTTCCAGCTCGCCCATTAAGGCAAGCAGGCGGTTGTTGTTCAGCGGCTTGCCGCAGTGCTCGTTCATCGCCACCAGCGCGGCGACCACCGAGCAGGCGCTGGAACCCAGCCCGGAGCCAATCGGCATACTTTTTTCCAGCGTCATGGCGACCGGCACGTTTTTACCGATCTCCTGACAGAAACGCTCCCAGCACTGATAGACGATATTCTCGCGTGGCTCAGACGGCAGTTTGCTGGCGAAGCGGCCCACGTTATTCAGGCTGAAGCTGTCTGCCGCTTCCACCGTCACCGTATCGCCCAGCAGCGAACCGTCTACCGGCGTCACCGCCGCACCCAGCACGTCAAATCCGACGCTCATATTCGCGCTGGAAGCCGGGGCATAAACTTTGACCATGTTAAACTCCTAACTTCCATGACAGGGTACGCAGCAGATCGGCAAAGACACCCGCCGCCGTAACGTCGTTCCCTGCGCCATAGCCGCGAAGCACCAGCGGCAGTGGCTGATAATAGTGGCTGTAAAACGCGAGGGCGTTTTCGCCGTTTTTGACTTTGTACAGCGGGTCGTTGCCATCCACTTCGGCAATCTTCACCCGGCACACGCCATCTTCTTCAATGTTGCCAACATAGCGCAATACCTTACCTTCATCACGGGCTTTCGCCACGCGGGCGGCAAACGCGTCGTCAAGCTGCGGCAGCCTGGCCATAAAGGCGCTGACGTCACCGCTGCTGTCAAATTCTGCCGGCAGGACCGGCTCAATCACAATGTCGGAAAGCTCAAGCTCACGGCCCGTTTCGCGCGCGAGGATCAGCAGCTTGCGCGCCACGTCCATGCCGGAAAGATCGTCACGCGGATCCGGCTCGGTATAGCCCAGCTCGCGCGCGGCGCGGGTGGCCTCCGAAAGGCTCATCCCCTCATCCAGCTTGCCGAAGATAAACGACAGCGAGCCGGAGAGAATGCCGGAGAAACGCTGCAGCTCATCGCCCGCGTTAAGCAGGTTCTGCAGGTTCTCGATAACCGGCAGGCCTGCCCCCACGTTGGTGTCGTAGAGGAACTTGCGGCGCGACTTGCTCGCCGCCAGACGCAGCTGGTGATAGTAATCCATCGACGAGGTGTTGGCCTTTTTGTTCGGCGTCACCACGTGGAAACCTTCGCGCAGGAAGTCCGCGTACTGGTCGGCCACCGCCTGGTTCGAGGTACAGTCGACGATGACCGGGTTAAGCAGATGATACTCTTTTACCAGACGGATCAGGCGCCCCAGGTTGAACGGCTCTTTTGCCTCATTCATCTCGGCCTGCCAGTTTTCCAGGTTCAGGCCGTGGACGTTGGTCAGCAGCGCTCTGGAATTCGCGATCCCGCAGACGCGCAGATCGATGTGTTTCTTCTTAAGCCATTCCTGCTGACGCTTCACCTGCTCCAGCAGCGCGCCGCCGACGCCGCCCACGCCAATCAGGAACAGCTCGATAACCTGATCGGTGTTGAACAGCATCTGGTGAACCACACGAACGCCGGTGGTGGCATCGTCGTTATCCACAACAACAGAAATTGAACGCTCTGACGAGCCCTGGGCAATCGCCACGATATTGATATTGGCGCGCGCCAGCGCGGCAAAGAACTTAGCGGAAATACCGCGCAGGGTGCGCATACCGTCGCCCACCACGGAGATGATCGCCAGACGCTCCTGAATCGCGAGCGGCTCCAGCAATTCTTCTTTCAGCTCCAGATAGAACTCTTCCTCCAGCGCGCGGCGGGCGCGAAGGCAGTCAGCCTGCGGCACGCAGAAGCTGATGCTGTACTCGGAGGATGACTGGGTGATCAGCACCACCGAAATACCGTTGCGGGACATGGCCGCAAACACGCGTGCCGCCATGCCGACCATCCCTTTCATCCCCGGACCCGAGACGCTGAACATCGCCATGTTGTTCAGGTTGGAGATGCCTTTCACCGGCAGTCCGTCCTCATCGGTACTCGCGCCAATCAGCGTACCCGGCGCCTGCGGGTTACCGGTGTTTTTAATCAGGCAAGGGATCTGGAACTGGGCAATCGGGGAGATGGTACGCGGGTGAAGCACTTTGGCGCCGAAGTAGGAAAGCTCCATCGCTTCCTGGTACGACATCGACTTCAGCAGCCTGGCGTCCGGTACCTGGCGCGGATCGCAGGTATACACGCCGTCAACATCAGTCCAGATCTCACAACAGTCCGCGCGTAAACAGGCGGCCAGCACGGCGGCGGAGTAGTCGGAACCGTTACGGCCCAGCACCACCAGCTCGCCCTTCTCGTTACCGGCGGTGAAGCCTGCCATCAGGATCATGTGGTCAGCGGGAATTTTGCTGGCGGCGATACGGCGGGTTGATTCGGCAATATCAACGGTGGATTCGAGGTAGTGGCCCACCGCCAGCAGTTTTTCAACGGGATCGATCACGGTCACGCTATGGCCGCGCGCTTCCAGCACGCCGGCCATGATGTCGATAGAGAGTTTTTCACCGCGACAAATCAGCGCTGCATTGATGCTGTCCGGGCACTGACCGAGAAGGCTGATGCCGTGCAGGACATGTTTAATTTGCGCGAATTCTTGTTCAACAAAAGACTTCAGCTGCGCATGCGGGAAGCCAGGCAGCGCTTCTGCCAGGCCTTGCAGTAAGTCAGCGAAGATACGCTCTGCGTCGCTGATGTTCGGAAGTGCATCCTGGCCACCGATGGTTTTTTCAATCATCGCCACCAGATGGTTCGTGATTTTTGCCGGGGCAGAGAGCACGGTCGCAACCTGCCCCTGCCTGGCGTTGCTTTCCAGGATATCGGCAACACGCAGAAAACGTTCTGCATTTGCCACTGATGTACCGCCGAACTTCAACACTCGCATGGTTCTACCTCGTTTCCTTTAGCCGAAAAAAAAGCCCGCACTGTTCAGGTGCGGGCTTTTTTCTGTTTTTCCTGTACGCGTCAGCCCGCATCGTTACCTGTGGTAATGATGATGGTTGTGGTAATGGTGGTGATGCTGATGCGTTTCATGGATGTTGTGTACTCTGTCATTATTATCTGTCTGTGCTGTATTCTTTTAGGGTTAAAGGATCGGGCCCCTTAAGTCAATGGATTTTTAATTTGATCACATTTCGGAAGACTCTCACGTCCCGCTGCGTACCGCTTTATTTTCATCCAATTCCCCCAAACGCAACCCGTTCAGGCAGACTTATTCGCCATAATAAAAACTTATGGCAGTATTTTACTCGGTCAATTTTTTTTCAATATCGTGCAGCAAACGGTGCAACATGGCGGTGTCCCGTTGCTCAAGACGACCAAGACGCTGCTGCAGCCAGTCGGCCATTTTCTGATCGTCCGCGACGCCAAGGCTCGATAACAGCCCCTGCACGCGAGTTCGCAGCGCGGCCAGCTGATTTTCATTTGCCGCTTCTGGCTGAGGTTGAGGGATTTGCATTAGGGAGGCTAATTGATAGCAATAGACCATGACCGCCTGGCCCAAATTCAGGGAAGGATAATCGGCCACCATCGGCGCACCGGTAAGAACGTCCGCCAATTCCAGCTCTTCGTTGGTTAATCCGGAATCTTCACGTCCAAATACCAGCGCGGCTTTCTCCAGCCACTGGCTTTTCTCTTCGAGCATGGGTACCAGTTCAGCAGGCGTGGCGTAATAGTGGAACTTCGCCCGGCTGCGCGCGGTGGTTGCAACGGTAAACGAAATGTCATGCAGCGCGTCGGCAAGCGTAGCGTAAGTGGTTAGATTATCGAGAATATCTCCCGAACCGTGCGCCACCCACCGGGCGGCTGGCTCCAGATGGGCCGTGCTGTCCACAATACGTAAATCGGTAAAACCCATGGTCTTCATCGCACGCGCCGCTGCGCCTATATTTTCTGCTCTGGCTGGTGCAACCAGTACAATCGACAGATGCATTTATGCTCTCTTTTTAATCAGTTAGCCGGTAAAAATGTGATGCACTTCAACATATTACGCAGCGCGAATTTACAAAATTGCAACACAAATCACCGAAATAGCGTTTCATAACAAATTAAAAACGCTAAACTATTCTGTGTCTGAACAATCAGTTAGAATGTTAACAGAACACTATTATCCCTATGTTTTATAATGATAATAGTAACATGAATACTCTATTCTGATTGGATTCGCTTCGTTTATAAATCAATGTCCGCAACTAGTTGGTTTATTGAAAAATTGTGACAAAGGCTAGCATTCGGCTACGATGATTTCATCAAACTGTTAACGTGCTACAATTGAACTTGATATATGTCAACGAAGCGTAGTTTTATTGGGTGTCTGGTGTCACTTAGCCTGTTATGTTGCTGTTAAAATGGTTAGGATGACAGCCGTTTTTGACACTGTCGGGTCCAAAGGGAAAGTACCCAAGACCAAGCTAATGATGTTGTTGACGTTGATGGAAAGTGCATCAAGAACGCAATTACGTACTTTAGTCACGTTAAGCCGATCATGTTAATTTGCGACATGCATCAGGCAGGTCAGGGACTTTTGTACTTCCTGTTTCGATTTAGTTGGCAATTTAGGTAGCAAACATGCAGACCCCGCACATTCTTATCGTTGAAGACGAGTTGGTAACACGCAACACGTTAAAGAGCATTTTCGAAGCAGAAGGCTACGATGTCTTTGAAGCGACCGATGGCGCAGAGATGCATCAGATCCTTTCTGAAAATGATATCAACCTGGTGATCATGGATATTAACCTGCCGGGCAAAAACGGTCTTCTTCTGGCGCGCGAACTGCGCGAGCAGGCGAACGTCGCGTTAATGTTCCTGACGGGCCGTGACAACGAAGTTGATAAAATTCTTGGCCTGGAAATCGGTGCGGATGATTACATCACCAAGCCGTTCAACCCTCGCGAGTTAACCATTCGTGCACGCAACCTGCTGTCCCGCACCATGAACCTGGGCACGGTCAGCGAAGAGCGTCGTAGCGTCGATAGCTACAAATTCAACGGCTGGGAACTTGATATCAATAGCCGTTCGCTGATTAGCCCGAACGGCGAGCAGTATAAACTGCCGCGCAGTGAATTCCGCGCGATGCTGCACTTCTGCGAAAACCCGGGCAAGATCCAGTCCCGTGCAGAGCTGCTGAAGAAAATGACCGGCCGTGAGCTGAAGCCGCACGACCGTACCGTAGACGTCACCATCCGTCGTATTCGTAAGCACTTCGAATCTACACCAGATACGCCGGAAATCATCGCCACGATCCACGGCGAAGGGTACCGTTTCTGCGGTGACCTGCAGGAGTAATCCCGCAGTTAACGCAATAAAAAACGGCGCATTTGCGCCGTTTTTTTTTATTTCCAGATCCGCATCGTATCGTCATCCGGCGATGCAGGTGGCTCAGGCCGCTTCGGCTGTGAAAGTGAATACCAGTCGAGATGTCGGGTCAGGTACATCACGGCGAACAGTGCCAGCGCCAGCACCGCTGACCCCAACAGCAGCGCGCTATCCTCCGAGCGCAGCAAGAACCACATCACCACGTCCAGCCCCAGCAGGGCCAGCACGAACAGCCCGCTACGCTTCCAGCTTTTCAGCACAGCCCGCAGGTACATCCCGTTCATCGCCGCGCCAACCAGACTTGCAACAACCCAGGCTGGCGTAAAGCCGACGTGTTCTGACAGCGCCAACAGCACCAGATAGAACAGCACCAGCGACAGCCCCACCAGCAGATACTGCATCGGGTGTAGGCGCAGCCCGGTCAGAGTTTCGAAAACAAAGAAGGCCATAAACGTCAGCGCAATCAGTAAAATAGCGTACTTTATCGCCCGGTCAGTCAGTTGATACTGATCGGCGGGCGTGGCCACCGTGACGCTGAAAGCGGGGATCGACTCCCACGCCGGAGATTCACTGCCGTTGAACCAGCTCTCAAGGTTGTTCGCAAACCAGCTGCTCTGCCAGTTCGCCTGGAAACCGGAATCACCAATTTTGTGCTTCACCGGCAGATAGTTACCCATAAAGCCTGGATGTGGCCAGTTGCTGTTCAGCGCCATTTCACTGTTACGTCCCACAGGCACCACGGCAAAACTTCCCGTGCCTGCCAGATTCAGCGACATCTCCATGACAAACGTTTTTGGCTCCAGCGCTTTGTCCGTCAGCGGGATATGAATCCCGGAAAGCCCCCCATACACGCCTGAACCCGGCTCTACGCCCAGCGTCTCACCGTTGATACTGGAGACGTTCACCGTGCCAATACCGCGAGCGTCGCCCACGCCAACAACGATAAACGGCTGCCCCAGGGTCATCGCCTCCCCTTTCAGCTGCGTGATTTTTTCGGTGTTGAACCGCGCTTTTATGTTGAGTTTAGTGTTCCAGATCTGCCCGTCATAAATACCGATATTTCGGGACTCAACGTGCTGGTTACCCTCAACCAGCAGAGACTCAGGCAGGATAAAGCGCATATAGCTTTTCTTGTATTCGACGTTCTTCTCATCCTCTAACTTGTAGAAGATCTCCGTCACCGGGATAGCAATCAGCGGGCCGACCAGTTTTTGCGGTCCACTGGTACTCTGGCGAAGCGTATTTTCGACATCGTTACGGTAGCTTTCACGCTCTGAAATGAGGTTACTCACCATAAACAGCGGAACTAACAGCAGCAGAATGCACCCCAGCAGGGTGCTGACTTTCCAGAACAGGGGGGATTTCATCATTACGTCTCCTTTGTGATGAGGAGAGCGTAACCAGGCTGTGTGGGGTCAGTTTGAAGTTATGTGAAGGGACGGTGAAGTCTCAGCGTGGCCATCACGCCACCTTCATCACGATTACGCAATGTAACCTCTCCCTGATGCAGACGCGCCACCTCCTGGACAAACGCCAACCCGAGCCCGCTGCTCTTCAACCCGTTCTCGCGCGGCAGGGAATAAAAACGCTCAAAAATTCGCTCCAGCGCATAATCCGGGATCCCGTTTCCGCTGTCGGTGACGAGAAGCTGTATCTGCCCGTGCACCTCCCGGGCCGCCAGTTCAATAGCACCGCCCTGCGGGGTAAAATCGATAGCGTTATCCAGCAAATTGCCGAGCGCCTGTTCGAGCAGATCGGGATCGCCTTCAACATGAAGCGAAGCGGGCTGGAGGGTCAGCGCAATCTCTTTTGCCGCCAACACCGCCGAGCGCGCATCGGCAAGCCGCGTAAACAGCAGATCGACGCGGACGGTCTGAGGCGTAATCTCGACCCGATTTTCAAGCCGCGCCTGAGTGAGCAGCTTTTCAACCAGCGACTGCATGCGCGCATTTTGCACCAGAATATTATCGATAAACCGCGCGGCAACCTGCGGCGGTGGCTGCTCGGAGAGAATTTCTGCCGCGCCGCGTATAGCGGCGATGGGGCTTTTCAGCTCATGGGTCAGCGCATGGACATAGCGTTCAATGTAGTTTTTCCCTTCAAGGCGAATGCGCATATTCTCCAGCGCCTGGGCCAGCTTGTGCAGTTCGCTGCTGCCAGGATTAGGCAGCGGGAGAGGTGTATCCGTGGTCACCGAGTCGGCATAGCGCGATAACGTACCGATAGATCGATTGATCCACCATGCCACAACGAGGCCAATCAGCAGGGCAATGCCGAGCAGCGCCCCGCCTGCCCACAGTATCCGTCGCTCGCTGCGGTGAATCACCGGCGCCATCGCGCTGTTCGGTTTCCCCACGGACAGCACGCCGATAATCTTGCCCTGATCCACAACCGGCGCGGCAACATACATCACCGTGCTCTCCGGATCGTCGGGATGGCTCTGGGTACTGCGCGCGCCGTATTCGCCGCGAAGCGTCAGCCAGACATCGTTCCAGCGCGAGTAATCTTGCCCCACGGCCAGACCGGCGGAATCAAACACGACGCGGCCCTGCGCATCGGTCATGTAGACGTGATACTCGTTACGCACTTTATGGATCCCGCCGATATTGGCGCGGAAAGGGCGCTGATGAAGCTGGGAAAAGGCCTGTGCCAGCTTGCCCTGCTGCGCATGACCCGAAAGCAAATCATCACGTCCGATTTCGGCCAACAGGGTCGCGGTATCGATTAACGTGCCCTCGGTTGCCCTGCGCACGCCGGGCTTCACTTCCTGAACAAAGATCGACAGCACAAACCACGCGGCAATGGCCACGATGAGGAAATATCCCAGCAACAACCGCATCCCAATGCGCATCAGTAAAGGCCCAGACTGTAGCCCATACCGCGATGGGTGCTGATGGGGGACAGTTCCTCGTTCACCGCCCGCAGCTTGGCGCGCAGGGTTTTGATGTGGGTGTCCACGGTACGATCGAAGCTGTCGCCGTCTTCACCCCATACCTTGTCCATGAGCTGCTGACGCGAAAAGACCCGCCCGGGTGCCTGTAACAAGGTTTTGAGCAGCAAGAATTCGTAGCGGGTCAGGGGCAGTGCTTCCCCGCACCAGCTGATTCGCGCGGCAGGTTCGTTCAGTTCAAACTGCCCGATACGCAACGTTTCTGACGGTACAGCGGATTTTTGCATGCGCCTCAAAATCGTCCGCACCCGGGCGCAGACTTCACGAGGGGAGAAAGGTTTCGCAACGTAGTCATCAGCGCCCATTTCCAGGCCAAGCAGCTTATCGACTTCATCACTGCGCGCCGTCAGAAACAGCACAGGCAGCGAGGGATGCTGCGCCAGCAGCCGACGGCAAAGCTCAAACCCGCTGATGTCGGGCAGTCCGACATCCAGAATGGCGAGCGCCGGAACCTGCCGCCGCGCCTCCTCCAACACGGGTAAGCCGCGTTCAAACGCCTTTACCGCGAATCCTTCCTGCTGAAGCATGTAGATCAGCGTATCGGCGATACTGGTTTCGTCTTCAACCAGCCAGACCACAGGTTGTTGCATGATTCATCCCTGAATTACTGCCACGGCATAATCGGCACCGCGCTGATCGCGTTTTTCGGTGAACCTTCTACCACTTTATCGGAATAGGCCAGGTAAGCCAGCGTATTGCGTTTGGCATCATAGAAACGCACAACCTGCAGCTTTTTGAACACCAGAGAGGTTCGTTTCTGGAATACCACGTCGCCCTGCGCTTTGCCGTTTTTAATTTTATCGCTCAATTCAACCGGGCCCACCTGCTGACAAGAGATCGCCGCATCGGAGGTGTCTTCCGCCAGCCCCAGACCGCCCTTGATACCGCCCGTTTTCGCACGGCTGACATAGCAGGTGACGTTTTTCACGTCCGGATCGTCAAACGCCTCGACCACGATTTTGTGGTCCGGGCCAAACATTTTGAACACGGTGTCGACAGAACCTATCTGTTCCGCCTGTGCCACGCGCCCGGCCATCAACATCAGCGCGGTGAAGAGCAAAGTCTTGTATTTCATATTGTTACCATTCTTTAAAATTACACTGAGCGATTATTCAACACTTTAGACAAAAATGTAGCAAGATCACAGGATTAGAATATATTTACCCATAATGCCCTACAAAAAGCATGAAAGCGCAAAAAAAACACTGAATGCTAAAACATCAAAAAATGCTATTATCCGCTAACCTGTTATCAGGCACCTGCTGTTTTAAGGATGAGGATAGTATATGGATCAGGCTGGAATTATTCGCGACCTGCTCACCTGGCTGGAAGGTCATCTCGACCAGCCTTTGTCACTGGATAATGTGGCGGCTAAAGCAGGCTATTCCAAGTGGCATCTGCAAAGGATGTTCAAGGATGTCACCGGTCATGCTATCGGGGCCTATATTCGCGCACGTCGTTTATCGAAATCTGCTGTGGCTCTGCGCCTGACCGCGCGCCCGATTCTGGATATTGCCCTGCAATATCGTTTCGATTCGCAGCAGACCTTCACCCGCGCCTTTAAAAAACAGTTCTCGTTGACGCCAGCGCTGTATCGTCGCTCGCCTGACTGGAGCTCGTTTGGCATGCGTCCGCCGCTGCGTCTGGGCGAGTTCGCGATGCCGAAGTATGAAATTATTACCCTGCCGGAAACCCATCTGATCGGCACGACGCAGAGCTACTCCTGTTCGCTGGAGCAGATTTCCGAGTTCCGTCATCAGATGCGCGTCCAGTTCTGGCGCGACTTCCTGAGCCACGCACCGGCGATCCCGCCTATTCTGTATGGTCTCAACGAAACGCACCCAAGCCAGGAAAAGGACGACGAGCAGGAGGTGTTCTACACCACCGCGCTGACGCCAGAGATGGCCAATGGCTACATTCAGGGTTCAAAACCTGTCGTGCTGGAAGGCGGTGAATACGTGATGTTCGCCTATGAAGGGCTGGGAACGGGCGTTCAGGAGTTCATCCTGACCGTTTACGGAACCTGCATGCCGATGCTGAATCTGAATCGCCGTAAAGGTCAGGACATTGAGCGCTACTACCCGGCGCAGGATGCCAAACCGGAAGAAGGCCCAATCAATCTGCGTATGGAATTCTTGATTCCGATACGTCGTTAACGCTGCAGTTCGTCAAGCGCAGGGGCATCGAGATGCGAAATGTCCCCTGCCATCTCCACCACCCAACCTGACGCCAGCCACGCGCTTTCCTGATAATCAATTCGGGAAATAGAGCAGTTGCGCAGACGCAAACGGCGCTCAGCGTAAGCCGGTAGTCCCAGAATGGTGCTCACCAGGCATCCCAACGCAATCCCATGACTCACCAGCAGCGGACGGCTTCCTGCCGGGAGCTTCAGGCATTCCGCCAGGGCGGCATGCATACGTACGCTGAGCTCCTGCATGGATTCGCCCTCAGGAATACGGCCATCTTCGGTACCGTTTACCAGCGTGCGGCGCCAGCCCTCTTCCGTTTCCGTCAGCGTATCGATATGGCGTTTTTCCAGCACGCCCATATCCAGCTCGCGCAGGCGCGGCTCAAGCATGACGTCACAGCCGCAGGCGTCTGCGATGATGCGCGCCGTCTGCTGTGTGCGACCTAAGTCGCTGGTGATGACGTGAGTAATGCCCAGCGTTCTGGCGCGTTCCGCCACCTGCCACGCTTGCTGCACACCCTTCTCAGTGAGAGGACTGTCTGACTGGCCTTGAATACGTCGCTCGGCGTTCCACTGCGTTTCACCGTGGCGAACAAGGTATACCTGTAACATGCTTTTTTTCCGTTATACTGCGATGAGTTTTTTTTGAATCGAGCTTAATTATGCACCATGTTGTCTCTGCTACCACTAATCCTGCCAAAATTCAGGCAATTCTAAGGGCATTTGACGAGATCTTCGGCGCAGGATCCTGCCATATTGAGGCCATCGGCGTCGAGAGTGGCGTTCCTGAACAGCCGTTTGGCAGCGAGGAAACGCGCGCTGGCGCACGAAATCGCGTGGCAAATGCCAGAGCTGCGGCCCCGGATGCGGACTTTTGGGTGGCGATTGAAGCCGGTATCGACGAAGGCGCAACCTTTAGCTGGGTGGTGATCGAAAGCCGCGAGCAGCGCGGCGAGGCGCGTTCGGCCACCCTGCCCCTGCCGGAGATCATTCTGGAAAAAGTGCGTGCGGGTGAAGCGCTTGGGCCGGTGATGTCGCAGTACACCGGCATTGATGAGATTGGCCGTAAAGAAGGAGCGATTGGCGTCTTTACCGCCGGTGCGCTGACGCGTTCAGGCGTTTATCACCAGGCGGTGATCCTGGCGTTAAGCCCGTTTCATAACGCGATCTATCGTTAGGCGTTTTTCAACAACACCGCTTCCAGCCACTGGCGCAGCTCAACGGGCGCCGACTTCAGGCTGTTCGATCCGCGGGTAATCGTCGCAATGCCCGCGCCGAGCTCATTTTTCAGCTCGCGCTGGCTCATCTCACCGCGCAGCAGCTCTTCAATGATGCGCACGCGCGTGCCCAGCGCCTCACGCTCGTCTGGCGTGAGCATTAGCTGCATCAGGGGTAAATGCAAATCCTGCTCGTAAGACTGGCGAAGCAGCTCCACAAAACGAAGCCACTCCTGATGACGTTGTTCGGCCATTGCCGAGGAATACGGGGAATGCTGGGTCATGTTATGCTGCCTCTTGTACTCTTTAGCGAGTACAGCATAACACAACCCACGCCGATCAGTAACGTCTCTGCCACTCGGCATCGCTCATCAGGGTATCTTTCTGCCCCATGAAGTAGCGATAGTAGGCGTCATAAGCCAGCACGTTCTTCACGTAGCCGCGCGTTTCCGAGAACGGGATGCTCTCGACAAACGCCACAGCGTCGATGCGTCCGGCGCTGTTGCCGAGCCAGGTGCGCACGCGACCCGGTCCCGCGTTGTATGCCGCCGACGCGAAGATACGGTTATTGCCGAACTGCTGGTACACATACTGCAGGTAGCTGGTACCGATGTTGATGTTGGTATCCGGATCGAGAAGCTGTGACGGGCTACTGTATCCAGGGATGTTAAACATCTTCACCGTGTGCGTCGCCGTGCCCGGCATGATCTGCATCAGGCCGCTGGCGCCCACCGGGGAACGGACTTTCGGGTTCCAGGCGCTTTCCTGACGGGCAATCGCCATCGCGTAACTTTGCGGGATATCTTTGCCGCTGGTGTAGCGATCGAACAGATCCTTGTAAGCCAGCGGGAAACGCTCTTCGAGATGATCCCATAGCTTACCGGCGATCGTCGCCTGCACGCTCAGATCCCACCAGTGGTTATCAAACGCATAGCGGGCAAGCTGAGCTTTTTCATCGGTGGTGCGGCTGGTCACCAGATTCGCCCACTCGCTGCGCGCGGTGTTGTCCATATTCCAGTACATCAGCTCGCGAACGCGCGCCATTTCTGGCCCCTGGGTCAGCGCCGGATTCGCGTTAGCGGGCGCTTTATCGATGCGGAAGGTGTACTCCTCGCCCAGGCGCTGCGCGGCCGCCATCGGGTAGAACCCGCGCTGCTGCATCAGCGTATGAAGAATTTCTTTGGCCTCATCATCACGACCGCGCTCCAGCAGCAGATCGGCCTGCCAGTAACGCCATTCATCTTTCTCTTTGGCCTCCATAGGCAACCGGGCGAGCCAGGTATTGAGCCCACGACGGTCGCCCGTACCCAGCGCCATTCGCACGCGGCGTTCCACCAGCGACGTGGAGTTCGAACGCATAATCGCATCGTCTCGCCAGCGCGCCTGCTCGTCGGTCACATCGGTGCCCATCAGTCGCCACGCCACGATATCGCGCAGCTCCTGCGTTTGCTCCTCATTAAGCTGCTGCGCCTGCACCAGCTGCGGGATCATCAGCCGCGCGTTTTCCACATCGTCACGCGCCACGCTGGCAAAAGCCACCGCCGCCATCTGGCGGGTAAAATCGGTCGCGCCCGTACTGCGGGCAAAGGTCAGGACGCTGTTGGGATCGTTTGCCAGCGAGATAACTGCCGTGGAGATAGTCTGGTAATCGGACGGCATCTGCCCCGCCAGCGCAGTCACCAGACGCGTATTACCGGCTTTCATCGCCAGGCGGATACGCTCGAGGTAGGACAGCGGATCCTGCTTGCCGGAAGCACGCCACGCGCCAAACAGGGAATCACAGGCGTTCGGCTGGTTTTTCCCGGTCAGCCAGAGCTCTTTCGCCCCGGCCCAGGCCTCTTCCTGCTGGCCGGTCGCCCATTTTGCGTAGTAGTAGTTACACTGCGCTTCGGTGGTATTCGGCTTTTCAGGGCTAAACGCCAGCAGCCCGCGCCAGTCTTCACGTCGCGCCAGTTCGTTCACAAAACGAGACTGAAGATTCCGGGCTGGCGGCAGGGTCGGGTTCGCCTGAATGAAGTTATTCACGGTAACGGTGGGTTGATTCATGAGATCGTCCGTAATTTGACGATACTCCAGATACGGATACAGCGGATAATCCTTGAGCGTCGGCATCAGCGCCTGCACGGTATCCATCTGCTTGTTGTCCCATGCCTGCTTAATCTGGGCATACCGGCTACGTTGTTCATCCAGTGAATCGGCATGCACCGCCTGGCTTACCGCCATTACGCATACGCTGGCAGCCAGCAGACGCCAGACCACCCGTTTGGCTTTTTCCACAAGCTCTTCCTCATTGTTTTTTCGTCAATTGCAGCGTCTTGCCACGTCAAAGTCTCATTAACTTATGCTAACCAGGCATCCTGCAACGCGCCACGTCATGGACACTTTTTTACCTTTCTTGCGCGTTTTAACACTCCCGACGTTCCTGGCTGGGATTAAGGCGGGAAAAAGGCTACACTTCGAGGCTGAAATTCCTTCTCATTACGATAAAAGAGGCGAAGTCCAACGTGGCTCAATTCGTTTATACCATGCATCGTGTCGGCAAAGTTGTCCCGCCGAAACGTCATATTCTTAAAAATATCTCGCTGAGCTTCTTCCCGGGCGCAAAAATCGGTGTTCTGGGTCTCAACGGTGCCGGTAAGTCCACCCTGCTGCGCATCATGGCCGGCATTGATACAGACATCGAAGGTGAAGCCCGTCCGCAGCCTGGCATCAAGATTGGCTACCTGCCGCAGGAACCTCAGCTGAACCCGGAACACACCGTTCGCGAATCCGTTGAAGAAGCGGTGTCCGAAGTGGTTAACGCCCTGAAAGGTCTGGATGAAGTGTATGCCAAATACGCCGAGCCGGATGCGGACTTCGACAAGCTGGCCGCACAGCAGGGCAAGTATGAAGAGATCATCCAGGCGCACGACGGTCACAACCTGAACGTGCAGCTGGAGCGCGCGGCGGATGCCCTGCGTCTGCCGGACTGGGATGCAAAAATCGCGAACCTCTCCGGGGGTGAACGCCGCCGCGTGGCGCTGTGCCGCCTGCTGCTGGAAAAACCAGACATGCTGCTGCTCGACGAACCGACTAACCACCTGGATGCGGAATCCGTGGCGTGGCTGGAGCGCTTCCTGCACGACTTCGAAGGCACCGTTGTGGCGATTACCCACGACCGTTACTTCCTCGACAACGTCGCCGGCTGGATCCTGGAGCTGGACCGCGGTGAAGGTATTCCGTGGGAAGGCAACTACTCCTCCTGGCTGGAGCAGAAAGATCAGCGTCTGGCTCAGGAAGCGTCTCAGGAAGCGGCGCGCCGTAAGTCTATCGAGAAAGAGCTGGAGTGGGTGCGTCAGGGCACGAAAGGCCGTCAGTCTAAGGGCAAAGCCCGTCTGGCACGCTTTGAAGAGCTGAACAACACCGAATACCAGAAACGTAACGAAACCAACGAACTGTTTATTCCACCTGGAGCGCGTCTGGGGGATAAAGTGGTTGAAGTGACCAACCTGCGTAAGTCCTACGGCGACCGCGTGCTGATCGACGATCTGACCTTCTCCGTACCGAAAGGCGCTATCGTGGGCATCATCGGTCCGAACGGCGCGGGAAAATCGACCCTGTTCCGCATGATGTCCGGTCAGGAACAGCCAGACAGCGGCTCTATCACCCTGGGTGAGACCGTGAAGCTGGCCTCCGTTGACCAGTTCCGCGACGCGATGGATAACAGCAAAACCGTGTGGGAAGAAGTCTCCGGCGGTCTGGATATCATGCGTATCGGCAACACCGAGATGCCAAGCCGCGCCTACGTTGGCCGCTTTAACTTCAAAGGCACCGACCAGGGCAAACGCGTGGGCGAACTGTCCGGCGGTGAGCGCGGTCGTCTGCACCTGGCGAAGCTGCTGCAGGTGGGCGGTAACGTTCTGCTGCTCGATGAACCAACCAACGACCTGGATATCGAAACCCTGCGCGCGCTGGAAAACGCCCTGCTGGAGTTCCCGGGCTGTGCAATGGTTATCTCGCACGACCGCTGGTTCCTCGACCGTATCGCGACCCACATTCTGGACTACCAGGATGAAGGTAAGGTGGAGTTCTTCGAAGGTAACTTCACCGAATACGAAGAGTACAAGAAACGCACGCTGGGCGCCGACGCGCTGGAGCCGAAGCGTATTAAGTACAAGCGTATTTCTAAGTAAGTGCCCAAAAGCCGGGTGGCGCTCACGCTTACCCGGCCTACGGTTCTGCGCTGTTTGTAGGCCGGGTAAGGCGAAGCCGCCACCCGGCTTTTTTATTTACCCACGTAATACCGCTTCACCTCATCAAACTGCATTGCAAAGTCGATATAGCTCATCAGCGCGGGTGAGTTGAGCTTACGGCTCGGATAGGCCAGCCACAGGTCGTTTCCTTCAACGTTCCACTCCGGCAGTACCTGCACCAGCGCCCCTTTCTCGACCTTATCTTCCAGCAAAAAAGCCGGAAGGAGCGTAATCCCCGCACCGGCAATCGCACATTCGCGGGCGTATACCAGGTTATCGGTCATGTGCGCGTTATCCGGCAGGTAGCGGTAATCCTCGCTCTCGCTTCGCAGAAGCCACTCTGACCACGCCCGATGCGTAATGCTGCGGTGCTCCACCAGCTGACGGGGATGCGTTAGCGGCCCACGGCGCGCCAGATAGTCCGGCGAGGCCAGCATGTAGCGCGGGCAGTGCCCGATCATGCGGCCAATCAGGGAGGAGTCCTGCGGCTTGCCGGTACGCAGCGCCACGTCAAAGCCGGCCTCGACCAGATCCACCACGTCATCAGAGATCGACACGTCCAGCGAAACCTCGGGATAGCGAAGCTGGAACTCGGCATTCATATGCGCCAGCAGCGTCGCGCCAATCCCCGCCGGGCAGGTGATGCGCAGCCGCCCGCTGGGGTTTTCGCGCAGGCGCTGGATGGCGTACTCCGCCCGCTCGCTGGCCGCCAGCATTTCACGGCAGTGCACCAGATAGTGCTCGCCCGCAAACGTCAGGTTCAGCCTGCGCGTGGTGCGGTTAAGCAGGCGAATGCCCACCTGCTGCTCCAGCTGGCTAATCCGCTGGCTTACGCTGGATTTTGGCAGCTCCGCCTTCTGGGCTGCCGCGGTAAAGCTGCCCATCTCGGCCACCAGCGCGAATAGCGCCATATCCTGCAGCTGTTTAAACATGATTGTTCATCCTGTACGAACGCTGAGTTCTTAATTGTCCATCTTATCACGCAGATGGCCACTTAATAGACTAGCCTCAACAAAACGCATGCCATTGAGGAGCACACCATGTCAGTTAAAGCCATCGCCGTTAACCCTGAAAATCCCTCTACTTTCATTGAAATCACTCCACCGATGCCGCAGCCCGGCGAGCACGATCTGCTGGTAGAGGTGAAAGCCGTCTCCGTTAACCCGGTCGATACCAAAGTCCACGCGGGCATTGCTAAGAACGGGCTGAACGAGCCGCGTATTCTCGGATGGGATGCCAGCGGGATCGTCAAAGACGTTGGGGCTGGCGTGACCGGATTCAAACCGGGAGATGAAGTGTGGTACGCAGGCGACATCACCCGTCCGGGCAGCAACGCTACGCATCAGCTGATCGATGCGCGCATTGTCGGGCACAAACCGTCAAGCCTCGGCTGGGCGGCTGCCGCCGCGCTGCCGTTGACCGCGCTCACCGCGTGGGAAGGCCTGTTTGAACGGCTGAATATTCAGGATGCCGGTACGGACAAAACCCTGCTGATCGTCGGCGGGGCGGGCGGGGTGGGATCGCTGGCGATCCCGTTTGCGAAGCACAACAGCAAGGTAAAGGTGATCGCAACCGCGTCCCGAGAAGATTCCGCCCGGTGGTGCCGCGATCGCGGTGCAGATGTGGTGGTGAACTACCGCGATCTGAAAGGCGAACTGGCGAAGCACGGGCTGACCTTTGTGGATTACATTTTCATCCTCAACGACACCGACGGGCACTGGGATGCGGTCAGCGACCTGATTGCACCGCAGGGGCATATCTGTTCTATCGTGGAGAATGAACACCCGCTGAACCAGGACAAGCTGAAGTCCAAATCCGCCGCCCTGCACTGGGAATTTATGTACACCCGCAGCATGTACCAGACCGCTGATATGGCGCGTCAGGGTGAGATCCTCAATGAGGTCGCGAAGCTGGTGGATAACGGCGTGGTGGAAAGCTCACTGAGTGAAACGCTGCACGGGCTGAGCGTGGAAAGCATTACCGAGGCGCACCGCAAGGTGCTGGACGGGCATATGCGTGGGAAAGTGGTGGTTGAGTTCTGAGTGGACTGATTCCCTCACTCCGGCCCTCTCCAAAGGGAGAGGGCGGTTAACGCTTACCCCTGCTCCCCCATCATCTCCTTCACCAGTTCGACGCAGCGCAGGAAACGGGAGTCGTAGTCTGACTCTTCAACGTGCACAAACTCAACGTTGTTTTCGTTGAGCATCTCCACCAGCATGGACTGGAATTCCCGCCTGTCCACCGAGCTGCCGAGGCTGCGCATGCCGTCGGCCACCCACGGGGTGTTGTTTTCCAGCAGGATCACCAGGTCAAAGCGGTATTCGTCAATCAGCGCCTGCACGAACGGGTGCTCGCGCCCTTCGTATTTTTTGCAGAACGCCTGGGTGGTGACAAAATCGGTATCGATGAACGCCACCTTGTTGGCGTATTTCACCGCGAAATCAATGTACTGAGCGTGACCGAGCGCGATTTTGTCGTAGTCGGAATACTGCAGCGCCATCTCGTCGCCGCCCAGGTGCGAGAAGACATAGTCACGGCCGTACTCCCACGCGCTGGTGGTGTTGAAGATGTTAGCGAGCTTGTTGACCAGCGTTGATTTACCGCTCGACTCGCCGCCCAGAATAGCTACCGTGCGCACGAAGAACGGCTTCACTTCGGTCGGAATGTAATCCCAGTAGCGGAACGGGTTTTCGCGGATCTGCGCTCCGCTGATGTTCATGAAGGTGCGTTTCGGATCGATCAGCACCGTCTCGATGCCCAGATGCTCGCGGAACTGCGGCGCGTCGGACTCTTCAGAGGTGTAGATCCAGTTAGGCGCAATGCCCTTCTCTTCCATAAACGCTTTGATGCCGTTGCTCCACACGTCCCAGCCGTGCGGGTACGGCTCCATACCCTCTTCGTTAAAGGCATGAATGCGAATGTTTTTCTGGTACTTGAAGGTCTGAAGCAGCCAGCGCAGACGGTCCGGCACGGTCGGCTGCTGCGACATGGCGCTGTCTTCAAACAGTTGACGATCGCGGGTTTCGTCGTACCCCATGATGATGTGCAGCTCGTCCACCTGGCTACAGGCGCGCTGGATCAGATAGATATGCCCGGTATGCAGCGGGTAAAACTTGCCGAACACCACGCCAATGTTCTTTTGCATACGCGGGAATTCCAGCCCCAGAAAGCGGTGCAGCGCTTCAAGCTTCTGCGCGCTGGGGCTTTTGATTTTGGCGTTCAGCAGTTGGCTCAGGTAGCCTTTGGTCATGCCGCTGGCGTCTGCCACCTGCTGCAGCGTGCAGCCTTTCTGGCGGATAGCGGTCTTGATGTAGTCAAATGATGACATAAATTACGGTGCCTCCTGCAAAATCGAATACGTAATTATAAGTCGTCAAAGACATTTAACGCATCTGCGAGTTTCTTCACGCCAAAGACCTGCATCCCTTCCGGGATTTTTTTCGGCACGTTGGCGGCGGGAACGATAGCCCGACGGAAACCGTGTTTTGCCGCCTCGGAGATTCGCTCCTGCCCGCTCGGCACCGGACGGATTTCCCCGGCAAGGCCCACTTCGCCAAAGACGACCAGATCCTGCGGCAGCGGTCTGTCGCGCAGGCTGGAGACCATCGCCAGCAGCAGAGCCAGGTCAGCGCTGGTCTCGGTGACTTTGACGCCGCCGACCACGTTCACGAAGACGTCCTGATCGGCCATCTGCAGCCCGCCGTGACGGTGCAGCACCGCCAGCAGGATTGCCAGGCGGTTCTGTTCCAGACCGACCGCCACGCGCCGCGGGTTGCCCATCATCGAGTGATCCACCAGTGCCTGAATTTCGACGAGCAGCGGGCGCGTCCCTTCCCACAGCACCATCACCGAGCTGCCGGAGGTGATTTCATCTCCCCGGCTCAGGAAGATGGCCGACGGGTTGCTGACTTCGCGCAGCCCCTGTTCGGTCATGGCAAAGACGCCTAGCTCATTCACCGCCCCAAAGCGGTTTTTATGGCTGCGCAGGGTACGGAAGCGAGAGTCCGCGTCGCCGTCGAGCATCACCGAGCAGTCGATACAGTGTTCGAGCACCTTCGGTCCCGCCAGCGAGCCGTCTTTGGTCACGTGACCCACCATCACAATCGCCACGCCGCGCGTTTTGGCAAAGCGCGTCAGGTAGGCCGCCGTTTCACGCACCTGCGCGACGCTGCCCGGCGAGGACTGGATGTCCGCCATGTGCATCACCTGGATGGAGTCGATCACCATCAGCTTCGGCTGCTCTTCTTCGGCGATCATGCAGATCTGCTCGATGCTGGTTTCCGACAGCATATTCAGATTGCCGGTCGGCAGGCCGAGACGGTGCGCGCGCATTGCCACCTGCTGGAGTGATTCTTCGCCCGTGACGTACAGGGTTTTCATCTGTTCGGCGAGCTTGCAAAGCGTTTGCAGCAGCAGAGTCGATTTACCCGCGCCCGGGTTACCGCCGATCAAAATGGCGCTGCCCGGCACCACGCCGCCGCCGAGCACGCGGTCAAATTCCTTGAAGCCGGTGGAGAAGCGCGGCAGCGCCTCCAGGCTGATGTCTGAAAGTTTTTGTACCTTCGACACGCCTGCATTGCCCGCATAGCCACTCAGGCGTTCATTGCGCGCCACGCTCGGCGAAGCCGCCACACCACGCACTTCGGTGATGGTGTTCCAGGCATGGCAGGCGCTACATTGCCCCTGCCAGCGCGGATAATCCGCACCACATTCATTACAGACAAATGCGCGTTTTGGAGCTTTCGCCACGGTTTACCTCGTTATTTCTCTGCGGCCTGCGTGCCGGGTGGCGCTTACGCTTACCCGGCCAACAAAGCAGACCGTTATTTCTGATTAAGGCTGCCGGAGAGAATGCAGAACACCCCCATCAGGTCAGCGTGACGGATAGTCACTTCCGTCTTTTCATTCACTTTTGGCTTGGCATGGTAGGCAATGCCCAGACCGGCCGCTTTGATCATCGGCAGGTCGTTCGCGCCGTCACCGATGGCGACGGTCTGGACAACCGGAATTTCATATTTTTCCGCGAGGCGCGTCAGCGTATTGGCTTTGTACTGGGCATCCACAATATCGCCGATCACCTGACCGGTCAGCTTGCCGTCCATGATCTCCAGCTCGTTGGCCACCACAGTGGTCAGATGCAGTTTTTCCCGCAGATAATCCGCGAAGAAGGTGAAGCCACCGGAGGCGATCGCCACCTTCCAGCCGAGGGACTGCAGCTTCAGCACCAGTTGCGTCAGCCCTGGCATCAGGGGCAGTTCATCGCGCACCTGACGCAGAATGTTGGCATCGGCCCCTTTCAGGGTCGCCACGCGCTGTCGTAGGCTGGCGGTGAAATCCAGCTCGCCGCGCATCGCACGCTCGGTGACTTCAGCCACCAGCTCGCCGCTGCCCGCCAGCTTCGCAATTTCGTCGATACACTCGATCTGAATGGCGGTAGAGTCCATGTCCATGACCAGCAGGCCAGGCGTTTTCAGGTGCGGAATTTTACCCAGCGGTGCGACATCCAGCCCGGCGTCATGCGCCAGGCGCGTGGCGCGCTGGGTCAGAGAGCCCGCCAGGCGAATGACCTGGTAGTCTTCCACGCACCAGGCGGCGACGATGACCATCGCGGCCCCCAGTTTGGTTTGATACTGGGTCAGGCGTTGCTTATCCAGACCGCGTCCGTACAGCAGCCAGCCGCTACGACCGGCGTGGTAATCCAGAGGCATCACCTCATCGCCACTTAAAGAGAGCGGCAATCCTGGCCATAAAGAGACATCCGTTGGCAGGTCACACCAGGTAATGTTCGGCATTAAAGCTCCTGTAATTTCGTTCGCGCCGGAAGGTTGCAGAGGGAAAATAACGCATGAGGCTACCCTGTAACCATCACTTCTGGCAACATTAAGCCGTAAATTTTCAGCAGGTGGAATATGGCTCGCGCAAAACTGAAATTCCGGCTCCATCGCGCCGTGATTGTCCTTTCCTGTCTCGCACTCTTAGTGGTGCTGATGCAAGGGGCATCGTGGTTTAGCCAGAACCATCAACGGCAACGCAACCCGCAGTTTGAAGAGCTGGCCCGCACGCTGGCACGCCAGGTCACGCTCAACGTCGCGCCGTCCATGCGTAACGAAACGCCTGACGAGAAGCGGATAGGCCAGGTTTTACGCCTGCTCACGGAGAACAGCCGCATTCTTGATGCCGGTGTCTATGATGAGCAAGGCAACCTCATTGCCCGTGCGGGTGAGCACGTCGACGTGCGAGACAGGCTGGCGCTGGACGGCAAAAAAGCCGGCGGCTACTTCAACCAGCAGCTTGTTGAACCTATTCAGGGGAAGAATGGCCCGCTGGGTTATCTGCGCCTCACCCTTGATACCCACACCCTGCCCACTGAAGCCAAACAGGTCGATAATACCACCAACATTCTGCGCCTGATGCTGCTGCTCTCACTCGCCATCGGCGTTGTGCTGGCGCGTACCCTGCTTCGCGGCAAGCGCACGCGCTGGCAGCAATCCCCGTTCCTGCTGACCGCCAGCCGGTCAGTCCCCGAAGACGAAGAGAGCGAGAAGAAAGAATAGTGATAAAGTAGGCGGATGATTCGGAAAAGGAACTCTGCCATGTCGACGTTACGCCTGCTTATCTCTGACTCTTACGATCCCTGGTTTAACCTGGCAGTGGAGGAGTGCATCTTCCGCCAGATGCCTGCCACCCAGCGCGTACTGTTTCTCTGGCGCAATGCCGATACGGTGGTTATTGGTCGTGCGCAAAACCCGTGGAAAGAGTGCAACACCCGCCGTATGGAAGAGGACAACGTCCGTCTGGCGCGCCGCAGCAGCGGCGGCGGCGCGGTATTCCACGATCTGGGCAATACCTGCTTTACCTTTATGGCGGGCAAACCGGAATACGACAAAACCATCTCAACGTCCATCGTCCTCAACGCGCTCAATTCGCTCGGCGTGACGGCTGAAGCCTCCGGACGTAACGATCTGGTGGTCAAAACACCCGATGGCGACCGCAAGGTATCCGGCTCTGCCTATCGCGAAACGATGGATCGCGGATTCCACCACGGCACCCTGCTGCTGAACGCCGATCTCAGCCGTCTGGCTAACTACCTTAATCCAGATAAGAAAAAGCTACAGGCTAAGGGCATCACCTCCGTGCGCGGGCGCGTGGCGAATCTGGTGGAACTGCTGCCGGGCGTTACACACGAGCAAATCTGTGAGGCCGTGCGCGAGGCGTTCTTTGCGCATTACGGCGAGCGCGTGGAAGCAGAAGTGATTTCACCGGACAAAACCCCGGACCTGCCAAACTTCGCGGAAACCTTCGCCCGCCAGAGCAGCTGGGAGTGGAACTTCGGTCAGGCACCTGCATTTTCCCATCTGCTGGATGAGCGTTTTACCTGGGGCGGCGTGGAGCTGCATTTTGACGTCGAGAAAGGTCATATCACCCGCACGCAGGTGTTTACGGACAGTCTGAATCCGGGGCCACTGGAAGCCCTTGCGGCACGCTTGCAGGGCTGTTTGTACCGGGCGGATATGCTGCAGCAGGAATGTGACGCGTTAATTGGGGATTTCCCGGAGCAGGAAAATGAGCTGCGGGAGCTGTCAGCGTGGATTGCGCAGGCCGTGCGCTAGCTGGTGCCCTCACCCCAGCCCTCTCCCACAGGGAGAGGGAGGGAAGAGACAGAATTACTCTTTATCGCCCAGCAGAACGGATTCCAGCGCGATTTTGATCATGTCGTTGAAGGTGGTCTGACGCTCGGCAGCGGTAGTCTGCTCGTGGGTACGGATATGGTCAGATACGGTGCAGATGGTCAGCGCTTTCGCACCGAATTCAGCCGCTACGCCGTAGATACCGGCCGCTTCCATTTCCACGCCCAGGATGCCGTATTTTTCCATCACGTCGAACATGTCGCCTTCTGGCGAGTAGAACAGATCGGCAGAGAACAGGTTGCCCACGCGCGCGTCAACGCCCAGCGCTTTTGCCGCGTCAACCGCGTTACGCACCATGTCAAAGTCAGCGATGGCCGCAAAGTCATGATCTTTAAAGCGGATGCGGTTGACTTTAGAGTCGGTACACGCGCCCATGCCGATCACCACGTCACGCAGCTTAACGTCCATACGCACCGCACCGCAGGAGCCTACGCGGATGATTTTCTTCACACCGAAATCGGTGATCAGCTCTTTGGTGTAGATGGAGCAGGATGGGATACCCATGCCGTGGCCCATAACGGAGATTTTGCGGCCTTTATAAGTACCCGTGAAGCCCAGCATGCCGCGAACGTTGTTCACTTCACGCACGTCTTCCAGGAAGGTTTCTGCAATGTGCTTCGCGCGCAGCGGGTCGCCCGGCATCAATACGACGTCAGCGAAATCACCCATTTCTGCATTAATGTGAGGAGTTGCCATCTTCAGTTCCTTTTAACTTGTTGTTTTTGCCGGGTGGCGGCTACGCCTTACCCGGCCTACAAAACCGTAGGCCCGGTAAGCGAAGCGCCACCGGGCAATGACATCAGAACATGGCCTTGCCATATTCCATGTCAGACGTACCAAAGTATTTCGCCAGGGTCTGGCCAATGTCCGCGAAGGTTTCACGGTGACCCAGCGAACCCGGCTTCACTTTCGGGCCGTACACCAGCACCGGAATGTGCTCACGGGTGTGATCGGTACCGGTCCAGGTTGGATCGCAGCCGTGGTCCGCGGTCAGGATCAGAATGTCATCTTCACCCACCAGCTCCATCAGCTCCGGCAGGCGGCGGTCGAACAGCTCAAGACCCGCAGCATAACCCGCTACGTCGCGACGGTGACCCCAGGAGGAGTCGAAGTCGACGAAGTTGGTGAAGACAATGGTCTTGTCGCCCGCTTCTTTCATCTCTTTGATGGTGGCATCGAACAGCGCATCGAGTCCGGTCGCTTTGACCTTTTTGGTGATGCCGCAGTTAGCGTAGATATCCGCGATTTTACCTACAGAAACCACGTGACCGCCTTTCTCATCAACCAGCTTCTGCAGCACGGTTGGCGCCGGCGGCTCAACGGCCAGATCGTGACGGTTACCGGTACGCTGGAAGTTACCCGCTTTGTCACCAATAAACGGACGCGCGATCACGCGGCCAATGTTGTAGCCGCCTTCGGTCAGCTCTTCACGGGCGATTTCGCACAGCTCGTAGAGTTTATCCAGGCCAAAGGTCTCTTCGTGGCAGGCAATCTGGAACACGGAGTCAGCAGAAGTGTAGAAAATCGGCTTGCCGGTTTTCATATGCTCTTCGCCGAGCTGATCCAGAATTACGGTACCGGAGGAGTGGCAGTTGCCGAGGTAACCCGGCAGGTTGGCACGCTTCACCAGCTTATCGAGCAGCTCCTGCGGGAAGCTGTTCTCGTGATCGGAGAAGTAACCCCAGTCGAACAGCACCGGCACACCGGCGATTTCCCAGTGGCCAGACGGGGTGTCTTTACCGGAGGAGAGCTCGTGCGCCCAGGCATAGGCGCCCACGACTTCCGCATTGCCGTCCATACCGGCTGCGATTTTACCGGTAGAACCTTCATGTGCTTTCACCAGCCCAAGGCGGGTCAGGTTGGGTAGAGTCAGAGGGCCTTTACGACCGTTATCCGCTTCGCCTTTCGCACAGGCTTCCGCGATGTGACCCATGGTATCGGAACCCACGTCACCAAAACGTTCTGCATCTTCGGTTGCGCCGATGCCGAATGAGTCCAGCACCATAATAAATGCACGTTTCATAATTGTTCTCCGTACGTAGTGCTTCAAAAATTATCGATCAGATCAGTATACCGCTATTCGGTGATACGGCGATAGACAGTCGGTGTGGTTTCCGGCGCTTTATTGTCAAGCGTAATAGCCGCCTTCACCGCTTTCGCCGCTTCCTGCCAGCTGGCTTCATCTTTGGCGTGGATCACCGCCAGCGGACGTTGCCCGTCAACGCTGTCGCCCAGACGGGCCATATCGGTGAAGCCGACGCTGTAATCAATGGTATCTGACGCCTGACGACGGCCGCCGCCCATAGACACGACCGCCATACCCAGCGCGCGGGTATCCATTGCCGAGACAAACCCTTCGCTGTCGGCATACACCGCTTTGCTGAGCGTCGCGGTCGGCAGGTACTTCGCATAGTTTTCGACGAAGTCGGTCGGGCCTTTCTGCGCCGCAACCATGCGGCCAAAGATCTCCGCCGCTTTGCCGTTGTCCAGTACCGCCTGTAGCTTCGCGCGGGCGTCGGCGTCGTCTTTGGCAAGCTTGCCGGAGATTAACATCTCCACGCACAGCGCCATGGTGACGTCGAACAGACGCGGGTTGCGGTATTCGCCCGTCAGGAACTGGACGGCTTCACGCACTTCGACGGCGTTACCGGCGCTGGAAGCCAGCACCTGGTTCATGTCGGTGAGCAGTGCGGTAGTGCGCACGCCCGCGCCGTTGGAGACGCCAACGATCGCTTCGGCCAGCGCCTCAGAGAGTTCATAGGTTGGCATAAACGCGCCGCTGCCTACCTTCACGTCCATCACCAGCGCGTCCAGCCCTTCTGCCAGCTTCTTCGCCAGGATAGAGGCGGTGATCAGCGGGATGGAGTCAACGGTCGCGGTGATGTCGCGGGTCGCGTAGAAACGCTTGTCTGCCGGAGCAAGAGAGCTGGTCTGGCCGATAATCGCCACACCAACGTCTTTAATAATGTCGCGGAAGCGGTTGTCATCCGGGAAGATATCGAAGCCCGGAATGGCTTCCAGTTTGTCGAGCGTACCGCCGGTGTGGCCCAGGCCGCGCCCGGAGATCATCGGGATATAACCGCCACAGGCTGCCACCATGGGGCCAAGCATCAGGGAGGTCACGTCGCCCACGCCGCCGGTGGAGTGTTTATCCACAATCGGGCCGTTAAGGTTGAGGCTTTTCCAGTCCAGAACGGTTCCTGAATCTCGCATCGCCATGGTCAGCGACACGCGCTCAGGCATCGACATATCGTGGAAGAAAATGGTCATCGCCAGAGCCGCAATCTGCCCTTCAGAGACGGTGTTATCACGAATGCCGTTGATGAAGAAGCGGATCTCTTCGTCGCTTAATGCATGACCATCACGTTTTTTACGAATAATTTCTTGTGCGAGAAACACGGTAACCCCCATGAGGAATCGGGTGAATGGTGGCGGGTACGGTTTACCCGACCACGATCCGGGTAGGCCGGGTAAGCGTGGCGCCACCCGGCAATTCAAACTTAGTAGCTGCTTGCGCTCTTACCGTCGCCGTGACCCAGCGCCTTCAGCAGGCTGGCCAGCAGGCTGGACGCACCGAAGCGGTAGTGACGGGAATCGGCCCAGTCGGCGCCGAACAGCTCGTCGGCAATCGCCAGGAACTGCTGCGCGTCTTCCGCGGTACGCACGCCGCCCGCAGGTTTGAAGCCCACGGTTTTGGACACGCCCATGTCGCGGATCACTTCCATCATGATGCGCGCGCTTTCCGGGGTCGCATTTACCGGTACTTTACCGGTAGAGGTTTTAATAAAATCCGCACCGGCTTTGATGGAGATTTCAGAGGCTTTGCGAATCAGCGCCTCTTCTTTCAGCTCGCCGGTTTCGATGATCACTTTCAGCAGCACGTTTGCCGCCGCACACGCGTCTTTACAGGCCTTCACCAGGTCAAAACCGACCTGCTCGTTGCCGGCGATCAGCGCGCGGTACGGGAACACCACGTCCACTTCGTCTGCGCCGTAGGCAATCGCCGCGCGGGTTTCTGCCAGCGCAATCTCGATATCATCGTTGCCATGCGGGAAGTTAGTGACGGTTGCAATGCGCACGTCCGGGGTGCCCTGCTCGTTCAGCGTCTTACGGGCAATCGGGATAAAGCGCGGGTAGATACAGACGGCTGCGGTGTTGCCCACCGGCGTTTTCGCCTGATGGCACAGAGCGATGACTTTCTCATTGGTGTCGTCATCGTTCAGGGTAGTCAGGTCCATCAGTTTCAACGCGCGCAGGCTGCTTGCAGTTAAATCGGTCATAACATTCTCCAACGGCAGTGCCGTATAAATTTTACCTTGCGGGTCTGTGAGTATTCTAACATCCACCCGCATCCACACTTCGACATTCATCACAGTTAATGAAAACTGCGTGCAAATTTGCATTACTGTAATGCGATCTTCTTCAAACTTTAGCGCGCATATTGCGGACTAAAGCAGCGATACCCCCTGTCGGATCAAAAGTGCCGACAGGCAGGCTTTCTACAATCCGTTCATCATCCGCAGAACACTCAAGGAAGCGAACATGTCCCACTCCAGCCCCGACGCCCTGCAACAACGTTGCCAGCAGATTGTGACAAGCCCGGTGTTATCCCCGGAACAAAAACGTCATTTTCTGGCGCTGGAAGCGGAAAACAACCTGCCGTATCCGGCACTTCCTGAAGCTGCGCGCGCCGCGCTGGACGAGGGGTTCATCTGCGACATGTTCGAAGGCCATGCGCCTTACAAACCCCGTTACGTTCTGCCGGATTACGCAAAATTTCTGGCTAATGGTTCAGAATGGCTGGAGCTGGAAGGGGCAAAAGATCTCGACGACGCCCTCTCACTGTTAACCATCCTCTACCACCATGTTCCGTCCGTCACATCGATGCCGGTCTATCTCGGTCAGCTTGATGCGTTGCTGCAACCTTATGTTAGAATTCTAACACAAGAAGAAATCAATAGCCGAATAAAACGTTTCTGGCGCTATCTCGACCGTACGCTGCCCGATGCCTTTATGCATGCCAATATCGGGCCGGAAGATACCCCCGTCACGCGCGCCATTCTGCGTGCAGATGCAGAGCTGAAGCAGGTCGCGCCGAACCTGACCTTTATTTATGATCCAGCGATCACCCCGGACGATTTGCTGCTTGAGGTGGCGAAAAACATATGTGAATGCAGTAAACCGCATATTTCTAATGGCCCGGTGAATGATAAAATTTTCACAAAAGGCCATTACGGCGTAGTGAGCTGTTACAACTCCCTGCCTCTGGCAGGCGGTGGCAGCACCCTGGTGCGCCTCAACCTCAAGGCCATCGCCGAACACAGTACGTCAATGGAAGACTTCTTCAGCCGCGCCCTCCCGCATTACTGCCAGCAGCAAATGGCCATCATCGATGCCCGCTGCGATTTCCTGTATCAACAATCCGGCTTCTTTGAGAATAGCTTCCTGGTGAAAGAGGGGCTGATTGATGCCGATCGGTTTGTGCCGATGTTTGGCATGTACGGCCTGGCAGAAGCGGTAAACGTGCTCTGTGAGAAAGCCGGGATGACTGGGCGTTACGGCAAAGACGAGCAGGCCAACGCGCTGGGCTATCGCATCAGCGAACAGCTTGCGGCGTTTGTCGAAAACACGCCGGTGAAACACGGCTGGAAGCAGCGCGCGATGCTGCATGCGCAGTCGGGGATCAGCTCTGACTCGGGCACCACGCCGGGCGCGCGCCTGCCCTACGGCGACGAGCCGGATCCCATCAGCCACCTGCTGGCGGTGGCGCCGCACCACAAGCACTACGCTTCCGGGATCAGCGATATTTTGACGCTGGATGAAACGGTAAAACGTAACCCGCAGGCGGTGGTCCAGCTCTGTCTCGGCGCGTTCAGGGCGGGGATGCGCGAGTTTACCGCCAACGTCGCGGGTAACGATCTGGTGCGCGTCACCGGTTATATGGTGCGGTTGTCGGATCTGGAGAAGTACCGGGAAGCCGGATCGCGCACCAATACCACCTGGCTGGGTGAAGAAGCCGCGCGCAATACCCGTATTCTGGAACGTCAGCCGCGCGTGATAAGCCATGAACAGCAGATGCGCTTTAGTTAGTCAGGTCATCCCTTTTTCCTGCGTGGACGGGCCGGGCAGCCGTCTGGCCCTGTTCCTGCAGGGCTGCAACCTGCGCTGTAAAACCTGCCACAACCCCTGGACGATCGGCCGCTGCAACGACTGCGGGGACTGCGTGCCCCACTGCCCGCACGACGCGCTGACCATACAGGCGGGACGCGTCTGGTGGCAGGAGAGTGACTGCCAGCAGTGCGACACCTGCCTGCACCTGTGCCAGCAGCAGGCAACGCCTATGGCGCACCGCCTGAGCGTGGAGGAGATCCTTTCACAGATCCGCAAATCCGCACCGTTTATCGAGGGGATCACCGTGAGCGGCGGTGAGGCCACAACGCAATTACCGTTTTTAGTGACGCTGTTCACCGCGATCAAAGCCGATCCCGACCTGAATCATCTGACCTGCCTGGTCGACAGCAACGGTTTGTTAAGCGAAACCGGCTGGCAAAAGCTGCTGCCGGTACTGGATGGCGCGATGCTGGACCTGAAAGCATGGGGGAACGAACACCACCGCTTCCTGACCGGGCGCGAAAACCCGCAAATCAAGCAGAGTATCCGCTGGCTGGCAGATCGTAATCGTTTAACGGAGCTCCGCCTGCTGGTGATTCCGGAACAGTGTGATTATCTGGAACATCTGAAGCCGCTGACGGCGTTTATCCACGGGCTGGGAAACGTGCCGGTGCGCCTCAACGCGTTTCATGCGCATGGCGTGTACGGCGAGGCGGCGTCATGGCGCAGCGCCACGCCGGAAGACGTTGAACCGCTGGCGCGAGCGCTGGAAAAACAGAAGATAACGGTGATCCGTCCGGCGCTTTATCTATAGCGTGATGCCAAATACCGAACGCGTATTTTCCAGCAGCGCACTGGCTATGGCCTCTTCAGTCTCTTTTCGCAGTTCGCACAGGGTGGCAAACACGCGCGCCGCCTGTTCCGGACGATTCGGCTGGCCCTGAAAACCGTTCAGCGGCATGTCCGGCGCGTCGGTTTCCAGCAGAAGCGCCGACAGCGGCAGCTGTGCCATCACGTCCCGGGTTTTGCTGGCGCGCGGATAGGTGATGGTGCCCCCAACGCCGATTTTGTAGCCCAGCTCGATAAAACGCTGCGCCTGCTGCAGGCTGCCTGAGAAACCATGCACGACGCCCTTACGCGGCAAATCGATACGCTTCAGGTGCATTGCCAGCTTATCGTGTGTGCGTCTTGAATGAAGGATCACCGGCAGATCGTGACGCTTCGCCAGCCTGAGCTGCGCGTCGAGGATCGTCTGCTGGCGCTCAAAATGCGGATGCTCGCGATAAAGATCGAGGCCGATCTCACCGATGGCGACAAGCTTGTCGCCTGCGGTCTGCACTATCTCATCAAGTCGCTCAATGTCCTCATCCCGATGCCGCTCAATCACGATCGGATGCAGGCCAAGCGCCGCATAGAGCGCAGGGTGACGCGTGGAAAGATCCAGCACGCGGGAAAAGTAATCCGCTTCCACTGAAGGCACAATAATGGCCTGAACGCCTGCCTCGGCCGCTTTCGCAATGCTTTGCTCTTCATCTCCCGTAAACGGCGGGAAATCAAAGTGGCAATGGGTGTCGACAAAGCGGTACATCACGCCAGATCCTCGTTATCCAGTAAAGCGTCATTCGCCTGCGGAATGTCAACCAGGGGCACCGTCAGGGCGTCGTTGGCGACAATCGCAGGCGGCGTAATAATGCGTTTATGGCGATGAAGCGGCGGCTGCTCCGCCAGCATTTTCCCCACCGTCGCCAGGAAGTAGCGCCCACACAGCCGCCCCGTTTTGTAATCCATGCGCAGCGCAGGAACGCGGCTGCCCAGCGCCATGCTCAGCAGCGGCTTAGGCGGATAAATTTCAAAAATACGCAGCTTGCCCGGCGGTTTCTCAATGAAGCGCTGCATCGCGCCGTAGGTGGTTTCATGCTGCTTCGCGATGTTCACCAGCGGCTGCAGGCTGCTGTCGCCCAGCCAGCGCTCCATCCGCTTAAACCACTGCGGGGTGTAATACATTTGCGACGGTACGGTACGAATCACCACAATGGTTTTCGCCCCGCGACGGGCGGCTTCCTGCACCGGCACCGCGTCACTGATCCCCCCGTCCAGATAGCTAATACCGTCCAGCAGGGCGCCGGTACGATAAAAGCCGGGGATCGCGCTGGAGGCGCGGATGATGTCCAGCCAGTTCTCTTTCTGAGGCGAAAAATAGCCCGGGGAATAGTCATCGCCCCGGCTGGCGCACATCCAGAATTCTTTACCGCTATCAAACAGACGGGCGGCAGTATCCATGGCCAGAGGCATCTGGCTGGAGGTTGACTCCAGCAGCCAGTCGAGATCGATCAGGTTGCCGCCGCGCACAAACCGCACCGGGTTAAAAAATTCTTTCGCCGTGGTGTAGCGCATGATGACCTTTCGCGCGTAGCCGGGCTGGTTACAGACATAGGCAGAGAGGTTCTGCGCCCCGGCAGAGGTGCCGAAGTAAAGGTCAAAGGGGTTGAACTGCGCGCGCATAAATTCGTCCAGCACGCCAGCGGTGAAAATGCCGCGCTGTCCGCCACCCTCGCAGACCAGCGCGAGTTGACCCGCGCGAAACGGTTTTAACGTCAGCGGCGCAATATTGCCGAGCGTAACGGGAATTCGTTGCCCCACCTCTGCTTTCCTGTTTTGATTATTTTATAACACCACAGTAACGCACCCGACCTGTTACGCAAATAAGAAAAAGCCAGTCACAGTGACTGGCTTTATTTTGTTGAAGGAATATTGCGTTTGCTATGGACGTCGACGCCCTGTAAACAGGCTGACCAGGAACAGAATAATACCCACAACGAAGACAATTTTAGCTGCCCATGCCGCTGTACCTGCCAGTCCACCAAAGCCCAATGCGGCGGCAATTAACGCGATAACCAGAAATATAATGCCCCAACGAAACATAAGCTTCTCCTTTACCATAGTTAATGTCGGCCGCTAAACGTGAGCGCTCAGGTCACTCACCGGCGTTTTTCCAGAGTCGTTCTTATTTCGCCCGCAGGGTTTAGCCAGACGGGCGAATGGTCGAGATTTACTTCGTTTTCAGATCGTTTTTAACGCTTTTCACACCATCAATCGCTTTCGCGATGGACTCGGCACGTTCACTTTGCGCCTGCGAATCTACCGTACCGGAAAGCTGAACCACGCCATCGGTGGTTTCCACTTTCACCTTACGGGACGGCACGATGTCATCTGCTAAAAGTTTAGCTTTGATTTCGCTGGTGGTGGCTGCATCACCGGCATAACCTTTCACCGACGCGTTTTTGCCGTCACGCACGTGCAGCTTATCGCTGACGGAGGCGACGCCTTCGACGCCTTTCGCCACTTTCACCGCCTGTTCAGCCTGAGCCTGGCTTTCAACAAAGCCGCTCAGCGTGACCACTTTCTTGTCGGTCTTAACGGAAATATCGGTGCTCTTGATGGCTTCATCATCCACCAGTGCGGCCTTCACTTTTGCTGTGATAGAGCTGTCATCCATGAAATTGCCGACTTTATTCATAGAGCTATCGATTTTTTGCCCTGCGCTATCGGCCGTGGATTGTGCTTTATCCATGGTGCTGCTTTCCGCCAGGGCGGAGCCGCTCACCAGAACGCTACCCAGTGTTACAGCCAGCAGAGTTTTAGAAATCTTCAGTCTTGTCATATTCATCGATCTATTCCTGTGTTGACCCGTTATTCGGGCTACGTACTTCCTTATTAGTGATATATATTGCGAATAAACACGCGAGCAAAATGGATAACCTAAAGTCATGCATTGAACAGTTAATTTATCCACGCCCGGTGTTAAACACTGAGTTAAATATAGATCACTCTCACAGAGCCGCTTTCAGAATTGGGTAAAAAATGGGCGAATAGCGTGAAATTGCGTTGAATTAAGAACATTCCGCAAGGGATTAATAAGACAGGAAATAAAGAAGAGCACGGCGAATGCCGTGCTCTGAGAGGGGATTAGTGCTCGCGGGTTTTACGGAACTGAACGTCCGGATAACGTTCCTGCGTCAGGTTCAGGTTGACCATCGTTGGCGCGATATAGGTCAGGTTATCGCCGCCATCCAGCGCCAGCTGAACTTCATTCTTACGCTTGAATTCTTCGAATTTCTTCACGTCAGAACACTCAACCCAGCGCGCGGTCGCGACGTTCACCGATTCGTAAATCGCTTCTACGTTGTATTCGCTCTTCAGGCGCGCAACGACCACGTCAAACTGCAGCACGCCGACCGCACCCACGATCAGATCGTTGTTCGCAATCGGGCGGAACACCTGCACGGCGCCCTCTTCGGAGAGCTGAACCAGGCCTTTCAGCAGCTGTTTCTGCTTAAGCGGATCGCGCAGACGAATGCGGCGGAACAGCTCCGGCGCGAAGTTCGGAATACCGGTGAACTTCATCATTTCGCCCTGGGTGAAGGTATCACCGATCTGGATGGTGCCGTGGTTGTGCAGCCCGATGATGTCGCCCGGATAGGCCTCTTCAACGTGCGAACGGTCACCCGCCATAAAGGTCAGCGCGTCGGAGATGACAACGTCTTTCCCGATACGCACCTGGCGCAGCTTCATGCCCTTTTCATATTTACCGGACACCACGCGCATAAAGGCCACGCGGTCACGGTGTTTCGGGTCCATGTTGGCCTGAATCTTAAACACGAAGCCGGTGAACTTCTCTTCTTTCGCTTCCACTTCACGGGTGTCGGTTTTGCGCGGCATCGGCTGCGGCGCCCACTCCACCAGACCGTCGAGCATGTGGTCAACGCCGAAGTTACCCAGTGCGGTACCGAAGAAGACCGGGGTAATTTCGCCGCTCAGGAACAGCTCTTTGTCGAATTCGTGAGACGCGCCCTTGACCAGCTCCAGCTCGTCGCGCAGCTGCGCGGCCAGCTCTTCGCCGACCGCCGCGTCCAGATCCGGGTTGTCCAGACCTTTCACGATGCGCACTTCCTGAATGGTGTGGCCTTTACCGGTCTGATACAGGTAGGTTTCGTCTTTATAGAGGTGGTAAACGCCTTTGAACAGCTTACCGCAGCCAATTGGCCAGGTGATTGGCGCACAGGCGATCTTCAGCTCGTTTTCCACTTCATCCATCAGCTCCATCGGATCGCGGATGTCACGGTCGAGTTTGTTCATAAAGGTGAGGATCGGCGTATCGCGCAGACGGGTCACTTCCATCAGCTTACGGGTACGATCTTCTACACCTTTCGCGGCGTCGATCACCATCAGACAGCAGTCCACCGCCGTCAGGGTACGGTAGGTATCTTCGGAGAAGTCTTCGTGACCCGGGGTGTCCAGCAGGTTCACCAGGCAGTCATGATACGGGAACTGCATCACGGAGGTGGTAATCGAAATACCACGCTGTTTTTCCATCTCCATCCAGTCGGATTTTGCATGCTGGCTGGAGCCACGGCCTTTAACGGTACCCGCAGTCTGGATCGCCTGTCCGAACAGCAACACCTTCTCGGTGATGGTCGTTTTACCGGCATCCGGGTGCGAGATAATGGCAAAAGTGCGGCGCTTGGCCACCTCTTGCAGATAAGGAGACAACGTCATAATTAAATCTTCTTTTATAAGCGCGGCAGCACGCCACGCATCATGGAATACAAAATTGCGGCTATTTTACCCATCAACGGGGGGCAGGCAATCATTGTTTACACAGGAGTTGCTCCAGTTCGTTCAACGACGTCACGGTCCAGGTCGGCTCGATGCCTTCAGGCTTCACGCGGCCATGCGCATTGAGCCAGACGGTCGACAGACCAGCCTTCATGCCGCCCAGAATATCTGACTCTGCGGTATCCCCCACCATCAGGACACGATCGCGGTCGGGATTGCCGGCCTGCGCCAGCGCGTAGTCGAAAATTCGCGGATCCGGCTTCGGCACGCCAACCTCTTCCGAGATCACCAGCGCGTCAAAATGATCGCGCAGGCCGGTGCGCTCAAGGCGGATCTGCTGCAGGGCGGTAAAACCGTTGGTGATGATCCCCAGTTTCACCTTACCTTTCAACGCATTCAGCAGGGAAACCGCGCCCGGCAGGGGCGCACAAATATCGGCCATGGCGTTGAGAAAAGCCTCGTTCAGCGTTCCCGGACTGACCTTTAAGCGTTCCGCCCAGACGTCAAAGCGCTGGTGCTGAAGCTGTAACGCGGTGATGGCACCGTTCTGGTAATCCACCCACAGCGGTTTGTTGACCGCCTGATAGTCCTGAAAATCTTCAGCGGTGAAGGTTACGCTATAGTCGAGAAACATCCGCTGCAGGCCGCCGAACGAGTCGAACGTAAACAGCGTTTCGTCGGCATCAAAGAAAATCCAGTCCCATTTCATCGTTACAACCTTATTTTTTATTATCCAATCGGCAGAGCCATTATGATGGCGTCTTCACGTCCCTCTGCGGTGGGGTAGTAGTTACGGCGGATTGTCGCCTCGTTAAAGCCTAAGCTTTCATAGAGCGCGATGGCGGCGACATTCGACGCGCGCACCTCCAGCCACAGGGTGAAAACGTCACGGGTTTCGAGCTCACGGATGAGGTGCTCAAGCAGTTCTCTTCCAAGCCCGCGGCGCTGAAACGCGGGATCAACCGCGATATTAAACAGCGTCGCTTCATCAAGAACAACCTGCGTGATCGCGAAAGCGGCCATGGTGCCGTCAACGTCCAGGCGGTAGTTCAGATACCGTTCGCCCTGATTGCTGGCGAAGGTTTTTTCGCTCCACGGAAACGCGTGGGCGCGTGTTTCAATCGCGAACGCGGTGGACAGGTCAGGCGTCGTGAGGGAAGAAATCGTGTTCATATTCGCAGATTTGTTGCCATAGCGCGCTGCGCGCTTTTGGGTTGGCTTTCAGTTCGTCCAGCGCTGGCGTGCAGATCTGGCTCCCCTGAAGAGAGATCTCATTTGCCTCTCCGATACGCCAGCTGTTACAGCGGCTATCAGGAGGCAGCATCGCGACACGCTCTGGCGTCAGCGGTAAAACCTGGTCGGCCGTCAGCTTCAGGCTGCGAAGAACATCACCGATCAGGGGGTCATTCAGGGCAGGCAGTTCTTCCGCCACCATCACCAGGCGAACGTGCGCCGGGATGGAGATAGCGATTTCGCCCTGCAACGCCGTCGGGCGACGCAAAGCCCACTGGGTAATGCCCAGCTGCTGCAACTGCCAGTCTCGTCGGGATGTCATAGGGAAAACTCCTGTCTCTCAGGCGCGCAAATATAGCAAATGTGTCGAAAGTGCGCCATCTACCTACTATAATCCCCGCCTGAGTTTATTGAGGAACAATTCATGTCTGCATTTACCCCGGCAAGTGAAGTCTTGCTGCGTCACAGTGATGATTTCGAAGAAAGCCGTATTCTGTTTGCCGGAGATATGCAGGATGACCTGCCCGCGCGTTTCGACTGTGCTGAAAGCCGTGCCCACACCCAATACTACCACCACTGGCAGGTGCTGAGCCGCCAGATGGGCGAGCGCGCGCGCTTTAGCCTGGTGGCAGAGCAGAGCGATATCGCCGACTGCGATACGCTGATCTACTACTGGCCGAAGAATAAACCGGAAGCCCAGTTCCAGCTGATGAACCTGCTCTCCCTGCTGCCGGTCGGCTGCGATATTTTCGTGGTCGGTGAAAACCGCAGCGGCGTGCGTAGCGCGGAACAGCTGCTGGAAGGCTACGCGCCGCTGAATAAAGTCGACAGCGCTCGCCGCTGTGGTCTGTACCATGGCCGTCTGGAAAAACAGACAACGTTTGATGCGCAGGCATACTGGGACGAGTACCAGCTTGACGGCCTGACCATCAAAACCCTGCCGGGCGTGTTCAGCCGCGATGCGCTGGATACGGGCAGCAAGCTGCTGCTTTCCACCCTGACGCCGCACACCAAAGGCAAAGTGCTGGACGTAGGCTGCGGCGCGGGCGTGCTCTCTACCGTGCTCGCCAGCCATTCGCCAAAAGTGCGCTTAACCCTGTGTGACGTGAGCGCCCCGGCGGTTGAAGCCAGCCGCGCAACGCTTGCCGCAAACGGCATTGAAGGCGAAGTCATTGCCAGCAACGTCTTCTCCGACATCACCGGTCGCTTCGACATGATCATCTCTAACCCGCCGTTCCACGACGGTATGGAGACCAGCCTGGAAGCGGCACAAGCGCTGATCCGTGGCGCAGTTCGTCACCTCAACAGCGGCGGTGAGCTGCGTATCGTCGCGAACGCCTTCCTGGCGTACCCGAAAGTGCTGGATGAAACTTTTGGCTTCCACGAAGTTATCGCCCAGACCGGCCGCTTTAAGGTCTACCGCACCGTGATGACGCGTCAGGCCAAAAAGTAATCGCCTCCCTTGTAGGCCGGATAAGCGAAAGCGCCATCCGGCTATACACGGCGCGTCCATCGGCCATTTTTGCATCAATCAAGGCATCACGCGCACTTTTCTGTTGACGTAAAGCTGAAAACATCTAGAATGCGCCTCCGTGGTTACGATACTTTTACAGTATCGATGGTATGCGAAGGTGGCGGAATTGGTAGACGCGCTAGCTTCAGGTGTTAGTGTCCTTACGGATGTGGGGGTTCGAGTCCCCCCCCTCGCACCATAAATCACGATGATATTGCTCGCACTGGGCGAAGGTGGCGGAATTGGTAGACGCGCTAGCTTCAGGTGTTAGTGTCCTTACGGATGTGGGGGTTCGAGTCCCCCCCCTCGCACCAACGAGGCGATATCAACATAGCAATAAAGAGTAAGATGACTGTGCGAAGGTGGCGGAATTGGTAGACGCGCTAGCTTCAGGTGTTAGTGTCCTTAGGATGTGGGGGTTCGAGTCCCCCCCCTCGCACCAATTATCTTACAACCCCTCTGAATTTCTTCTTTTTCCCTGTTATTTCAAACTCATCAGTATCACCAGAATTCCACTGACCAGCGCGACACAGGATGGCAGTAAAACAAAGTGACGTAGTTGCTTATGCCAGATCATGCCTGACGTGGCTAACAGTCCTGACGCGATGATGACTTTCCAGGTATCGAGAGAGAGATCGGCAAACGTCAAACCGCCAAGAATGGCTCCCGGTAGCAGTACCCCCCAACCACTGCCCAGCGCTCTGTTCAACATGCTTTTTCCCTCTCTCAACGATAATGATAACCAATATCATATAACAAAAATTATCATTTGCCAGCTGAATGAATCAAAATCCATCGACCTTTACCTTTCCCGTAATGACAGGAATTGTCTAAGGTGATAAATTGCGCACCTGTTAACAACGTCTAAAGATTTTCTGATAATTACTCTTTGAGTTTTTTGCATATTTTATTGCGAAATAACACCTATTTATCTGTTTTAATTAAATTTTAATAAAAACACGCGACTATGACATCACAATCCTGGCGGTCTTTGGTTCACAGAAAATATCAATTATCGTTACGTTTATTTTTATTTCTGAACGCAACCTCGGCAGTGTTCTCGGTAACAAATCCGCTCAATTCTGTACGCCTGTTTTCTGCCCCTCTGATTGCTATTTTCGCCATCAGTACTGGCCTGTTCGTCTGGCACTGGAGAAAGCGCGCGCGGAAGATAAATATTCCTGTCGTTTCAGCGATCTTCGGTATTTTATGGGCCTGGCAAATTGTCTCCAAATTCGCCTTAATTACTCAGGACCATGCGACGTATTTGCTAATTGCTCTTTTAACGGTACTTTTTATCGGCACGCTGGCGTTCGCCAGTAATATCAAAGCGTTTACGCTGCATTCATTGCCCACCTTTATTGTCTGCCTGTGGTTAAGCGATCACGATATATGGCTGCGAATGACCTATTCTTTCGCACTTCCTGTGGTGGCAATTGCTATTCATAACATTTTGCAAAGACGCAACGACCGTTTCGCTCAGGAGTTGCTCTCTCGCCTTCTGGAAGAACGAGAAACCCTTACCGACCTCAGCATGATGGACCCGCTTACCGGGCTCTATAATCGTCGCGGTCTGCAAAGCCGTCTGGAGAATCTGCCCACGGTAGAAAATGGCGAACACTTTGTCCTGCTGATGGATATCGACCACTTCAAAGCCTATAACGACCATTACGGCCATATGATGGGCGACCAGGCGCTGAAGCGCGTCTCTGCGGCAATCCGCGACGCCGTGCGTTCTCGCGATATTGTGGCGCGTTTTGGTGGGGAAGAGTTTATGGTGCTGCTGACCAACATTTCACTCGAACACGCTCGCCAGACGGCCGAGCGGATCCGTCAGAAAGTGTATGATTTGAAAATCCCGCATCTGTTTAACGAAAGCGTCGCGACAAACGTCACTATCAGCATTGGCATCGCCATTTTCGAGGATGAAGACGTGGAAGGCGCGCTGGAAAAAGCGGACAAAGCCCTCTATGAAGCAAAGCATATGGGACGCAATAACATTCTTTTAAGCGAAGAGATTCAGACGGCATAAACCTACCGACGAGGTCACCAGGACAAAAGTCTTGCCATTGGTATGAGCAATAGTTAGGATTGGCAATCATTATCATTTAGATTTCTATCTATACTATGGCCACGCATACCGCACACATCGTCGAACCTCTCCTCTGGCGAGCGCCGCTCACCAGCGGGAATGCTTCGCTTGCAGATGCGATACGGGAAAAGATTGCGGAAACGCGTGCCCACCTGCTGGACTTTATCCGGCTTGATGAAGCGCCCCCGTCCCACGCGATGACGCTCTCAGAGTGGCGCCAACCGTCTAAGCTGCAATCACTGCTGGCCACCTATTCCGACCATATTTATCGCAATCAGCCTACCCTTACGCGGGAAAATAAACCCCTGCTCTCCCTCTGGGCGCAGTGGTATATCGGGCTGATGGTGCCTCCGCTCATGCTGGCGCTGTTAACACAGAAGAGCATGCTTGAACTCTCGCCGGATAATTTCCACGTCGAGTTTCACGAAACCGGACGTGCAGCCTGTTTCTGGATTGATCTCCACGAAGACCACAGCGCTGAACGCCTCACTGCTCAGGAACGTATGGGGCGGCTCATCACGCAGGCCCTGATCCCGGTGGTGGAAGCGCTGGAAGCGACGGGAGAGATTAACGGGAAGCTTATCTGGAGCAATACGGGCTATTTAATCCACTGGTATTTAACGGAAATGAAGCCGCTTCTCGGTGATGAGAACGTTGAGGCCCTGCGTCAGTCCTGTTTCTTTGCCAGGCAGCTTTCCGATGGCCGTGACAACCCGCTATTCCGTACCGTCGTGCTCCGTGATGGGCTTCTGGTTCGCCGCACCTGCTGCCAGCGCTATCGCCTGCCGGACGTTAAGCAGTGTGGGGATTGCACGCTGAAGTAGAGCAGTGATTTGCCCGGTGGCGCTTCGCTTACCGGGCCTACAACAACAAAAAACGGCAACCTGAGTTGCCGTTTTGCTTTTACCTAGGCCACCTGCTGATTGTCCTCTTCCGCGATACGCTGCGCTTCTTCCGCTTCCTGCTCCAGCAGCTGCTTCTCATACACTTTGAAGAACGGGAAGTAGATGATCGCCGATACGCAGGCCAAAACCACAACCAGAATCGCCGCGCGGAAATCCCAGCCCAGGGCCCACGCTGCGCCTATCGGCGCCGGTGCCGTCCAGGGAACCACGGAGATGACGCGGCCGATCAAATCAAAGGTCATCGCCGCCCACGCCAGCACGGCGTTAACCATCGGTGCCAGCAGGAACGGGATAAAGAACACCGGGTTCATCACGATTGGCGTACCGAAAATGACCGGCTCGTTGATGTTAAAGAAGCTGGGTACTACGCTCAAACGCCCGATAGAGCGTAAATGCGCTGAACGGCTACGCAGATAGCAAATCACCAATCCCATCGTGGCGCCCGACCCGCCAATCACGATAAAGAACGTCCAGAACGCCTCCATGAAGATATGCGGCAGAGGCTGACCGGCGGCCAGCGCGGTCTGGTTAGCGCCCAGGTTCGTCAGCCAGAACATCTGCAGCATCCCGGAGACGATGGCGGCGCCGTGGATCCCGGCGAACCAGAGCAGATGACCAATCAACACGGCCAGCAGGATCGCAGGCAGAGAATCTGCCGCGGAAACCAGAGGTTTAAAGACCGACATAATGGCCTGCGGGATCAGCATGCCAAACTGAGACTGAATCACCAGGCTCAGAGGATAAAGGGTCACCACCACCACCAGCACCGGGATCAGCAGATCAAAAGAGTTTTTGATCATCGGCGGGACCTGGTCCGGCAGACGAATGCCGATGTTATGCGCTTTGAGGAAACGCATCATCTCAACGCAATAAATCGCTACCAGAATCGCGGTAAAAATGCCCGTTCCCCCCAGGCTGTCGACAGGGAGCGTGCCTTTGGTTTTCGGTGCCGCGACCAGCAGAAACGCCATCAGCGACAGCATGGCGCACATAAAGGGGTCCAGTTGGTGAGATTTGACGTAGTGTTTGCCAAGGTTATAGGCAATGGCGGCACAGATATAAATGGACATGATGCCCATCGTCATATCAAACGGCGTCAGGATTTGGCCTTCAAACTGCTTCGCCATTTCCAGCCAGGCGCGGGCGAAACCCCAGGTGGTATCAGGCGAAAAAGGTGGGTAAGCAAAGACTAACAAAAACGAACCCACAATCATAAACGGCATCGCGGAGATGAACCCGTCACGAATCGCCATAACGTGACGCTGGGAAGAGATCCGCCCGGCTATCGGGCTGACGTAATTTTCGACGAAACGGAATATCAGATTAAACGCAGCATGGTTGGCAGACATGGCAGATCTCCTGTCAGACGTTTGTTACGGGCACATACGCGCCGCACGTTGTTCCATACATCAGCTTCACAACCTTGCTGGCTTGCCAACCAGCGGTACTGCTCAGACGAAATGGTTTCATATTTGGCTCTTATTATTGGATACAGGGGACGTTACGTACTCAGTATTAATCTACGCTCCGCGCTCTGCAACCGGTTACTGTAACCGGTTTCTGTGATTGTGAAGAGGATCCAGAAATCAGCCGTTTGGGGTATTTGTTACTTAAGAGATATTTACAGAGCATAAATTCTTATGACAGATTACGCAGGATATTTGTCAGGAGGAAACAATGAGTTTGCAGTCTGTACAGCAGTTTTTTGCCGACAACGCGCCGGATATAGACGTTATTGAGCTTAGTCAAAGTACTGCTACCGTTGCGTTGGCTGCTGCCGCCCATCGTGTCGAGCCGGGACAAATCGCCAAGACCCTGTCACTCAAGGTTAAAAATGAGGTGATCCTGGTGGTGGCGAAAGGCGACGCGCGTCTGGATAACAAAAAGCTCAAAGACACGTTCGGTGCGAAAGCGCGCATGCTCAGCAGTGATGAAGTGGTGACCATTACCGGTCATCCCGTTGGCGGTGTATGCCCGTTCGGACTGGAAAACCCGCTCGCGGTATATTGCGATATCTCTTTGAAGCAGTACGACGAAGTGCTGCCCGCCGCAGGCGCAATTCACAGCGCTGTGCGCATTTCACCTGACAGAATGGCAGAACTGACTTCCGCAAAATGGGTGGATGTCTGTATCTGATTGACGCGCCAGAGTATATCTGGCGCGCAAAAGACGGGTTATAAAAATTTGGGCGTGAGGAGAGCCAAACATTGCGGCTCTCTTGCAGGAAGATGCGTAATAATATCCGCCGCATCGAGCAACCCTACGTCTGAATTCACACCCAGTTTCACCATCGCATTAAACTTATGTGCCCGAATGGTCTTAATATTCCGTTCAAGCTGTGCCGCGATTTCAGGGATGGAATACCCGCAGGACATATAACGCAATATTGCCCGTTCTGTGGGGCTTAGCATCCTGTTCTGACTCCGGTACCAGTGATTCAGCATATTGTCATTGATGCGCAGCGTTTCGCTCAGCAACTCCACGAGTTCCTTCTGCAGATGCTCAAGCGTCACCGATTTACTGACTACTCCGTGCAGGCGCGATGGCGAAAGATGGCTAATTAGCCGTGCTTCCATCTCGTCAGAAACCAAAATGATGCGCTGGATATGACCGTGCGTAAACGCCAGATCCCGCAGGTGCGCCAGACAGTTACGGCGCTCCTCTCGCGCATCGGAAAGGGAGTAGATTAGTGAGAAAAAATTAACGTGATGAAGTGCATTCTTAAAACTGTCAAATTCACTAAACAGGTGAAGCTGATAATGGCTCAGGCCGGGCATCGCAAAAAGATGCTGTAGCCCGACGGCACTCATCGCGCAATTTTCGATGATGGCGATATGTCTTGTTGAATCGGTTTTTTCCATTCCTCGAACTCTCCATAGGCTGATAGCAAACTCAGCTCTCTCATTCCCTGTGTACTGTTGATCCAGGCATACATATCCGCATTACTTCGTAATGACAGCCGTCGCATCGCACTGTTTTTCTGCGCACTGATGGTTTTATTGCTCTTCTTGAGCAATGTGGCGATTTGGTTAATCCCCCATCCTTTCCCTAACAGACGCAGAACCTTACGTTCGGAGTGCGTGAGCGCGATAACGTGTTCATTTTCATTCTCCGTACTCTGTGGTTCCGGAGTTAATAACGTCTGGCTAATCCGCTCTGCCCGCTCGCTACCGGCCCGAATAGCGTTAACCACGCCTTCAATAGGCTCCATGTCAGAAAGCAACGTGCTTTCCGGGCGCATAAGTAACTCAACCGCAATAGGGTAAAGCGGCCGCGAGACTAAAAAGATCCAGTGAATATCCCGGTATTGATTCAATAAACCGTAATACTCTTCAAGCGCACCCCGAGGGTTCCTGTATTCGCCTGAAATATCGGCAATAATGACGTCCGCGCGACGCAACTGGAGCAGCGTTAATTCCTGCAATGAGCGGCAATAGCTCAATTCAAATTCGGGGAAATGTCGTGCCATCAGGCCCCCTAACCCGTTTTGCATCACGGGCATCCGGCTAATGACAACGCCATGCTTACCATGCAATGACAACATAGACCCTCCGTGTCCATTTTTCATTTGATGAGTAACGTTAAAACGCATCAACGTATGAGTATTTTCGTCCCTGAGTGTAAGACTGGTTAATACAAGCAGAAGATGAGATGTATGCTTAGTTTAAGAAATGCCTAAACAGCAGTAATATCTCACAAAGCGAAACAAAAATTAATTGTGGAGACATTAAAATAACGACAATATAAAATTAGAATAACTAAATATAAATATTTTATATTTTGGTATTTATAATTCATGGTATTGATAAATTAATCCCTTCCCCCTTCCACGACACGGACTGCAACTGTTTGCACAAACCTTGATCTGGCCCACAGCAAGAGGGACTGCACTCTGTGCTAAAAGTACCCACTATGGGTTAACAGATAGCTATCCATCTTTTTTCAGGACAATACATGCAGGCAGAGCGGTCAACGCAGCGTGCTATCACGCGGCTATGTATTCAGTGCGGTCTTTTTCTGCTCCAGCACGGCGCGGAAAGCGCGCTGGTTGAGGAGCTTTCCACCCGGCTGGGGCTGGCGCTAGGGATGGACAGCGTCGAAAGCGCAATCTCATCCAACGCCATTGTGCTGACCACAATCAAGGACGGTCAGTGCCTGACCTCCACGCGCAAAAACCATGACCGCGGCATCAACATGCACGTCGTGACCGAAGTGCAGCACATTGTCATCCTTGCAGAACATAAGCTTCTCGATCTCAGTGACATTGAAAAACGGTTCAACCAGATCAAGCCATTACGTTATCCGCGCTGGCTCGTCGTGGTGATGGTAGGGCTCTCGTGCGCCTGCTTTTGTAAGCTCAACAAAGGCGGCTGGGACGGTGCAATCATCACCTTTTTCGCCAGCAGTATCGCCATGTATGTTCGCCAGCTGCTGACGCATCGGCAGCTGCATCCGCAAATTAACTTCTGCATTACCGCGTTTGTCGCCACTACGGTTTCCGGTCTGCTGCTGCGCCTGCCGCAGTTTGCCAACACGCCGACCGTTGCCATGGCCGCCAGCGTGCTTCTGCTGGTCCCGGGCTTTCCGTTGATCAACGCTGTCGCCGACATGTTTAAAGGGCACATCAATACCGGCCTGGCTCGCTGGGCTATCGCCAGCCTGCTGACGCTGGCGACCTGCATCGGCGTGGTCATGGCCATGACACTTTGGGGGTTACGCGGATGGGCGTGATCGATTTTCTGCTGGCGCTGGCGCAGGACATGCTTCTGGCCGCCATTCCTGCCGTCGGCTTCGCGATGGTATTTAACGTACCGCAACGCGCGCTGCCGTGGTGTGCGCTGCTGGGCGCGATTGGCCATGGCTCGCGAATGGTGATGATGACGACGGGTTTTAACATCGAATGGTCAACATTTATGGCATCCATGCTGGTCGGCAGTATCGGCATCCAGTGGTCGCGCTGGTATCTGGCGCATCCCAAAGTATTCACCGTTGCGGCCGTGATCCCCATGTTTCCGGGGATATCGGCCTATACCGCGATGATTTCCGCGGTGAAAATCAGCCATTTCGGCTATACCGAGCCTCAGATGATCCTTCTTCTCAGCAACTTTCTTAAGGCGTCATCCATCGTCGGCGCGCTCTCCATCGGGCTGTCGATCCCCGGCCTGTGGCTGTACCGTAAACGCCCACGCGTTTGATATTTGTGTTATTTCGCTGCCGTGGAGATAATCCGTCTGGTCCGTTTGGTGAAAATAAGGAAAGGATGTGGCTAACCCTGGCAGCGAACACCCCGAGAACAGTGAAGAATCCAGCCTGAAAGAGAAAATCTTTCAGAGCGCCATCGCGCTTTTTGCCGAGTATGGATTGAACGGTGCACGGATGGAGCAGATCGCAGAGAAAGCGGGCACCACCAAACGCATGGTGGTTTACCATTTCAAGAATAAAGAGAACCTCTATCTCCTCGTACTTGAACATGTTTACACCCAGATTCGCGCCAGCGAAAAAGCGCTAAGCCTGACGGGAATGCCCCCGGTCGAAGCGCTGGTCAATCTGGTTGAAGCCACCTTTGACTATCATGCCGACCACCCTGACTACATCCGGATTATCTGCATGGAAAACATGCAGCGCGGCCGCTTTATGCAGCAGTCGAGCTATCTCCGCCAGGTCAACCGCAGCGCGCTCGACCTGCTGGAGGAGATCCTGCGCCGGGGGAAAGAAAAACAGCTCTTCAGTGAGACGGTTGACGCCCGCGATCTTCATCGTCTGATAAGCAGCTTCAGCTTTCACTACGTTGCCAACAGCTACACCTTTACGCTGCTGTTTGAAGAAGGCGCAGACGAGCAGGCGCAGCGCCAGCACTACCGTAAAATGGCCGTTCGGGTGGCGCTCCGTTACACCTGCCCATAAAATTGCTTGCAATTAAATCGTACACTATCTATATTCATATCATGAACGCGAAAACGAACGATGCAACCGCTGCGCTCAAGCTGGATAACCAGCTCTGCTTTGCCCTCTATTCGGCAAACCTGGCGCTTAACAAGCTGTACCGGCAGCTGCTGGCACCGCTGAACCTGACCTATCCACAATATCTGGTGATGCTGGTGCTGTGGGAGCAGGATGATATGACGGTGTCGGACATCGGTGAACGGCTGTTCCTTGACTCTGCGACCCTGACGCCGCTGTTGAAACGTCTGGAAAGCGCCGGGCTCATCAACCGCCACCGTTCGCGCAAAGACGAGCGTCAGGTCGCCGTCACCCTGAGTGAAGCGGGACATGAACTCCAGCAGCAGGCATTGGGTATCCCCCATGCGGTGGGTTGCGCAGCGCAGTGTGATACAGACACCTTGCTGGCACTCAAACAGCAGCTCGAACTTTTGCGACAACAGCTACACCGCGCGTAACGCTATACTTTACGCGTCATTATTTACCTATATATATCGCACGCTATTTAATAGCACGCATTAAAACAAAATGAGGAACCTGCCATGTCTTTAGAAAAAGTTGTTTATACCGCCAAAGCAAAAGCCACCGGTGGCCGTGACGGTCGTGCCACCTCCTCCGATGGCGTACTGGACGTCAAACTGGGTGTGCCAAAAGAGATGGGCGGCATGGGGGGATACGTGACCAACCCTGAGCAGCTGTTTGCCGCGGGCTACTCTGCCTGCTTCCTGGGCGCGATGAAATTCGTGGCGGCACGCGACAAATTTACCCTGCCAAAAGATGCCTTTATTGAAGGCGAAGTGGGTATTGGCCCGCTGCCTACCGGTTTTGGTATCGAAGCAAAACTGAACATCCACGTTGAAGGTATGGATCCTGCGGAAGCTAAAAAGCTGGTCGATGCGGCACACATTGTTTGCCCGTACTCTAACGCGACCCGCGGCAACATCGACGTCACGCTGAACATCATTGCGTGATAACTGCCTGATGGCGTTGCGCTTATTCGGCCTACGACTGTAGCCCCGGTAAGCGCAGCGCCACCGGGGAAATCCCCTCCTTTCCTTCCCCCTCTCTGTGCTACCATAAGCCCCTATCACGCCCGTAGTAATCAGTAGAGTAAGCGTTATGTCCTCCAGAATTCTGACCACCAGCATTGCTGGTATTGATGCCTTTATGCGCGACCCACGCGGTGTGTTGACCCACGCCGAAGGCGGCACGGTTGCGGTTTTTGCCGACAACGCGCCAGCGTTTTACGCAATCACACCGGAACGTCTGGCACAGCTTCTGGAGATCGAAGCGCAATTGGCACGCCCGGCAAGCGATGTCACGCTGGATACCCAGTTCTTTGATGAACCGGTTAACGTTCCCGTGACCGTTCCGATGGGTAAATTTGCCCTCTATGCGGGCTGGCAGCCGGATACAGATTTTCAGCGGCAGGCCGCGCTGTGGGGCATTGCGTTAACCCAACCCGCCACAGCGGAAGAGCTTGCCGCGTTTACCGCCTGGTGGCAGGCGGAGGGTAAAGTGTTCACCCATATTCAGTGGCAGCAAAAGCTCGCGCGTCATCTTCAGATTACCCGCGCCGGCAACAACGGCCAGCCAAAACGTGATATCAATGCCTTTTCAGAACCGGATAAACAGATCCCCAGCGGATTCCGAGGTGCGAAATGAAGAACGTCGGCGACCTGATGAAACGTCTGCAAAAAATGATGCCTGCCAACGTGAAGCCTGCATTCACCACTGGTGAAGAGCTGCTGGCGTGGCAAAAAGAGCAAGGCAAGATCCGCGCCGCCGCGCTCGCCCGCGAAAATCGGGCGATGAAAATGCAGCGCACCTTTAACCGTTCCGGTATTCGTCCCCTGCACCAGAACTGCTCGTTCGATAACTATAAAATTGAGACCACCGGGCAGATGAACGCGCTCGCTGCCGCGCGTCAGTACGTGGATGAATTCGACGGCAATATCGCCAGCTTCATCTTTAGCGGCAAGCCGGGCACCGGCAAAAACCACCTTGCTGCCGCCATCTGCAACGAGCTGCTTCTGCGCGGTAAATCGGTCCTCATCATCACCGTGGCCGATATCATGTCCGCGATGAAAGACACCTTCAGCAACCGTGAAACCAGCGAAGAACAGCTGCTTAACGATCTGAGTAACGTCGACCTGCTGGTCATCGATGAGATTGGCGTTCAGACGGAATCCCGCTATGAAAAAGTGATCATCAACCAGATTGTCGATCGCCGCTCCTCGTCCAAACGCCCCACCGGCATGCTGACAAACCACAACATCGACGAGATGACCCGCCTGCTGGGGGAACGCGTCATGGACCGCATGAAGCTGGGTAACAGCCTGTATGTCATCTTCGACTGGGACAGTTACCGCAGCCGCGTTACCGGCAAAGAGTATTAAGACAGTTCCAGGAATCGCCGACAGGTCGCAGGTATATACTGGAACCCCTTCGGCCCAAAACGGACCTTTTTGAGAGAGCCATGATGAAAAAACAGATTCTAATCAGCACCTTTTTAGGCGCGCTGCTGGTAACCGGCGCAGCGCAGGCGGCGTCCTGGCAGGAGTCCCTGTCAAGCGCAGCAAATGAGCTGACCAAAGAGAGCAGCAGCACGCAGGGCGGACTCTCCGCCTCTTCCCTCACCAGCCTGCTGGGCAACAGTTCCCAGAGCCTGAGCGCGGGGACGATGAACAACGCGGCGGGGATTCTGGAATATTGCGCGAAGCAAAAGCTGGCCTCCGTGACCGACGCGCAAAATGTAAAAAACCAGGTGCTGGGTAAACTGGGTCTGGATACTCAGGAGCAAAAAGCGGACACCAACTACATGGACGGCATTCAGGGCCTGCTTAACGCGCAGAACGGTCAGCAGCTTAACCTGAGCACCCTCGGCAACTCTTCTCTGGCCAAACAGGTGAAAACCAAAGCCTGCGATCTGGTGCTGAAACAAGGCGTTAATTTCATCTCCTGATCCACCCCATTTTCTGCCACAACACGCCGCGTTTAGTGCGATAGTCTTGCAGCGCGGCGCTAAATGAGCGTTTTTCCTGCCTGCCACCGTCTCAGCGTCCGTTTGTCAGGATGTGCACATCTTCATAAAAACGATTTTCTAAACCAAATCCTAACAACAGCACACTTTCGTGACACTAAAATTGCAGCTTAACGACATCGCAATTACATTGTATCACCCAAAAAATAAACAGTTAGCCAGCGAAGCACCTGGCGTCATGAGGATATGCTGTTGTCAGAATTCTTGTCTCTTATCCTTTTTCTGGCTTCTGTCGGCGTTTACGCCTGGAAAGCCGGCCGTCACACCTGGTGGTTTATCGCCACGCTGGTGGTGCTCGGCATTTTTATTATTTTAAACATTACCTTATACGCCAGCGATTACTTTACCGGTGACGGTATTAACGATGCGGTGCTCTACACCCTGACGAACAGCCTGACGGGCGCAGGTGTGGGTAAGTACATACTTCCGGGGCTCGGCCTTATCGTCGCGCTGGTGATGATTTTTGGCGCGCTGGCCTGGGTGCTGCGTCGCCGTCGCCATCATCCACACCATCATGGCTACAGCCTGCTGGCGTTATTCCTGGCGCTGGCCTCCGTCGACGCCAGCCCGGCGTTCCATCAGATCACCGAGCTGGTGAAATCCCAGTCGCGCGATGGCGATCCGGATTTCGCGGCTTACTACAAAGAGCCGTCGAAAACGATCGCCAACCCGACGCTCAATCTGGTCTATATCTACGGTGAAAGCCTGGAGCGCACCTACTTTGATAACGATGCCTTCCCGGACCTGACGCCAGATTTGGGCGCGCTGAAAAATGAAGGTCTCGATTTCAGCCACACCATGCAGCTGCCCGGCACGGATTATACGATTGCCGGGATGGTTGCCTCCCAGTGTGGTATCCCGCTGTTCGCGCCTTTTGAAGGTAACGCCTCAGCCTCCATGTCGACCTTCTTCCCGCAGAATATTTGCCTCGGCGATATCCTGAAAAACTCCGGCTACGAAAACTATTTTATGCAGGGAGCAAACCTGCGTTTCGCCGGAAAAGATGTGTTCCTGAAATCCCACGGTTTTGACCACCTGTACGGCTCAGAAGAGTTAAAAACGACGGTTGCCGATCCGAGCTACCGCAATGACTGGGGCTTCTATGACGATACGGTACTCGACGAAACCTGGAAGAAATTCGAGGAGCTGTCCCGCGCGGGCAAGCGTTTCTCTCTCTTTGCGCTGACGGTGGACACTCACCATCCGGACGGGTTTGTCTCGCGCACCTGCAAGCGCAAAAGCTATGAGATTGATGGCAAAAACAACAAATCGTTCAGCGCCGTCACCTGCAGTCAGGAGCACATCGCCGCACTGGTCGAGAAAATCAAAGCCTCGCCCTGGTTTAAAAATACCGTCATCGTCGTCTCGTCTGACCATCTGGCGATGAAAAACAGCGCGTGGGATCAGCTCAACAAGCAGGATCGCAGCAACCTGTTCTTCGTCCTGCGCGGCGACCAGCCGCAGCAGGAGGAGATCGCCACCAAACGCAACTCCATGGATAACGGCGCCACCGTGCTGGACATTCTGGGCGGCGACAACTTTATTGGCCTGGGCCGCAGCACGCTGTCGGGGCAATCCCTGTCGGAAGTGTTCCTCAACATGAAGGAAAAAATTCTCGCCTGGAAGCCAGACATCATCCGCCTGTGGAACTTCCCGAAAGAGATGAAAGACTTCACCGTCGATCGGGATAAAAACACCATTGCCTTCTCGGGCAGCAACTTCCGTCTGCCGCTGCTGCTGCGCGTCTCGGAAGGACGCGTTGAGCCGTTGCCGGAAAGCGAGTATTCCGCGCCGCTGCGCTACCAGCTGGCCGATTTTGCGCCACGCGATAACTTCGTCTGGGTCGACCGGTGCTACAAAATGGGCCAGCTCTGGTCGCAGCCGCTGGCGCTCTCGACCGACTGGTGCGTCTCGCAGGGCCAGCTTGGCGGAGAACAAACCGTTCAGCACGTGGATAAGGCGCAGTGGAAGGGCAAAACCGCCTTTAAAGATACGGTGATAGATACCGCGCGCTATCAGCGTAACGTCGACATGCTGAAAATCGTCGACAACGATATTCGCTACAAAGCGGACAGCTTTATCTTTAACGTGGCCGGCGCGCCGGAGGAAGTGAAACAGTTTAGCGGCATCTCGCGGCCGGAGTCCTGGGGACGCTGGTCCAACGCGCAGCTGGGCAATGAGGTGAAAATTGAGTACACCCATCCCCTGCCGGAACAATTTGATCTGGTGATCACCGCCAGGGCCTATGGGCCTAATGCTAACAAGCCCGTACCCGTGCGCGTGGGCGATCGGGAGCAGACGTTAACGCTTGGAAACGACGTGAGCACACAAACGCTGCATTTTGAGAATCCTTCACGCAGCAATACCCTGGTGATTGTACCGCCGGACCCGCAGTCCACGAATGAGGGAAATATCCTTGGGCATTCGCCGCGCGAGATCGGAATTGGCATGGTCGAAATCAAAATCATCAGCAAAGCGGGTTAATGCGCGTCGCGCCCGGCGTTCTGCCGGGCGCTTATGAAAATAAATAATCCTTTATAAATCTTATAAAATAGATAAAAACACTTTATATAAGCCATTTTTATCTATAAATATCCTGCCAAAAACCAAATACATAAAATGTGCAGCTCCTGAAATCACCACGGAGCGTTACGCACTTTTATCATGCTAACCGGCTATAAGTTCGAATCCATCCGGGCACTGCGCAGTGAAAATGTGATTGCCTGGGAGGTATTGTCCACGGCAAAGCCCCACGTCAATCTTGAAGATTACTTTGGCTCGATGACCGCGACGCAGCGTAAAGCGCACTTCTTTGCGCAGCTTCGTCACGCCATGTTTTGCAAGGATGGCGACAAGTATTACCTCAATGCGACATCGGATTTACTGCTGGACACGGACTTCCTCGACAGGCTCAAAGAAGAAACCCCCTGCCCGGAGAGACTTGCTATCGAGGTCACCGATCTCCATTCGATGGTACAACTCGACGATACGCAAAGCCGGGCGCTGCGGAAATGCATCGCAACGCTCCATCAGTGGGGGATAGAAGTGTGGGCAGACGATGTTTGCGAAGACCTTCTTCCCGAACTTCTGACCAGCCAGATCCGCTTCTGCGGCATCAAAATTGACAAACATACCTTCTGGAACGGACGGACCGAGCAGGCGAAGTTTCTGCATCTCACCCGCCAGTGCAAGCGCGTCGCCAGCAAGGTGCTGATCGAAGGCATTGAAACCGCAGGTGATTTCGCACTGGCCCGCGCCAGCGCGGCCGATTACGGCCAGGGCTATCTGTGGGGCAGAAAATGACCCCTCTCATTCCGAATGCTGGCGATATGGTCATCGTTCTGCGCGGCAATGCCTGTTTATGGCCTTGCCCCACTTGTTGCTGCCACAACCTGGCGGCATTCCATCAAAAACGCTGCCTGCTGGACGCTCAGTCATTCGCTTTGTAATTGCACTGTTACTCACGTCAGGAAATAAGATCATGAAAATTATTCCCACCGTTGTATGTTGTTCCGTTCTCCTGCTTCCTGCTGCTGCGATTGCCGCAGACAGCACCGCAAGCGCGACGATGCACGTATCACTTGAGGTCGTGAAGTCGTGCACCCTCAAAGCCAACGACCTCAACTTCTCGCGTCACGGCTCCGATGAGTCGAGCGAAATCCAGGCCAAAACGCAGGTCGATATCGTCTGTACCAACGGCACGCCGTTCACTCTGACCGCCACCAGCAACGACGGCGAAAATGGAACCTTCTGGCTGAAGCCGGAAAACGGCGACACGGGCGCGCAGAAGATTGCGTGGAAGCTCTTTGCTGACGAAGGCAAACAGACGCAAATCACCGGCACGAATGGGCTGGACGATACCGGCAACGGTGCGGAACAGGAAGAAACGCTGTATGGCGTGATTGACGCCGGGGCGCTGACAACCGCCCAGGCAGGTACCTACAGCGACGATATCACGTTAAAACTGGAGTACTGATCGTGCGTCGCTATCTTTCCTGCTTCATTCTGTGGCTCATGATGCTGGCGCTGCTGTCACGCTACGCGCTGGCCGCCACGCTTCAGGTGGCCCCGGTAACGCTCGATCTGCAGAGCGACCAGCGGGCAGCGGCTATCTATCTCACTAACAGTGGGAAAGCGGCCATCCATGCGCAGATTCGGGTGTACGAATGGACGCAAAAAAACGGTAAAGATGTTCTGGTGGCCACCGGGGAGGTGGTCAGCAGCCCGGCGATGACATCACTGGCGCCGGGCCAGCAGCAGCTGGTGCGTATTATCGTCATGCAGCCCGGCATCCGTGCACAGGAGCAAAGTTACCGGCTGGTTATCGACGAACTGCCGGACGCCACGTCCCGTGCCGCCAATCCCACCGCGGTGCACTTCCTGCTGCGCTACTCGATTCCGGTGTTTATTGCCGGGAACCAGAGCGCGCCCGTCAGCCACGATGCCCTGAGCTGTGAGCAGTCTGAAATACCGGCCACCCTTCGCTGCTTTAATGCCGGAAACCGCCACATCCGTCTCAGCCACCTTGAGGCCCTGACGGCCGATGGGCAGGTTGTAGGGTCGATTAAAGGCCTGGCGGGCTATGTGCTCCCGGGACAAACCGCCCTTTTGCCGCTTAAACACGCTTCACGTCACGCGCTCAGCACGCTGCGCGTCTATCTCAATGATGACCACCATGCCAGCCAGATACCCCTGCGCCCGCTCGCTTCTCGCGCTCCTGTTTTGGCTACCGCTCATGCTGTCAGCCCGGACTGAACCCGCCGACACCGTACAATGGCTGGCCATTACCGTAAACCACACCCCGCGAGGCGAGCTCTGGGCCTGCCGGGTGGTGGATAATGCGTTATGGATAAGCCGCAGCGACATGAAAAAGCTGGGGCTTCACGCCCCGGACGATCGCGCCGAATGGGTTGAGCTGACGTCCCTGCCGGGCCTGAAGGTTAATCTCGACGTGTTGTCCCAGCAGGTGTCGATTACCGCTGAGGCAGAGGCGCTCGAGGGCCAGCAGCATCTCACCGCCTCAAAGCCCGCGCCGATGTATCGCTACCCTGATGCGCAACCCGTCAGCGCCTATACGCTCGGATACGCGCTCTACGCCAGCGATGCGCAGGGGAAGCGCCAGCTCAACGCCCAGACCATGCTGACCGCATCCGGAGGATTACCCGGAACGTTCAGCAGCAGTTTCTCAAGCCATGCCGGGGAGGAAAACAGCGCCGGTCGACCGACCCACACGCGTCTCGAAACCCGCTGGCAGTGGGACAACACCGACTCGCTGACCACGCTGGCGCTGGGCGACAGCATCACCACCGGCGCCCGCTGGAGCCGACAGGTGCGCTTTGGCGGGCTGCACTGGGCACGTAATTTTGAGCTCAATCCGCAACTCAATACTGAACCGCGCAGCCGCTACAGCGACACGGCCGTACTGCCTTCCACGGTCGATTTGTATATCGACGGCCTTAAGCAGAGCAGCCAGCGCGTCACGCCGGGTGACTTTCTGCTGGATACCCTGCCCTCCTTCACCGGAAGCGGGCAGGCGGAGGTGGTCATTACCGATATCAACGGCCAGCGTCGCACCGTACAGCTCGATCTCTACGGCGCGCCGGGCATGCTGGCGGAAGGGCTCAGCAGCGGTTCGCTGGACATCGGCTGGATGCGGGAAAACTACGCCCTGCACTCCGACGACTATGCCGCCTCGCCGCTGCTGGACGCGGGCTGGCGCTATGGAGTGAATAATCACCTGACGCTGGCGCTGCATACGGAACAGCAGCGCAGGCTGCACAACGTGGGCACGGGCGCAGACTGGCTGGTCTCTCCCGCCGTAGGGGTGGTTAGCCAGCACGTTGCCGTGAGCGACAGCCCTTACGGTCAGGGCGTTCAGTGGGGCCTCGGCTGGCAGTGGAACGGCAGAGGAACGGGCATTTCTGCCAGCACCGTCCGCACCGAGGCGGATTTCGCCGACAACGCCCGCATGAGCGGTGCCGCCCCCGTCAGACGCAGCGACAGCGTTTGGGTAAGCCAGTCCGTCCCCCACTTCGGCACCGTGGGCGCGGGCTGGGTACAGCAGAACATTCAGGGCAGCACGCAGCGCTACCTCAATGCCTCCTGGTCGGTGTCGCTGCCGGCACACATCTCCACCACGCTGAGCTATACCCGCTCGTTTACGGATGCGTCGAGTCAGGTTCAGCTACTGCTTTCCGTCCCATTGGGTCGCGAGGACACGCTCTCCGTTCAGGCCAGCCGGGATAAACCACGCATGGATTACCGCCACCAGCCGGACGATGAGGCCGGCGGCTGGTCATGGGAACTGGGCCAGGGCTTTGGCGAACGACGTGAAAGATATGCAGACGCAGGCTATCTGGGCCGCGCGGGCGAATGGCACGTTGGGCTGCAGCAAGGTGCCAGCCAGCGCAACCAGTACGCCTCAGCCGAAGGGAGCCTGACGCTGCTGGACGGCAGCCTGCACGCGCTGCGCTACATCCAGCAGGGCATGGCGCTGGTGTCCACGCACGGTATTGGGCACGTACCGGTGATGCTGGAAAACCGCCCGGCCGGTGAAACGGATGAGAACGGTTATCTCCTGCTGACCGACCTGCCGCGCTACCACAACAGCAAAGTCAGCATTAACCCGCTCGATCTGCCCGCCGATGTGATCGCCCCCGTCACCGACATGCATGCCAGGCCGGGCAACAACAGCGCGGTCAAAGTCGATTTTAACGTCCATCACGCCGTCACGGTTCAGGCCCGGCTGGTCGACAGCCGCCGCAGGCCGCTCCCGCTGGGCAGCGTCGTGTCAACGCCGCAGGGTGCCACCATCGTGGGCCGCGATGGCTTTATCTGGCTTGAAGATCCGCCCCTGCCGGGTGAACTGGTGGTGAAGACCGGTGAGGGAGAGTGCCGGGTCGCGCTTCCGGCGCCCCGTACCGCGTCATCTATACAGAATATGGGAGAACAACTGTGTCATTAAGAGCGCCGTTATTATTGCTGCTCGTCCTGTCCGTAAAGGCGATGGCGGCAGCCTGCTGGATAACCTCCATGCCCGCCATTAACTTTGGCAACGTCGTGGCGGGCAATACCACCTCCGTCAACACCGAGGTCAAGTTTAGCTGCCAGGCCGACAACGAGGGCAGAACGGAATATCTCAACGTCTGTCTGAGCAGCGTAGACGCCCCGCCCTTTGAGATGATCTCGCCGGGGGACCAGGAGGGAAAACAGTACACCCTCCTCTTCCGCCTGCTGAACGGCGCAGCACGCTCTCAGGAGCTGGGGCCTGCCAGCAGCGGGAACCTGATTCAGCAGACTCTGGCCGCGCAAAGCAATGCCAACGTCAGCGGTACCTTTCCGCTTATCGCTACCATTCCGGCAGGGCAAAGCCAGCTTCCGGCCTACCACTATTACAACTACAACATGAATCTGCGCATCGCCTGGCACAGCGCCCTGCGTCAGGATGCCCTGCAAAACTGCTCGGACGGTTCCGCAGAGGGGGAGCAGGTGCAGGGCGGCACCAGCGCGCAGGCCGAAATCAGCCAGGGATGCTACATCGAGCGCGTGACGCCCCTTAACTTCGGCACCCTGACCAGCACCGCGACCCTGCGTCCGACGCGTTCCACCGCCACCCTGACCACGCGCTGCCCGGCCGGAACCGCATTCACCCTTGCCATGGGCAAAGGCAACCATGCCAGCGGTAATCAGCGGCAGCTCTGCAACAACGAGGGCCAGTGCCTGCGCTACGGGCTCTGGCAGGATGAGGCGGCCACGCAACGCTGGGGAGATCAAAGCAGCGGCGATGCGCTGCAGGTCACCAATCCCGCTGGCGGCACCCAGAACTACACCGTTTACGGCGAGGTCCCGGCACAGCCGCTAACCGGTACCGGGGAATTTATTGATGACGTGATTATCACGCTGACTTATTAAACCACCCAAAATCCTGTCTGGATCAATGTTATCGGTAACAGTGGCGTTAAAATAGCCAGCAATGCAGCCCGGAAGGCGTAGACCTTCTCTTTTTATTTTTTATCTCTGCTTTTATTACAACAACTTATGAAATACCTGCTTGCTGACGCCATCGTCTATAACGACGAGGACGGTTCTGTTTCTCTTATCAATGCGCCGGATGAGGATGCGCAGCTCCTCACCTGCACGGCCAATACCATCATGAAGCTGCTGGTACAGCATCATGGGAACGTGGTTGAACGGGAAACCTTTCTCCAGGAAGTCTGGGATCGGCGAGGGCTTCAGGGATCTAACAACTCCTTAAACCAGTACATCAGCATTCTGCGCAAGATGCTGGCGGCCCTGCTTCCCGACGCGCTGCTTATCGTCACCGTACCGAAAACGGGCTTTATGCTCAGCGCGGACGTTACGGTCACTCCGCTGGAGGAGGCCCCGCCGACCGTCGAAACGGCGAAACCTGCATGGCGCGTTCGCCCGGAATGGCTGTTCTGCGGCGCGCTCACGCTGGTCGTCGTTGCGCTATGCCTCTGGATCGCGCTGATCAAGCCAGAAAATTCACAAAGGGAGATCCATCTGCTGACGCATATCGGCACCTGCCCGGTCTACACCTTTACGCCGCTGGCGGACGTATTTCACGGGAAGGCAATAACGCTGGCGCAAACGCTTCAGAAGGACGGCCATCTTCCGTGCCTGAAAAATTCAATTTTCTACATGCACATTCAGAGAACGCTTTTCTACGGCCACGAAGGGCGGCTGGTGCTCTCCCAATGTTCCCTCACGCAGGGTAAAGCCAGCGCCTGTCGTACGCTTTACTATTACGAGTGGTGATGATGAGACACAAAAAAGTTTGGCTAACCCTGATCCTCAACCTGCTGCTGCTGGGCACCGTGCTGGCGTGGTACTTTCACACGCCCCCGCTGTCGGTGGCCTGCGACGGAAACCTGACCTTTTCCGACCGGCGCGACAACCACGATTTCACCTTTGACGGTGAGATCATTATGCGTTTTCATCCCGACAAAACCGGGTACATCACGGTTAACGGCAGCGTGGTGAATGCCCCACGCAGCTGGGAGGTTTCCCGCCAGGAGATGTTTAAATGGCGTCACGTGGAGGGCGAACTGTATGAGATCGCTATTCAAAAAGTGGAGCGTTTTAGCCATGACGCCATGCCGCCCGGGGTCTTTGAAAAATACGTTGCCGGCCTGACGCTGGGCAATAAAAGGCTTCTGACGATCGAGCGCACGCCGGAAGACGCGCTGGTGATCAGCAATTTCTATTCGCCGGTGCTGATCTGCTCGGAATAATGTCGACGGGTCAGGCTATACTTGCCGCCATGACTCTTCGCATTCGCCCCACCACCCGCAACGACATTGCCGCCCTGCCCGCCATTGAACGCGCGGCGGCCGGGCGCTTCCGTGACTTCCCGGCACTCGCCTGGCTTGCCGATGGCGAGGTCATTTCCGCTGAGCAACACCTCGGCTATGTCGAACGCGGGTTAAGCTGGCTGGCGCTGGCAAACGACCAGCCCGTCGGGTTTATCCTTGCCGAAGCCCATCCGTCTTCACTGTTTATTGTCGAACTCTCGGTTGATCTGGACTGGCAGGGAAAAGGGATCGGCAGGCAGCTCATCGCCTGCGTGGCAGACCATGCCCGCAGAAAGGGGCTGACAGCGCTGACGCTGACGACGTTCAGGAACATACCGTGGAATGCGCCGTTCTATGCGCGGCTGGGGTTTGAAAAAATGACGACCCTGACGCCTGAACTGCGTCAGAAAAGAGAAGAAGAGACGGCGCACGGTTTCGCGTATGAAACGCGCTGCGCCATGCGCCTGCCTCTGTAATATCGCCCGGTGGCGCTGCGCTTACCGGGCCTACAAAACCCTGAACAGTAGGCCGGGTAAGGCGTAGCCGCCACCCGGCAAAACCACAAACCCTAGGCCGGGTAAGGCGCAGCCGCCACCCGGCACAACCACGAACCGTAGGCCGGGTAAGGCGCAGCCGCCACCCGGCACAACATACGGCGTTAGAACGTTTCCCAGTTATCACCAGCATCAGCGGTAACCGTTTTACGCGCCATCGCCGGTGCTGCAACGGTTTTCGCAGAAGCGAACTCACGCGCTTTCATCTGCTCCTGCTGAATGCGGAACACCGCCACGGCCTGGGTCAGACGGCTTGCCTGCTCTTCCAGTGCGGCTGCCGCTGCGGCAGACTCTTCCACCAGCGAGGCGTTCTGCTGGGTCACGCGATCCATCTCTGCCACCGCCAGACCGACCTGGTCGATACCGCGGCTCTGCTCGTCAGACGCAGAGGCGATTTCACCCATGATGTCCGTGACGCGGGTAACCGCATTCACGATCTCACCCATGGTTTCACCGGCGCTTTCGACCAGCGTTGAGCCCACTTCCACGCGACCCACGGAGTCTTCGATCAGGCTCTTGATCTCGCGTGCCGCCTGGGCGCTGCGCTGGGCCAGGTTACGCACTTCACCTGCTACCACCGCAAAACCACGGCCCTGCTCGCCCGCACGCGCCGCTTCTACCGCCGCGTTCAGTGCCAGGATGTTGGTCTGGAAAGCAATACCGTCGATCACGCTGATAATGTCGGCAATTTTCTGCGAACTGCCCGCGATATCGCGCATGGTCTGCACCACGTTGTCCACCACTTTGCCGCCTCTCTGCGCGGTTTCAGAGGCGCTCAGCGCAAGATGGCTCGCCTGACGGGCGTTTTCGGCGTTCTGCTTAACGGTCGCCGTCAGCTGCTCCATGCTGGCAGCGGTCTCTTCCAGGGAAGCGGCCTGCTGTTCAGTACGGGAGGAGAGGTCGTTGTTGCCCATCGCGATTTCACTCGCGCCGCTGTAGATCGCATTCGCGCCGTTACGCACGTCGCCAACGGTACGCACCAGCTCGCCCTGCATATGGCGCAGCGAGTCGGCCAGTTCACCCATCTCGTTGGTGCCCTGAACCTCAATGCGCTTCACCAGGTCGCCGCTGGCGATATGGCGAATGTTGTCGATCAGACGATTCAGCGGGGAGATCAGCGTCTGCTTGATGTTGAGCCAGACGGCCACAATCACCACCAGCACGGCAATCAGGACGCCGATCAGCACCCAGATAGCCTGGCTGTAAGAGCTGTTGCTGTCTTCGACCGCCATCTGGTACAGCTTGTCGTTCTGCTGCAGGTAGCTCACGTACTGCTTCTCAAAACCGTCCTGGTAACTCTGGGTTGGCTGGTCGAAGAAGGCGTTGATTTTGCCCGCGCCCAGCAGCTGGATCAGCTCCGCCAGCGCGCCGTGGTAAATATCGTAGTTACGCTTGATCTCCATGGCATCCGCATCGCTTTGACGCGGATCGCGCGGCAGGGCTTCGTAGGCAGCCCAGTTTTTTTCCGCCTGTTTCAGAGACGCAGACGCGATTTGCATCAAATCGTTCACGGTCGCGCCGCTGCCGATATTGCTCTGATCCATCATGTAGCGGATACCCGCACGGTTCAGGGTATTACGGGTTTGCAGCAACGCTACCCAGCTGCCGTTCAGCGTGGACTGTTGCTGGCGAATGGTTTGCAGGACGGTGAAATTCTCTTTGTCATTCTTCAGAGCATTAAAGAAAAGACCACCGGATGTGAGTTGTAAAAGGCCAAATATCGCTAAAACCAGCATTAAGCTGGTGACAATCTTGATACGGTTTAACATGTTTTCTCTTTCCTCAGACAGATACAGAATTTTCGGCCTGGAAAGGGAAAACTTTACGAAATTCATCCTGAAATTTGTGGTTTTTACTCTTCTTCCCGCGCTGCGTTATGTCGGTTTCCGAGTTCAATAAACTCTTCCAGCAGCGCCGTCAGCTGTTTCATCTTCTCCGGCGTATATTCCGCCTCAATCTGCTGATACGCCTCCTCCACCTGCGCCTGGGCGTGCTCATACAGCGCATTGCCCTCTTTGGTCAGCGAGACGTACAGCTTGCGCTGGTCGTTCAGCGGCTTTAAGCGCAGCACCAGACCGTCGCGCTCCATGCGCGTCAGAATGCCGGTGAGGCTCGGGCGCAAAATACAGGTGCGAAACGCCAGATCGTGAAAATCCATCGACGGATGTTCAGCCAGCACGCGCACAATGCGCCACTGCTGCTCGGTCAAGTTATGGCGCTTCACGATCGGTCGGAAGTAGGACATCGCCGCTTCCCGCGCCTGCAGCAGCGCGATGGTTAATGAATCATGCATAGCCTCTCCCCTTCACATCATTAACACGTAAACAATTCATAAAAGATGCTTTTATAAACAACACGTTTTCCGTCAAAAAGTCTAACAGAAACCCATTAAGTTTATTAACACTCTGATTTTAATACCAATAAAAACAAATACGTAAATTTATTGTTATTCGTATCACAAATCTTTCACTTCTGATTGCGAAATAATCAGCAAAAGCATAAAACCAGATCATTAACATATTAATGAAATCCAAACCGGACCTCCGGCCTGAGGAGTATGTGAATGAAAGGTACCGTCTTTGCTGTCGCCCTCAACCATCAGAGTCAGCGCGAAGCCTGGCGAGAGGCGTTTGAAAAAGCCCCCTACAACACGCCGCCGAAAACGGCGGTGTGGTTTATCAAACCGCATAACACCGTGATTCGCGCGGGCGACCCCATTCCGTACCCGCAGGGGGAAACGGTGCTGAGCGGCGCCACGGTAGCGCTGGTGGTCGGTAAAACCGCCAGCAAGGTGCGCGTGGAGGACGCCGCGGCGTACATCGCCGGATATGCGCTGGCCAACGAGGTGAGCCTGCCGGAAGAGAGCTTCTACCGCCCGGCCATCAAGGCCAAATGCCGGGACGGATTCTGCCCGCTCGGCGAACCAGTCGCCGTTGATAACGTGGATAGCCTGACCATCATCACCGAGATCAACGGCCGCGAAGCGGACCACTGGAACACCGCCGATCTGCAGCGTAACGCTGCCGAACTGCTGAGCGCCCTGAGCGAGTTCGCCACCCTTAATCCCGGTGATGCGATCCTGCTCGGTACCCCGCACAGCCGCGTTGAGATCCGCCCGGGCGATCGCGTGCGTATTCTGGCGGAAGGATTTCCACCGCTGGAAAACCCGGTGGTGGACGAGCGCGACGTCACTATTGCGCACAGCACGCCGCCGCACGCCACGCTGTTTGCCCTCGGCCTGAACTATGCCGATCACGCCAGCGAGCTGGACTTCAAGCCGCCCACCGAGCCGCTGGTCTTTATCAAAGCGCCTAACACCTTCAACGGCGACAACCAGACCTCGGTGCGCCCGAACAACGTCGAGTACATGCACTATGAAGCGGAGCTGGTGGTGGTCATCGGCAAAACGGCCCGCAAGGTGAGCGAAGCCGAGGCGATGGACTATGTTGCGGGCTACACGGTCTGCAACGACTACGCCATTCGTGACTATCTCGAAAACTACTACCGCCCGAACCTGCGGGTGAAAAGCCGCGACGGGCTGACCCCCATTTCCCCCAACATCGTGCCAAAAGAGGCCATTCCCGACCCGCGCAACCTCGCCCTGCGCACCTTCGTTAACGGCGAGCTGCGCCAGGAAGGCACCACGGCGGATCTGATCTTCAGCATCCCGTACCTGATCGCCTACCTGAGCGACTTTATGACCCTGCAGCCGGGCGACATGATTGCCACCGGCACGCCGAAGGGGCTGTCCGACGTGGTGCCGGGCGATGAGGTGGTGGTGGAAGTGGAAGGCGTGGGACGCCTGGTGAACCGAATTGTGAGTGAGGAGACGGCAAAATGAAAAAGATAAACCATTGGATCAACGGTAAAAACGTCGCGGGCAGCGACTACTTCCACACCACTAACCCGGCCTCCGGCGAGGTTCTGGCAGAAGTGGCCTCCGGCGGCGAGGCCGAAATCCATCAGGCCGTTGCCGCCGCCAAAGAGGCGTTTCCGAAGTGGGCCAACCTGCCGATGAAGGAGCGCGCGCGCCTGATGCGCCGCCTGGGCGACCTGATCGACCAGAACGTGCCGGAGATCGCCGCCATGGAAACCGCCGACACCGGGCTGCCGATCCACCAGACCAAAAACGTGCTCATTCCGCGCGCCTCGCACAACTTCGAATTCTTCGCCGAGGTGTGCCAGCAGATGAACGGCAAGACCTACCCGGTCGACGACAAGATGCTCAACTACACCCTGGTGCAGCCGGTGGGCGTCTGCGCGCTGGTGTCGCCGTGGAACGTGCCGTTTATGACCGCCACCTGGAAGGTCGCACCCTGTCTGGCCTTAGGCAATACCGCGGTGCTGAAGATGTCCGAGCTCTCCCCGCTGACCGCCGACCGTCTGGGCGAGCTCGCCCTGGAGGCGGGTATTCCGGCGGGCGTGCTGAACGTCGTTCAGGGCTACGGCGCGACGGCAGGCGATGCGCTGGTGCGGCATCACGACGTGCGCGCCGTCTCCTTCACCGGCGGCACCGCTACCGGGCGCAACATCATGAAAAACGCCGGGCTGAAGAAGTACTCCATGGAGCTGGGCGGCAAATCCCCGGTGCTGATATTTGAGGATGCCGACATCGAGCGCGCGCTGGACGCCGCCCTGTTCACCATCTTCTCCATCAACGGCGAGCGCTGCACCGCGGGCTCGCGCATCTTCATCCAGCAGAGCATCTACCCGGAATTCGTGAAGCGCTTTGCCGAGCGCGCCAACCGCCTGCGCGTGGGCGACCCGACCGATCCGAACACCCAGATTGGCGCGCTGATTAGCCAGCAGCACTGGGAAAAGGTCTCCGGCTATATCCGCCTCGGCATTGAGGAAGGCGCAACCCTGCTGGCGGGCGGCCCGGACAAACCGACCGATCTGCCTGCGCACCTGAAGGGCGGCAACTTCCTGCGCCCGACCGTGCTGGCGGATGTTGATAACCGCATGCGCGTGGCGCAGGAGGAGATCTTCGGGCCGGTGGCCTGCCTGCTGCCGTTCAAGGACGAAGCGGAAGGGCTGCGCTTGGCCAACGACGTGGAGTACGGCCTGGCGTCATACATCTGGACCCAGGACGTGAGCAAGGTACTCCGTCTGGCGCGCAATATCGAAGCCGGCATGGTGTTCGTCAACACCCAGAACGTGCGCGACCTGCGCCAGCCGTTTGGCGGCGTGAAGGCCTCCGGCACCGGCCGCGAGGGCGGCGAGTACAGCTTCGAGGTATTCGCGGAGATGAAGAACGTCTGCATCTCCATGGGCGACCATCCGATTCCAAAGTGGGGGATCTGAAAATGGGCAAATTAGCGTTAGCGGCAAAAATCACCCACGTGCCGTCGATGTATCTCTCCGAACTGCCGGGCAAAAACCACGGCTGCCGCCAGGGCGCCATCGACGGACACAAAGAGATCAGCAAGCGCTGCCGGGAGCTGGGCGTCGATACCATTATCGTCTTCGACACCCACTGGCTGGTGAACAGCGCGTACCACATTAACTGTGCGGACCATTTCTCGGGCGTGTACACCAGCAACGAGCTGCCGCACTTTATCCGCGACATGACCTACGACTACGACGGCAACCCGGAACTCGGCCAGCTGATCGCCGACGAAGCGGTGAAGCTTGGTGTGCGCGCCAAAGCGCACAACATTCCAAGCCTGAAGCTAGAGTACGGCACGCTGGTGCCGATGCGCTACATGAACGCGGATAAGCACTTCAAAGTGGTCTCTATTTCGGCGTTCTGCACGGTTCACGACTTCGCCGACAGCCGCAGGCTGGGCGAGGCCATCGTCAGCGCCATTGAAAAATACGACGGCACCGTGGCGGTGCTCGCCAGCGGCTCGCTGTCGCACCGCTTTATCGACGACCAGCGCGCGGAAGAAGGGATGAACAGCTACACCCGCGAGTTCGACCGCCAGATGGACGAGCGCGTGGTGAAGCTGTGGCGAGAGGGTCAGTTCAAAGAATTCTGCAGCATGCTGCCGGAGTACGCCGACTACTGCTACGGCGAAGGCAATATGCACGACACGGTGATGCTGCTGGGGATGCTCGGCTGGGACAAATACGACGGCAAGGTGGAGTTTCTCACCGAGCTGTTCGCCAGCTCCGGCACCGGCCAGGTCAACGCCGTTTTCCCCCTGCCCGCGTAAGGAGCCTCCATGCCGCACTTTATTGCTGAATGTACCGACAACATCCGCGAGCAGGCCGACCTGCCGGGACTGTTCGCCAAAGTGAACGAGGCGCTCGCCGCCACGGGCATCTTCCCTATCGGCGGTATCCGCAGCCGCGCCCACTGGCTGGACACCTGGCAGATGGCCGACGGCAAGCACGATTACGCCTTTGTCCATATGACGCTGAAGATTGGCGCGGGGCGCAGTCTGGAGAGCCGGGAAGAGGTCGGTGAAATGCTGTTTGCGCTGATTAAAACGCACTTCGCGGCGCTGATGGCGGGCCGCTATCTGGCGCTGTCGTTTGAGCTGGACGAGCTGCACCCAACGCTCAATTACAAACAAAACAACGTGCACGCGTTGTTTAAGTAGACATCTTTTCCGCCCGGTCGCGCTTCGCTTACCGGACCTACAACGGCTCGAACGTAGGCCGGGTAAGCGCAGCGCCACCCGGCAACAGCCGCATAAAGGATACGCCATGCTCGATAAACACACCCATACCCTGATCGCCCATCGTCTGCATCAGGCGGAGCAGTCCCGGGAGCAGATCCGCCAGATCTCCCTCGACTACCCGACGATCACTATCGACGACGCCTACGCCGTCCAGCGCGAATGGGTCAGCCTGAAAATTGCCGAAGGCCGCGTGCTGAAGGGCCACAAGATCGGCCTGACGTCCAAAGCGATGCAGGCCAGCTCGCAGATTAGCGAGCCGGACTACGGCGCGCTGCTGGACGACATGTTCTTCCACGACGGCAGCGACATTCCCGTGGATCGCTTTATCGTCCCGCGCATTGAAGTGGAGCTGGCGTTCGTGCTGGCAAAACCGCTGCGCGGCCCGAACTGCACGATCTTCGACGTCTATAACGCCACGGACTACGTGATCCCCGCGCTGGAGCTGATCGACGCCCGCTGCCACAACGTCGACCCGGACACCCAGCGCCCGCGCAAGGTGTTCGACACCATCTCCGATAACGCCGCCAACGCGGGCGTGATCCTCGGCGGCCGTCCGATTAAGCCCGACGAGCTGGACCTGCGCTGGATCTCCGCCCTGCTCTACCGCAACGGCGTGATCGAAGAGACCGGCGTGGCCGCAGGCGTCCTGAACCACCCGGCCAACGGCGTGGCGTGGCTGGCAAACAAGCTCGCCCCGTATGACGTGCAGCTGGAGCCTGGCCAGATCGTTCTCGGCGGCTCGTTTACCCGCCCGGTGCCCGCCAGCAGAGGCGACACCTTCCACGTCGACTACGGCAACATGGGCTCCATCAGCTGCCGCTTTGTTTAGGAGATAACCATGCAAAACGCATTCAAAGCGGCGCTGCAGGCGGGCCGCCCGCAAATTGGCCTATGGCTGGGGCTGACCAGCAGCTACAGCGCGGAGCTGCTGGCCGGAGCAGGCTTCGACTGGCTGCTGATCGACGGCGAGCACGCGCCGAACAGCGTGCAGACCGTCCTGACCCAGCTGCAGGCCATCGCACCTTATCCCAGCCAGCCGGTGGTCCGCCCGTCGTGGAACGACCCGGTGCAGATCAAACAGCTGCTGGACGTGGGTGCGCAAACCCTGCTGGTGCCGATGGTGCAAAACGCCGACGAAGCGCGGCAGGCGGTACGTGCCACCCGCTACCCGCCCGCGGGCATTCGCGGCGTCGGCAGCGCTCTGGCGCGCGCCTCGCGCTGGAACCGCATTCCGGATTACCTGCAGCAGGCCAACGACGCCATGTGCGTGCTGGTGCAGATCGAAACCCGCGAGGCGCTGAAAAACCTGCCGCAGATCCTGGACGTAGAAGGCGTCGACGGCGTGTTTATCGGCCCGGCGGATCTGAGCGCCGACATGGGCTTTGCCGGTAATCCGCAGCACCCGGAGGTGCAGGCCGCCATTGAGCAGGCGATCGCGCAGATACGCGCCGCCGGTAAAGCGCCCGGCATCCTGATGGCGAACGAGCAGCTGGCAAAACGCTACCTTGAACTCGGCGCGCGGTTTGTCGCCGTCGGCGTCGACACCACCCTGCTCGCCCGCGGCGCGGAAGCGCTGGCGGCACGCTTTATCGAACAACCGGTTACGTCAGTTAATAACAATAAATCCGTCTACTAAACGTAAGATCTGGAGCGCACCATGACGACCTCTACCCTGCAAACCCATGATAATAAAGCCGTTGAACACCGCGTCATTCACAAGCTGTTCCGACGCCTGATCGTCTTTCTCTTTATCCTGTTTGTTTTCTCGTTTCTCGATCGCATCAACATCGGCTTCGCCGGGCTGACGATGGGCAAAGATCTGGGCCTCACCTCAACCATGTTTGGCCTGGCCGCGACGCTCTTTTACGTCACCTACGTGCTGTGCGGGATCCCGAGCAACATCATGCTGGCGAAGATCGGCGCGCGCCGCTGGATCGCCGGGATCATGGTAGTGTGGGGTATTGCCTCCACCTGCACCATGTTCGCCACCAGCCCCGAAACCCTCTACGTTCTGCGCATGCTGGTGGGCATTGCCGAAGCCGGCTTCCTGCCGGGGATTCTGGTCTACCTCACCTGGTGGTTCCCGGCCTATCACCGCGCCCGCGCCAACGCGCTGTTTATGATTGCCATGCCGGTCACCATGATGCTCGGCTCAATCCTCTCCGGGTACATTCTGGCGATGGACGGGCTGTGGAACCTCAAGGGCTGGCAGTGGCTGTTCCTGCTGGAGGGTCTGCCGTCGGTGGTGCTCGGCGTGGTGACCTGGTTTTACCTCAACGACACCCCGGATCAGGCCACCTGGCTGGATGAGGACGAAAAGCTGGCGCTCAAAACGATGATCGCCCGCGAGCAGGAGGTTGCCATTGCCCAATCCGTCACGCCGCGCTCGACGCCGCGCTCGACGCTGCGCGAGGTGCTGACCCCGGCGGTGCTGCTCTACACGCTGGCCTACTTCTGCCTGACCAATACGCTGAGCGCGATCAACATCTGGACCCCGCAAATCCTGCAAAGCTTTAACACGGGGAGCAGCAACATCGTCATCGGCCTGCTGGCGGCGATCCCGCAGTTCTGCACCATCCTCGGGATGATCTGGTGGAGCCGCCGTTCCGACAGGCTGAAAGAGCGAAAAAAGCACACCATCCTGCCGTACCTGTTCGCCGCGGCGGGATGGATGCTGGCCTCCGCGACCGATCACAGCCTGATCCAGCTGCTTGGCATCATCATGGCCTCAACCGGATCGTTTACCGCCATGGCGATATTCTGGACCACGCCGGATCGGGTGATTAGCCTGCAGTCCCGCGCGGTGGCGCTGGCGGTGATCAACGCCATCGGCAACGTCGGCTCCGCCGTCAGCCCGCTGCTGATTGGGATCCTGCGCGACGCGACCGGCAGCTTCAGCTCGGGGCTGTGGTTTGTGGCCGGGCTGCTGGTGGTCGGCGCGCTGGTGCTGACGCGTATCCCGATGACGCAGCGGGATCAACAGAGGAACGATCATGTGCCAGAGCCCTATCGCCAACATTGATATCAGCAAGGAGTACGACGAAAGTCTGGGCACCGACGATGTGCACTACCAGTCGTTCGCCCGCATGGCGGCCTTTTTTGGCCGCGACATGCAGGCGCATCGTCACGACCAGTATTTTCAGATGCACTTTCTCGATACCGGGCAGATTGAGCTCCAGCTCGACGATCACCGCTATTCGGTGCAGGCCCCGCTGTTCGTCCTCACCCCGCCGTCGGTGCCGCACGCGTTTATCACCGAATCCGACAGCGACGGACACGTGCTGACGGTGCGCGAGGATCTGATCTGGCCGCTGCTGGAGGTGCTCTACCCCGGCACGCGGGAGGCGTTTGGCCTGCCGGGGATCTGCCTTTCGCTTGCCGACAGGCCGGACGAGCTGGCGGCGCTGAAGCACTACTGGCAGCTGATTGCCCGGGAATCCACGGAGCAGCTGCCCGGGCGCGAGCATACGCTGGTCCTGCTGGCCCAGGCGGTTTTCACCCTGCTGCTGCGCAACGCGAAGCTCGACGACCACGCGTCAGGCGGCATGCGCGGCGAGCTGAAGCTGTTCCAGCGGTTTACCCAGCTGATCGACACCCACTACCACCAGCACTGGACGGTGCCGGAATACGCCAGCGAGCTGCACCTGACCGAATCCCGCCTGACCGATATCTGTCGCCGCTTCGCCAACCGCCCGCCAAAACGGCTGATCTTCGACCGCCAGCTGCGGGAGGCCAGGCGCTTGCTGCTCTTCTCCGACAGCACCGTCAGCGAAATTGCCTGGCAGCTGGGGTTCAAAGATCCGGCCTATTTTGCCCGCTTTTTTAACCGCCTGGTGGGGTGCTCGCCGAGCGCGTATCGGGCGCAGAAAGTACCGGTTTCCTGAACGCATCACGGTTCGTAGGGCGGGTAAGCGCAGCGCCACCCGCCGAAAAGCCGCACAGATCACAAAACCACAACCCACCCGAAAAGTACCCGTCGTTGTCCCAATCGTCCCTTCACGTTACGTCCCTCTCAGGCTTCAATTAAACAACAAAAACAAAACATAAATTTAACAACCCTATTCCGATATGAGGTCCCCTATGAAGCCTGAAGAGTTCCGCGCTGATGCCAAACGTCCGTTAACCGGTGAAGAGTATTTAAAAAGCCTGCAGGACGGACGCGAGATTTATATCTACGGCGAGCGCGTCAAAGACGTCACCACCCATCCGGCATTTCGCAATGCGGCAGCCTCCATCGCGCAGATGTACGACGCGCTGCACAAGCCGGACATGCAGGACACGCTGTGCTGGGGCACCGACACCGGCAGCGGCGGCTATACCCACAAGTTCTTCCGCGTGGCGAAAAGCGCCGACGACCTGCGCCAGCAGCGCGACGCCATCGCCGAGTGGTCGCGCCTGAGCTACGGCTGGATGGGCCGCACGCCGGACTACAAAGCCGCGTTCGGCTGCGCGCTGGGCGCCAACCCGGCCTTCTACGGCCAGTTCGAGCAGAACGCCCGGAACTGGTACACCCGTATTCAGGAAACCGGCCTGTACTTCAACCACGCCATCGTTAACCCGCCGATCGACCGCCACAAGCCGGCGGACGAGGTAAAAGACGTCTACATCAAGCTGGAGAAAGAGACCGACGCCGGGATTATCGTCAGCGGCGCGAAAGTGGTGGCCACCAACTCCGCCCTGACCCACTACAACATGATCGGCTTCGGCTCCGCGCAGGTGATGGGCGAAAACCCGGACTTCGCGCTGATGTTCGTCGCGCCGATGGACGCCGAGGGCGTGAAGCTGATCTCCCGCGCCTCCTACGAGATGGTGGCAGGCGCAACCGGATCCCCGTACGACTACCCGCTCTCCAGCCGCTTTGACGAGAACGACGCCATTCTGGTGATGGATCACGTGCTGATCCCGTGGGAAAACGTGCTGATCTACCGCGATTTCGACCGCTGCCGCCGCTGGACGATGGAAGGCGGCTTTGCGCGAATGTACCCGCTGCAGGCCTGCGTGCGCCTGGCGGTGAAGCTCGACTTCATCACCGCCCTGCTGAAGAAATCCCTGGAGTGTACCGGCACCCTGGAGTTCCGCGGCGTGCAGGCGGATCTCGGCGAAGTGGTGGCGTGGCGCAACATGTTCTGGGCGCTGAGCGACTCCATGTGTTCCGAAGCCACGCCGTGGGTCAACGGTGCGTATCTTCCTGACCACGCGGCGTTGCAGACCTACCGCGTGATGGCCCCGATGGCCTACGCGAAGATCAAGAACATCATCGAGCGTAACGTCACTTCCGGGCTGATCTACCTGCCGTCCAGCGCCCGGGATCTGAACAACCCGCAGATCGACCAGTATCTGGCGAAATACGTGCGCGGCTCCAACGGCATGGATCACGTCGAACGCATCAAGATTTTGAAGCTGATGTGGGACGCCATCGGCAGCGAGTTTGGCGGCCGTCACGAGCTGTATGAGATCAACTACTCCGGCAGCCAGGATGAAATTCGCCTGCAGTGTCTGCGCCAGGCGCAGAGCTCCGGCAATATGGACAAGATGATGGCGATGGTCGACCGCTGTATGTCCGAATACGACCAACACGGCTGGACGGTGCCACACCTGCACAACAACAGCGATATCAACATGCTGGACAAGCTGCTGAAATAGCGCAGCGGGAGGTTGCAATGCATTCAGATGAACAACGCCTGCGTTTTCGCGACGCAATGAGTAGCCTGTCGGCGGCGGTTAACGTGGTCACCACCGAGGGCGAGGCGGGCCGCTGCGGCATCACCGCCACCGCCGTCTGCTCGGTCACGGACACCCCGCCGTCGGTCATGGTGTGCATCAACGCCAACAGCGCCATGAACCCGGTATTCCAGGGCAACGGCAGGCTGTGCGTTAACGTGCTGAACCACGAGCAGGAGATCATGGCGCGCCATTTCGCCGGGATGACCGGTATGGCGATGGAAGAGCGCTTTGCCCTCTCCTGCTGGCAGAAAGGGCCGCTGGCGCAGCCGGTACTCAAGGGCGCGCTGGCCAGCCTTGAAGGCGAAATAAGCCAGGTGCAAACCATCGGCACGCATCTGGTTTATCTGGTTGAAATTAAAAACATCATTCTGAGTGACGCGGGCCACGGCCTGATCTACTTCAGACGCCGCTTCCACCCGGTCATGCTGGAGACGGAAGTCGCCGTGTGACCCGCCTCGCGCTGGCCTTTTTTCCGGCCAGCGCCGCTTTCTGCAAAAACTCCTAAGGTTTCCGCTAAATCACGCCGTTATATACCCATAAGAGAAATTTTCTGTGCCTGAATACTGACGCCGCCTGTCAGTGCACCCGCATCATTCAGCGCATACCTATATATACAGGATGACCTTATGGCTAAAACGACGCGGAGCCGCTCGGCTGAACGTCTGGTCGATATTCTCCTTGAGCTACATTTAAACGGTGTGGTAAACCGCGGTGCGCTAATGGAGAAATTTAAAATTACCGAACGCACCGTCTACCGGGATTTAAATGCCCTCTCGCCCATTGTTGAACATACCGGTAACGGTCTATATCGGCTGATTCATTCCGCACAATCGCCGGGTGGGCAAGGATTACATCACACTTTGGCTAACTTTCTGAATGCCGACAGCTTTTTCCCTGAAAGAAATATGGAATTCTGGCAAAAGCTTGAAACGCGCGTAGACGAAAACCATATTCTTATTCTTGGCAATGAAGCGGAACATACGGTAGAACGCGATATTCGCCGTCATTTAACGAAAATCGAGAAATCGATTAAAAACCATAATGTTTGCCAGATCGTTTATAAGGGTAAAACCCGCCTGATTAATCCCTATAAACTCATTAACAAAAAAAATATATGGTATTTACAAGCCACCGAAAATAGCCGGCTGAAATCCTTCTCATTGAGCCAGATTAGCTGGTTTGATATTCAGAAAACGACCTTCACTCCCGAAGAAAATGTTCTTGAGCTGCTGGAGAAAAGCCTCGATCCCTGGGTGTCCGAAGATACTTTCGCGGTGAAAATATTCATCAAAGATAATATCTCACATTACTTCCTGCGCCGGGATCTTCTGCCGGAACAGGAGCTGCTGGAGGAGCAGCAGGACGGCGTCACGCTGCGCTGCCAGGCGGCCCACGAGAACCAGATCCTGCCGCTGCTGTTCTACTGGCTCCCCCATATTCAGATCCTGGAACCGAGCTGGCTGAAGGAGAAACTCATCAGGACGCTGGAGAGCTATCTGGCCGTGGAGCGCAACCCGAATAATCAAGTGATCTCAATCACATAATTTCGCCCTCTGGCGGCGCACCGAAACCGCTCGTCGCCGCCTTTGACCGCTCACCCGGCACTTTCAACCACTCATTCATTTACCGTCCTTTACGCGCGCGGGGATCTGGCACGATCGCTCCAGCATTAATCAATACCTCCTCACAACGAACCCTGACCCTTTTTTCTTTACATAAAAAACCAGGTCTTACTATGGATACTAAAAAACTACTGAAGCACGTGCCCTGGGCCTTACTCGGGATCCTCGGTGCTTTCTGTCTGGCGGTTGTCGCATTACGCCGGGGCGAACACGTCAGCGCCCTGTGGATCGTGGTCGCGTCGGTTTCCGTCTACCTTGTGGCTTATCGCTACTACAGCTTATACATCGCGCAGAAGGTCATGAAGCTCGACCCGACGCGTGCCACCCCGGCGGTCATTAACAATGACGGCCTGAACTACGTGCCTACCAACCGCTACGTGCTGTTTGGTCACCACTTTGCCGCCATCGCAGGCGCTGGCCCGCTGGTCGGCCCGGTACTGGCCGCGCAGATGGGCTACCTGCCGGGTACGCTCTGGCTGCTGGCGGGCGTGGTGCTGGCGGGTGCGGTGCAGGACTTTATGGTGCTGTTTATCTCCTCGCGCCGTAACGGTTCGTCGCTGGGTGAGATGATCAAAGAAGAGATGGGCCGCGTGCCGGGCACCATCGCCCTCTTTGGCTGCTTCCTGATCATGATCATCATCCTCGCGGTGCTGGCGCTGATCGTGGTGAAAGCGCTGGCCGAAAGTCCGTGGGGCGTCTTCACCGTCTGCTCTACCGTACCGATTGCGCTGTTCATGGGCATCTACATGCGCTTCCTGCGCCCTGGCCGCGTTGGTGAGGTGTCGGTGATCGGTATCGTGCTGCTGGTCGCCTCCATCTACTTCGGCGGCGTGATTGCGCACGACCCGTACTGGGGCCCGGCGCTGACCTTTAAAGACACCACCATCACCTTCGCGCTGATCGGTTACGCATTCGTTTCTGCCCTGCTGCCGGTGTGGCTGATCCTGGCTCCGCGCGACTACCTGGCGACCTTCCTGAAAATCGGCGTGATCGTCGGGCTGGCCATCGGGATTGTGATCATCAACCCTGAGCTGAAAATGCCGGCGGTAACCCAGTACATTGACGGTACCGGTCCGCTGTGGAAAGGCGCCCTGTTCCCGTTCCTGTTTATCACTATCGCCTGCGGTGCCGTGTCTGGCTTCCACGCGCTGATCTCCTCCGGCACCACGCCGAAGCTGATGGCCAATGAAACCGACGCGCGCTTCATCGGTTACGGCGCAATGCTCATGGAGTCCTTCGTGGCGATCATGGCGCTGGTTGCGGCGTCGATTATTGAGCCTGGCCTGTACTTCGCGATGAACACGCCACCAGCGGGTCTGGGCATCACCATGCCTAACCTGCATGAGATGGGCGGCGAAAATACCGCGCTGATCATGGCCCAGCTGAAAGAGGCCAGCGCACACGCGGCGGCGACCGTCAGCTCCTGGGGCTTTGTGATTTCGCCTGAGCAGATCATGCAGACCGCGAAAGACATCGGCGAACCGTCCGTGCTGAACCGCGCAGGTGGTGCACCGACGCTGGCGGTAGGTATCGCACACGTGTTCCACAAAGTGCTGCCGTGGGCGGACATGGGCTTCTGGTACCACTTCGGTATTCTGTTCGAAGCGCTGTTCATCCTCACCGCGCTGGATGCCGGTACCCGTGCGGGCCGCTTCATGCTGCAGGATCTGCTGGGTAACTTCGTGCCGTTCCTGAAGAAAACCGACTCTCTGGTGGCGGGCGTACTCGGGACCGCGGGCTGCGTAGGCCTGTGGGGTTACCTGCTGTATCAGGGCGTGGTTGACCCACTCGGCGGCGTGAAGAGCCTGTGGCCGCTGTTCGGTATCTCTAACCAGATGCTGGCGGCCGTGGCCCTGGTGCTGGGTACCGTGGTCCTCGTGAAGATGAAACGTACCAAATACATCTGGGTCACCGTGGTGCCTGCGCTGTGGCTGCTGCTCTGCACCACCTGGGCGCTGGGTCTGAAGCTGTTCAGCACCAACCCGCAGCTGGAAGGCTTCTTCTTCATGGCTAACCAGTACAAAGAGAAGATTGCTGCAGGCGGCGCGGATTTAACCGCGCAGCAGATTGCCAACATGAACCATATCGTGGTGAACAACTACACCAACGCGGGTCTGAGCATTCTGTTCCTGGTGGTGGTGTACAGCATCATCTTCTACGGCATCAAAACCTGGATGAAAGTGCGCAACATCAATGGCCGCACGGATAAAGAAACCCCGTACGTGCCGGTACCGGAAGGCGGCGTGAAGACCTCTTCACACCACTAAAACAATGGCGGGTGGCGCTGCGCTGACCCGCCCTACAACGGTGCTGTAGGCCCGGATCGCTGCGCGCCACCGGGCTTTTTCTTATCAGGACACGTTATGTTTGGTAACTTAGGCGAAGCAAAAAAATACCTCGGTCAGGCGGCGAAAATGCTGATTGGCATCCCGGACTATGACAACTACGTTGAGCACATGAAGACCAACCATCCGGATAAGCCGTACATGACCTACACCGAATTCTTCCGCGAGCGTCAGGAAGCGCGCTACGGCGGAAGTGGAGAAGGCGGCGTCCGCTGCTGCTAAAGGAGAGACCATGACCCCGATTGCCGTTACCCTGCTGACCGGTTTCCTCGGCGCCGGTAAAACCACCCTGCTGCGCCACATCCTGAACGAGCAGCACGGCTTCAAAATCGCCGTCATCGAAAACGAATTTGGCGAAGTCTCCGTAGACGACCAGCTGATTGGCGATCGCGCCACGCAGATCAAAACCCTGACCAACGGCTGCATCTGCTGCACCCGCTCTAACGAGCTGGAAGACGCCCTGCTGGACCTGCTCGACAGCCGCGATCGCGGTGAAATCGACTTTGACCGTCTGGTGATCGAGTGCACCGGCATGGCCGACCCCGGCCCGATCATTCAGACCTTTTTCTCGCATGATATTCTTTGCCAGCGCTACCTGCTGGACGGCGTCATCGCGCTGGTCGATGCGGTCCACGCCGACGATCAGATGAACCAGTTCACCATCGCCCAGTCTCAGGTGGGCTACGCCGACCGCATCCTGCTGACCAAAACCGACGTGGCGGGTGAAAGCGATAAGCTTCGCGAGCGCCTGACGCGCATCAACTCCCGCGCGCCGATTTACACGGTGACGCACGGCGATATCGACCTGTCTCAGCTGTTCAACACCAGCGGCTTTATGCTGGAAGAGAACGTCACCACAAAACCGCGCTTCCACTTTATGTCCGACAAGCAAAACGACGTGGCGTCGATTGTGGTGGAGCTGGATTATCCGGTGGACATCAGCGAGGTCTCCCGCGTAATGGAGAAGCTGCTGCTGTCGTTTGCCGACAGGCTGCTGCGCTACAAAGGGATGCTGTGGATTGACGGCGAGCCCAACCGTCTGCTGTTCCAGGGCGTGCAGCGCCTGTACAGCGCCGACTGGGACCGACCGTGGGGCGAAGAAGCGCCGCACAGCGTGATGGTGTTTATTGGCATCCAGCTGCCGGAGGAGGAGATTCGGGCGGCGTTTGCGGGGCTGAAGAAATAGCCTCCCCGCTTAACTATGCGCTCCGAACAATCCCCCTCTCCCCTGTGGGGAGAGGGGTGAGCGGTAAACTTATTTCACCGCCTCCGGCAGCGTCACAATCCACAGCTCGCTGTCGGACTCCGGCTTCTTCAGTGGCTTCACGCTGAGCGTGGTTTCCACCGGTTTATCATCCAGCGTCAGCTTGCCTTCCGCGTTCACCCGGTAATCCTTAAGCTTCTTGCCCTCGACCGGGTTTTGCATCGCGACCTTCACGCCAAAATCGTTATCGTTCGCCACCGCAAGCGTTTTGCTGTCGATCAGCGCCAGTCCTTCAGCCTTCTCCTGCTGCCAGCCCAGCGCGCGAAGATCGACCACCTGCGTTTTTGCCGCAAGGGTAATGCCGCGCTGCGCCAGGGTTTTCTCATCATCAAACTCCGGGTACTCGCCCGGCTTGTCGAAGGCGGTCAGGTCACTCGCCTTGCTGAGATCCACCTTGTAAATCAGGTTGCGCATCCCGTCGTTTTTATCGCTTCCCTGCTCAATCAGCAGGATGTGCTGATTATCGAGCGCCACGATGTCGCCGATTTTGGCATCGCTGTTTTTGTCGTAGGCCGCGCTGTCGATAGGGTAACCGTACATCGCGGTTTTGCCGGTCGCCGGGTCGAAGCTCACCAGACGGGTGAACAGCGCCTGCTTTTTGCTCTTCCCGTCGATGTCCAGCGTGCTTTGCACGGCGGCGATAATCCGCCCGTCCGGCATCCGGGTCAGGCCTTCAAAGCCCCGGTTGGGCTGGCGCCATTTGATGATGTTTGGCAGACCGCCCGCGATAGATTTTTCCCCTTCCGCGGCCTGCGGCCCGTGGATCGCGAGGATCTTGCCTTTGCTGTCGACGTTAATCAGGAACGGGCCGTACTCGTCGCACAGCCAGTAGCCGCCTTTGCCGTCAGGCGTGATGCCTTCCGTATCCAGTCCGCGGTTATCACCTTTCAGGACCTTGAGGGTGTCGCTGAACGCCACTTCATTGGTGGAGCCAATCACGCCGCTTTGCAGCGGGAGACCGTTAATCTCGCCTTTATCGTCATGCAGCGGGCGGGCATCAACCGCCTCCGCTTTGCCGTTCTGGACGCGGATGGTCATCAGGAGCGGCGCGAAATCCGGCGTAACAAAGATTTTGGCTTCGTTTTTACCCATTTTTGGCGCATCGGCGTTGGGACCGCGATCGGTCACGGTCGCAAACGTCAGGGCATCGCCCTGCTTGCCCGTAAACAGCAGGCCAGAGCCAATCCCCACCGGGAGCCCGTTCGGGAACGCATCGGCAAACGCGCCGCTGTATTTCACATGGGAGCCGTCAGGGAAGCTGACGATATAGCGCTCAGCGGTAGGCTGCGCAGCCAGGCCAGAGAAAGAGAGCGCACAACCGATAAGCACAGGAATAATTTTTCTTTTCATATTGTTAGTGTCCAGTGAGTGAAGCCAACAACGTAAAGAATAAACGTGTCAGAAAAATGACATAGAAAGGCAACCGGCGTGCGCGGGTGAACGTATATTCATTGCCCTGAAATGTAAGGTTGTGTTGTATTGTGTGACATCTGAAATACTTCTGGAAATTATTAGAAATCCAATTAATTCACCTCTAATCACTATCCCTTCCTCGTTCAGTTTATGTTTAGTCAAAAAATTAAACGGTGCCTAAACGTCCAAACATCACGCGTTGACACCTCGACAATCAAACATCGATGCAACATTTCAAATAAAAAAGTTAACAATATCAGCATAAAACAGCGACCTTCATCACATTTGCAGTCATAAACATCGCTTGTTAAGGTGCCCCCAGATGAATTTAATGACGAGGCATAAAACATGAAAAAACTGAATATCCTTCTTCTTTCTGCTCTGACCGCCCTCTCGGGTTCCGCTCTGGCAATGGGCGGCAGCATTGAGCAGGGTAAAAACTTTACCAACCTCAACCTCGAGATGGGGAAATCCTCATCCGGCCTGTATGCCGAAAGCAACTGGCTTAAAAACACCGATGACGGTACCCAGACCGGCGGCGTGGGCGCAGGCTACAACCTGGAAGTGGGCCCGGTAATGCTGAATGCGGGTGCCAAAGCCATTTACATCGGCCCGAAGAAAGGCGATAACGGCGTGGCGTTCCCGATCGGCGGCGGTGTGAACGTTGCCCTGACCGACAGCATCCACGTGTACGGTGAAGGCTACGTGGCGCCAGAAGGGCTGAACAACAGCGTGAAAAACTACGTGGAAGCCAACGGCGGCGTAAGCTGGACGCCAATTACGCCTGTGACCCTGAAAGTGGGTTACCGCCACGTGAGCGTTGATGGCAAGGACGGCCGCCCTGGCCACACGCTGATTGACGGCGCATATGTAGGCGGTGGAGTCACCTTCTGATGAAACACCGCATGACCGCGCTTTGCGTTCTGAGCCTCACGCTGATGCTCACCGGCTGCGTCCAGTACAAATGGGTGAAACCGGGCGTCAGCGATGCGGAAATGAATAAAAAGCTCACGGAATGCGAAGCGCAGGCACTGATCGATCTTCCCCCGGATAACGTGGTGACCGGTTCGAGCTCGGAAAAAACGGACAAATCGAAAAAGAAAAAGGATATTTCCACGAGCTACACGGTTGAAGACGCGAATGAATATCGCCGGGATACGCTGGTTGACAGCTGCATGTTTAAAAGCGGCTGGGACAAGATCGAAGTGCAATAATCCCCTTAAAAAAACCTGCCGGCTGGCAGGTTTTTTTATGACCTCTTACTGACGCACCACCACCAGCTTCTGGTTCACAAACTCTTTGATCCCCAGATCCGACAGCTCGCGTCCGTAACCGGAGCGCTTCACGCCGCCGAACGGCAGCTCTGGCGCGGTATCGGTGAGCCAGTTGATATACACCATCCCGGTCTCAATCCGCGACGCCATTTTTTTCGCGCGCTCGATATTCTGGCTGAATACCGCCCCACCCAGGCCGTAGTGTGAGTCGTTCGCCAGCGCGACCGCCTCGTCGTCGTTTTTTACTACGTACATCTGCGCCACCGGGCCGAAGAACTCTTCAAAGTACGCCGGGTTGTCGCGCGAGATATTCGTCAGGATCGTCGGTTCGAAGAAGCTCCCCTCACGCTGCACCGGCTTGCCGCCATAGTGCAGCGTCGCGCCGTTTTTCACCGCCTCGTTGACCTGTTTGGTCAGCGTTTCCAGCGCATCTTTCGACGACAGCGGCCCCAGCGTGGTGCTTTCGTCGAGCGGATCGCCAATCTTCACCTGCTTAAATGCCTCGGTGAATTTGCTCAGGAAGGTGTCGGCAATCTTTTCATGCAGGATAAAGCGCTTCGCCGCGGTACAGACCTGCCCGGCGTTGTTGAGCCGCGCATTCACGCCAATCCTGACGGCTTTGTCCAGGTCCGCATCGTCAAGCACCACGAACACGTCGTTACCGCCCAGTTCAAGGGTGGATTTCTTGATGTGCTTCGCCGCCTGCGCGGCCACCACGCTGCCGGCTTTTTCAGAGCCGGTCAGCGCTGCACCCTGCACGCGATCGTCAGCAATGATGTTCGCCACCTGCTCGGACGAAATAAACAGGTTGGTCCACGCCCCTTCCGGCGCCCCCGCCTCACGCACCAGGTGGGCAAAGGTCTCGGCGCAGTGCGGCACGATGCTGGCATGCTTGGCGATAACGGGGTTACCCGCCGCCAGGTTTGGCGCCAGAACGCGCATCAGCTGGTAATACGGGAAGTTCCACGGCTCAACGGCCATCAGCACGCCGATGGGGTGATGTTCCACCCACGCTTTCCCGAGTTCGGATTGATACTTCACCGGGGCCAGGAACTGCTTCGCGTTGTCGGCGTAGTAGCGGGCGATCTGCGCGCACAGCTTCACTTCGCCGCGGCTCTGTTCGATGAGCTTGCCCATCTCCTGACTGGCAATTTTCGCCAGCTCCTCGGTGCGCTCGTCGATCAGATCGGCAAGCTTATGCAGCACCGGCAGGCGCTGATTGATGTCGCCTTTCGCCCAGTCCGAATGGTAAAGCGCATCGGCCGCCTTCAGCGCCGCTTCGATATCCGCGTCGGTATGTGAGGGGTATTCTTTGATGAGCTGGTTAGTGGCAGGATTTACTGTCTGATAAGCCATGTCGAATCTCCTTGTTTTACCGCTTAGGGTATTAAGGGTAGTCAACATGACTGGCTGTGGACGTAAAGTTGGGTATATCCGGAAGGTTCTTAATGAAGCGCTGCAAGACGGTTCGCTGACGTGGTATAAAAAACGTCCAGAAGGAGTTCATATGACCGATACCCGACACATCCGGCAGACTTTTCACCGCGCCTCAGGCCTTGAGCTGCGCAGCACGTGGCAGAGCACGCAGGCGTACAAACGTCACAGTCACCCTCAGCTCTCTATCGGCGCGATTATGGATGGCCAGACCTGCTGCATTTGTCATGACAAAGAATACATCCTTAACCCCGGGGACCTCATTGTGATCCCGGCCTCTGCGCCGCACAGCTGCAATCCCGTCGCCGGGCAACCGCGCAGCTACCATATGCTCTATATCGACACCGATATTCCTCAGGCGTTACAGGTGATTCGCGACCCTGCGCTGTTTAAGCGCTACCTGGATATTGTTGAGGCGATGTCGCCTGTATCCGTGGACACGCTGCTTTCAGCCCTGCCCCGCTGCGTGACAAACGCCGACGCGCTTCGCTCAACCAGCCAGCACGTGCGGCAGGCGTTTCTTGCCGACCTGGCCGCACCGCCTTCGCTTGACGAACTTGCCCAGCGATTCTCGCTGCGCAAGGAGACGCTGATCCGCACCTTCCGGCAGGATACCGGCCTGACGCCGGGCAGCTTCCTCAACATCTCCCGCGTGGAGTTCGCCAAAGCGCGACTGCGTGCCGGGGACGACATCGCCGACGTTGGCTACCAGAGCGGCTTTGCCGACCAGAGCCATTTTCATAAGACCTTCGTCAGCTATACCGCCGCCACGCCGCGCCAGTACGCGACGGGCCGATCAATATCTGACAATAAATAACGTTGGCATCACCGTAGCCTGACCTCAGATTGTTAACCGAGGTTGCTATGGAACTGTTCTTCCCTTCCGCTTTTCTCGCCCTGGCGCTGGCGCATTTTGTCGCCCTGTTAAGCCCGGGGCCGGACTTCTTCCTGCTGGTGGGCTACGCGGCGCGCTACCGACTGCGCGGCAGCGCCGGATTGTGCGTCGGCATCGCTGCGGGTAACGGGCTGTATATCTTACTGGTGATTATCGGCTGGAGCGCGCTGCGACAGTTTGCATGGCTGTTTACGCTGATAGAGCTTTGCGGGGCGCTGTATCTGCTGTGGATCGGCTCGCATCTGGTGCGCAGCCAACCGCAGGCGATGAGGCTGCATGAAACCCATCAGCGCTGCCCCTCGCTGCGCAAGCAGATCCTGCTGGGGCTCGGCTCGGCGCTGCTTAACCCGAAGAATGCGCTGTTTTATCTGGCGCTGATGACGGCGCTACTTGGGCCGGACGTCACGCTGCTTCAGCAGGCAACCTGCGGCGTCTGGATGGTGACGGTGGTGCTGGCGTGGGATCTGGCACTGGTGTCGATGATGGGTTTGCCCGCGGTCCAGCAGAAGCTCAGCCGTGCGCTGTGGCTGATAGAGCGCACGGCGGGGGTGGTGCTGATGGGGTTTGGCGGGTGGGTGATGTGGCGGCTGCTGGAAAATATACGCTGAGATAGCGGGCAGCCAAACGCTGCCCGCTATTTATTTTTTGTTTTGATCGCGCAGCATTGCTTCACGCAAAATGGCATTGAGCCGCGTCTGATAACCTTTCCCAGGCCGTTTAAGCCACTCCATCACATCGGCGTCAATGCGTACAGATGCCTGAGTTTTGAGTGGTCGATAGAACTTCCCTCGCACCGCCCCTGACCACTGTTCATCGTCCGTAGCAGGGATATCGCTGTAATCAATCTCTGCTTCTGGTTTTTCAGCTAATGCTTTGAGCTCAGCCTCACGACGAGCGCTTACCTCAGGCGCACTACCGCGTTTATGTTTAACGATGCTCATAACGGCTCCTCTCTTTGCGGTCCGCCTTTCGTGCGCTAATGATACGGATGATTTCTCCTCCGCTTTCAAAACGTACCGTATGTGCGACCAGAATAACAAGAAGACCTTGCACAAGGCCGATGGTTTGCCAGCGAAATTCCCCGTTTTCATAGCGATCCTGAACAGACAAATGATAAGGATCGTCGAAAACCATAACCGCATCCTCAAAGCGTATGCCATGTTTTTGCAGGTTACTTTTCGCCTTATTGCTATCCCACTCATACTCCGTTGGCATAGTGTACCCTTCCCTGATTGTATATACAAAAAAGCATATACAAATTACGCAAGGATTTAACCAAATATGTAAAAAGGTGTTTAATTCCGGAAGGCAGGTTCCAGAAGCGGGAATGACATAACGCTCCCTGCTTTGCACTTTCCCCCCGCTTCCCTCTATCCTTAACCCATGGAAAAAATAGCTGAACTCAAACGCGCCAAGCTGCTGGCGCTGTCGCTGCTGCTGGTTGCCGCCGCGGCCTTTATCACCACCCTGTTCCTGCCGCAGACCTTCTGGGTGCGCGGCGTCAAGGCCATTGCCGAGGCGGCGATGGTTGGCGCGCTGGCGGACTGGTTTGCGGTGGTCGCGCTTTTCCGCCGGGTGCCCATTCCCTTTATCTCCCGCCATACGGCGATCATCCCGCGCAATAAGGACCGGATCGGCGACAATCTCGGCCAGTTCGTGCAGGAGAAGTTTCTGGATACCCAGTCGCTGGTGGCGTTGATCCGCCGCTATGAGCCCGCACAGATGATTGGCGCCTGGTTCAGCAAGCCCGACAACGCCCAGCGCGTCGGGCTGCATCTGATGCAGGTGATGAGCGGTTTTCTCGAACTCACCGACGACGGGCGCATTCAGCGCCTGCTCAAACGCGCGGTGCATAAGGCCATCGACAAGGTCGACTTCACCGAAACCAGCGCCGTGATGCTGGAGAGCATGACCAAAAACAACCGACACCAGGTGCTGCTGGACGCCATCATCAACCGCCTGATTACCCTGATTCAGCGGGAAAGCACGCGAGAGTTTATCTCTGACCAGATCGTCCACTGGCTTAAGACCGAGCACCCGCGCAAGGCGATGGTGCTGCCCACCGAGTGGCTGGGCGATCAAAGCGCGGAGATGGTATCGAACGCGGTCAACACGCTGCTGGACGATATCAGCCACGACCGCACGCACCAGATCCGCCAGGCGTTTGACCGCGCCACGCTGAAGCTTATCGACAACCTGAAAAACGATCCGGAGATGGCGGCAAAAGCCGACAACATTAAGCACTACCTGAAAAACGACGAGGCGTTTAACCGCTATCTGGGGGAGATGTGGGCCGACCTGCGCCAGTGGCTGAAGGCAGATATGCAGAGTGAGGACTCTCGCGTGAAGCAGCGCATCGCCAACGCCGGGCTGTGGTTTGGCGAAACGCTGACAAACGACGCCAGCCTGCGGGCATCTCTGAACGAGCATCTGGAGCAGGCGGCGCACCGCCTCGCGCCGGATTTTGCCGCGTTCCTGACGCGCCACATCAGCGACACGGTGAAAAGCTGGGACGCTAAAGACATGTCCCGCCAGATTGAACTGAACATTGGCAAGGATCTGCAGTTTATCCGCGTCAACGGTACGCTGGTGGGCGGGACGATTGGCCTGATCCTGTTTTTACTCTCGCAGCTGCCTGCCGTGCTGGGACATTAATCTACTTTGGGCGGCGCGATGACGTAGCGCGTCGCCTCGAAGCGGTTGAGGATCAGGTGCATCAGAAAGACCATCGTCAGCGTCGCCACCAGCGAAAAGGTAACGGAGGTGATGCGGTACAGATCGCTGAACACCAGGTCGGTGTCCGGGTGCATGTTCTGCCCGAACATTATCCCGATGGTGGTGATGCTGGAGAAGCCTACGCCCGCCCCGACCTTCTCCATTACGTGCAGCCGCGCGCCAAACGCCAGCCCAAGGCCGATCAGCGGCATCATCAACAGCATATGGCTGCTGTGATCGTAGAGGAGCAGCTGCACCACCAGAATATAGAGGCAGCCCAGCACCACGCCGACCACGCGCCAGATGGAGCTCATCACCGCGCCGCGATAGTGCATCGGGAACAGGATCAAAATCCCTGCCATCAGCGCCGAAAGCGAATCGCTTAAGTCGCTAACCTGAAACACGACGAATATCAGCGTCGCGACGGTGCCGGAGAGCAGCGACTCGTGGCGCACGCGGGCGTCGTCTTTCTCAATCAGCGGCGGCGGCTTGCGGGGCTCCACGTCCGGCAGGAGGTAGTTCATCAGCGCGCTCAGGCACACCGCCATCACGCTGGCTTCGATGTTCGAGAACAAAAGCGTATGCCAGTTGGTGGTGGGGTAGCTCATAAAGTTGAGCATCACGCTCTGGCACACCACGCCCATGGACCCGAACAAAAACAGCGGCCCTTTACTCATAAAGCGAAAACGCATCACGTAGAGGGCGAAGACCACCAGCGTCATGATCGCCGGCCATTGCGACAGATAGCCGATGATAATCACCATTTCGACGCAGTTCAGCGATGCGCTGAAGATAAACTGCTTCGCCACGTGGCGGTTAAACACCGGGACAAGCGAGAGCAGCATGATCGGATAGACCACGAAAAACACGCCGTAGCGGGTGTTGTAGAAGCTCGAGATGCTCAGCGCAATCATCCCGGCAAAGACGATGCGCAGGGTCTGGCGAAAGTCGTTTGCCGTGTAGACGATGTTGCCGTGCGGGGTAAACACCCGCGCCAGGGTGCTAATAGACATAGTGAAGCAGGCTCACCAGGTGGATCTGCATCCCGGAGAAGAAGCGCGCAAACGGCCCTTCGCTGTTATAGAGCTGCACGGTCGCGCGGGCGCCGGTCGGCAGATGCTTCGGCAGCGGCTCGTCCAGCGAGACGTGAATGCGCATGCGCTGGGCATCGCGCACCCAGCGGTTAGAGGTCTCCGGCTCGGAGAGCTGGCCGTTAACGGCCTCCTGACCTGCCAGGATCCCCGCGTCGCTGCTGGTGACGTGGGCGCGGAAAACGTGTCCCGGGAAGGCGTCAAACACCACGGCCGCATCGGTGCCCTGATGGGTATGGCGCAGGCTCTTCTCACGGAAATCGGCCACGATATCGGTCTGGTTGTTTACCAGCGCCAGCGCGGCGGAACCGGAGGAAGCGTAGAAGCCCGGGCTTAGCTGCAGGTTACTGACCGTGCCGTCCGCCTGGGCGTAGACCTTCGTCCAGCCGAGGTTCAGCTCAGCGTCATCCAGCGCGTTGCGGTATTTTTGCAGCGTCACGTTGCGGTGTTCTTCGCGCTCACCACGCTGGATGCGCAGGTTGCGGATGTTGGCCTGAATCGTGCTGACGGACTGCTCGCTGCTCTGCCAGGTGGTGCGAACCTTATCCAGATCCGCCTGCGAGACGTTCTGAAGGGTGCTCAGCTTCTGGTAGCGATCAAAGGTCACTTTGTCGTTACGCGCGGTCAGCACGGCGGTTTTCAGGCTGGCCTGCGCGGCGGCGATCTGCGCATCCAGCTGTTCGTTGGACAGGCGTGCCTGCTCGAGCGCGATTTGCGCCGCCTCTACTTTATTGCGAAACGGCGTGTCGTCGAGTTCAAACAGCAGATCGCCTTTCTTCACCTGGCTGTTGTTATGGACATGTACCGCCGCCACGTAGCCGGAGACGCGCGGAGACACCGGCGTCACCACGCGCATCACGGTGGAGTCCGGCGTCAGCGGGATCCAGATATCCGCGACGATAAAGTAGACAAACATCAGCAGGAAAGAGGCAATACTCACCCTTACCCAGCGGGCAAACTTTTGTTCAGGGGTCATTATTTTTCGGTCTTGTTATCTTCTTCGCGGATTGTCCGCAAATTGCAGGCGATTTGATTCAACGTGGCGCTGAAAATATCGAGATGTTCCGGCGCGATGTTTTGCGATACGCGCGCCTGATACGTCTCAATCACCTGAGTGAGCCTTTTTAATATGGCTTTTCCCTCAGGCGTCAGCGTCAGAAGCCGGATGCGCTTGTCATAAGGCGATGTGGTGCGCAGCAGGTAACCCTGTTTTTCCAGCTGTGTGAGGGTGCGCATCAGCGGCGGCAGTTCAATGCCCTGCACTTCCGCAAGCTCACTCATTGAGACGTTATCCCCGAGCTGATGCAGCTGCATCATCACCGTCCAGCTCGACTGGGTTAACCCGGTATCGAGAATGGCGTCGTCGATGACGGCACGCCACTGGCGCACGATCATCGCCATCCGCATGCCCATCGGCCTGCGGCAGAACAGTTCTTCTTCACTCATGGGGAACCTCTCGTCACACGCGGTCAAGATAATAGTTATCAGGGTAACTATCAAGAAACGAGAAGTTAAAGCGCAGGAATTGCGAAAGGTGTTACTGGAGGCGATGTACACGTAGGCCCGGTAAGCGCAGCGCCACCGGGGGTTTTTAGCGGCTAAAAAGCCTCTTAACAGCAGCCTTTCCCGACGCCGTCACCACCACCTCCCGATACCCCGCCACCCGCTGGATCCAGCCTTTACTTTCCAGATGGTCGAGCAGCAACGCACCGGATTCTCCGCCCAGGTGAAACCGTCGCTCGCTCCAGTCCAGGCAGGCGCAGCAGGCCTTCCGGCGCGGATGCGCGCTTAACGGAATACCGAGCGCCAGGAACTGCTCCCGGCCATAGAGTGTCATCGCTGAACCGTCAGCCTCCAGCCAGCCTTCCGCCTGCATGAAATCATAGATCTGCACCGCCACGACGCCTGCGAGGTGGTCGTAGCAGGTCCGGGCTTCACGCATGGCTTTCGGCGCGCTGGTTTCCGGCGGGGTAATGCGGCTCCACGAAAGCCCCATCATCTGTTCCACCAGCGCCGCCACGTCGTGCCCGGCAAGACGATAATAACGATGCCGCCCTTGCGACAGGCAGGTAATCAGCTGCCCTTCAACCAGCCGGGCAAGATGCCCGCTGGCGGTCGACGGCGCAACGTCTGCCGCCGCGCTCAGTTCAGTGGCCGTCCACGCACGCCCGTCCATTAGCGCACTGAGCATCTTCACGCGCGACGGATCGGCCATGGCAGCCGCCACCGCGGCAATCGCCTTTTCCAGCATCGCGCTGTTATCGGGGGGTAAACTCGTCTTAAGCATGGGCCGCCCAGGGTTCGGTGATCTCTGCGGCCAGCTTATCATCATCCGTCAGCAGAATAAGGTGATTCGCATGGTCGCTGTACTGTGTCAGGATAGACACGCCGCGTGCCCTCCGGTTTCGGAACTGTATTCCCGCACCAGCTGCGCCACCCGAATACGGTAGAAAGAAAAAATCGACGCCCGCCCTTCGGCCTGCGCCGCCTGATGAAAGACGTTCTGCTTCCAGCGGCGGACGGCCTCTTCATCCCGCCACCAGGAAAGGGACAGGATTTTGCCGTCGGTGGTCAGGCTCTGGAACCGTTCGATATCAATAAAGCCGTCGATGTCCGCCAGCAGCGGCTTAAGCTCTGCGGCAAGCTGAAGATAGCGCGCCTGATGGGCAGGCGCGGCTTTGGCTTCGAAAAGGACTGCGATCATGGTTTTCTCTCCGTTGTGATGTTGGGGAGAGAATGCAGGAGGGAAAAGCACAATGCTTCGGCAAGGAGCGAAGCGTTGTGCCGGATGGCGCTGCGCTTATCCGGCCTACGGCTCATGTAGGCCCGGTAAGCGCAGCGCCACCGGGCGGGTTTTAGCCCACCATCGACCTCGGCTCCATAAACGCCCGAATTCCCCACTCGCCCATCTCGCGCCCCACGCCGGAGTGTTTGAAGCCACCAAATGGCGCTTTCGGTTCATGAGCCAGGGTGTTCACCAGCACGCGACCGGAAACAATCTGCTGTGCCACGCGTCGCGCGCGGTCCACATCGGCGCCCAGCACCATCGCGCTCAGGCCGTACTCGGTATCGTTGGCAATGGCGATCGCCTCCGCCTCGTCCTGATAAGGGACTACGCACAGCACCGGGCCGAAGATCTCGTCGCGGGCAATGGTCATCCGATTGTTCACGTCGGCAAACAGCGTCGGACGCACAAACCAGCCGTCTCGCGTGCCGTCCGGTCGCCCTTCGCCGCCCGCCAGCAGGCGCGCCCCTTCTTCGATTCCTTTGCGGATATAGCCCTGCACCCTCAGCCACTGCTTTTCGCTGACCATCGGGCCGACGTCTGTCGCGCTGCTGCGCGGGTCGCCGGATTTCACCGCCGCCACGGCCTGCGCCAGCGCGGTTTCGATCTCCGCCTTGCGCGAGTAAGGCACCAGAATGCGCGTCCCGGCCACGCACGCCTGTCCGCTGTTCATAAACCCGGCCTGGATCACCAGCGGGATCGCCTGCGCGAGATCCACATCATCCAGCAGGATCGTCGGCGATTTACCGCCCAACTCCAGCGTGACGCGCTTAAAACTCTCTGCCGCGTTGCGCAGGATCGCCTTGCCGGTATTCGTGGAACCGGTGAACGAGATTTTCGCGACGTCCGGATGGCGGCTGAGGGTTTCGCCCACCGTCTCGCCGCGTCCGGTGACGATGTTAAACACGCCCGGCGGCAGCGCGGCGTCGCGCAGCGCTTCGGTGACAATCTGCGTTTGCAGGGCGCTCATTTCGCTCGGCTTGATCACCGCCGTGCAGCCCGCCGCCAGCGCGGCCGCCAGCTTGCCGCAGATAAACCCCGCATCGCTGTTCCACGGCGTAATCAGCCCGGCCACGCCGAGCGGCGTCATCTGCACCGTTGCGGCACCTGCTGGAGTGACAAACTCAAATGCCTCAAGCGCCTCGATGGCCTGAGCAATCACCTCTGCCGGATAGCTTGCCATCCACGCCGAGCGCGAGGCGGGCGCGCCGTACTCCTCAACAATCGCATCCAGCAGCGCATCGTGACGGGCAGCCACGGCGGCGTGCATGCGCTTCAGCGCGGCGATGCGTTCCTGCTTTGTGGTCCGGGACCACGCCGGAAACGCCGCTTTCGCCGCCGCAACGGCGCGCGCTGCGTCAACCTCATCCGCCAGACGAACCTGACCGATGACCTGCGCCGTCGCCGGGTTGTACAAATCAAACCACTCGGCACCGTGCGGGGTAACAAATTCGCCGTTAATAAAGATCTGTTCGATAGTGTGCATATAAACCTCCTCAGGCTGTGTGAGCCCAGTCTGTCACGGCTTCTCCGTTGCGATAATCCACGCTATGCTGCAAGGGTTGTTTCGATTTTCAGGATAATCTATGCATCGTTCAGGTCTGACAGAGCTGGAAGTGGTGATGGCGGTGGTGCGGCGCGGCAGCTTTCGCGGCGCGGCGCAGGAGCTGGGGATGTCCGCCACGGCGGTCAGCAACGCCATCGCCGGGCTGGAGAGCCGCCTTGAGACGCGACTTTTCAACCGCACCACCCGCAGCGTGGCGCTCACCGACGCCGGGCAGCGCTACGTAGCGCGTATCGGCCCCGCCCTGCAGGAGATCCGTCTCGCCGGGGAAGAGATCCACAGCGACACCGGGGAACCCGCCGGCACGCTGCGTCTGAACGTACCGAACCATATCGGCACGCTGTTTCTGGACCAGCTGCTGATCGACTTCATGATCCGCTACCCGAAAATGCGCGTGGAAACGGTGAGCGAAGCGAGGATGATCGACATCGTCGCCGAAGGCTATGACGCGGGGATCCGCCTCGAAGAGTCCGTTCCGCAGGACATGATCGCCGTGCCGCTGACCGGTGAGATCCGCCAGCTCGTCACCGCCACGCCGGACTATTTCGCCCGTCACGGCATACCCGAGACGCCGGACGATCTGCTTTCACATCAGGGGATCGGCATGCGTATGGCCCACGGCGGGATCTACCGCTGGGAGCTGGCCCGTCGGGGTGAAACGTACGCGCTTGCCGTGCCGCCGCGCTTTGCGACGTCCGATCTTTTTGCCTCGATCCGCGCCGTGAAAGCGGGATTAGGGGTGGGATTTTTACCGGAACTCTATATTCGGGACGAGCTGAAAAGCGGGGAGCTGGTGAGCGTCTTAAACGACTGGGCGCAGCCGTTTGCCGGGCTGCGCCTGTACTACCCAGGCCATCGCCACGTCCCGCCGGGATTGCGGGCGCTGGTGGCGATGATCCGCGAGCGCGGGATTATTCCAGGTTAGCCTTATTCAGCCCGTACGCCGCGTCCAGCGAGCCGGGCGCCATGCGGGAGGTGATCCCCAGGCGGTTCCAGGCGTTGATCGCCACGATGGCGAAGTTCAGCTCTGAAATCTCCACGTCCGAGAAGTGCTCCGCCACGCTGCGGTAGAGCGCATCGCTCACGCCGTGAACGCCAATCTGGGTCAGCGCTTCGGTGAAGGCCAGCGCCGCTTTTTCACGGGCGCTAAACAGCGGGGACTCGCGCCAGGCCGCCAGATGGTACAGGCGCAGCTCGCGCTCGCCGGCGATTTTCGCCTCTTTTGAGTGCATATCCAGACAGAACGTACAGCCGTTCAGCTGCGACACGCGAATGTCGATCAGGTGCTTCAGCGCCGGATCGATGGAGGTTTTTGCCACCTCCATGCTCAGGGCAGACAGCGCGTTGGCGAGGGCAGGTGTAGCTTTATGGTGGTTAACGCGAGTGCTCATGGTCTTTCCTCTTTTTGTGCGGCATGTGTCATGCGATGAGGCAAATCTACGCCGTTCATGACATAGTAAAAAGATACAAAAATCGTGAAATTAGGTAGGACATGAAGCCGGGCTATCACGAGATTTATTCCCGCTATCGCGACAACATTATGCGCGGCGTGCTGAAGCCGGGCGACAGGGTACCTGCCATCCGCGTGCTGGCGGAAGAGCTGAAGGTGGCGCGTAAAACCGTCGAAACGGCGTATGCCATTCTGACGGGTGAAGGGTATCTGGTGAGCCAGGGGGCGCGCGGCACGCGGGTTAACCCGGACCTCCTGCTGCCGGACAAGCATGCCCCGGCGGAGCAGCCCACCGGTACGCTTCCGGCCTCGCTCATCAGCCAGCGCGAGCGGGCGGGGTTTCTGCGCCCCGGCATCCCCGCCCTCGACAGCTTCCCGTATAAAAAGTGGCTGCTGCTGGCGGGCCAGGCGACGCGGGCCATGCGTCAGGAGGAGATGCTCAACCCGCCGGTGCTGGGCTGGTATTCGCTGCGCCAGGCCATCGCCAGCTACCTCAACATCTCGCGCGGCTTGTCCTGCACCGCCGAGCAGGTGCTGATCACCAGCGGCTACAGCGGCAGCCTGCGGCTGATCCTCGACACCCTCGCCAGCCGCAGCGACAAGGTGGTGTTTGAAGATCCGGGCTATTTTATGGGCCAGCAGCTGCTGAAGCGGATCGTGCCGCGCCTGCACACGGTGCCGGTCGATCGCTGCGGCATCGACACGGACTACCTGCTCCGCCACCATCGCGACGCCCGTTTTGCCATCGTCACCCCGTCGCACCAGAGTCCACTGGCGGTCACGCTCTCGCTGCCGCGTAAACAGCAGCTGCTCGACTGGGCCAGCCAGAACGAGGCGTGGATTATCGAAGACGATTACGACGGAGAGTTTCACTATACGCGCAAGGTGCTACCGTCGCTGAAAAGCCTCGACCAGCACGACCGGGTGATTTTTATGGGCTCCTTCAGTAAAACCATTATGCCGTCGCTGCGCATGGGCTACGTGGTGATGCCCGCCAGCACCGTCGGGGCCTTTACCGACTGCGCGGACATCACCACCAGCGGCCAGCCGGTGCTGACGCAAAAGATCCTCACCGCGTTTCTCAACGAAGGGCATTTTTTCCGTCACCTGAAAAAGATGCGCGCGCTGTATCAGACCCGCCGCGACTGGATGATTGCCGCCTTGCAGGAGGTATATGGCGATCTGTTTTTCACCGAGCAAAACGACGGCGGGATGCATATCGTGGCGTTCCTGACCAAAGGAAGCCGTGACCGGGAAATCGCGCGCTGCTGGCAGGAACAGCAGCTGCAGGTCAATGCGCTCTCGGAGTGGTATCGCGGGTCAGGCAAACGCTACGGACTGGTGATGGGCTATAACAACGTGCGTTCGTATCAGGAGGCGCTGGATTTACTGGAAAGGCCGAAGCGGCAGACGTTTGCGCTGTTGCGCTAAACATCGCCGGGTGGCGGCTTCGCCTTACCCGGCCTACTCGATCCCGTAGGCCCGGTAAGCGTAGCGCCACCGGGCGATGATAAGGCTCACACATCATATCGCGATAACCCAACGTCCTTGAGCTGCTCGTCGCTCATCTGGCTCAGGATGCGGCGGGTGCGGTTGATGCGATACCAGCTACGCAGCGTTTTTGCGATCCAGACAAACACAACAAACGGACGTTTTGAACGATTCTCGTAGAATTCCATGATGCTCTCCTCACTGTGTCAGTGGGGTTATCATCCCGGAAATCGGCCTGTGCAATACAGATGCAAAAACAACTTTTGTTTAACATACAGATCCGCTAAAACAGTATCTGCATGGCCATTTTCGCAGCAATCTGTACTGGTTTTATAATCTGTATGGTGAAAACAGAGGATACAGCATGACGCGCTATCAACATCTCGCCAACCTTCTGGCAGAACGCATTGAACAAGGGCTGTATCGCAGCGGCGAACGTCTGCCGTCGGTGCGCGCGCTGAGCCAGGAGCACGGCGTGAGCATCAGCACCATACAGCAGGCCTATCAGATCCTCGAGAACCTCCAGCTGATCACGCCTCAGCCGCGCTCCGGCTATTTTGTCTCGCCGCGCAAGGCCCAGCCGCCCGTCCCGGCGATGACGCGCCCGGTGCAGCGCCCGGTGGACGTTACCCAGTGGGATGAGGTGATGATGCTGCTGGACGCCCGCGCCGACAAAGAGATGATCTCCTTTGGCGGCGGTTCGCCGGACATTAACCAGCCGAGCTTGAAGCCCCTGTGGCGCGAGATGAGCCGCATCGCGCAGCATAACCCCGGCGAGATGCTGAGCTATGACGTGCTCGACGGGCGCCTGGAGCTGCGCGAGCAGATCGCCCGTCTGATGCTGGACGGCGGCTCCACCGTCTCGGCAAGCGACATTGTGATCACCAACGGCTGCCACGGCGCGCTGTCGATCGCCCTGCTGTCGGTGTGCAAACCGGGGGATATCGTGGCGGTGGAATCACCGTCGTTTCACGGCACCATGCAGATGCTGCGCGGGTTTGACATCAAGGCGATTGAAATTCCCACCGACTCTGAAACCGGGATCAGCATCGAAGCGCTAGAGCTGGCAATGGAGCAGTGGCCGATCAAGGCGGTGATCCTGGTGCCCAACTGCAATAACCCGCTCGGGTTTATCATGCCGGAGGCGCGGAAAAAGCAGGTGCTGGCCCTCGCCCAGCGGCACGATATCGTGATTGTCGAGGATGATATTTACGGCGAGCTGGCGGCGGAGTACCCGCGCCCGCGCACCATTCATTCCATGGATATCGACGGCCGCGTGATCCTCTGCAGCTCGTTTACCAAAACCGTGGCGCCGGGCCTGCGCGTCGGCTGGATTGTGCCGGGACGCTACTACGACCGGGTGATGCACATGAAATACGCCGCGGGCGGGTTTAACGTGCCGGGCACGCAGATGGCGGTGGCGGCGTTTATCCGCGACGGCCATTACCATCGCCACGTGCGCCGCATGCGCCAGATTTATCAGCAGAATATGGAAACCTACACCTGCTGGGTGCGGCAGTATTTTCCGGCAGAGATTTGCGTCACGCGCCCGCAGGGCAGCTTCCTGCTGTGGGTGGAGCTGCCGGAAAATGTGGATATGGTGTGCGTCAGCAAGCAGCTGTGCCGGCTGAAGATCCAGGCCGCGGCCGGGTCGCTGTTTTCCGCCTCCGGGAAGTACCGCAACTGCCTGCGGATCAACGTGGCGCTGCCGCCAACGGAGAAACATCGCGAGGCGTTGAAGAAGATGGGTGAAGCGATTGTGATTGCGATGGAGGAGTAGTTTTTGCCGGGTGGCGGCTTCGCCTTACCCGGCCTACGTTCTCGCCGTTGTAGACCCGGTAAGCGCAGCGCCACCGGGCAACAGGCCGCACTACTCGTCGAAGTACCAGTACCCCTGATTAATCAGCCCGGTGAGCTCCTCAACAAACGCCGGGTTTTTCAGCGCATCGCCCAGCTCGGCCTGGCCGAGTTCGGTGTAGCGGCACAGCGCATCCGCCGCCTTCGCGTCTACCGTCTCCAGCTGTTCGCTGTTGATGAAGAAGCTGCCGTTAACGTTCAGCACGCGCAGCCCGCTCAGGCGAGACAGCGTTTCGCCGCCCTGCAGCGCATCCAGCACCTCTTCCGGCGCGTACGGCGGCTCGGCGGCGGCGATATCCAGCTCGTGGCGCGGCGTGGAGACAAAGCTGCCGAACCATTTTGTGAAATCATCCGGCTTGCCGATCATGTCGATCATCATCTGACGAATGCGATCGAGCTCGTACTGCTCCACGCGGCCCGGGTGTTCGCGGCAGGTCAGATCCGGATCACTGTAGTGCTCGCCGCCCAGATCGTTTTCCAGCGCATAATCGGCGAAGCTGCTGATCAGATCGCGGCCGTTCGGCCCGCGGAAGCCGACGGAGTAGTTGAGCGCCGTTTCATGGGTAAATCCGTCGTGCGGGAATCCTGGCGGGATGTAGAGGATATCGCCCGGAGCCAGATCTTCGTCAATAATCGGCTCGAACGGATCCACATGCAGCAGCGCCGGATGCGGGCAGAACTGACGCATCGGCAGCTTGTCGCCCACGCGCCAGCGGCGGCTGCCCATCCCCTGAATGATAAACACGTCGTACTGATCGATATGCGGACCCACGCCGCCGCCCGGCACGGAGAAGGAGATCATCAGATCGTCCAGACGCCAGTCCGGCAGAACGCGGAACGGACGCACCAGCTCCGCGGCGGGCATATGCCAGTGGTTCACCGCCTGCGCCAGCAGCGACCAGCCGGTTTCGCCCAGATCGTCGAAGTGCTCAAACGGGCCATTGCTGGCCTGCCATTTACCGTTGAAATGGCTCACCAGACGGCTATCGACCTCCGGCTCCATCGCCAGCCCTGCCAGCTCGTCCGGGGTAATCGGATCGACAAAATTCGGGAAGGCATTTTTCAGCACAACGGGTTGTTTTTGCCAGTATTTCTCAAGAAATTCCGGCCAGTTCAGGTTCAGTTGATACGCCATGGGTAGCACCAGTGAGAGGGGAAACAGGCGCGATTATAGGTAAGAAAGCAGAGGGGGAACTTGTCATGGGTCAAACCCGCACGCGTAGGTCGGGTAAGGCGTAGCCGCCACCCGACACGTACACGGCGGTAAAAACTTAGTCCAGCTTCAGCTCGTCATAATGGGTGATCAGCTTGCCCACGATGCCGTAGTCCAGCGCTTCCGCCGGGGACATCCAGAAGTTGCGGTCGGTGTCTTTTTTCACTTTTTCCAGCGGCTGGCCGGTGGCGTCAGCGATCAGCTTGTTCACGCGATCCAGCATGCGGATGATCTCGCGCGCTTCGATCTCAATATCCGTCGCCTGGCCGCGCACGCCGCCCAGCGGCTGGTGGATCATAAAGCGGGTATTTGGCAGCGAGTAGCGGTGCTCTTTTTTCGCGGCCAGGAAGATGGTGATCCCGGCGCTCGCCACCCAGCCGGTGCCGATCACGTGCACTTCCGGGCGAATGAATTTGATGAAGTCGTGGATGGTGTCGCCCGCTTCCACATGGCCGCCCTGGCTGTTGATGTACAGCTTGATCGGATCGTTGCTGACGCTTTGCAGCAGGATCATCTGGGTGATCACTTTCTGCGCCAGCTCCTGGTTGATCTCACCGGAGATCACAATCGAACGGGACTCCAGCAGTTTTTGCTGCAGAGCGCCCGCGCCGTTTGACCCTTCCGCTTTATCCTTGTCGCTTTCTTTCAGTGTGTAGTGCATTGTCTTTTCCTCAGCTTGTCGCGCTCAAAACCAGAGTGTAGCCTGTTTTACCGGTGAAAGTCCTCACCGACACATTACGAGGGAACTTATGCATATTGCCCATGTTGCACTCTGGACCCGCAGCCTGAACGCCCAGGTTCAGTTCTGGGAAACGGTTTTTAATGGCCGCAGTAACGAACGCTACGTCAGTAAAAATCGTCCGGGGTTTGAATCACACTTTATTACGCTGGATGACGGTCCGACCATCGAGCTCATGACGCTGCCGGAGCTGCCCGACGCCCCGCCGCACCCGGAGTTTATCGGCTGGGCGCATATCGCCATCAACGTCGGCAGCAAGGCAAAAGTGGACAGCATGGCCGAGCGAGCCCAGGCCAACGGCACGCTGCTCAGCGCTCCGCGCCTGACCGGAGACGGCTTTTATGAGGCGGTGATCGCGGACCCGGACGGCAACCGCATTGAGCTTGTCGGTGCATAAAAACAGCGTTTCGTTCCTTCACCGCCCCCGCCCCGGCTCGCTATACTTCATACGGTTATCATATTGTTAAATGATAATGATAGTTAATGTGTTAAGATGAAAGGCAGCATAAACAGTCTCTTACGTCGCCGTAGTGACTGTTTGCATCCTCGACATGTCAATCAGCACCGGGGCGGTGAATGGAACACATTGTGTATGTGGTAGATGACGATGACGCCGTCAGGCAGTCCGTGATCGGGCTGCTGGACTCGGCAGGCCTGAACGCCATCGGCTTTTCATCGGCAGAAGCGTTTCTGCAATACCGCTTTGAGGATCTGCCGTCGTGCGTGATCCTCGATATGCAAATGCCCGCCATTTCGGGTTTTGAGGTAGCAGACGCCCTCAAGGAAAGCGGGCGCGAAATCCCGATTATTTTCCTCACCGGCCACGGCACCATCCCGATGTCGGTGCGCGCCATCAAAGGCGGCGCGTACGAATTCCTCACCAAGCCCGTCGAATCTAACGCGCTGATCGACGCCATCGAATCCGCACTGCAGCTGGCGGAAAACAACGCCGAGCGCAATAAAGAGCACTACGCCCTGAAGCAGCGCCACATGTCCCTTACGCCGCGCGAGCACGAGGTGCTGACGCTGGCGATAAGCGGCATGCTGAACAAGCAAATTGCCGCCGAGCTGGGCGTCAGCGAGATCACGGTGAAGGTGCACCGCCGCCGCGTGATGGAGAAAATGCAGGTGCGCTCCGTGGCCGAGCTGGTCAGGGCCGTTGAGCGCCTGACCAATAGCCAGCCTGCGGAGTAACCTTTACCCTTCCTGCGCCGCCAGCGGCAGCGCAAACGCAAACACCGTGCCGTACGGCTCCCGGCGGCGCGCGCTTAGCTTCCCGCAGTGGCGCTCGATAATGCTGGCGCTGATGGTCAGCCCCATCCCCATTCCCTGCGGCTTGGTGGAATAGAACGAGTCAAAAATCTGCTCCAGCCGCTCGGGCTCAATGCCGCTGCCGGTGTCGGCGATCTCGACGATCACTTTCCCGTCCGCGTTGGCGGTGCCGAGGGTGATGGTGCTGGCACGCTCCTTCACCTCGGCCATCGCCTCAACCGCGTTCATCACCAGATTCAACAGCACCTGCTGGATCTGCACGCTATCGCCGGTGATAAAGCTGTCGCTGGCGTTCAACAGATAATCAACGCTTATGTGTCGCTGCTCCAGCTCGCTGCGCGAAAGCGTGATGATATGGTGGATCAGGGAGTGCATGTCGATGCGCGAGAAGGTGGGATCCTGCTTGCGCGTCAGGGACTGAATGCTGCGAATGATCTCCCCCGCCCGCGCGCCTTCCGCGGCGATCTCCTCCAGCCCTTCCCGCACTTTATCCAGCCGGGCGGGCTCGCGGCTGAGCCAGCGCAGGCTCGCTCCGGCGTTCGAGACGATCGACATCAGCGGCTGGTTGATCTCATGGGCGATGGAGGAGGTCAGCTGTCCGACGGTGGTGGCCCGGGACACCCGCGCCAGATCCGCCTGCGCCACCCGCATGGCATCCTCCGCGGCGCGCTGGCTGGTGATATCGGTGATGATACCGTAATACTCGTTCACCTCGCTGCCCACGCCCACCGGATCGCCAATGCCGAGGATGTAGCGCGTTGAGCCGTCGGGACGCTTAACGCGAAACTCCGCGCGCATCGAGAGCCCGTCGCGCACGCTCTGCGTGACGATGGCGCTGATGCGGGCGTAATCGTCCTCATGGACGAAGGTCAAAAACTCCGCCATGGAGATCGTCTTTTGCTGCTCGGGCAGGCCGAGAATGCGGGCGTACTCGTCCGAGACAAACATCAGATCCTGCTCCAGCTCCCAGCGCCAGCTGCCGGTGTGGCTGATCTGCTCGCCCAGCATTAGCGAGGTCTGGCTGGCGCGCAGCTCTTTCTCCACCCGGCGGCGCTGGATGTTCTCCGCCAGCAGCTCGGCGTACAGCCGCGCCGTCTCCAGGGAGACCGCCGCCTGCGCGCCCAGCAGGCTGACCACGCGCGAGTGCTCGGCGGTAAACACTTCCGGCATCAGGCGGTTTTCCAGGTACAGCACGCCCACCAGCCGCGCCTGTTTGAACATCGGGACGCACATCACCGCCGCTCCCGAGGTCACCAGATAGGGGTCCTGACTGAAGGGGTGAAACTCCTCCGGCCTGCCGGTGCGGATCTCCTGCCCGGTGCGGATCACCGCCGCGAGCACCGACAGCGGCAGGTCGGTCGCCGTCGGCACGTCTTTCAGGATCCGCACCCGCACGCCGTCGGTGCTGGTCCAGGCGCTGGCCTCGATCTCCGGAATCAGGCTCTCGCTCACGCGAAGCAGCAGGCCGCGCTGCGCCCCGGCGCGTTCGAGGAGGATCGTCATCAGGTTTTCGATTAAGCGCTCAAGGTTGATCTCTTCCGACAGCGCGCGGGAGGCTTTGATCACGCTCTGCAGATCGCGGATGGTCTCGTTCTGGGCGAACGCTACCGTGTCATAGGCGCTCGCCTGCCCGGAGGCCAGCAGGTGCGGGAAATCCTGCTCCAGCTGGCGCACCTTGGCCTGCGCGCCCGCCCGGCCCCAGGCGGCAATGGCGCCGCGGAAGTGTGCGTCCGAGGCGGTTGGATAGCCGCAGGCGAGCGCAAAGCGCCCTGCCAGCTCGTGGGCCAGGGCGTTAATCGGATTAAATCCGCCCTCGCGGGAGAGCCGGACCGCCTTCTCGTACTGCTCAAGCGCGATGCTGTTCATCCCGTCCAGACGCACGATTTCGGCGTAGATCAGCGCCTCTTTATCCGCGAACGTGCCGGGATTAATGCGCGCCCAGAGGGCGATTTTGTCGTAGTGGGCGTGAATGCTGCGGCGGTGGTTCGCCGAGAAGGTCTCCGGCGTCAGCTGACGCGAAAGCGCCAGCGCGCTGTAGAGATGGTAATCCAGCAGATGGATGTGCCCCGGCGCGGACCACGCGTACCACCCCGCCATCTCCAGATCCGCCTGCGCGTCGGCGTACTCGCCGCAGGTAAAGTGCGCCATGCCGCGATAGAGCCAGTACCAGAACAGCATGGTGGAGGTCTGCTCCGGGGCCTGCTCCGGCGACGCGGGAAGCAGCGCCTCGGGCAAGACCTGCGACGCGGTCCAGGTGCCGATGACCGGCGTGCGCAGGAACTCAACGTAGCCGCGCTGCACCATCAAAATGGTCTCCACGTCCTGGAAGTGGGTTTTACGCACGAACGCCAGGCCGCGATCGATGCTGGTCAGCACCCCGTCCAGGTGATCGCCCCGCGAGAGGAAGTTGATCACCTGGTGGCAGGCCGCAAAGCAGGCCATCGTCATATCCCCGTGGGTGACCGCCGCGCTGAAGCAGGCTTTCGCGCACTCGATGGTGAACGACAAAGGCTGGGTCCAGACGCTGAGCTGGTCGAGCGGCAGCAGGGTCTTGGCTTCAAAGGCATCGTAGCCGTGGCGGGTCACCAGCTCGCGGGCCAGCGTGCCGTACTGAAACCCGAGGCGGTACTCGGCGTAGCGGTGGCCCATCAGCACGCCGAACCAGGCCATCGCCGTGGTGGAGGCGCCGGTGATGCCGTGGTCGAGGGTCAGGTGCATCATGCGGCAGAGCAGTAAGAAATGCAGGCGCGGGCAGATGAAGCTGGCGCAAATGCTGGCGCTGTAGAGCAGGTTCATCACCGCTTCCGTTTCCGGGTTCTCCATCCGCGAGAGCGGGGCAAAGAGATGTTGCGGCGCGTCATTTGCGCGGTTGCAAAAGCGTTCCCAGGCCTCGTCGCAGTCGGCATCTTCCGGATAGCGGCCAATCTGGATGCCAAACACCCCCAGCCAGCAGAGCGCCGCCTCCAGCGCCAGACGGCTGTCCGACTGGCGAATGTACACTTCCACCAGCAGGTTGGCCGCCAGCGCCTTTTCGGTCAGCCCGCCGGGGCAGCCGAGGATGGCGTCACACAGCTCGCGGGTCCGCTCCAGGTGCCCCAGCGCAAACTCGCAGCCCGCCTCTTCGATATCGAGCATAAAGTCCGACACCGTCCCGGCGTTGCCCAGCGCTCTGGCGGTCTGGATATAGCTCAGCGCCGAAAGATAATCTCCCGAACGCTTCGCGCGTCGCGCGGCCAGCAGGCTCAGCTCGCGGAACCGCTGGCGCTGCGGAGCGGGCTGGATGCTGTCCAGTGCGGCCGTGACGTGATGTACAGCGCGGAACAGCAGCTCATTCCCCGCCGCCTGGCGCGCGGCGTCGGCCAGCAGGCTGGCGGTGGTCAGGTGAAGATGGCTTTTCTCATGCCGATCCAGCAGCGCAAAGGCGGCCTCCTGCACCCGGTCGTGGGTGAAGGAGTACGCTTTCTCCGTCAGCACGATAAGCTGCGCCATCACCGCCGGGTGCAGCGCATAGCGCATTTCCGCCATCGACATGCCGACCACGCGGCACATCATCTCCATCTCGCCCGTGCCGCCGAGACAGGCGATGCTGCCCAGCAGGCGGCGCGTCTCGTCGGGCAGCTCTTCGAGCTGCTCCAGCACCAGGGTGACCACGTTTTCGGTGTAATGCCGGGCGCGGATCGCCTGCAGATCGTAATGCCACTTGTCCTGGTATTTGTTATGCACCACCAGCCCGTCGTCGACGATGCGGCGGAAAAATTCATGCACAAAAAGCGGGTTGCCGCCCGTCTTCTCGTGGATCAGGGTGGCAAGGTCGGTCGTCGCCGCGCTGCGGGTGCGAAACACCGTTGCCAGCCAGCGCGCCACGGCTTTAACCGAGAGGGCCTGCGGGACAATCTCGCTCGCGTGCTGTGCCGCCTCCGGCAGGCTCGCCAGCTGCTGTTGCAGCGTGGGGTCGGACAACGAGCCGATATCGCGGTGAGCGACAACCACCAGCAGCGGGATGGCGCCGCAGTTCACCAGCAGAGCGTTGAGCGTTTGCAGGCTGGCGGCGTCGCTCCACTGAAGATCGTCCAGCACCAGCACCAGCGGGCAGCCCTGCGAGGCAAAGGTTTTCACCAGCGCCAGCACCATATGGCTGAAGCGCGCCCGGGCATCAATAGAAAACGTATCCGCCGAGAAGCGCGGCTTGCTCTCAAGCAGCAGGCCCAGCTCGGGCACCAGGCTGACGGCCAGTTCTTCATAGCCTTCAAGGGCGCGCGAGAGGCGGATTTTCCACTTCGCCACCTCGTCTGCCGGCAGCCCCAGCAGGTGCAGCGTCAGGGTGCGGAACGCGGAGCTTAATACGCCGTAGGGCAGCGACGGTGAAAACTGATCGACTTTGCCCACCGCCAGCAGCACCGCGCGCTGCTGCAGCGTTTTAAGCGCCGTCGCGATGATCGAAGATTTGCCGATCCCCGACGGCCCGCCGATGGTCACCAGCTCCGGCACGCGGTTCTGCCCCACCCGCTCAAACGCGGCAATGACGTCGTTCGCCTGCGGATGGGTCGCGAACAGGGAGTCCGCCAGATGGATCGCCGGGGTACGGTCCTGCTGGCCGGGAGTAAAGGCGACGATGTCGCCCTCGCAGGTCAGCGTCGCCTGGCAGCGGCGGAGGTCGGCAATCAGCCCGTCGACCGTCTGGTAGCGGTTATCGGGGTGCTTTTCCAGCAGCTTCAGGATGATGGTCGACAGCATCCCCGGCACGTCCGGGCGTATCGCGTCCGGGGCCAGCGGCGCCGAGGCGATGTGGTAATGCGCCCAGTTGGTCTGGTCGTCCTCTCCCAGCTCAAACGGCAGGCGGCCGGTCAGGAGTTCATACAGCACCATGCCGAGGCTGTAGAGATCGCTGCGGTTATCCACGGGACGCTGGGTGCGGGAGGTGTGTTCCGGCGACATCCACGCAGGCGTACCGCCTGAAACCGCAAGCCGGGTCTGGGAGAAAGCATCGGAGAGCGTGCAGGAGAGGCCAAAGCTGCCCAGACGGCAGGTGGCATCGTGCTGAACAAAAATGCTGCCGGGCTTGATATCGCCGTGGATCAGGTTTTGCAGATGCATCTGGCGCAGAGGGACGCAGATCTGGATCGCCAGCTCGATAAAGCGCGCGATCCCCGAGATCGCCCTGCCCGCGCGCCGCGCCAGAAGCTCAAAGGAAAACGGGGCGTACACCAGCGCGAAGCGCCCCCGGTACTGGGTGGAGGCGACGGCGCGAATGGCCCAGCTGTCCTGCAGCATATCGCGCAGCGCAAACTCGTTTTTGAGCAGCCGGGTGGCCCGCTCTTCCTCTTCGTCGCTCACCGCGGTGGCGATAATGAACGAGCCGCCGGAATGAGGATGTCGCGCGTGCATCCAGGCGATTCCGCCCTCCTGCGCCAGCACGGTAAAAATCACATCCTCTTTAAGGACAAAAACCCGCCCCTGGTGAAGATTTCCCTGGGCGGGCCAGAATGCAGGCTGCTCGTGTTCGTTCATCCGCGATCCTTATTGTCGGCGGGCCAGCTCCCGCTGAATATGATCCAGCAGAATATCGATGTTAATCGGCTTACGCAAAAAAGCAGCGGCGCCCAGACCGAGAGCGTACCGCTGCATATTTTCATCAGCATGACCGGAGATAAAGAGCACGGGCGGCGGCGGTACGGCCAGCAGCCGCAGCTTGTCAAACAGCTCAAGGCCGCTCATGCCCCGCAGCTTGATATCGGTGATCACCAGCGCCGCGCCGGACAGGGCGAGCGGATGGCTCAGAAATACCTCTGCCGAATCAAACGTATCGGTCGAATAGCCTTCCGACTCCAGGAGATTACTCAACCCGCTGCGGACGGAACGTTCGTCATCAATGATGGCAATGCGCCACGGCAGCGTCATGCTGTTATTCCTCTAACCAGTCATTTAACGTCGCGGGTATCCTTCGCGGGCGCAGGGGGCGCCGTGCCGCTGATTTTCGGTACGCATTCGTGACGAAACCAGGCGAGGGTAAGCGGTTCGCGACTCAGTAAACGCCGTCCCACCGGGATGAGCTGTTCACCCACCAGCATGCCAAACAGGCCAAGCAGGGCGACAACCGGCGGCGCCGGGGAATGGACGTCGAGCAGAGCGTAAATTACCCCAGCACCCACGCCGCACACCAGCGAAATTATCCATGCTTTCATGACGACGCTCCCGTCTGCGAACTGGCCTGCGGAACGATCGCCTGAGGCGGCGGCGCGCCGTCGCGGGATAAGAGATGGCGCGTCGCCTGTTCACCCGCCAGCATCCCCAGCAGGCCAATCAGCGCCAGCGCGGGCGGCGCGGGGGAGCGCACCTTCAGCACGGCATACATCAGGCCAATCAACACGCCTGCCGCAAGGGATATCAGCCCAGTACTCATCGTGAACTCCAGAGAAAGAGGCAGCGGCGAGCCGGATGAGGGACCAGCCCGCCGACGGGACTTAGCGAGCCGGAACCGGCGCTAAGGTGCGGTGCTCGCTCTTCTGGCGAGACGGCGCTTTGTGCACCATGGTGTAGGCGTAATCCACGCCCATGCCGTACGCGCCGGAGTGCTCGCGCACGATGTCCATCACCGCGGTGTAGGTCTCTTTACGCGCCCAGTCGCGCTGCCACTCCAGCATCACCTGCTGCCAGGTCACCGGGATCACGCCCGCCTGGATCATGCGCTGCATCGCGTAGTCGTGGGCTTCTTTGGAGGTGCCGCCGGACGCGTCCGCCACCATATAAATTTCGTAGTCGCCTTCCAGCATCGCGCACAGGGCAAAGCTGTTGTTGCACACTTCGGTCCACAGGCCGGCCACCACCACCTTCTTCTTGCCGTTGGCCTTCAGCGCGTCGCGCACCTTCTGGTCGTCCCAGGAGTTCATGGAGGTGCGCTCCAGAATGTCCTGGCCCGGGAACACGTCCAGCAGCTCCGGATAGGTGTTACCGGAGAAGCTTTCGGTCTCAACGGTGGTGATGATGGTCGGGATGTTGAACACCTTAGCCGCTTTCGCCAGCGCCACGGTGTTGTTTTTCAGCACCTGGCGGTCAATCGACTGCACGCCAAACGCCATCTGTGGCTGGTGATCGATAAAGATGATCTGACAGTTCGCAGGGGTTAACACTTCGAGCTTTGAAGAGGTCATAGCATTTTCCAGTGGTTAAGGGTAGAAATCGCCGCGAGCGCCGCGACGATAAAGTCACCTTCATCCTGCGGTTTTCCCTCTCCGCGCGTAATTATCTCTTCGTATAGTTAACCTTAGGTATAGTTATACTTTGGTATACCTATCCTATTGTATAACTGGATCTTTGCCGAAACCGGTTCCCATAATCCTGACCATTCCCCTCTCAGTCAGGAGCAGTTATGGTTACCCTCGGTAAAGCCGATCTCATTCTGGTTAACGGCCAGTTTCACACCGTCGATCGCGAGAACCCCGTCGCGGAAGCCGTTGCCGTGCGCGACGGAAAATTTCTGGAAGTGGGTACCGTCGCCGAGGTGATGCAACACCACGGCGACGGCACCAAAGTGGTCGATCTGAAAGGCCACACCGCCATCCCCGGCCTCAACGACTCGCACCTGCACCTGATTCGCGGCGGGCTGAACTACAACCTCGAGCTGCGCTGGGAAGGCGTGCCCTCCCTGGCCGACGCCCTACGGATGCTGAAAGAGCAGGCGCTGCGCACCCCGTCGCCGCAGTGGGTGCGCGTGGTGGGCGGCTGGACCGAGTTCCAGTTTGCCGAGCGCCGCATGCCGACCCTGAACGAGATCAACGACGCCGCGCCGGATACCCCGGTCTTCATCCTGCACCTCTACGATCGCGCCCTGCTCAACCGCGCCGCGCTGAAGGTGGTCGGCTACACCAAAGACACGCCAAACCCGCCGGGCGGGGAGATCCAGCGCGACGCCAACGGCAACCCGACCGGGATGCTGATTGCCCGTCCGAACGCCATGATCCTCTACGCCACGCTGGCCAAAGGGCCGAAGCTGCCGCTGGAGCAGCAGGTCAACTCCACCCGCCAGTTCATGCGCGAGCTCAACCGTCTGGGGCTGACCAGCGCCATCGACGCGGGCGGCGGCTTCCAGAACTACCCGGAAGACTACGAGGTGATCGCCGAGCTGCACGCGAAAAAGCAGATGACCATCCGCATCGCCTACAACCTGTTTACCCAGCGCCCGGGCCACGAGCTGGAAGATTTTGAAAAATGGACCGACATGCTCACGCCGGGCCAGGGCAGCGACTTCTTCCGCCACAACGGCGCGGGCGAGATGCTGGTCTTCTCCGCCGCCGATTTTGAAGATTTCCTCGAGCCGCGCCCGGACCTTGCGCCGGGCATGGAGGACGAGCTGGAGCGCGTGGTGCGCCATCTGGTGGAGCACCGCTGGCCGTTCCGCCTGCACGCCACCTATAACGAATCCATCAGCCGCATGCTGGACGTCTTCGAGAAGGTGAACCGCGACATTCCGTTCAACGGCCTTCACTGGTTCTTCGACCATGCGGAAACCGTCACCCAGGCCAACATCGACCGCATCAAAGCGCTCGGCGGCGGCATTGCCGTCCAGCACCGCATGGCCTTCCAGGGGGAATACTTTGCCGAGCGTTACGGCATCGAAGCCACCCGCCACACGCCGCCGGTGGCGAAAATGCTCGAGACCGGCGTGCCGGTAGGCTTAGGAACGGACGCCACCCGCGTGGCGAGCTACAACCCGTGGACCGCGCTCTACTGGCTGGTCTCCGGCCGCACCGTCGGCGGAATGCAGATGTACGACCACAGTGCCCGTCTGGACCGCGATACCGCCCTGATGCTCTGGACCCAGGGCAGCGCGTGGTTCTCCAGCGAGCAGAACCAGAAGGGGCAGATCAAGGTCGGCCAGCTCGCGGACCTGGCGGTGCTGAGCAAAGACTACTTCCGCGTGCCGGAAGAGGAGATCAAGGGCATCGAGTCCGTTCTCACGGTGGTGAACGGCGACATCGTCTACGCCGCGAGCAGCTTTGGCCCGCTCGCGCCGCCGGCCATCCCGGTCCTGCCCGAGTGGTCACCGGTGGTCAAGGTGCCGGGCCACTACCGCAGCGCGCCGCCGCAGGCCGCACGCGTCGGCATGAGTCCTATTCACCACTGCAGCGGCCCGTGCGGGGTTCACAGCCACCAGCACGATTTCGCCCGCACGTCAGCGATGCCGGTGTCCGACGATAACGCTTTCTGGGGGGCGCTGGGCTGCAGCTGCTTTGCATTCTGATGAAAAACACCACTATGCCGCCCCGGGTCGACCTGGGGCTGTTCTTCCTGCGCCTGACCGGCAGCCTGCTGCTGCTCTACGTGCACGGCCTGCCGAAGGTGCTGCACTTCAGCGAAGAGCTGACGCGCATTGAAGATCCGTTCGGCTTCGGGCCTTACGCCAGCCTGATCCCGGCGATTGTTGCCGAGGTGGTTTGCCCACTGTTGATCATTGCGGGCGTTTACACCCGCCTGGCGTGCCTGCCGATTATCGCCGTGCTGCTGGTGGCGATGCTGGCGGTCCACCCGAACTGGTCGATTGCCGAAGGGCAGTTTGGCTGGCTGCTGCTGATTATCTTCACCACTCTCGCCCTCACCGGGCCGGGCCAGTGGCGGCTGCAGCGTAAGGCAGCGGAGAGGTTCGCATGACCCAGGTTAACGACGTTCGCGACGCACACGTCGAGACGACGCCCGCGCGGGCGGTTTCGCCGTGGCAGCCGCTGAGCCAGCCGGTGTTCCGCATGCTGTGGATAGCCACGGTGGTCTCTAACGTCGGCTCATGGATGAGCGACGTCGGCATCAACTGGAGCATGCTGACCCTGAGCGCCGATCCGCTGGATATCGCGCTGGTGCAGGCGGCCAGCAGCCTGCCGATGTTCCTTTTCGCCCTGCCGTCCGGGGTGATGGCGGACATCGTCGACCGACGTAAATACCTGCTCTTCTCCCAGCTGTGGGTGTTCATCGCCGCCGCCGGGCTGACGGTGCTCTCCTTCACCGGACACGTCACCCCCGCCGTGCTGCTGGTGGCGACGTTTCTGCTGAGCGTGGGGGCGGCGATGAGCTCGCCGCCGTTCCAGGCCGTGGTGCCCGATCTGGTGAGCAAGCCGGAGCTGGGCGCCGCCGTGGCGCTGAACTCGCTCGGGGTGAACATCAGCCGGGCGATTGGCCCCGCGCTGGGCGGTTTCCTGCTGTCGCTCGCCGGGCCGTGGATGGTGTTTGCCCTGAACGCGCTGTCCGTGGTGGGCGTGGCGTGGGTGCTGTGGCGCTGGCGTCCGGCCCCGTCCATTCAGCGTCTGCCGCCGGAGCACTTCTTCTCGGCGGTGCGCACCGGCATCCGCTACGTGCACGCCGCCCCGGTGCTGCGCAACGTGCTGGTGCGCACCGTGGCGTTCTTCGTTTTCGGCAGCGCGGGCTGGGCACTGCTGCCGCTGGTGGCGCGCCGCGAGCTGGGCCTGGGCCCGGCGGGCTACGGTGTGATGCTGGCGTGCATTGGCCTGGGGGCCATTGCCGGGGCCATCCTGCTGCCGCGCCTGCGCCAGCGGCTGAACGCCGACCGCCTGATGGTGGCCGCGAGCCTGGTCTTTGCCCTCACCATGCTGGCGCTGGCGTTTGTGCGCCACGTCTGGCTGCTCAACCTGTTTGAGTTCTTCACCGGCTTCGCGTGGATTGCGGTGCTCTCCACCCTCAACCTCGGCGCCCAGCGCAGCGCCGCCCGCTGGGTGAAGGCCCGGGCGCTGGCGGTCTACCTGACGGTGTTCTTCGGCTCGATGACCACGGGCAGCGCCATCTGGGGGCAGATTGCCTCCCGGTTCGGCACCCCAACCGCGCTGGTTGTCGCCACGCTGGGGATGGTGCTGGCAAGCGCCACCGTGTTCCGCTGGAAGCTGGAGAAAGACCCGGAATTGAACCTCGACCTGAGCGGCCAGCCGCTGGACGGCGTGGAGATCGACCTGCCGAACGAGCGCGGCCCGGTGCTGGTCTCGCACGAGTACATCATTGACCCGCACAACGCGAAGGCCTTCCTGGAGGCGGTCCACGAGCTGCGCCGGGTACGCCGCCGCGCCGGGGCGATGAGCTGGGCGGTGTACGAGGATATCGAGCGTCCCGGCCTGTTTATCGAGACCTTCCTGATGGGCTCCTGGATTGAGCATCTGCGCCAGCAGGAGCGCCACACCATGAATGACCTCCTGCTGCAGAGCCGCGTTCTGGCTTTTCATCAGGGCACATCATCACCGGCTATTCGCTATCTGGTCGCGCCGGTATAACCCTAACCATCACCTGTACAGGAACACACTATGGCAACGTTTAAGGCAAAAGACGGCACGCAGATTTACTACAAAGAAGGCGGCGCGGGCAAACCGGTTCTCTTCAGCCACGGCTGGCCGCTGGACGGCGACATGTGGGACAGCCAGCTGAACTACCTGGCCGAGCGCGGCTTCCGCGCCATCGCCTTTGACCGCCGCGGCTTTGGCCGCTCGGATCAGCCGTGGAACGGCTACGATTACGACACCTTTGCATCCGACATCAACGACCTGATTACCACTCTGGATCTGCAGGACGTGACGCTGGTGGGCTTCTCCATGGGCGGCGGCGACGTGACCCGCTACATCAACAACTACGGCAGCGCGCGCGTGGCCGGTCTGGCGCTGCTGGGCGCGGTCACGCCGATCTTCGGTAAATCCGACACCTTCCCGCAGGGTGTGGATCAGAGCGTGTTCGACGGCATTCGCGACGGGCTGCGTAAGGATCGCGCCCAGTTCATCAGCGACTTCGCCACCCCGTTCTACGGCATCAACGCCGGGCAGACCGTTTCCGCCGGTGCCCTGACCCAGACGCTGAACATCGCCCTGCTGGCGTCCCTGAAGGGCACCATCGACTGCGTGACCGCGTTCGGCGAAACCGACTTCCGCCCGGATATGGCGAAAATTGATGTGCCGACGCTGGTGATCCACGGCAGCAACGACCAGATCGTGCCGTTTGAAAGCACCGGCAAGCTGGCGGCAGAGATGATCAAAAACGCCACGCTGAAGGTGTACGACAACGCGCCGCACGGCTTCGCGCTGACCCACCAGGACCAGCTCAACGAAGATCTGCTGGCGTTTTTGAAGTCGCTTTAACTCTTTAAATGCGAAGCCTGATGGCGCTTCGCTTATCAGGCCTACAAGGGCTGGTCCTGTAGGCCGGGTAAGGCGCAGCCGCCACCCGGCGCTTTCGCAGACGCGTTCCGCTCCGCCAGCAGCCGACAAATCTCCGCGTGCTTCTCCTCGGTAAAGGTAAAGCGCGACATAAAGCCCATGCGGATCAGCGAGCCAATCGCCGGTAACAAACAAATCCCGAAGAACAGCCCCGACAGCACGCCTTGGCTCTGAATTTGCGCCTGCGGCACGTAGCCGATCATCGTCAGAAACACGCCGATTAACCCGCCGCCCACCGCCACCGACATCTTGCCGGTAAAGGTCTGCCCGGAGAAGGTGATCGCCGCGCAGCGCTTGTGGGTGTGGTACTCCGCGTACTCGATGGTGTCGGCAATCATCGACGAGGTGAGGATGTTGGTCATCATCACGAACAGCGTGCTCAGGCCGAGCAGAATAAACAGCATCGTCACCTGCTGATACCCGACAAACCACATCACCACGCGCACCGCCACGTCCAGCCCGCAGAGGATCATAAACAGCTTCCGCTTCTGCATCCGGCGCGTCAGCATCGGGGCGACCAGGCACAGCACCGCCGCGACTATTCCCATCACGCCAATCGCCATCTGCAGGCTGCCGTCGCCCAGATTGTTGATAAAGAAGTAGATGTACAGACCGCCCGCCACGTTGTGGAACACACAGAAGAAGAACGACAGCAGGACGATAAACAGCGGCTTGTTCTGGCGCAGGTTGTGGAAGGTGTCGCGAATGGTCACCTTTTCCGGGCTCGGCGGCACGCGCTCTTTGATCTGCATAAAGCCGTTAAGCATCAGCGGCAGGCCCACCAGCATCATCACCAGCGCCGCCATAAAGTAGCCTTTATCGCTGCTGTACTGGGCGAAGAACGCCGCCAGCTTCGGGAAGAAGATGTTGGCGCAGGCAATGCCCGCGTTCACCCCGAGCATCGCCGCCGTCACCGCGCGGGTGCGCTGCCCGGAGTCGTTGGTCATCACCGACGACATCGACCAGAACGGGATATCGGAGATGGCGTACAGCGTCCCCCACAGGATGTAGGTCACCCCGGCGTAGAGGATTTTGGTGGTCATATCCGCTTCGATTTTATAGAACGACAGCAGCGTGACGCCGGTGATCAGCAGCGGGGCGATCAGCAAAAAGTGGCGAAACTTGCCGAACCGGCTGTTAATGGTGTCCATAATGCTGGCAAACAGCGGATCGTGAACCGCGTCCCACGCGCGGGCAATCAGGAAGATGGTACTGGCCGCCAGCGCCGAGATCCCCAGCACGTCGGTGTAAAAATAGTTAATAAACGAACCCACTAAACCAAAGCTAAAACACTGACCTAAACCATAGCCAAAATAAGACCACAGCTCGCGAGACGGTATTTTCATTGTCATTGCCATTGTTATATGCCTGCCTGGTTGCCCGGCGGTCGGCCGCCGGGTCGATATTATTAGCCCTGAACTTTCGGGGCGATCTTGCGCAACTGCTGCATCAGGGCGATTTCACGGCGCGAGAACGGAATACCGTTCTCCTCAAACACGTCGTGGAACCAGAGGCGGCAGTAGTCCGTGGACTCCTTCATCACCACCGGCCACGGCAGCCACGTCTGGGTTTTGCCGCGCACCAGCCCCCACTGGTACGGCGCGACCTTCGCCGCGTACATCAGCGGAAGCTGCTCTTCCATCGTGCTGCCCACGTGGCGCGCCAGCCATTCGGTACAGAACAGCGGGCGACCAAGCTGTTGCAGCTGCTGAATAATCGCCGCCATGCGCCCGGTGTGGGTGTAGGCGTGGAAGCTCACCACGTCCGAGAGCGCCAGTGCGGTCTGGTCCAGCGGATGCTGGAAGAACGTCTCGCCCTCCTCTTCCGGCGGCAGACGCCAGGCGCAGACGGTGAGCGGCTGGGTTGGATCTTCTTCACGCACCCACTGGAACGCCAGCTTCATCAACTCGTGAGCGCAGGTCTCCAGCTTCGCGTCGTACTGCACCTCCTGCGTGCCGGTGGCGAAAATGCCGCGGTTGCCCGGCTCGTTGTAGAGATCCCACAGCAGCACGCGCCTATCCTCGCGGAACTGGCGGACAACGTCGCGGATATAGCGCTCAATGTCTGCCCAGCAGTCGGGATTGCACACCTTGTCGCGCCCCGGGCTCGCCGCCGCCTGGCTGTTGTGCTTGCCCGGTACCGGCGGCTTTTGCGGGCCGAGGTACGGCTCGTCGCCGGAGAAGCCGCAGTCGTCCATCAGGGTCAGCATGGTGCTGAAGCCGCGGCCGTCGGCAATCGTCAAAAACTGGTCGATGCGCGCCATCAGCCCGTCGCGGTCGTGCTCCCAGACGATAAACGGCAGGTTGATGCGCAGGGTGTTGTAGCCCGCTTCCGCCGCCCAGCCCAGCTCGCGCTCGATGGTGCTGGCATCGAAGGTCTCCTCCTGCCAGATATCGGTCCAGTTCACCGCCGTCGACGGCAGATAGTTAAACCCGCACAGCCAGCCCTTCTGCTGATACCACGCCTGTGCCTGCTCCCTGCTCCACTGCTCTTTCATTACGCGTCCTCTTACTGATAATATTTAGCTAATAAATATTAGTTGCAGGATAAATGCGCAAATCACGGCGTTGAGAAAAGCGATGCCCCTCACAAAGTTCACGCTTCGATGAATGAGAAACGTGATCGACGGCGCTAAAGCGTGCGGTTAGGGTATGATGCGAAGTCGCGAAAGGGAGAGGACGGATGAAGCGAAAAACAAAAGTGACGATGAACGATATTGCGCGGGCGGCCGGGGTGTCGCAGGCGACGGTATCGCTGGTGCTCAACCAGTCCCGCAACATCAAGCTCAGCGACGACACCCGCCAGCGGGTGATAAGCGTCGCCACCGAGCTCGGCTACGACCGCCTCCCCGCCGTTCACGCCCCGCGCAACCAGGAAGAGATCGCCCTGCTGGTGAGCTCCATGCAGAGCTTCGACCCGTTTATCGACGCCATCAGCCAGGCGCGGGAAGCGGCGTGGCGCAACGAGACCCTGCTCACCGTCTACGACTACGGCGACGACATCGAGCTGGCGCTGAACATCATCCGCCAGCTGGAGAAGCGCAACTGCATCGGGATTGTCCTCGCCTCACCGGTCACCACGCTGGTCGACATGGCGGCCTTCCATGACTGCACCCGCATCCCGCTGGTGCTGCTCAACCAGCGCGACCCCGGCTCACCGCTGCTGCCGTCGTTTATCCCGGACGACTACGCCAACGCCTTCCAGGTGACTAAACACCTCATCGCCTGCGGGGCCACGCGCATCGCCCACATTACCGGCGAGAGCTGGATGGAGGCATCCCGCCAGCGTCTGGCGGGCTACCAGGCCGCGCTGCAGCAGGCTGGACTCGCGTGCGACGACGGCCTGGTGCGCCAGACCAACTGGCAGTTCAGCGAGTCCTTTACCGCCACCACCTCCCTGCTGGAACTGGCCGAGCGCCCGGACGCCATCTTCTGCGCCAGCGACTGGCTGGCGATTGGCTGCTATCAGGCGCTGGCGGTGAACGGCGTGCGCATCCCGCAGGACATGCTGCTGGCGGGCTACGACGACCAGAAGATTTCCGAACAGCTCACCCCGCCGCTGACCAGTATCCAGCTGCCCTACAGCGAGCTGGGACGGCTGGCGGTGGAGTACCTGTGCAATCAGGAAGATGCCGCCACGCACGTGACGCTGGCGGGCAGGCTGAAGGTGCGCGCCTCAAGCCTCGTCTGAGGTAAACACCATGCCCGCATAGGGCTTCTCGCGACACGCCGCCAGCCGCGCGGCGAGGCTGCCCACGTGCAGCTCCAGCTTGTGCCCGTCCGGGTCGAGAAAATAGAACGACGCCCCCGCGCTTTTGTTCTGCTTCCAGACGGTGACGCCCGCCTGCTCCAGCCTGTGCGAGAAAGGTTCAAAATCCTCTTCCGCCACGGTAAACGCGTAGTGGGTGTAGTCGCTCTCCTGCGGCGGCACGTACTGGCGCGCCTCGTCGTACGACAGGCAGACCCACAGATCGCCGCAGGTGAGATAGGCCCCGGTATTCCAGCGGGCGTGCAGCCCAAGGCCCAGCAGTTCATGCCAGAAGGTGACGCTTTTTTGCAGGTCGCTGACCGCGAGGGTCAGATGGTTGAGTGATTGCAGCATGACGTGCCCTTTTGTTTTTCGCGCCGGACGTGATACGGTAAAGAGATGAACATAAACCACGCCGTGCTCACCGTAAACCGCTGGTGGCTGCCTTCTTAAAGGCGGCACGGAGTAGTTTTCCCCATTTTCAGATAGCCGCCGAAAGGCGGCTTTCACACATCTAAGACCCCTTTCGGCCACTGCACATTAAGGAGTCTTTATGAACGCACCCACCATCCTCACCGGCGATCGTCCAACCGGCCCGCTGCACCTCGGCCACTTCGTCGGATCGCTGCGCCAGCGCGTGGCGCTCCAGCACACGCACAACCAGTTTGTGCTGATTGCTGACCTTCAGGGGCTAACCGACAACGGCAGCAACCCGCAGAAGATCCGCGACAACATCCCCGAAGTGCTGGCCGACTATCTCGCCGCCGGCATCGACCCGAACCTGACCACGATCTGCCTGCAGTCCGCCCTGCCCGCCCTCGCCGAGCTGACGATGCTGTATATGAACATCGTCACCGTCGCCCGCGTGGAGCGTAACCCGACGGTGAAAAACGAGATTGCGCAGAAGGGCTTCGCCCGCTCGCTGCCGGTCGGGTTTATGGCCTACCCCATCAGCCAGGCGGCGGATATCACCGCGTTTAAGGCCGAGTGCGTGCCCGTCGGCGACGACCAGCTGCCGATGATTGAGCAGACCAACGAGATTGTGCAGAAGATGAACAGCCTGCTGCCCGCCCCGGTGCTGCGCCACTGTAAGGCGATGCTGAGCGACACCAGCCGCCTGCCCGGCATCGACGGCAGCGCCAAAATGTCGAAATCGCTGGGCAACACGCTGCACCTTTCGGCCAGCGAAGAGACGATTCACCGTGCGGTCAGCGCCATGTACACCGACCCGAACCACCTGAAGGTAAGCGACCCGGGGCAGATTGAGGGGAACGTGGTGTTTACGTATCTCGACGCGTTTCACCCGGACAAGGAGAAAGTGGCGGTGATGAAGGCGCACTATCAGGCGGGTGGGCTGGGCGACCGGGCGTGTAAGAACGAACTGGAGGCGTGTTTGCAGGAGCTGATTGCGCCGATGCGGGAGCGAAGGGCGATGTATATGCGAGATAAGGGTGAGCTGATGGCGATGCTGAAGCGCGGAACCGAACGGGCGCAGGGAGTGACGCAGGAGACATTGAGGGAGGTGAAGGTTGGGCTGGGGGTGCCGGTGTTTTGAAAGTATGAGTTAAGAGAGAGTTAGCGGTGGAGTGTATGGTACCGGCATGAAGCCGCTAACTCGTTTATTACGAAAATAAGCAAGGCGCAATAAATTCTTAAATGCATTATTAGCCATTGTTGTTTGTTATTCTATTAAGAGCGCTATATTCATAGACTCTTTTTTTAACCGTCTCGGCAAATGCTATGGGCAAGTTTATTATTTACATGCTACATATATTATTCTGTGGTTATGTACTGGCTACATGCCTCATTTCTTTGGTTAGTTTTGATAACAAGGATGACCGTACAATCGCAATAACAATCATATTAGGAAGTGCACAGCTTATTGCGACATTATTTAATCGAGTACTGCCTCATAAGTTACATATTTTAGGGGGGATAGCTGAACTGGTAGAAGGTCCGCTATTAGTGATTGGCGCAATTGTGTGTCTGGATGTGTTAGAACCCTGGCCGATGAAGATTATTGGGATGTTTGCGTGGGTTATTTTTATGATGTTTAGGCCAACATTTACGAAAAAAGATTAGTAATAATAATCCCTGCCCGCGCATACGAAACGCTGGCAGGCAAGTTCATATAACATTATGCAGCAGAGCCAGAGGTTGGGCGTTCATTCCACGCATCGTGCGCTAACAAGTTACCGTCCTTGTACAAATGGGTAATCTTCTCATAATTAAATGCCACCTCCTCCATATGCCCCGTCCCCGGACAGCCTCGGGTGTCGTACATTACTGGACTCACAGAAATGACCTTAACGTTCTCGAGCGTGATTCGGTAATATTCCTCCTCTTGCCCGGAATAGTTAATATGGTAAAACCTGAATTCTGCCGTTTTAAGGGTCTGACCCGTTGCTGCCGCTTTGAACAGATAGGGCGAAGAGCTATCCAATTCCTTGGTAAACTGAAACGGCGAATGTTGGCGAGTGCCGGTGACCTTTCCCGTTGCCGAGTCGGTTGGCAGGCTGAGGTTATGTTGTAATCCTCTTAGCTCAATACTGCCTTCCCTATGTGCAACGTCACAGGAACCGCAAATCATTGTGCCGCCGTCATTGGTTAAAAAAAGATGTACAGGTACGGCCATTCTATTGCTCCTTGCATTTTAGTCGTATAACCATTTGCCCGCTTTTGCGGATTCAATAAGCATTCCAATGGTGAAATCTGGAACCATCACCACCGGGAATTTTTTGAATGGATTCCATGAAAAAGGCTCATCAGGGTAGTAGGTGTGTATGTTAAAATTCCCTCTATCAACATCAAATTCTTTAAAAAACTCTTCCATTAAATCTTCTGCTTCAGTGACATCAAGCTGCATATCAGTATCCAAATCAGTTTTAGCATTCAGTAATTTTTGCTTCGCTTCGTTATTCATCAGATAAACGCCGTTATAGCGTCTGGCTAAGGCGTAGATGCGCTGCTCAATATTCTCTACCATAGTTTGTCGCTGCCCCGTGCGATTCGATTATAATCACGTATTGCAGCATAGGTGATTAGTGATACATCAGCGACTAATATCACCATACCAACTAATGGAATCGTTCTTCCGATAAACGTACTGATTTGTGAAACCATCCTACAGCGTACAGTCCATGGCGTATAGCCGCCAATCCATGTCGGGAGCCTGATGCCATACGGGAACTTAGCTTGTTTGAAATAGCGCCTCATGGCTTTCGAGGCTCGGGACGTTCCTTCCTTCGCTCCCGCGGGTTTCTTTCTGGTCTTCTGATTATTGGCTCCGCTGTATAACGCAGCAATTCCAGCGACGTCGTCAATACCAAAATGATCGGCAATTGATTCGCAGTAAATCATAAAGAAAAGGCCGCCAGCGGTAAGATTTGTTCTACCAGCATAAAAATACGTTCCATTTAGTTCTTCTGTTGTGTCCATAGTTCATTCCATTGAGTTTCTCCAGGAAGAATCATAAATGTTGGAGAATAATTAAATTGAGATCTCCAACATACTTCTGAAAATCCTCTTTATATAACCGCAATGATAAAAACACAGCCATAACATTCAGTTCAATAATGTTATTGAAAAAAAGATTACCCCTTCCACTAATTTAAACACCCTCGATTCAGGAGCAAGGGTGTTCCACTGCGTTATTATTTTGCCTGCCCTATATTGCGCTTAACTACCGGGATATCACCTGTATCATTCAGCGCCCCCGGAAACGTTTTTAACCACTGCGCGACTTTTTGCTTATTTATATTCACCACACTCATACCTTCCAGGCATCCCCATAATTCTCTTGTATGTTGTGGCGTAATCACAATGCAGTCTTTCATGGCGCGGATTTTCACCGGCATGCCGTCGATAAAGCCCGCACGGGTTAACCACTCGCCGCCCAGAAGAAGGTATTTCATATCTATGCGGGAATAGAGTTCGCAGCAGGCTGCACTGTCCTGCGGCGTCTCCGCGCGGGGATGGACGGGGGCCGCGTTGAGCTGGTTGCCGTGTAAACGGCGGGCGCTGTTTTTGCGTACCAGCTCGCGGTTTTCAATCACGCCGGTGAAAGCGTCTGATTCTGTTTTGCAAACAGTAAACTCTGGCTTAAAATTCGTCGCAGCCATTTTCAACTCCTGTCTAGTTGGTTGTGGTTAGCGGTATGGGGGTGTTGCAGCACCTTCATATCGCGAATTCTTCGTTAAATATTCCTCGATACTACTTTTGCCGTTCGGCGTAATCTCTGGTGCCCATTATACAGGGCTGAATATAAATACAGCGGTTTGGTGTGGGGTAAATTTAGAATTTGCGAGGGGGATTCAGGAAATAAGGTTCTGTGGGGTAAGGTCATGTTTTTGTTGGTTACAGGTTGATTGGTCTGAGTTTTGCGAGCATCATCGCAATTATTTACCCTCTTCCGTAACGCGATGGCTTCCAGCAAAACTCTCGAACAGGCAATTGCCGACATCACCATCTGGCGCAAAGGCGAACAGCGTGCGCCGCATAAGCCTTTATTGCTTCTGTACGTGCTGGCGAGCTATCAGCAGGGGCATGCACGACTGTTTGATTACGGTACTGAGGTCCACGAACAGTTGCTTAGCCTGCTAGAACGCTTTGGCCCACAGAGGAAGGCGCATTACCCAAATATGCCCTTCTGGAGGCTCAAAGGGGACGGCTTTTGGGATCTGAAGAATACTGAGTTTTGTTCGACCACTGGCAGTAAGCAGCCGCCCATTAAAGAACTTGTGGAACATAACGTCGCAGGCGGGTTTGATGAAGAACACTTTGCGCTGCTGAGTAAGAACAAAAACCTGATCGGCTCGCTTGCGCAGCAGATTCTTGAAGCGCATTTTCCGGAAAGCATTCAGGAAGAGATCGCGGATGAGATGGGTTTTGATATTCAACAGATCCGTAAGGTTCGCGATCCGCTGTTCCGTCAGCAGGTGCTGCGTGCATATAATTATGAATGTGCCATCTGCGGATTTAACATGCGGCATGATAATGCCTCCGTTGGACTTGAAGCTGCACATATTAAATGGAAGCAGTTTGGCGGGCCGTGCGAGATCCCAAACGGATTGGCGTTGTGTGCGATTCATCATAAGGCGTTCGATAAAGGATCGATTGGGCTGGATGAGAGTATGCGGGTGCTGGTGTCTGAGGCAGTGAATGGGAATGGGATCGTTGGGCGGTTGTTCTGGGATTTTGCCGGGAAGCAGATTGCTTTGCCGATGGTGAAAGGGAACTATCCAAAGGAGGGATATGTAGAGTGGCATCGTAGGGAGGTGTTTAGGTGATGAGTGCGAAGGCCGGACTCGAACCTTACTCTCCGTAACCTGCTCTAATCGCGTGCCCATTCGTTTTGAAAGAGCGTGATTATAGGACGTCTCTGTCAGAGACGCTACATAAGAATTTGCCAGTTATCTCTGAATACATTTTGATAGGTTGGTCGATGCTGTTTATAACGGAAGCTCATCGAGACCACGTTATCGCGTATCAGAGCAAGGTCATCAGTTGTTGGGACAAATCAACAAAGATACAAAGCATTACGATATCTCATGATTTTTTGCTAAATATATCTAATAATCTATAGAAAAAATCATATACACTTAGTTTTTTAACAGCGCATGAAGGTGAACATTAATTCACCTTCATATCTAATGTTTTGTGCGCTTATTCATTCATTGATTGAATAGCAAATTTTTCTAACATATTAGAAGATGGGTGATTTGCAAGAGATACGAGCTGATTAACCAGCGCGATTGGGACAATAGCATTCTCATACATGTCACACTTCAGATGTTCAACAACATTAAGAATCTCATCTAAATTAGAAAATGAAGTTCTATTTAATTTTTTTATTTCCTCACTGGTTTTAATAGGTATAGTTAAAACCCAAACCCTATCCGATTTGCTACGATAAATCAATTTCCCACTGTAATAAGAAGTTGAGGCATATGGAGGCACTTTATTTAACTCCTCTTCAGTGGAAGGACCAGGAAGTATATGTTTATAAATATAATTATTAAAAAGTGGCAGCGCTTGACCTTTTAGCAAACAAGCACTATCTCCAGAAGAAATTTGCTCTGCATGTTCAACAAAAGAACCTGATTTTTCTAAGCCGACTAATTTTAGCGAATATTCATCAATATATAAGTTACATAACTCCCTCATATCTTTATGCAATTTTGCTGTTTGTCCAAAAAAACCTAAAGGGCCATCTTTAATGAAAAGGAAACGTTTTAAAAATGAAGGCTTCCGAGTTACAATTTCTTTTATGCAATGAACAATAATTATATGCTCAATAACATTCGTCAAGTATCCTAAAATACCGCCCCCCCCTAATTCTTCATCTACAACCTCATGAAACCTTAAAATATCAATAAGATTAAATGTCTCCCCACCATAAACAAAATACCCTTGACTATCTATATCAAATTTACTAATAACAACATCTTTAAATATCTCCCCATTCCGTTTAGGCAAACTCCCAAATGTTATTTGGCGAAGAGATGAATCACAGTCAATGCTTTTCTTTTTAAACTCATGAAATACCAACCATTTAAGTGTATCTATATATTTCTTACCATCTCTACTCTCATTAAAAAACTCAATAATAGGTATTCTGACAGAATCAACCATTGAAAGAGAATCTAAAGACGTAGCCTTTGTAGGGATGGCAAGTTTAAATCTTGCTAGTTTTTTAAATTTTTCCATTTTTTCTGGATGGATAAAGGGATAATCACCCAACTGTTTCAAGTCATCCAAACTAAACTCCAGCCCACCAAATTGAAAGAATGCAACCTTCGAGCTCGGATAATTTTTCCTGACAGTAACCTCAGTATAACCACCATCGACAGCTATGATGGTCGTTACGTCTCTGGATGCACCTGTATTTATTTCGAAAGAATGCTCAAGGACATCATTTTTCGACTCTTCATTGGTAGAGGGAAATTTACATCTTTTCATCAAATTTTGAACAGAGGGATCATTAATCACATGAGTATGCTGTGATTTACTAGCCCACTCAAATGGGCGGTTGCCTTTTGCATTATAACTCATCACATACCTTTATTAGCTAAAAAACGATCAATTTGGACTGGAACAATAAAAGGATTTGTATAAGTTTTCATCCTAACAAAACCTTTATCATTGGTTGCAGAAAAATTAACTAATGAATGTGTGAAATCTTTAAAATCATAATATTTCTCAAGCTCTTTTGTTTCATCAATATTATTTAAATGTGCGATAAACCAGTTTTGTGTATTCTTTAATATATTCGAGCTAATAGAACTAACCTCTTGAGTAGCATATATCATCCCTAAATGTAGCTTAGCTCCTTCTTTAGCAATTCTGTTATATATCTGACTAAGATCTTTATCATCTTTTTTAGGAAATAAGTTATGTGCCTCTTCAAAATAAAATTGGATAAAATTATTTGGAAGGTTATTGATAAAGCGATCCATAGAAATGTTAAATGTGGAACGACAAATTTTCTCAGAGAATAATCGCTGAACTACCGGTTCCCCCTGTGACAAGTCAACAATAACAATTTTCCCTTGTTGTAACAGACGAGGAATTTCTATTTCAAACGATTCATCCATACTCGTAGTGTGTAAATTATGCAATTGTTTTACACGAATTTTCTTATAACCACTTACTTGATTTTTTTTACCCGGTAATTTGTAAGTCGTTAAAAATACCATCATTGATTTTAAATCATCATTTGCCCATTCATATCCTTTCTTATTTATATAATCTTTGAAAAATTTCAGATCGTCATACTGTTCCCATACTCTTTCAAACCATGTGCAAGCCTCTTCAAGAGTTAATCCTAGTTTAGGATCCAAAACTCTATCCTCTAGAATTTCACTATTGATTTCTGCCGCTCCAGTGAATTTTATTTTTTCACCATTTGGTGCTTTGAAACCAGCTCTGTACAAACAACATTTATAGGCAGCAACTAATCTATTATATCTTGTCCATTCTGAACCATTCAGATTTGTGCTTTCAGGTTTTTCAAAACTAACAGCAATAAAGTTGTTAACATAGTCGCCCCCTAAAGATTGCTCTTGAAAGTAACTAGATATAAGACTAAAACCACTTTCAATGTCTTTAAAGAAATTAACTTTCATTACTTTGAAATCATTTTTTTCTAATACACTATATCTATAAACCTTTTCTTTATATAGATCATATATAGCTGTTCCAGAATCCTGTCTATTTGCATTTGCATACTCACCATTCACATCAAATATAATCTGCCCTACTGGAAATGTTGGACTTCCAGAAGATGTAAACTCAGATGTTTCAGGAGAAGCTGAATCCAATAGTATTAAAGCTTTTCTTGAAATTTCTTCAGTTGCTTCTATCACTTTTTTTACAGTATTCGACTTACCTGTACGGGTCATCCCAAACATAGCAGACCTTTTTCCTAAAAAATCTTTAGGATTTACCCATACATTTACATTTTCCTCTTGAGATTGATGTCTACGGCTAGATGAATATCTTACGCTACCAATTTTAAATTCAGAGTCCTGGCCAACTAAACCTCCATCATCTCGTTGATTTACTATAAATTCAAGAACATCTCCATTGGCTTTGTATACAGTGTAATTATTAGCTGCATAGAAGTTCTCAAGGTCAGCACCAAATTCTATATTCCCTTTATGGGTTCTATAAAATACTCCAAGAACCCTACATTCTAAACCTGAAAAACTAAATTCGTAACGTGTAAATTCATCTAGCTTCCCACCTTTCAAACTACCAGCTCGCCCTGATATATCCAAGTTATCCTTGTAATACTCTATCATTGATGATATTACATCATTATCAGTAGGGAGTTTTGTCTGAGAAAGTGCCCTAAGCAATACAGCCTCTTCAACACCATCTTCACCATCGTAAAATGCAAGTAGAAAACAACCGGCAGGTATCCCTTTAACTTGTGCTTTCCAGGCATCACAAACTAACAGCCTAGCAATATCATAAGATAAATAGAACGGTCGACCAACAAACTGTTCTTTATTTCTACCTTCTTTTAATAAATCTGTTGATAAAGCTGCATTTAAATTCATATTATTTCCTTTTTCAATTCAGGGTCTTCAAATCTGATTTTTGATTGTTCTGCGTATTTCTCATCCGCTTCTATTGCTAGCCATCTTCTTTTTTTTAATTCAGCACAAAATCCTGTTGTATTACTACCACCGAAAGGATCAAATATAAGATCGTTTTCATCTGTTAGAAAATCGATGAAGAAATTAACTATACCTTTATTCATTCGTGCTGGATGAGGCTTAATGCCTATTTCTTTACATTTTCTAATAAAAAAATCATTAGATGATACATTTGAAAAAGACATTACATTATGCGGTAATCGCACATCGCGATAGTCATCTATAGGCTCAAGTTCAAAAAAATTGTGGGATATACTTCCGCCATGGTCCTTTAGGAAACCTTTTTCACTAATTTTGTGTTCAGATGGTCGCATTCCAGCATTGTAAGTTTGACGCTCTAATAGTTTTCGCATACTTTTACTATAAGGTCGTAAGACTTTTTTATTGTCTGCTTTCGGATAATCAGTCTTAGCAAGCCACCAAACATGGGTATAGCTATCAACAGTACGCAACCTATTAACTGTGACCCATTGAGCAGGAGATGGCAATTTTGCGGGGTTATAGCAAATAAACTCCTGAATTAATCTGAGTTCAGAGTTCTTCTGTTTTGTCATTTCAAACAAACATTCTAAGTGCAAAGTTGATTGCACAGGCCTCTCCGGTTCCCAAGCGTTACCTATCTCAATGACAAGTGAACCATCATCAGCAAGGAGTTGATTAAATATAGGTGTCAGTTTTTTAAACCATTCGCGGTATGCTTCGCCTATCTCGTTACCATATTTTTTCTTATTATTCAATGGGAAAGGTGGTGATGTAACGATAAGGTTTACTTTCCCTATGTATTTACTGATGTCCTCGTCATTAAGGACATCAAGAGAGTCCCCAAGATAGAGCTTTCCAAGTTCTGTTTTATAGTAGAGATTCATATGGTATTGAATACCTTGTAAATTTATTTAATTTTCTAAAAAAATCTGTGTTTCCTCAGCGGCTTCCAGCCCTAGTAACACAAGATCTCAAAGGGACTGAGATTCTTAAGTTCGCACGAGAAATCTATCCCTTACAAAATTCTTTTGATGTTAAATGTTTCAGTTTTCAGCGTATTTGAGCATTTGTAGACACAATTCTATCGTATAGCACATCTGAATGTACATTCTAAGACGTCAATCATAATCTGTTAACGTAGTAACAATATATTCAACAAAATTAGATAGTTCACTTTACTCACAAGCAAATTACCCTATTGCTCAATAACCAAAGATGTGCATAATTCAAACTATTTTGTACGCGACCAGAGCCTTCAGGTTGCCACCCAACCCGGTGAGGCTCGCTTTTCGTCCGCTCCGTATCATCCTCGCGAACAGCGCTTGGCACCTGATACATACTCTACTCCACCATGCAGGGAATCCCCCTTCGCATATTGAATACCTTTTCAAGGGTTCTGTGTGGGTACAATCATTATCGAACCGGGAAATACCCGCAGTTGTACCCGCATCAGTAAGTTGATGTAGATTGAATCAGGTTATTGAAAAAGCAAGGAAAGTCTTGCAGATACTGGATTCCAGACAAAAAAAAAGCCGCCCTTAAGCGACTTTAATTTGCATCTTATGGTGCCGAAGGCCGGACTCGAACCGGCACGTATTTCTACGGTTGATTTTGAATCAACTGCGTCTACCGATTTCGCCACTTCGGCACTGAAGGGGATGCGGAAACGTTGTGGATTATACCTGTCGCGCGCCGCCATGCAAGCGACGACGCGCTAAACCCGCGCTAAGTGCCCAAAAAACCAGCGTCCTTCGTTACTCCAGTTCAGACACCGCCAGACGAATCACCCCCGCCGCCTTCTGCTCCGGCAGCGCCAGCACCTTCGCCCACATCTCCTGCACCATATCGCAGGAGAGCTTCTCTTTGCCCGCCGCCTTCTCCGGCATCTGCAGCAGCTGGATGTCCTCGCCGTACTTATCGGCAAGTTCCTTCATAATCGGCCGCACGTCCTCGACAGCCGCCTCGCGTTCGGCCGGGGTCACGGTGTGGCGGTTTTTGCCGTAGGCCGCGCGCATCATGTCGGCGTCGGCCTGCATGCGCCGCGCCATCAGGTCTTTATCCAGCATGCGCATCGGGTTCACGCCACCCTTCACCATCGGGTAGAGGAAGCGGAAGCAGGCGTCGTCGCTCACCTTCTGGATGGCGGCGGTCTGCTCCATGTTGATGGTCATGTAGTTCACCACGTTGGCGTCCGGGGCGTTTTGCAGGCGCGACATCTGCAGATGCAGGATCTGCGGCTGGATGGTGTCGATAATCTGCTGCTCCGGCTCGCCCGCTTTTTGCAGGGCGGCCATCTGGTCGAGGATGCGCTGATGCAGCGCGGGCTCCTGCTCCTTAATCACCTGCCAGGCGGGCATCGCGTTAAGGGCGTTATCCATCTGCCGTTCCGGGGCGCGCTGCCTGTCGAAAAACACCCAGAACGCCACGGCGGCAGCCGCAATGACGACAATCACAATACGGGTCCACGTTTTATTCATCTCGCATCCTTATCCTTGAGTTATGCCGGTTTACACCGGCACGCCGCTGTGGAAGCGAAACTCGTTGTCCGGTGTCGAGATAAGTGTGGCTTCAATTTCGCCAAAAAGCTTTATGCGCGGTGAGATATCGTCGTCGCTCACCTGCTGGGCCAGCGTCAGGTAGTCCTGATAGTGGCGCGCTTCCGAGCGCAGCAGCGAGAGATAAAACTTCTGCAGGTCGTCGTCGAGGAACGGGGCCAGCGCGGCGAAGCGTTCACAGGAGCGGGCTTCGATGTAGGCGCCGCAGATAAGCTTGTCGATCAGCGTCAGCGGCTCGTGGGTGCGCACCTCCTTCAGCATCCCTTTGGCGTAACGGCTGGCGGTGATTTTGACGTACGGAATGTCGCGGGCCAGCATCGCCTCGCGCACCTGCCAGAAGTGGTGCAGCTCCTCTTTAATCAGCAGCACCATGCTGTCGATGAGCGCCTGGCACCACGGGTCGTCGGTTTTGGGCATCACGCTTTTGCCAATCTGCCTGTGCAGGGCGATGAAGTCCGGCTCCGGGCCGTCGCGGAAGGTGAACTGTTCGTAGGGTTTGAGCCAGTCGAGCAGCGCGTCGGCACCGCTTTCGTCGGCGACGTATTTACGCACCAGCAGCAGCGCGGTCTGGGCGGCCTTGAGCTCGCATACCATGTGGTCGGTGAGCAGCAGCGGCAGGTTCGCCGGGTCGCGGGCTTTATCAATCCATGCTTGCGGGGTCGGGCACTGGAGGAAGCTGAGTACGGGGGCGAGTATCTGCGGGTAATCCATGGTTCTGCCTTGAAAAAGCGGTGGCGCGGGCCACCGCCAGAAACGCTTAGTGACGCACGCCGTCGTCGTCTTCGTCGACGTAATCTTCGTCGTCGCCCTCTTCGCCGTTCGGATCTTCGAAGTAGGTTCCCCAGCCGTCGTATTGCACGTCAAACTTCTCGGCCAGGTTCATCAGCTGTTCTACCTGCGCGTCGATCAGCTCCGCCTTCAGCGCGCCTTCGCTCAGGATGTCGCAGCAGATGACGGTGTCGCCCTCTTCCACTTCCAGCTCTTCCGGCTCGGTCACTTCGTAACCCAGCTTGAAGGCTTCCACGGCCATTTTTTCCAGCGCGTCGAAATCATCCGCAGAGAAATGGTGCTCGATGGTGTACAGCGCGTCCGGATCGCTACCGTCTTCCAGCAGCTCTTCAATAATCAGACGCGTCTCTTCGCGTTGCTCTTCCAGTAATTCCGGGTTTGCCATGGCTCAATCCTCTTTAAAGTGCGGCAGATACTTCTATTTTCACACACGGACGGGTTTGCCTCCACCTTTGTTGGAAAGATTTGTGAAACGGGGTTGCAAATGAATAATTACACATATAAAGTGAATTTTAATTCAATAAGTGGCATTCGCCATGTGAGGATAAAATGTCTGATCTGTACAAGAAAAACTTTCTGAAATTGCTCGATTTTACCCCTGCACAGTTCACTTCTCTGCTGACCCTTGCCGCACAGCTCAAAGCCGATAAAAAAAAGGGCAAGGAAGTACAGAAGCTTACCGGTAAAAACATCGCGCTCATCTTCGAAAAAGACTCAACCCGTACACGATGCTCTTTCGAAGTTGCCGCATTTGACCAGGGCGCACGCGTTACCTATTTAGGGCCGAGCGGCAGCCAGATTGGGCATAAAGAGTCAATTAAGGACACCGCGCGCGTGCTCGGGCGGATGTACGACGGCATTCAGTATCGCGGCCACGGCCAGGAAGTGGTCGAAACGCTGGCGCAGTATGCGGGCGTGCCGGTGTGGAACGGGCTGACCAACGAGTTCCACCCGACGCAGCTGCTGGCGGACCTGCTGACCATGCAGGAGCACCTGCCGGGCAAGGCGTTTAACGAGATGACGCTGGTTTACGCGGGCGACGCGCGCAACAACATGGGCAACTCGATGCTGGAAGCGGCGGCGCTGACCGGGCTGGATCTGCGCCTGGTGGCCCCGAAAGCCTGCTGGCCGGAAGAGAGACTGGTGGCGGAGTGCAGCGCGCTAGCGGAGAAGCACGGCGGGAAAATCACCCTGACGGAAGACGTGGCGGCGGGCGTGAAGGGCGCGGACTTTATCTATACCGACGTGTGGGTGTCGATGGGCGAAGCCAAAGAGAAGTGGGCGGAGCGGATTGCACTGCTGCGTGGGTATCAGGTGAACGCGCAGATGATGGCGCTGACCGGCAACCCGGACGTGAAGTTCCTGCACTGTCTGCCGGCGTTCCATGACGACCAGACCACGCTCGGCAAGCAGATGGCGAAAGAGTTCGACCTGCACGGCGGGATGGAAGTGACGGACGAGGTGTTTGAGTCGACGGCGAGCATCGTGTTCGACCAGGCGGAAAACCGGATGCATACGATTAAGGCGGTGATGGTGGCGACGCTTGGGGAGTGATCCTTTCTCCCACTTTATTGATTCGGTGCGCTCTTCTTGCCGGGTGGCGCTGCGCTTACCCAGCCTACACAACCCGTAGGCCCGTGCAAGCGTAGCGCCGCCGGGCGGATCAGGCCAGCTCCATTTCATTGATTTTTCACCCCGAAAAAGGTACGTTTTCGCCTTAATTCCAGCGTGGACATACCAGCATTATGCCGATTATTCAGTCTGTTGAACGTGCGTTGCAGATCCTCGACCTGTTCAACGAGCAGGCCACCGAGCTTAAGATCACCGACATCAGCAAACTGATGGGGCTGAGCAAGAGTACCCTCCACTCGCTGCTGAAAACCCTGCAGCTTCACGGCTATATCGATCAGAACCCGGAAAACGGTAAGTATCGCCTCGGCATGAAGCTGGTCGAGCGCGGCCATTTTGTCGTGGGCTCCATCGATATTCGCCAGAAGGCGAAGGGCTGGCTGACGGAGCTGTCACAGCGGACCGGGCAGACCACCCACCTGGGGATCCTGGACGGGCGTGAAGGGGTCTATATCGAGAAGATTGAAGGCAAGCTGGCCGCCATCGCCTATTCGCGCATTGGCCGCCGCCTGCCGGTTCACGCCACCGCCATCGGCAAGGTGTTGATTGCCTGGCTGGGCGAGACCGAGCTGAACGCTCTGCTGGAGGGCTATCAGTACACCACCTTTACGCCCGCTACCCTCTCCTCTCGCGAAGCCTTAATGAGCGCCCTGGCGCAGACCCGCGAGCAAGGCTATGCCCTGGATAGCGAAGAGAACGAGCAGGGCGTGCGCTGCGTGGCGGTGCCGGTGTGGAACCATGAATCCCGCGTCATCGCCGCCCTGAGCCTGTCGACGCTGACCTCCCGCGTGGACGACGCAGAGCTGGCCCGCTTCCGCGAGGAGCTTCAGCAGGCCGGGCTCGAGCTCTCACGCGCCCTGGGCTACCCGGCCTGAGCCGTTAGGCCGGCTCGTAGGTGAAGTAGTCGAAGTCCGCGTGGCAGCCGTCGCCGCTGATGTCCTCGCAGTGCAGCCCCACAAACGCGCCGGTAAAGAAACCGCGCCCGCCAATGTAGTCGTCCGACAGCTTCCACGCCTCATACGTCACCGGCACGGTGTGCCACGCCTCGCCGTCGAACGAGTAGCTGTAGCGGTAGACCAGCGTATCCACGTCCACCCGCAGCCAGACGCTCTCGGCCTGTTCCGGCACCGGAATCGGCTGCTCGTGCAGCGGCCATGACGGCACGTTGTGGTCGAGCTGGATCACTTTGATGGTTCTCCCCTGCCCCTCCTCGTAGTCCACAAAGCAGTAGCTCCAGTTTTTGCTGTTGTAGTAGCAGGTCAGCCCCGCGCTCTGCTGGAAGTGGACCGGCGAGAACTGCATCCGCGTTTCCGCCCGGAAGGCAAAGTGCTGCCAGCGGCGCGCCACGGTCGACTGGGTAAAGGTCGAGTTGAGCGAGTCGTTGCCGTAGAGCCGTAAATAGCCCGGGCGCGCGGTGAGTGAGCCGAGAGTGTCGTCGAACGGAATGCGCAGGGTCTGCAATTCAGGGTCAAGCGTGCTGCCGTCGAAGTCCTCTCGCCAGCTACCCTGAGCGGCGCCAGGCTGCTCGGCCACCTGCGGGCCTTTCACGGTCAGCTGCGCGTGCTTGCCGCCTTCCACGTACGGCCAGCCGTCGCGCCATTCAATGCGGGCGATACCGGTCTCGCGCCCCAGCGGGCAGTAGCCGCGCCCGCCGGAGGCCAGCAGCGGCACCCCGGGCAGGCGCAGCGGGCGGCTGGTGAGATAGGCCATGTACCACTCCCCGGTGTGGGTCTGCAGCAGCGAGCCGTGGCCGCTCTTCTGCAGCGGGTTCTCCGGCAGGTGCCAGCTGGTCATCATCGTCACGTCCGGGTGCAGCTCGTACGGCCCGTCGATATTTTTGGAACGCAGCACCACGACGGCGTGCTCGTAGCTGGTGCCCCCTTCGGCCACCATCAGGTAGTACCATCCCGCGTGCCGATAAAGGTGCGCCCCCTCGGTGTAGCAGAGCGGCGTGCCGGTAAACAGGGTTTTGCGCTCGGGCGAGAGGGTGCCGGTCTGCGGGTCAAACGCCTGCATCACGATGGTGTTGTGCGGGTTGCTGTGGTGGCGCGGCCCCCACGGACGATAGAGGTAGTACTTACGGCCATCGTCGTCGTGGAACAGGGACGGGTCAAACCCGCCGTTGCCCATCGGGATCGGCTCGCTCCATGGCCCTTCGATGGACGGCGCGGTAACCAAGAAGTTGCGGCCGTTTTTCCACGGCGAGTCGACAATCTTTACGTCGGTGTAGAGCAGCCAGAATTTGCCGTCGGCGTAGCTCAGGCACGGCGCCCAGATGCCGCCGGAGTCCGGGTTGCCCTTCATGTCCAGCATCGACACGCGGTCCAGCGGCGTGCTGACCAGCGACCAGTTTTTCAGGTCACGGGAGTGGTAGATGCGCACGCCGGGGAACCACTCGAAGGTCGAGGTGGCGATGTAGTAGTCCTCGCCCTGGCGGCAGAGGGACGGGTCCGGGTTGAAGCCGGTCAGAATGGGATTAGTGATTTCCATGTTGCCTCCGGTTAATGGGATGCGGCTGTCGCGGCGTCGGGAACGGCCTCGCCCTGCGTCGCGCGGTGCTTGATCAGCTGCTGGCTGATGGCCTCCACGCGGGCGTCGGTGAGCTTATAAAACGACAGCATGATGAACATGCCCGCGTAGAGCACCACCGGCACCACGCAGAACAGAATTTTGATGGTGGTCAGCACCTCTACCGGCTGCACGCTGCTGCTGGCGGAGTAGTTCACGTACGCCAGGATCCAGCCTACCACCGCCCCGCCAATCGCCAGGCCAATCTTCAGGCTGAACAGGTAGGTGGAGAACACCAGCCCGTCGAGGCGGCGCCCGCTGCGGCTCTCCTCGTAGTCCACCACGTCAGAGGCCATCAGCCACTGCAGCGGCGTGGTGGTGTTAAAGACGAACAGGAACAGGATGTTGAGGGCGAAAATCAGGGCGATATGCTCCGCCGGGGTGACGAAAATCAGCAGGCTGATCAGCGAGTAGGCGACGATGATCCACTTGAAGGCGGTGACGCGATCGAAGCGGCCCAGCAGACGGGAGGAGCAGAGCGAGCCAAACATGGTGGCGAGGCTGCCGTAGAGTAAAAACTGGGTCGCCATCTCCGGGTGATCCATCACGTATTTGACGAAGTAGAGCGTCGCCCCGCCGCGCACCACGTTGGAACAGGTCGCCATCATCTTGAACGCGCACATGATCCGCCACTGGCCGTTGCCGAGCAGCAGCTTGAGATCTTTCGCCACCGACGAGCCCGGCTGCACCTCAAAGGTGTAGCGCTCTTTGGTGGTAAAGAAGCAGACGTAGAGCAGCACCACGCCGGTCAGCCCCAGCACGCACATGGCGCCGAAATAGCCCACCTGCTCGTCCCCTTTGCCGATGATGCTCACCAGCGGCAGCGCGATGCCGCTAATGGCAAGCGAGCCCGCCGCCGCCAGGAAGAAACGCCACGACTGCAGGGCGTGACGCTCTTTCGGGTCGGCGGTAATGACGCCCGGCATGGCACAGTACGGCACGTTAACGAAGGTGTAGACCAGGGTCAGGAGAATGTAGGTCACGCAGGCGTAGATGATTTTGCCCTGCGCGGAGAAGTCCGGCGTGTAGAAGGTCAGCACGCAGACGATGCCAAACGGGATGGCGCCCCACAGCAGGAACGGGCGGAACTGGCCGTGCCGCGTGCGGGTGCGGTCGACCAGCAGCCCCATCAGCGGGTCGGTCACGGCGTCGAGCACGCGGGAGATTAAAAACAGCGTCCCCATAATGCCCGCCGACAGGCCGAAGACGTCGGTGTAAAAATAGGCCAGCAGGAACATGGTAGCCTGCCAGACGAAGCCGCAGGCGGTGTCACCCAGCCCGTAGCCAATTTTGTCTTTCATGGTTAATTGCGTCATCAGAATTACACCCTTATGTAGTGTGCTGAATTACAACATCGTGTTAATGGAGTGTAATGAGCTGTTCAATTAACCAGCAATGGTCATATCTTATTTCTGAATTACGTTATTTTGCTTTTGTGACGCCAACGATATATCACAACTTATTGTTTAAATTGATAAAATAAAGACACGCAAAAACCGCCCGCGGAATATTTCCCGCAGACGGTTTTATCTAATGAAATAATTAAATGCCGAGCGCTTTTTTACCGGCGTTAATTACCTCGATAATTTTATCGGTGTCATAAATACAGCCTTTCCAGGTGCCGCCGCTGACCGACTGTAATGCTGCCCACAGGCGGGTATCGTCCGGCAAAAAGTCGTGGGCGTGCAGGTCCGGGTGCGTCTGCCGCATTGCCAGCGCGCGTGCCCCCTCCTCCGGCGTCAGCGGGTTGTCCGCGGTGCCGATAAAGTTCACGCTGCCCGTTAATGTCAGTCGGTCGACGGCTATCTCGATGATGTCGTTATCGCGCAGCTTGCCAATCGGCCCGCCCGCCAGCGCCTCCGGCGACACGTGGCCGAAGCAGGCGCCCGTCGACACGCCCGAGAAGCGCGCATCGGTGATGAGCGACACCGTCTTGCCCCACGAGATATGCTTCAGCGCGGAGGTAAGCTGGTAGGTCTCTTCCATGCCGGTGCCGGACGGCCCGCCGCCGATCACCACCATGATATCGCCCTGCTTGATCTCTTCCCGCTTGATGGCCTTGATAGCCTGCGCTTCCGAGACAAACACCCGCGCCCGGCCGGTGTGGCGGTAAACGCCATCTTCACCGACGACCGACGGGTCGATCGCCGTGGCCTTGATCACCGAGCCTTCCGGCGCGATGTTGCCCGTCGGGAAGCAAACCGTTGAGGTCAGCCCTTTCGCTTTTGCCTTCTCCGGCGGCAGGATCACGTCATCCGGATCCACGCCATCCTGCTCGCGCAGGCACTGGCGGAAGCGCGCCCGGCGCTCGGACGCCTGCCACCAGTCGAGGTTTTCGCCCACCGTCTGGCCGGTCACGGTCATGGCGTCCAGATGCAGCAGGCCAAGATCGCGCAGGTGGAGCATCACCTCCGGCACGCCGCCTGCCAGGAAAGCGCGCACGGTCGGGTGATAGTCCGGGCCGTTGGGCAGCACGCTGACCAGGCGCGGCACCCTGCGGTTGACGCGCGTCCAGTGTTCAACGTCTGGAATAGTGCAGCCTGCCGCGTAGGCGATGGCCGGAATGTGCAGCAGTAAATTGGTGGAGCCGCCGAACGCCGCGTGGATCACCATCGCGTTTTCGATGGCTTTATCGGTGAGGATGTCGCGCGTGGTAATGCCCCGGTTATCCAGCTCGCTCACCGCCCGCGCCGACTGGCGGGCGATCTCCAGCCACACCGCCTGCCCGGACGGGGCCAGCGCGGAGTGCGGCAGCGCAAGGCCCAGCGCTTCCGCAACCACCTGCGAGGTGCCCGCCGTGCCGAGGAACTGACACCCGCCGCCTGGCGAGGCGCAGGCGCGACAGCCCAGCTCGGCGGCCTCCTGCAGGGAGAGTTCGTGGTTGGCAAAGCGCGCGCCGATGGTCTGCACTTTGCCCGCGTCTTCCCCCACGGTTGGCGGCAGCGTCGCCCCGCCCGGCACCAGAATGGTCGGCAGGTCGTGCATCGCGGCCAGGGCAATCATGGTGGCGGGCAGCCCTTTATCGCAGGTTGCCACGCCGATCACCGCCCGGCGCGTCGGGAGGGAACGGATCAGGCGGCGAAACACGATCGCCGCGTCGTTGCGGTACGGCAGGGAGTCGAACATGCCGTGCGTGCCCTGAGAACGGCCGTCGCAGGGATCGCTGACGAAGGCCGCAAACGGGATCCCGCCGTTGCGGGTGATCTCTTTCGCCGCCGCCTGCATCTGCATGCCGATTTCCCAATGCCCGGTGTGGTAGCCCAGCGCGACCGGGCGTCCGTCCCCGGCGCGGATGCCGCCCTGGGTGCCGATGATCAGCACCTCTTTGCCGGTCAGCTTGTTGGCATCCCAGCCCATCCCGGCGTTCTGCGTCATGCCGAACAGGTTGCCGCTGGGGGATTCCATCAGCATCTGCGGGGTCAGCGGCAGCGCGCCCTGCGGCCCCGCCGCGTGGGTGATGACGGCATAAAACGCCTCGTCCTGCGGGGTGAAAATCTTCTCGATGGTCATGGTTATCGTCCGGCTCAGCAGAGCTTGAGCTGTTGCAGCAGGGTTTTCAGCTGCGCCTTACGCGGCTCGTCCAGCGCAGAGGCGGGCGGCAGCACGTGGGTAGAAATCGGGCGGCCGCAGAGCACAATCGCCTCTTTAATCACGTTCACAAACGGCGTATCCAGCTGATACATCTGCGGAATTTGCAGCAGGGTCTGATGATACTCAGCCGCCTTCGCCACGTCTTTATCCCGCCAGGCTTTCAGCAGATTCACCGACACCTGCGGGGCAAAGTTGCCGCTCGCCGAAATCGCCCCGTCGCCGCCGAGCAGCAGGGTATTAAACAGATGATCGTCGTAGCCGCACAGCACCGTGAAGTGCGGATGGGCGCCTTTAACGGTGTGGATCATGCTGCGCAGGTGGGCGACGGAGTCGATGGTGTCTTTAATGCCGACGATGTTGCTGCGCGAATCGGCCAGGGTTTTCACCAGCGCCGGGGTCAGATCCTGCCCGGTCAGCGCCGGGAAGTTATAGAGCATCACCGGCAGCGTGACGCTGTCCGCCACCTGCTCGAAATAGCGGATCAGGTTCGCTTCCGACACTTTCCAGTAGTAAGGGTTGATCACCACGATGCCGTCCGCCCCCGCCTGCTGCGCGTGCTGGCTGAGCGCAATGGTTTCCCGGGCGTTGGTGCCGCCGGTGCCGATCAGGACCGGTACGCGACGATCGACATGATCGATAGCAAATTGGGCAATGGTTTTACGCTCTTCGGCGCCGAGCTGGGAAAACTCGCCGCCGCTGCCCAGGAAGAACAGGCCGTCAACGCCTGCCGCGATCAGATCGTCGATCAGCGCGGCGGTACCCTGCTTATCGAGCTGGCCATCGGCAGTAAAAATAGTGGAGACAGGGGGAATGATTCCCGTAAACAACGCGGACTGCGGCATGAGATCTCCTTGCTGAATCATGATATTCTACATTATAGAACAGCGTTCATTAAATTAACGATCATACTATGACGCAGGAAAAGCGCAGGTAAATGAGAGATGGAGAGGGAGTGCGGGAAATTTAAGCTGGATCACATATTGGAAGGTGCGGCCTGATGCCCTCACCCTAACCCTCTCCCACAGGGAGAGGGAACTTTTACACCCTCTCCCCTTGGGAGAGGGGTTACTCTACAAGCATCTTCACCACCACTTTCCTGACCTTAGCAGGCGCACCCACCGCGCACAGCGGCTTGTGCACCTCACCCGGCCAGAACACCACAAAATCCCCTTCGCTCAACACCACGGTTTTCTCCTGCTCGCCTTCCGGCAGGAACGCGATGTCTTTGTCCGCCAGCCAGTCGGTGTCCGGCGTGCCGGGCGGCAGGATGCTGAATGTCATCCCTTCCTGTCCCTTCATCACGATCTGAATATCCAGATAGCGCGCGTGGTACTCGGCGCGACGCTCGGCGAACGGCTGGGTTGTATCTTCGGAGACCAGATAAAACAGGCTGTTGCCGTTGACGTCGTGCTTGCCGAGCGGCGTGGTGTCGGTGACGTGAGTTTTAACGTGCTCAATGGCCTGACGCAGATCCTCAGGCAGCCAGGACTGCAGATGGTGGATGTTGCCGATAATCATCAGAATACCCTCAATATAAAACAACGTTTCATTTTTATCTTTTATACGAGAATCCCGACTGCCATACCAGTCCTTTTTAGGCGGGATTTGCGCGAGCGCATGTTTATCGGGAATGGTGTTAATTTGCTGTTAAGCCCTCGCAGGCATTTATGCAGTCATTATGCATATCTTCAGTTCTTCGTTATCACGGCCTTGCGCTAACTTACTGATCGTCATGCCTTAACAACAAAACTCGCTACAGCTTCACATTTTATCACTTTGATAATTTGCTATTAAATTCAATAAATATTTATTGATTTTCCTTAAGCCAAAAATAGTTAATTAGCAATATTGCATAGCCATTCCCTGCCGCCTTTAAAAACAATTAAAATCAATGGCTTAACAAAATATTTCAAAGCATGAAATTCTACAAAACACTAACAACTGCAAATAATGACAACGGATAGTGCTTAGCTATTCACCTCGCCAGAATAGCCAATTAATCATTATCTGATGCGAATCATGCAAATGAAAACAAACCGCTTAATATCCATTTCCGCGTGAGCAATATCACAATACGGATTATTTAACTGCCTAGTATGAACCACGAAATCAATTGAGCTTAGCCGCCATGCAATTAAATACATGACATGGCGCATGCCCTTTTTATTCTGAAAAAAGTTAAAGGAATAATTATGGAAAAGCATTACGTCGGTTCTGAAATTGGTCAATTGCGTAGCGTTATGCTGCACTGCCCAAATTTAAGTCTGAAACGCTTAACGCCATCAAACTGTCAGGAGCTGCTTTTCGATGACGTGCTCTCGGTTGAGCGGGCGGGTGAGGAGCATGACATCTTCGCCAACACGCTGCGTGAGCAGGGGGTGGAAGTCCTGCTGCTGACCGACCTGCTGACACAAACCCTTGATATCGCTGAGGCGAAAGCCTGGCTGCTGGAGACGCAAATCTCTGACTACCGCCTCGGCCCAACCTTTGCTGGCGACGTGCGCGGCTGGCTGGCGGATATGCCGCACCGGGAACTGGCGCGCAGATTAAGCGGCGGATTAACCTACGGTGAAATTCCGGCAGCCATTAAAAATATGGTGGTGGATACCCACACGGCGAATGATTTTATTATGAAGCCGCTGCCAAACCATTTATTTACCCGCGATACCTCCTGCTGGATCTATAACGGCGTCTCTATTAACCCAATGGCCAAACCGGCGCGTCAGCGTGAAACCAATAACCTGCGGGCAATATATCGCTGGCACCCGGCGTTCGCCGACGGCGATTTTATTAAGTATTTCGGCGACGAGAATATTAATTACGACCACGCCACCTTAGAAGGCGGCGACGTATTAGTCATTGGCCGCGGTGCGGTATTGATCGGCATGTCCGAGCGCACGACGCCGCAGGGTGTGGAGTTCCTCGCCAACAGCCTGTTCAAACACCGCCAGGCCGAGCGCGTCATCGCCGTTGAGCTGCCAAAACACCGCTCCTGCATGCACCTCGACACCGTCATGACCCACATCGACGTGGATACCTTCTCCGTGTACCCGGAAGTGGTGCGCAAAGACGCCCAGTGCTGGACGCTCACCCCGGACGGCCGCGGCGGCCTGCTGCGCACCCAGGAAACCGACCTGCTGCACGCCATCGAGAAGGCGCTCGGCATTAATCAGGTACGTCTTATCACCACCGGCGGCGACGCCTTTGAGGCCGAACGCGAGCAGTGGAACGACGCCAACAACGTGCTCACCATTCGCCCGGGCGTGGTGATCGGCTACGAGCGCAACGTCTGGACCAACGAGAAGTACGACAAAGCGGGTATCACCGTGCTGCCTATCCCGGGCGACGAACTCGGACGCGGCCGCGGCGGCGCGCGCTGCATGAGCTGCCCGCTGGAACGCGACGGAATTTAAAGGAGCCATCATGGAACGAAAACCCACTCTGGTTGTGGCCCTGGGCGGCAACGCGCTGCTCAAGCGCGGCGAGCCGCTGGAAGCGGAGATCCAGCGCCAGAACATCGAGCAGGCCGCCCGCACCATCGCCGGCTTAACGGCGCAGTGGCGCGTGGTGCTTGTGCACGGCAACGGCCCGCAGGTCGGACTGCTGGCGCTGCAAAACAGCGCCTACGACAAAGTCACGCCCTACCCGCTGGACGTTCTTGGCGCCGAAAGCCAGGGAATGATCGGCTACATGCTCCAGCAGGCGCTGAAAAACAGCCTGCCGCAGCGGGAGGTGAGCGTTCTGCTCACCCAGGTGGAAGTGGACGCCGCCGACCCGGCCTTCAGCAACCCGACCAAATACATCGGCCCGGTGTACAGCGAAGCCCAGGCAAAAACGCTGGCCGCAGAGAAAGGCTGGGTGTTTAAGGCCGACGGCAGCTACGTCCGCCGCGTGGTGCCGTCGCCGCAGCCGAAGCGCATCGTTGAGAGCGACGCCATCACGGCGCTGATCCAGCGCGATCACCTGGTGATCTGCAACGGCGGCGGCGGGGTGCCGGTGGTGGAACAGGCCAACGGCTATCGCGGGATCGAGGCGGTAATCGATAAAGACCTCTCCGCCGCCCTGCTGGCGCGCCAGATCGAAGCCGATGCCCTGCTGATTTTGACCGATGCCGACGCGGTGTACCTCGACTGGGGCAAACCAACCCAGCGTCCGCTGGCGCAGGTAACGCCGGAGCTGCTCAGGGGCATGCAGTTCGACGCCGGATCGATGGGGCCGAAGGTGGCCGCCTGCCGCGAGTTCGTTGAAGCCTGCAACGGGATAGCCGGGATCGGCGCGCTGGCCGACGGCGCGGAGATCCTCGCGGGCGAGAAAGGCACGTTGATTCGTAACTGAACACTCATTTTAAAAAGGATTTACCCATGACCATCAACCTGAAAAACCGCAACTTCCTGAAACTGCTGGACTACACCCCGGCGGAGATCCAGTACCTGATCGACCTCGCCATCGAGCTCAAGGCCGCCAAAAAAGCCGGGCGCGAGAAGCAAACCCTGGTCGGGAAAAACATCGCCCTGATCTTTGAAAAAACCTCCACCCGCACCCGCTGCGCCTTCGAAGTGGGCGCGTTCGACCAGGGCGCGCAGGTCACCTATCTCGGCCCAAGCGGCTCGCAGATTGGCCATAAAGAGTCGATGAAAGACACCGCCCGCGTGCTGGGCCGCATGTACGACGGCATCGAATACCGCGGCTACGGCCAGGCCATCGTCGAAGAGCTGGGCGAGTACGCGGGCGTGCCGGTATGGAACGGCCTGACCGACGAGTTCCACCCGACCCAAATTCTCGCCGACCTGATGACCATGCTGGAGCACTCCCCGGGCAAAACCCTGCCTGAGCTGAGCTTTGCCTATCTCGGCGACGCGCGCAACAACATGGGCAACTCCCTGATGGTCGGTGCGGCCAAGATGGGGATGGATATCCGCCTCGTTGCGCCGAAATCCTTCTGGCCGGAAGCGGGGCTGGTTGAGCAGTGCCGCGCCATTGCGAAAGAGACGGGCGCGCGCATCACCCTCACCGACGACGTGGAAGAAGGCGTGCAGGGGACCGATTTCCTCTACACCGACGTGTGGGTCTCCATGGGCGAGCCGAAGGAAGCCTGGGCCGAGCGCGTCAGCCTGATGAAGCCGTATCAGATTAACGCGCAGGTGATGAAGGCCACCGGCAACCCGAACGTCAAATTCATGCACTGCCTGCCGGCATTCCACAACGAGCACACTAAGGTGGGCCGCGAGATCGAGATGGCGTACGGGCTGAAGGGGCTGGAAGTAACGGAAGAGGTCTTCGAATCACCGAACTCCATCGTCTTCGACGAAGCAGAGAACCGCATGCACACCATTAAAGCGGTCATGGTGGCGACACTCGGCGACTAATCACCGCCCGGCGCGCCGCGGGGTGCGCCGGGTTTCAGGAGAACATCATGGGCAAGTTCAAGTTTCCCTCCGCTTACACCATTCTCTTTTTTCTGATTGCCGTCGTGGCCGTGCTGACGTGGATTGTCCCGGCCGGGCAGTACCATATGGCAATGAACGAGGCGCTCGGCAAAGACGTCCCCGTTGCAGGCACCTACGCGCACGTCGCGGCGCATCCGCAGGGGCTGGTTTCGGTGCTGATGGCGCCGATTGCCGGGCTGTACGATCCGGAATCCGGCCAGGCCGGGGCGATCGACGTGGCGCTGTTTATTCTGATCATCGGGGGATTCCTCGGGATCGTCACCAAAACCGGGGCGATTGACGCCGGGATCGAGCGTGTAACCACCCGGCTGCGCGGACGCGAGGAGTGGATGATCCCGATCCTGATGGCGCTGTTTGCCGCAGGCGGCACGATTTACGGTATGGCCGAAGAGTCGCTGCCCTTCTATACCTTACTGGTGCCGGTGATGCTGGCCGCGCGGTTCGATCCGGTTGTCGCCGCCTCTACCGTGCTGCTCGGGGCGGGGATCGGCACCCTCGGCTCCACCATTAACCCGTTTGCCACGGTGATCGCCGCCAACGCCGCCGGGATCCCCTTCACCAACGGCATCGCCCTGCGCGTGGCGCTGCTGGTCATCGGCTGGATCATCTGCGTGGCGTGGGTGATGCGCTACGCCCGCAAGGTACGCAAGGATCCCTCGCAGTCCATCGTTGCAGACAAGCAGGAGGAGAACCTCGCCCATTTCCTCGGCAACAAGGGCGAACAGTCCCTGGAATTCACCCCGGTGCGCAAAATCATCCTGGTGATTTTCGCTCTGGCCTTCGCGGTGATGATTTACGGCGTGGCGGTGCTGGGCTGGTGGATGGCGGAGATTTCAGCGGTGTTTCTCGCCAGCGCGATCATCGTCGGCCTGATTGCCCGCATGAGCGAAGAGGAGCTGACGTCGACGTTTATCAACGGCGCGCGAGATTTGCTGGGCGTCGCGCTGATTATCGGCATCGCGCGCGGTATCGTAGTCATCATGGATAAGGGCATGATTACCCACACCATTTTGCACAGCGCGGAAGGGCTGGTCAGCGGGTTGTCCACGGTAGCGTTTATCAACGTGATGTACTGGCTGGAAGTCGTGCTGTCGTTTCTTGTGCCTTCTTCATCCGGCCTGGCCGTTCTGACGATGCCGATCATGGCGCCGCTTGCTGATTTCGCTAACGTCAACCGCGACCTGGTGGTTACGGCTTACCAGTCGGCCTCCGGCATCGTTAACCTCGTCACGCCGACCTCTGCGGTGGTCATGGGCGGGCTGGCTATCGCCCGGGTACCTTACGTGCGCTACCTGAAATGGGTGGCGCCGCTGCTGGCGATCCTGACGGTGGTGATTATGGTGGCGTTAAGTCTGGGGGCGTTGTTGTAATTTGCCGGATGGCGCTGCGCTTATCCGGCCTACGGATCGGTGCGGTGTCACCGGTTATTTCGGGAACTGATATGGGAAACATGATGGATTACGAAGAGTACTCTCCCAAAGAACAGCTGCAGCTCACGGTGTGCCAGCGTTTGATCGCCGAAAAGAGTTACCTTTCGCAGGAAGAGATTCGCCGCGACCTGCAGGAGAGAGGGTTTGACAGCATCAGCCAGTCGACCGTTTCGCGATTGCTGAAGTTGCTCGGAGTCATAAAAATTCGAAATGCCAAAGGGCTAAAGATTTATTCGTTGAATCCTCAGCTGCGCCCTGCCCCCGACGCCGCGCGTACCGTTTCGGAAATGGTGGTCAGCGTTGAGCATAATAGCGAGTTTATCCTTGTCCATACCGTCGCCGGATATGGCCGCGCGGTGGCGCGTATTCTGGATTATCACCAGCTTCCGGAAATTTTAGGCGTGGTGGCCGGCAGCAGTATTGTCTGGGTCGCCCCCCGGGTGGTAAAGCGCACCGCGCTGGTGCATAAGCAAATTAATTATTTACTCAGAACGCATTAATATTCACAAAGAACCGTTTGCATTGAGTAAAGCGTGCATTAAATCGCTTGATCCGAAAAGCGAGCTGCGTATAATGCCCGACAATTTGCCGGGAGGAAGCATGGTCAAGCGTGTACGACATAACGTCTTACCGCGTCTGAAATCAGACGCTGGCCTGCCGTTTTTCTTCCCGTTGCTAAACCTATTCCCAGAGCCCCTCATTTGAGGGGCTTTTTTTTGCCCGGCGTCAGGAGATAAACATGAATCCGCTTTATCAAAAACACATCATTTCCATAAACGACCTCAGCCGCGAAGAGCTGGAACTGGTTCTGGAAACCGCGGCAAAACTGAAGGCCAATCCGCAACCGGAGCTGCTGAAGCACAAGGTGATTGCGAGCTGCTTCTTTGAAGCCTCGACCCGCACCCGCCTCTCCTTTGAGACCTCCATGCACCGCCTGGGCGCGAGCGTGGTGGGCTTCTCTGACAGCAGCAACACGTCGCTGGGTAAAAAAGGCGAGACCCTGGCGGATACCATTTCAGTGATCAGCACCTACGTCGACGCGATTGTGATGCGTCACCCGCAGGAGGGCGCGGCGCGCCTGGCAACCGAGTTTTCCGGCGGCATTCCGGTGCTGAACGCCGGTGACGGTGCCAACCAGCACCCAACGCAGACGCTGCTGGATCTGTTCACCATTCAGGAGACGCAGGGCACGCTTGAGAACCTGAATATCGCCATGGTTGGCGACCTGAAGTATGGCCGCACCGTCCACTCCCTGACCCAGGCGCTGGCGAAATTTAACGGCAACCGCTTCTACTTCATTGCCCCGGAGGCGCTGGCGATGCCGCAGTACATTCTCGACATGCTGGACGAGAAAGGCATTGCGTGGAGCCTGCATGCCAGCATCGAAGAGGTGATGAGCCACGTGGATATTCTGTACATGACCCGCGTGCAGAAAGAGCGTCTGGACCCGTCCGAATACGCCAACGTGAAGGCGCAGTTCGTGCTGCGCGCCAGCGACCTGGAAGGCGCGCGCGACAACATGAAGGTCCTGCATCCGCTGCCGCGCATCGATGAGATCACCACAGACGTGGATAAAACGCCGCACGCCTGGTACTTCCAGCAGGCCGGGAACGGCATCTTCGCTCGCCAGGCGTTACTGGCACTGGTTCTGAATCGCGAATTAGCTCTGTAAGGGGAGACGACCATGACACACGATAACAAACTCCAGGTTGAAGCCATCAAGCGTGGCACCGTGATTGACCACATCCCTGCACAGGTGGGCTTTAAGCTGCTGACGCTTTTCAAACTGACCGAAACCGACCAGCGCATCACCATCGGCCTGAATCTGCCGTCGGGTGAAATGGGCCGCAAGGACCTGATTAAAATTGAGAACACCTTCCTGACCGACGAGCAGGTTAACCAGCTGTCGCTGTACGCACCGGACGCCACGGTCAACCGCATCGACGAGTACGAAGTGGTCGGCAAATCCCGCCCGAGCCTGCCAGAACGTATCGAAAGCGTGCTGGTCTGCCCGAACAGCAACTGCATCAGTCATGCTGAACCGGTTTCCTCCAGTTTCGCAGTGAAAAAGCGCGCGAATGACATCGCGCTCAAATGCAAATACTGCGAAAAAGAGTTTTCTCATTATGTGGTGCTGGCCAACTAATTGAGGTTGGTAATGAAATCCCGGCTGTTATAATGGCCGGGAACATTCTTAACGCTGTAATTCTGGAGAAAACATGAGCAAAGTACTCGCGACGGAAAATGCACCAGCCGCTATCGGCCCTTACGTTCAGGGCGTTGATCTGGGCAGCATGATCATCACTTCAGGTCAGATCCCCGTAAACCCAAAAACCGGCGCGGTGCCGGAAGATGTCGCGGCGCAGGCGCGTCAGTCGCTGGAAAACGTGCAGGCTATCGTTGAATCTGCCGGCCTGAAAGTGGGTGATATCGTGAAAACCACCGTGTTCGTGAAGGATCTGAACGATTTCGCGACCGTTAACGCCACCTACGAAGCGTTCTTCACCGAGCATAACGCCACCTTCCCGGCGCGCTCCTGCGTGGAAGTGGCGCGTCTGCCAAAAGACGTGAAAATTGAAATCGAAGCGATTGCCGTTCGTCGCTAATTCGCTTTGGCGATGAAAAAAGGCAGCCCAGGCTGCCTTTTTTTATGGCCCGCTACTGATTCCGCGTGGCGCGAAGCAGCGTCTCCAGCGGGTACACCGCCGCAATCACCACTTCGTCCTGCACCTTCGCCGCGTTATCCAGCTCGCTCTGAATCGAGGCGATCTCTTTGTCATCCAGCGTGCCCTGACGCGCCACCAGGTCGGTGAGCCGCAGGCCAATCGACGCCAGCTTATCCACCTCCTGGATCACCGGCTTTATCGCCTTCAGCTGATAGCTGTTTTCGCTTAAGGCCAGCGCGTCGCTGGTGTTGCTCTGCCAGCGGTTAAAGACGTGGCGCAGGGCGTCGGCGCTTTCCGTGTCTTCCGCATCGCTCACCAGGCGGTCCGCCCACTTGTGCATCTGGCGCACGGTGGTGCTTTCGGCGTTCAGCGCATCCGCAAAGCGGTTGAGCGGCTCGAACTGATGGTAGTTTCCGGCCCGGAACTTCAGGTGCTGGCGGGTGTAATACTGAGCCGGTTCAATCGCCTGCGCGAGGACCTGCAGCGGCAGGGTGTCGGCATTACCGGCGAGGCGCGTGAACTGCACCTGCTGCTGGGTATGCTGCTGCAGCCCGACCGACACCGTCGACCAGCTGTCCATCGCCTGCAGGCGGGTGTACATGTTGTCGACGTCGTTGACGTCCTGCGCGGACCAGAGCCGCTCCGCCACCGCAAACGTACGCGGCCACAGGCGAATATCCAGCACCGGCGCCACCACGTTTTCCGCCCACAGCGCCGCTTCGCCGCCGAGCAGGTTGGACTGGTTCGCCACGTCCGGCACGACGGGCGGAACGCCTTTCGGCACGTCGTCCAGACGCGTGCCGCTAATCGGGTAGCGCGTATTCCCGACGAGGAAATAACCGGAGAGTTTGTCGTTATCAACGGTGACAACCGGGCGCGTTTCGCCCATCCAGGTATCGACGGTGAAGGTCACCTGATTGTCATCCCGCCATTCAATATCCTGCACCGCGCGGCGGGATTTCCCGGCAAAATCAATAAACCCGCGCCAGCCGGCATCCCCTTTCACCAGCGTGAAGCTCCCCTCCACCGGCTTGCCCTTCAGGCGCGGCATGGAGAAGGCCCAGCTCTGGGCGCTGTCGGTATCCGCTATCACGTCCACGCCGTTTAACCCCTGCGGGACGATCTCGTTGCGGTAGTGATAGGCGGTGGACTGGGGCTGGTCGAGATAAAAGCCGGTCGACAGAATGCCCTTGTAGCCGCTCTGCGCCACCTGCCCCAGCGCGTCCTGGCCCTGCCAGGACTGGATCAGAATGCTTTTCGGCAGATCGGGATGGTAGATCTCATCCCAGCCGACCATCTGGCGGTGATGCTTCTCAAGGATCGTTTCCAGCCTGCGGTTGAAGTACGCCTGCAGCGCGTGGCTGTCCGCCAGCCTGTTGTCGCGCATAAACTGCTGGATGGCCGGATTCGCTTTCCACTGGCTGTCGTCCACCTCGTCACCGCCGATGTGCAGATACGGATCGGGGAAGATCGCCGCCAGTTCGCTGACCATCGCGTCGGCAAAAGCGTAAGTAGCGTCTTTTGTGGGATCCAGCACCGGCTTCAGCACGCCCCAGTGGCGTTCCATGGCGTACGGCCCCGGCGCGCTCATTAGCTCCGGGTAGGCCACGGCAATCGCCGAGGCGTGGCCCGGCATGTCGATCTCCGGCACCACGCGAATACCGCGCTCGGCGGCGTAACGCACCACCTCGCGCATCTGCTCAGGCGTGTAGAACAGCCCGTCGCTGGCAAGCTGGGTTAATTTTGGATAACGCTTCGAGCTGAAGCGCCAGCCCTGGTCGTCGGTCAAATGCCAGTGCAGCACGTTGAGCTTCGCCGCGGCCATGCCGTCGATCTGGCGTTTGATATCCGGCAGCGGGAGAAAGTGGCGTGCCGAATCGAGCAGCAGCCCGCGCCACGGGAAGCGCGGTGAATCTTCAATGGTCACCCACGGGATCGAGGTGTTTTCCGCCCCGTTCTGCACTAGCTGGAGCAGGGTTTCCATGGCGCGCAAGGCACCGAAGCGGGTGTTGGCGGAGATGTTCACGCCGTTGGCGTCCACCGTGAGCTTATAGCTTTCATCGCTGTCCGGCAGCGGCTGCGGCTTCACCTTTTTAGCGATGGCGATGCGGATAGTTGGTTTGTCTGGCTTTTCAGCCTGAGGCTGCAGCGTCCAGCCGGTTTGCAGGGCGATGCGCTGGCGCAGTCGGTTGACGGCGTCACCGAGATCGTCCCCGCTGACGCTTACAGAAACGTTGTTGCTAAGCACCAGTGCGCCCTGGGTCGTCTGGCGTTCGACCTTCGCAGGCCAGGGCATTAAGGGGAGATCCCCTGCCGGGGCGGCAAAGGCAGAGGCGCCGAGCATCAGCCCGGCGGTTAAGAGACTGTACCGTAACATGAATGTTCCTTATCTGACGGGCCAAATAAAGGCAAAACATTCTGTTAACATGCGCTCATTTTGTCGTCAAGCGAATGCGCCGACGGAGATCACAGGTTGTTGAATTTGGGAGGAAAGCTATTGCCGGGTGGCGGCTTCGCCTTACCCGGCCTACGTTCGGATCGTAGGCCCGGTAAGCGCAGCGCCACCGGGCTTGCCGTTACTGCCACCCATACCGACGCGCATAGAACCCTTTCACCATCTGGGTCAGCACCATATAACCGGCGAGGATCGCCACCAGCCACGGGAAGTAGCTCAGCGGCAGCGCCTGCAGCTGCAGGTAGCTTGCCAGCGGTGAGAACGGCAGCGCGATGCCGAGCGCCATCACAATCCCCGTCATCACAATCAGCGGCCACGCGGCGCGGCTCTGGATAAACGGAATGCGGCGGGTGCGGATCATGTGCACAATCAGCGTCTGCGACAGCAGCCCGACCACGAACCAGCCGGACTGGAACAGCGTCTGATGTTCCGGGGTGTTGGCATGGAACACAAACCACATCAGGCAGAAGGTCAGGATGTCGAAGATGGAGCTGATCGGGCCAAAGAACAGCATAAAGCGCCCAAGATCTGCCGGGTTCCAGTGCTGCGGCTTCTGGATCTGCTCGTCGTCCACGTTATCAAACGGGATCGCCACCTGAGACACGTCATACATCAGGTTCTGGATCAGCAGGTGCAGCGGCAGCATCGGCAGGAACGGCAGAAACGCGCTCGCCACCAGCACGCTGAAGACGTTACCGAAGTTGGAGCTGGCGGTCATCTTGATGTACTTGAGCATATTGGCAAAGGTACGGCGCCCTTCGATCACGCCCTCCTCCAGCACCATCAGGCTCTTTTCCAGCAGAATGATATCCGCCGCTTCGCGGGCAATATCGACCGCCCCGTCTACGGAGATACCGATATCCGCCGCACGCAGGGCGGGCGCATCGTTGATGCCGTCGCCCATGAAGCCCACCACGTGCCCTTCTCGCTTAAGCAGGGTGACGATGCGCTCTTTGTGCATCGGCGTCAGGCGGGCAAACAGCGTGGTGCGCTGGGCCAGCTTCGCCAGTTCGTCATCAGAGAGATGTTCAATATCGCTCCCCACCACCACGTCGCCCGCGTCCAGCCCAACCTCGTGGCACACTTTGGCCGCCACCAGCTCGCTGTCGCCGGTGAGGATTTTCACGGTAATACCGCTCGCCTTCAGCGCCTTCAGCGCCGGGGCGGTGGTCTCTTTCGGCGGATCGAGGAAGGCGATGTAGCCCTCGAGGATCAGATCGGATTCGTCAATACGCTGGTAATCCCCCTCCCGCGCGGGCAGGAACTTGCTCGCCACCGCCACCACGCGCAGCCCCTGACGGTTGAGGTTGTCGGTGACGCGCTTGATGCGGCGCAGCATGGTGTCGTCCAGCGGCACGATGTCGCCGTTATAGCGTACCTGCGTCGACACGTTGAGGATCTCCTGCAGCGCCCCTTTGCAGATCAGCTGATGCACGTTCGGCTGCTCGCTCACCACCACCGACATACGGCGGCGCTCGAAGTCGAACGGGATCTCATCCACCTTCTGCCAGCGGCCGGAGAGCGTGCGGGCGGCCTCCTCGTCCACGCCTTCCAGCACGGCGACGTCGAGCAGGTTTTTCAGCCCGGTCTGGTAATGGCTGTTCAGCCACGCGCTGTGCAGCACGCGCTCGCTGGTTTTGCCGGAGATATCGGTGTGGTTCTCCAGCACGATTTTGTCCTGCGTCAGAGTGCCGGTTTTATCGGTGCAGAGAATGTCCATCGCGCCAAAGTTCTGAATGGCATCAAGGTGTTTGACGATCACCTTTTGTTTAGAGAGCTTCACCGCCCCGCGCGCCAGCGTAGAGGTCACAATCATCGGCAGCATTTCCGGCGTTAAGCCGACCGCCACGGAGAGCGCGAACAGCGCCGCCTCCCACCAGTCGCCTTTGGTGTAGCCGTTAATCAGCAGCACGATTGGCGTCATCACCATCATAAAGCGGATCAGCAGCATGCTGACGCGGCCAATCCCTTTCTGGAAGGCATTCGGCTCGCTCTCCTGCTCGCTGACGCGCCCGGCAAGCTGACCAAACCAGGTGTTTCCCCCGGTGGCGGTGACAATCGCCTGCGCGGTGCCGCTGACGACCGTGGTGCCCATAAAGCACAGGGTGTCGCACTCGAGCGGGTTCATCTGCTGCGGGTCGCGGCTGCGCGCCACCTTTTCAACGGGCAGGGATTCGCCGGTCAGGGAAGCCTGCGCCACAAACAGATCGCGCGCCTGGATGATGCGTAAATCCGCCGGGATCATGTCCCCCGCGGCCAGCTTCACCAGATCGCCCGGCACCAGCTGGTCGATAGGCAATTCCACCCAGGCGTTTTCGCCGAGATCGTTGATCACGCGCGAGACGGTCGCGGTGTTGCTGACCATCGCCTTCAGGGCGTCCGCCGCTTTGGTGGAGCGGGCCTCCTGAATAAAGTTCAGCAGCGTGGAGATGCCCACCATCAGGGCAATCACCCCTGCGGCAAACAGATCTTCCGTCGCGTAGGAGATGAGGCCAAGCACGGTCAGCAGCAGGTTGAACGGGTTGCGGTAGCAGAGCCACAGATGCACCCACCACGGAGAGGGCTTTTGCGCCGGAATGAGGTTATCGCCATGCACGGCGCGGATTTTTTCCACTTCTGCCGCGTTCAGCCCTTCCGGGTGCCCGCCAAAGGCGCGCCAGACTTCGTTTTCATCCATCGCCGCCACGTTCAGGCAGCGTTCGGTCAGGGACGCGGGGATCGCCGCCCCCGCTATGTTTTTGGCGTTTGGCAGCGGGTCGCGCTGAACAAGACGGTGTGGCAGGTGGCGGCTCAGCAGGGCCTGCAGCTGCCGGGTGATATTTTTAAACATCGTCATTCCTCCGCATCCGCAAAGGCGGACGCAGCATTTCCTTCAGGCGTGGCAAAGCCGTACCTGAGAGGCACTCAATTTTTCAAGCAGGAACGTTTGGGACGCTGCTGCCTCACATCACCGGTGAGTCAGCAGCAGGCTGGCTTACCGGAAAGAACGCATTCTCCCGTTCAGGAGAGGTGTGGGATCGGGATCCATGAAGCCTCCGGTAAGTAAAAAGTAGGGTGTCGCCGCGCAGTATAAGGATTTAAGCGTACCCTTTTTGATGATTCGGGCGGTATTATACCCCCCTGCAAATAAACCGAACGTAAACCAGATTTAGCCCATAGCGAAATCGCGCTATAGCATTAGGCTCAATTCATTACATTGTCGTTGTTACAGGGAATACAGCATGCAGAACCGCCTTACGATTAAAGACATCGCGCGTTTAAGCGGCGTGGGGAAATCGACCGTCTCACGCGTGCTGAACAACGAAAGCGGCGTCAGCGAACGCACCCGCGAGCGCGTTGAGGCGGTCATGAATCAGCACGGCTTTTCCCCTTCCCGCTCCGCGCGCGCCATGCGCGGGCAGAGTGACAAAGTGGTCGCCATCATTGTCTCGCGTCTGGATTCTCTGTCTGAAAACCTCGCCGTGCAGACCATGCTGCCCGCCTTCTATGAGCAGGGATATGACCCGATCATGATGGAGAGCCAGTTCTCGCCCCAGCTGGTGGAAGAGCATCTGGGGATGCTTCAGCGGCGCAACATTGACGGCGTGGTGCTGTTCGGCTTTACCGGCATCAAAGACGAGATGCTGAAACCCTGGCAGCCGTCGCTGGTGCTGCTGGCGCGCGATGCCCACGGTTTTGCCTCCGTCTGCTATGACGACGAGGGCGCGATTATCACCCTGATGCAGCGCCTGTTTGACGAAGGCCATAGCCACATCAGCTTCCTCGGCGTACCGCACGCGGACGTTACCACCGGCAAGCGACGCCATGAGGCCTATCTGGCGTTTTGCAAAAAGCACAACCTCTCCGCCGTGGCCTCCCTGCCGGGGCTGGGCATGAAGCAGGGCTACGAGCAGGTCGCCAGCGTCCTGACGCCGCAGACCACCGCGCTGGTGTGCGCCACGGATACGCTGGCGCTGGGCGCGAGTAAATATCTGCAGGAGCAGCGTATCGACGGTCTGCAGGTCGCGAGCGTCGGCAGCACGCCGCTGATGAAGTTTTTGCACCCGGAGATCATCACCGTCGATCCGGGCTACGCTGAGTCCGGCAGACAGGCCGCCGCGCAGCTGATCGAGCAGATCACCGGGCGCGCAGAGCCGCGTCAGATCGTTATTCCTGCCCACCTTTCATAACCCCCACCAATCGGTTTATTGTGATCTTCGCCCGATTTCGGGAACGTTCCCATTTTCGCCGTCACGCTGAAGGAGTAGGCTTGCGCTCAGGTCATTACACCCCCTCACCATCTGTCATGAGGTTTCATGATGAGTAAAGTCAAACAAGCAGATATCGATCAGCTGATCGTCCTGGTCGGCGGCCGCGAAAACATCGCAACCGTCAGCCATTGCATTACCCGCCTGCGCTTCGTGCTGAACGATCCGGCCAAAGCGAACCCGAAGGCGATTGAAGAGCTTTCCATGGTAAAAGGCTGCTTCACCAACGCCGGTCAGTTCCAGGTGGTGATTGGTACCGAAGTGGGCGATTACTATCAGGCTCTGCTGGCGACCACCGGGCACAGCGCGGCGGATAAAGAGCAGGCCAAGAAGGCTGCGCGCCAGAATATGAAGTGGCACGAGCAGCTGATTTCCCACTTCGCGGAGATCTTCTTCCCGCTGCTGCCGGCGCTGATCAGCGGAGGCCTGATTTTAGGCTTCCGTAACGTCATCGGCGACGTGCCGATGAGCGACGGCAAGACCCTGGCGCAGATGTACCCGGCGCTGAAAACCGTGTACGACTTCCTGTGGCTGATTGGCGAAGCGATCTTCTTCTATCTGCCGGTCGGGATTTGCTGGTCCGCAGTGCGCAAGATGGGCGGTACGCCGATCCTCGGTATTGTACTCGGCGTCACGCTGGTCTCTCCGCAGTTAATGAACGCTTACTTACTTGGTCAACAGGTGCCAGAGGTGTGGAACTTCGGCCTGTTTAGCATCGCCAAAGTGGGCTATCAGGCGCAGGTCATTCCGGCCCTGCTGGCGGGCCTGGCGCTGGGCTTTATTGAAACCCGACTGAAACGCATCGTGCCGGATTATCTCTATCTGGTGGTGGTGCCGGTCTGCTCGCTGATTCTGGCGGTCTTCCTGGCGCATGCCTTTATCGGTCCGTTTGGCCGCATGATTGGCGACGGCGTGGCCTTCGCGGTGCGTCACCTTATGACCGGCAGCTTCGCCCCGATTGGCGCCGCGCTGTTTGGCTTCCTGTACGCCCCGCTGGTGATCACCGGCGTGCACCAGACCACGCTGGCCATTGATATGCAGATGATCCAGAGCCTCGGCGGCACGCCGGTCTGGCCGATTATCGCCCTGTCTAACATTGCCCAAGCGTCCGCGGTGACCGGCATCATTATCGTCAGCCGCAAGCACAACGAACGCGAGATCTCCGTTCCGGCGGCCATCTCCGCCTACCTCGGCGTCACCGAACCGGCAATGTACGGTATCAACCTGAAATACCGCTTCCCGATGCTCTGCGCGATGATCGGTTCCGGTCTGGCAGGCCTGGTGTGTGGACTGAACGGCGTGATGGCGAACGGGATTGGCGTCGGCGGCCTGCCGGGCATCCTCTCCATCCAGCCCGCTTACTGGCAGGTGTTTGCCCTGGCAATGGCCATCGCCATCATCGTCCCAATGGCGCTGACCACCGTGGTTTACCAGCGTAAGTTCCGTCAGGGCTCGCTGCAGATTGTTTAACTTCATCTTTCGGGGCGCAGTTGCGCCCCTTCGCATTTGCAGGAACGCATTATGAATACCCTTCCTCACTGGTGGCAGAACGGCGTCATCTACCAGATTTACCCAAAGAGTTTCCAGGACACCACCGGCAGCGGCACCGGCGATTTACGCGGCGTGACGCAGCGTCTGGACTATCTGAAAACCCTCGGCATTGACGCCATCTGGCTGACGCCGTTTTATATCTCTCCGCAGGTGGACAACGGCTACGACGTGGCGAACTACACCGCCATCGATCCGGCCTACGGCACGCTGGATGATTTCGACGAGCTGGTCGCTGAGGCGCACGCGCGCGGCATTCGCATCGTGCTGGATATGGTGTTTAACCACACCTCAACCCAGCACGCCTGGTTCCGCGAGTCGCTGAACAAAGCGAGCCCGTACCGCCAGTTCTACATCTGGCGAGACGGCACGCCGGAGCAGCTTCCCAACAACTGGCGCTCCAAGTTTGGCGGCAACGCCTGGCGCTGGCACGCGGAGAGCGAGCAGTATTACCTGCACCTGTTCGCGCCAGAGCAGGCGGACCTCAACTGGGAAAACCCGGCGGTGCGCGCCGAGCTGAAAAAGGTGTGCGAGTTCTGGGCCGATCGCGGCGTGGACGGCCTGCGTCTGGACGTCATTAACCTGATTTCAAAAGATCAGGATTTCCCTGACGACAACATCGGCGACGGTCGCCGCTTCTATACCGACGGGCCGCGCATCCACGAATATCTCCAGGAGATGAGCCGCGACGTCTTTACGCCGCGCAACCTGATGACGGTGGGCGAGATGTCCTCGACCTCGCTGGAGAACTGCCAGCAGTATGCGTCTCTCGACGGGCGCGAGCTGTCGATGACCTTTAACTTCCATCATCTGAAGGTGGACTACCCGGGCGGCGAAAAGTGGACGCTGGCGAAGCCGGACTTCGTGGCGCTAAAAACCCTCTTCCGCCACTGGCAGCAGGGGATGCACAACAAAGCCTGGAATGCGCTGTTCTGGTGTAACCACGATCAGCCGCGCATCGTGTCGCGCTTTGGTGATGAAGGCGAACACCGCGTAGCGGCGGCGAAGATGCTCGGCATGGTGCTGCACGGGATGCAGGGCACGCCGTATATCTATCAGGGTGAAGAGCTTGGCATGACCAACCCGCACTTCAGCCGCATCACCGACTATCGCGACGTGGAAAGTCTAAACATGTTCGCCGAACTGCGCGCCAGCGGCCGCGAGCCGGATGAATTACTGGCGATTCTGGCGAGCAAGTCCCGCGACAACGGGCGAACCCCAATGCAGTGGGACGCGTCGCACAATGCGGGCTTTACCGAGGGCGAGCCGTGGATTGGGGTCTGCGATAACTACGAAACCGTGAACGCCCGCGCGGCGCTGGACGATGCGGATTCGGTGTTCTACACCTACCAGTCGCTGATTCGCCTGCGCAAAACCCTGCCGGTGCTGACGTGGGGGGATTATGAGGATCTCCTGCCGGAACACCCTTCCCTGTGGTGCTATCGCCGCCAGTGGCAGGGGCAGACGCTGATGGTGGTGGCGAACCTGAGTCGGGAACGCCAGCAGTGGCAGCCGGACCCGGTACAGGGCGCCTGGCGGGTCGCTCTCGGCAACTATGATGACGTTCCCTCCCGCCCCAATGCGCGGCTATTGCGCCCGTTTGAAGCCATCTGGTGGGTGCAGGAATAAATACCAGGAGATACAGCATGCTGTATCTCCTTTTTTATGTTTAGCGATACGCTAAATGTACGACGATAACTTTTACATCACGCTGTGCCCAAAATAAAAATAGCCCTGCCAATTAAATAACCTCGGCAGGATATGATGAAAAAGACAATTATTAAAGCAACGTGTATTAGCGCATTATTATTAAGCACGCAGGGATGGTGCGGAAATACATCCGTCGACCTTCGATTTGGTCATAATACGCGCTCAGACGTAAATGATTCACGTATTAAGGTCATGCATCAGGCAAATAACGGTTTTTACTTCTCCATTGAAGCCGCACAAAACCACAACGATACCTTTTTTGGTGATACCGACCGATATAATCCCGATGACAAAGGGTTAACGGAAGCAGCACAGGAGATTGAAACGCGCTGGCGCTTCGATCTGGGTAATGGCTTCGCCGTTGCGCCTGGCATGGTGACGGTTTTCACCGCCAGCAATACCCATTACCGCCCCTTCATTCAGGGCTGGAAAGCGTTCGATAACGGTCTGAACCTCTCCGCCCGTTACCGATATAACACCGTCAATGACGCACACAGCGACAAAGAAGTAGACGGCAGCGGCTACACCCGCCGCCAGTCACACCAGTTCGACATTTGGTTCGCGTATAACATTGGCAAATTCGGTATGTCCTACAACCCGCGCTTCCGCTGGCAGGATGATGTCGATCAGGGAACCGGGGATGACACCTACTGGGAGCATACCGTTGCGTTCAACTACAAGCTCGACGATGGCTGGACGCCTTACGTCGAGCTGGTTTCACTGGATAAAACCTACATCACTGCCGATGGCAGTCATGAAAATGATTATGCCGTACGTCTGGGGATAGTGAAGCAACTCTGACGGTCTGACTACACCGTATCGTGCTGCAGCAGCCTGCAGCCGATACGGTCCACGGCGCTTAACAGTTCAAGTTGCCCTTCCCGCTGATACAGCGATACCGCGTTAATGTCGATCGGTAACGGCCAGCATAGCGATGAGATCGCCGCCAGTGTCGATCCCTCGCGGGTAATCGCAATAATCTTTAACCCTTTGCGCAACGCGTTACGCGCCATTTCAATCAGCGACTGCGTCTCCCCAGATTTACTGATCAGCACCAGCGTCCCCTTCGATACCCGTGTCAGCTGGTGCATATCATTCAAAATAAGGTGCGGCAGGCTCGCCAGCGATAAAAAGCGCGACAGGTAATTGAGGCTGGTGAGCGAGGCTCCCCGTGCGTACAGATAGATATGGCTGGAATGGGTAAGCAACCCGGACACCTCCGCCACAATATCGTCCGCCTGCGGCCCTACGTCAGGCTCTACGGGTGCGGGTGTAAAATGATCGCGCAAAAAACGATACCGAAGCTCGGTATAACTTTTATAGCCCATTTTTTTACACACACGATTAACGGAAGTTGTCGTCGTAAAGGTATCACGGGCAATCTCTTTTGCCGATATATTAGAAATATTACATGCGTGATGCTGAATGTATTCAAATATCAAACGTTCACTTCCCTGGAATGAATTCATAAATTACGCCCTGTTTAATCCCGGCATGATACTAACACAACGGGAAAATAGTCTCTGGAAGACGCTTCACACATTGCATTTACGCGTATCACGATACGTAATTAGTATTAGCAAACATTAAAAACCGGTTTAGGTTCTCTTTATACTTTCCCTGTTTTCACATCCAGGGAATTATGACAATGACGAAACAAAAAGTTGTCGCGGTGACGGCCTGCCCGACAGGCATTGCGCACACCTTTATGGCGGCGAATAAAATTACTACATGGGCTAAAGAGCACAATATCGAGGTAAAGGTCGAAACGCAGGGCAGCGACGGCGTTAAAAACCGCTTAACGAAACAGGATATCGCCTCCGCCACAGCCATTATACTGGCAACCGACGTTCCCATTCAGGATGCCGAGCGCTTTGAAAACGTTCCCCACCTTCAGACCCGCACGCAAGAGCTGATTAAGCATACCGATCGCTATCTACGTCAGGCGCTGGCCATGGAAAAAAACGTCACCTCCACTACCGTCGAAGACGAAGACGATCTTCCGCGTTCGGCTTACCAGACTTTTATCGGCCATATCATGGCGGCCATCAGCTATATGCTGCCAGTGGTGGTCATGGGCGGGCTGATGATGGCAACGGCCAAAATCACCGGCCAGTTTATTAACATCGACCACTCGCCGTTCAGCGTGCTGGATAAAGTGGGCTTTATGACCATTAAGTTCATGTATCCTGTTTTCGCCATGTATCTGGCATTTTCCGTTGCGGGTAAACCGGCGCTGATCCCCGGGCTTATCGGCGGCATCATGTCAGACGAGGTCTACAAGCGCTTCTTCGATATCGAAGGCTTTATGCCGTCCGGCTTCTTTGGCGCGATTGGCATCGGCTTCTTTGTAGGCTATCTGGTGCGCTGGCTGAATGATTCCATTCACGTCCGCCAGCAGCTCACCACCATTAAGACCATGCTGATCGTCCCGCTGATCACCGGCATTACGCTGGTGATGGTCATGGAATACCTGATCAACCCGATTTTTGGCTCGCTTAACCAGCTGATGGTGGTCTTTTTTACCTCGGCAGGTGACACCGGGCGCGGATTCTATTCCGCGATGATCGCCGCGGGCACCGCGTTCGACCTGGGCGGTCCGGTCAACAAGGCGGCAGGCTCGGTCGCGCTCGGCCTGAATGGCATGAGCGAAACGTTTGATCTCACCGCCCGCGAACTCTCCATCGTGATCCCCTCTATTGGCGTCGGCTTTGCGGCGTTTCTCAACGGCCGCTTTGGACTACCGGATGTCTTCAGCCGGGAAGAGAAAACCGTCGGGAGTACCTCGTTGCTGCTGGGCGTGATTGGGATTTCCGAAGGCGCGATCCCGTTCATCCTGAAAAACCCACGTCTGATCCCGGTGTTCATGACCGGTGCCGTTGCCGGCGCGCTAATCGCCATTGCACTTGGCGTGAAGCAGACGCTGCCTCTGCCTGCCATCTGGGGCTGGCCGCTGGCAACCAATGTGGTGGGCTACCTGGCGAGCGTCTTTATTGGCGCACTGATTTGCGCCCTGGGCGTGCTCTATGTCAGCCCAAAGAACGCCAGGTAAGGGGAACGTCATGAATCAGATCCACGTCATTGCCCATACGCACTGGGATCAGGAGTGGTATTTCACCCGTCAGGACAGCATGGTGCTGGCATCCTATAACTTTGCGGATGTCATCGACACGCTGGAGCGGGACCCCGCTTACAGCTGTTATCACCTTGACGGACAGATGGCGGTAGTGGAGGACTTTCTCGCCATCAATCCCGATTATCGCGCCAGGCTGGAAACCCTCGTCAAAGAGAAAAGAATCTTTGTGGGGCCATGGTATACCCAGACGGACACCTACAACGTGCATGGCGAATCCATTATTCGCAATCTCAAGTACGGCATTTTCGCCGCCCGTGCGCTGGGGCATGCTATGCAGGTCGGGTACCTTCCGGACACCTTTGGCCACAATGCTCAGATGCCCACCATTTTGCAGGGCTGCAATATCGACAATATCGTCTTCTGGCGCGGTATCGATCACGACATACAAGCGAAAAGCAGCCAGTTCCTCTGGCGCGCGCCGTCTGGGGCGACCGTTATCGCCTGCGCGATGGCATTCGGTTATGGCGCAGCTAAAAACATGCGTTCAGACGCGAGCCATCTGCAGGGTAAAATCTTCCCGATGGTCAATCTTCTGCGTTTACGGGCCGGGATAAACGACCTGCTCCTGCCCTGCGGCGGCGATCAGGTCTGCATCGACCCGGCGCTGCCGAAAATTCTGCAGGTCGCCAGCGCACGCTCTCCCGATGGGGATCGATACGTTATCAGTTCGCTGGAGCGCTACGTCGACATTCTGCGCGCGCAGCGTGAACAGTTTGAAGGCTGGGAAGGGGAGCTGAAATCGCCGCGCTACACCCGCATCCATAAAACGATCGGCTCCGTGCGCTACGACATCAAAAAGAAAAATGATGAGGTGGAGCAGTTCATCCTGCGGCAGTTGGAGCCGACAATCGCTATGGCTCGCCATCAGGGGATTGCGGTCAACCTCTCTGTGGTCGATACGCTCTGGAAGAAGCTGTTGCGAAGCCATGCCCACGACTCTATCGGCGGCTGTAATAGCGATACCACCAACCGCGACATACTGCATCGGCTGGAGCAAACCGAACAGCTGTGCCACAGCCTGTGGAACCTGGTGGTAAAAACCCTGGCCGCCGCCTGCGCTCAGGAAAATGACCTGCTGATTTTCAACCCGCTGGGCACCCCAACGCAGCGCGTAGTGATAACCACCCTGTATAGCCGTGCTGATAATATCGCCCTGACATATCAGGGGCAGCCCATCTCTTTCGACGTCCTGAAAAGAGACATTCTGCCCGGCGGAACGGCGATCTCCCTTAGCGCTGAAGGCGAATGTGAAACGCCCCTTCCTCCCTATTATCGCTGGCACGTTGCTGTGAAGACACCGGTTCTGCCGCCGGTCGGCTATCTCAGCGTTAACGTTAACGATGACCCGGCGCCTTTCCAGCAGCAGGAACAGACAAAGGGCAGCGAGATAGAGAATGCGCATTATCGATTAACGCTGGACGCCGGAACGCTCACCCTGCACGACAAACGCAGCGGCAGATGCATTCCCTCTTTCTTTACTCTCGAAGACTGCGCGGATGCGGGCGACAGCTACGATTTCTCACCGCTTGCGGGCGACACGCCGACGCGGTGCGACCAGTTCACGCTCGTCGACTGCCTGAAAACGCCGCTTGTCGAAAAGCTGATCGTGGAAGCCACCCTGCTTCTTCCGCCGGATCTCGCAGACCGTCAAGAAAATGCCCGAACGCCGTTATCCCTTCGTCTGGCGTGTGAATTACGCGATCACGATCCGAACCTGTATGTGGACAGCTCGCTGGAAAACAGCCACTGCGATCACCGGCTACGTTTGCTGATTAACAGCGATATTCACACCCGCCACGCAATCGCCTCGCAGCCCTTCGCGATAATCGAGCGCGAAACGGGGTGTCACGCTGAAGAGTGGCAGGAACACTATCGCGAAATGCCCGTGGATATCGAAACCAGCGAGGGAATCATCGCTGTCGCACAAGCGGGCAAAGCGCTGGTGGTGAATAGCCGCGGCATGAAGGAGTTTCAGATAATCGGCGACGCACCGGCTACGGTTGCCCTGACGCTGTTTAAATCAACGGGCGTGCTGGGACGCAGCGATCTCGACTGGCGACCGGGCCGGGCATCCGGCATCAATAATACGGTGGTCGAGACCCCCGATGCCCAGTTGCTGAAACCGTTGCGCTTCTCCTTCACCGTCGCGCTGGCCGATAGCGCCGATCATCTCACGCTTCGCCAGCTGGAAAATCAGACAGCGGGACAGCCCTTCACCTATCAACGGCAAACGCTGCACACGCTCGATCACCGTCTTGAGCGCTTTTCGTTGCGTCTGCCCGACCGCAGGCTTCCGGCAGAATTCTCATTATTGTACCTGCCGGAGCCGCTCATCCTCTCTGCCTTGCCCCATGCGCAGCAGTCGCAGGGTACGGTCGTTCGCGTGTTTAACGCCGGCACGGAGCCCGTTCCCGTCCCGGCAAGCCTGGAGGGGTTTCGTCAGATCAACTATCTGGAAGAGCCGGTGCAGCCGGTAACGGCTATTCCCCCTTTCACGACCTGCGATTTTTTAATGGAGGCTTAATATGAACCTGCTTGCATTGACGCATCCCGATCTGGTTTTTATCAACCCGCCGCACCGTTCGCCTGAAGCGCTAATACGCTGGCTCGCCGAACCGCTCGCCAGGCAAAAAATCATCAGTGATGAAGAAACGTTCATCCAGAGCGTGTTACAACGCGAAAGTGAAGGTCCTACCGCGCTGGGTGAAGCGCTCGCCGTCCCGCACGGTAAAACCGAGGCGGTGCAGCAGGCGGCTTTTTGTCTGGCCCTCTTCGATGACCCGATACGCTGGCCGGGGCTGGACGGTGATGAAGAGGTGAGAATGGTTTTCCTGCTCGCCATTCCGCCTGCGGAAGCAGGGAGTACCCATATGCAGCTGCTGACGACGCTGACCTGTTTATTGACGGAAGATCGGGTGCGTGAGCGACTGCTGGCGGCGCGCACCCGGGAAGAGGCGATGTCCGCGCTGAGTGCTGAAGAACCACAAAAACAGGACGATGCTCCTGAACGCTCCTTTCTCATCCCGGCGGTGCTGGGCAGTATCGCAACCGCAGCCTTTTTGCAGGCGGGACTGAGCTGGATCTGCGGGGGGAGTTAAATGAACAGCGCTTAGCACACACCGTGCTGAGCGCTTGTTTTTGTTGAATAATCAATCAGATTTTTCTCGCCCGCCTTTACAATCGCTGAAGCGCCCGTCGTTTGTACTCTCGTCTTTTTACTTTGTTCTGCATCAAATAAATCGCAAACATGTTTGATGCAAATCACTATATGTAGCACTTAAAATGCACGCCGACCCAACATCTTGTATTTATCGTCTACTATTCCAACAACAAGACGGCGCTTACGCTGGCCGGAATTGTGGATAACACGAGCTGGGAACGCGGGAAGTCTTTGGCCTGGCGGGAAATGCGTCCGGTGAATACTTCTCCACCTCTGTGGATAACCTGTTTTTAAAAATGGAGTGATCATGACACCGCATGTGATGAAACGTGATGGCTGTAAAGTGCCGTTTAAATCAGAGCGCATCCAGGAAGCCATTCTGCGTGCAGCTAAAGCAGCGGGAGTCGATGACGCAGATTACTGCGCCACCGTCGCAGAAGTCGTTAGCAGCCAGATGACTGAACGCAGCCAGGTTGATATCAACGAGATCCAGACCGCGGTTGAGAACCAGCTCATGGCAGGGCCCTACAAGCAGCTGGCGCGCGCCTATATTGAGTACCGCCACGATCGCGACGTGCAGCGCGAGAAGCGCGGCCGTCTGAACCAGGAGATCCGTGGCCTGGTGGAGCAGACCAACTCCGCCCTGCTCAATGAAAACGCCAATAAAGACAGTAAAGTGATCCCCACCCAGCGCGACCTGCTGGCCGGTATCGTTGCCAAACACTATGCCCGTCAGCATCTGCTGCCGCGCGACGTGGTCTCGGCGCACGAGCGCGGCGAGATCCACTACCACGATCTCGACTATTCGCCATTCTTCCCGATGTTCAACTGCATGCTGATCGATCTGAAAGGCATGCTGACCCACGGCTTTAAAATGGGTAACGCGGAGATTGAACCGCCTAAGTCGATCTCCACGGCTACCGCGGTCACGGCGCAGATTATCGCCCAGGTCGCCAGCCATATTTACGGCGGCACCACCATTAACCGCATTGACGAAGTGCTGGCCCCGTTCGTGACGGCGAGCTTCAACAAGCACCGGAAAACCGCCGAAGAGTGGCAGATTCCGGACGCGGACGGCTATGCGCATTCCCGTACCGAGAAAGAGTGCTACGACGCCTTCCAGTCGCTGGAATATGAGGTGAACACGCTGCACACCGCCAACGGCCAGACGCCGTTTGTAACCTTCGGCTTTGGGCTGGGCACCAGCTGGGAATCACGCCTGATCCAGCAGTCGATCCTGCGCAACCGTATTTCCGGCCTCGGCAAAAACCGTAAAACCGCCGTGTTCCCGAAACTGGTGTTCGCGATTCGCGACGGCCTGAACCACAAGTTTGGCGATCCGAACTACGACATCAAACAGCTGGCGCTGGAGTGCGCGAGCAAGCGCATGTACCCGGACATCCTGAACTACGATCAGGTCGTCAAAGTCACCGGTTCGTTTAAAACGCCAATGGGCTGCCGTAGCTTCCTCGGCGTGTACGAGGATGAAAACGGCGAGCAGATCCACGACGGGCGTAACAACCTGGGCGTGATCAGCCTCAACCTGCCGCGCATCGCGCTGGAGGCAAAAGGTAATGAAGCTGAATTCTGGAAACTGCTGGATGAGCGCCTGCAGCTGGCGCGTAAGGCGCTGATGACCCGCATTGCGCGCCTCGAAGGGGTCAAAGCCCGCGTGGCGCCGATCCTCTATATGGAAGGGGCCTGCGGCGTGCGCCTGAAGGCGGACGATGACGTATCCGAGATCTTCAAAAACGGCCGCGCGTCGATTTCGCTGGGCTATATCGGCATTCACGAAACCATCAACGCCCTGTTTGGCGACACGCACATGTACGACAGCGAAGCCCTGCGTGAGAAAGGCATCGCCATCGTTCAGCGCCTGCGCGACGCGGTAGACCAGTGGAAAGAGGAAACCGGCTACGGTTTCAGCCTGTACAGCACCCCAAGCGAGAACCTGTGCGACCGCTTCTGCCGCCTGGACACCGCCGAGTTCGGGATTGTGGAAGGCGTGACCGATAAAGGATACTACACCAACAGCTTCCACCTCGACGTCGAGAAAAAGGTAAACCCGTACGACAAGATCGACTTCGAAGCGGCCTATCCGCCGATCGCCAGCGGCGGCTTCATCTGCTACGGCGAGTACCCGAACATTCAGCACAACCTGAAGGCGCTGGAGGACGTGTGGGACTATAGCTACCAGCACGTGCCGTATTACGGGACCAACACGCCAATTGATGAGTGTTACGAGTGCGGCTTCACCGGTGAGTTTGAATGTACCAGTAAAGGCTTCACCTGCCCGAAATGCGGCAACCACGATGCGGCTCGCGTCTCCGTGACCCGTCGCGTATGCGGCTATCTCGGCAGCCCGGACGCCCGTCCGTTTAACGCCGGCAAGCAGGAAGAGGTGAAGCGCCGCGTGAAGCATCTGGGAAATGGGCAGATCGGTTAATCCGCTGCCACGTTAATGCCCGGTGGCGCTGCGCTTACCGGGCCTACGGACCGCTCTCTTTTGTAGGCCGGGTAAGCGCAGCGCCACCCGGCGTGGTTATTCACAATGAACTATCACCAGTACTACCCTGTCGACATCGTCAACGGCCCCGGCACCCGCTGCACCCTGTTTGTTTCAGGCTGCGTCCACGAATGCCCCGGCTGCTACAACAAAAGCACCTGGCGACTCAATTCCGGCATGCCGTTCACCGCGGAGATGGAAGATAAAATCATCAACGACCTGAACGACACGCGCATCAAACGCCAGGGGATCTCGCTCTCCGGCGGCGATCCCCTGCACCCGCAAAACGTGCCGGATATGTTGAAGCTGGTGGAGCGCATTCGCGCAGAATGTCCGGGAAAAGATATCTGGGTCTGGACGGGCTACAAGCTGGATGAACTGAATGCGCAGCAGATGGAAGTCGTGGATCTGATTAACGTGCTGGTCGACGGCAAGTTCATGCAGGATTTAAAAGACCCGGCGCTCATCTGGCGCGGCAGCAGCAACCAGGTTGTACATCATCTGCGTTGATCAAAGGCGGATATTATCCATCCGCCCTTATCTCAAAAACGACTCAAACTCTCCATCGCCACCGCCTTAAACCCGGCGAAATCCTCGCAGCTACAGAGCCGTGACATCGCCCGCTCGCGCAGGAAAGTGACGAAAATATCGTAAATCGCCATCGCCTCTTCGTACTCGCTTTTGCTGATGGCGAGCAGGAAGATAACGTGCGCGGTTTCGTCGCCCCACTGCACGCCGTGCGGGGCGAGCACGGTGTAGACCACCGTTTTCTGCGCCAGCAGGCCGAGGGAGTGCGGCAGCGCGATGCCGTCGCCGAGCATGGTGCTGACAATAGCTTCACGCTCAACAACCGAATCCAGAAACTCCGCGCCGACAAAGCCTTCGGCCTCAAGCTGTTCACACAGCTCGCGGAAGAGCGTCTGCTGATCGATAGGCTTGCCGATAATGCGGAAATGGGCCGCGTCGAAGTATTTATCCAGCATCCACGGGCGGGTGCGGTCCACCAGCACCAGCTTGCCAATCTGCTCTAACTGGTAGTCGGTCGGGAACGGGGCGATCATCACCACCGGTTTCGACTTTTCGCTGACGCGGGCGGTCGCGATCACAAAGTCTTCGCTAATGGTTTCTGCCAGCTCGTACTCGCGCAGGGTGAGCGTGCGCGTCACCTCAATCTGCGGGTATTTACGCTGCAGTACCGCCTCAATCATGCGGACCATGGCATTACCGGCGTCGCATACCAGCAGCACGCGCGGCTGACGCTGGTAGCCGATGTTGTAGTGGCGCTCAAGCCCGACGCCAATATGCAGCACCAGGAAGCCAATCTCGTTTTCGCTGATCACATACGGCGTGTATTTGCCCCAGCTCGACACCGCGGCCAGCGTCATGTCCCACGCCATCGGGTAGTGCTGCTTGATGTTATCCAGCAGCGGATTGGGGATCATGATTTGATACCGCACGCGGGTGATCATGGTTTTGATGTGCGTGAGCAGGTCCGCATGCAGCTGCGCGTCGCTGAGCAGGTTGTAGTTATAGTGAGTGTTGATATACCGCAGGATGTAGTTGACCAGCGCCTCGTCGTCGTCAGCGTTAATGGCGCTGGGCGCGATCTCCTGAATCTGCCGCGCCGCAATGTGCACGCACAGCCAGCTCTCCTCCGACGGCGAAAGCGCCTTGCCCGCCAGCTGCTGGATGGTCACCGCGATATCCTTCGCCGCCTCGCGCACGTTCTCTTCCACGTCTTCGGCATGGAATTCCGGCAGCGGGTAACCTTCGCTGATGCGACGTACCGATACCGCGCAGTACAGGCGCAGGAACAGCTCGCCTTCATCGGTCAGGCGAATGTGGTGACGGGTCAAGGCGTCGTGCAGCACCGGCACCATCTGCTCCGCCACGCCCGCATTCAGCGCCACGTCGGTTACCAGCGGGTTCAGGCTGTCCTGCTGCGCCAGCTCCCAGAGCAGATCGGTCAGGCAGGCGCGGGTCGACATCTCGCTGCCAAACAGCTTCATGCCGTGGCGCGGACGGGTTTCCAGCGTCAGGTTGTAGCGATGAAACCACTCGCGCACCTCCGCCATATCGCTTTGCAGCGTGGCGCGGCTGACGAACCACTCGTCCGCCAGATCCTCCAGCTTAAGCGAAAACGCAGAGGTCAGAAAACGCACCACCAGATAATGCACGCGCTCCGGCCCGGTCCGCGGGATACGCAGCGCGCGCGGGTGGGATGCCTGAAGCTGCTGATAGCGCTCGGCATCCTCAATTTTGAGCTGGTAGCCGTTGCCCCGGCTCAGGATGAACTGCGCGCCGTGGCTGGCCAGCAGCGCGTTCAGGGCGGTGATGTCCGCACGGACGGTTCGCGTGGAGACCGACAGCCGCTGCGCCAGCTCGTCCTGCGGCAGCGTCTCGTTTTGCAACAGGTCGAAAAGTTGCGCCAAACGTTGGTTCGGAAATCGCACGTCGTTGTCCTCTTACGGCTTAAGGTGAAATGACCATCTGGGATGGGCTGCCGACCGGGGTATAGTCCGGTTCGAAGGTTAATTTCCCGTCCGGCGCCACGCGGAAACGGGTAATGTTGTCGCTGCGCTGGTTCATGACGTACAGCCAGCGCCCCTGTTTATCGAGCGTCAGGGTGCGCGGGTAGTCACCGCGCGTCCACACATCGTCCTGATGCGTCAGCGTGCCCTCCGCCGTTACGGTAAAGTGGCCGATGCTGTTATGCAAACGGTTAGCCACATACAGCTGCTTACCGTCGGCGCTTAATGCGAGCCCGGCAGCAAAGCTGGTGCCTTTGTAACCTTCCGGCAGAGCAGAAACCGTTTTACCCTCTTTCAGGGTGCCGTTGGTATTCACGGTATACCGGGTGAGCGTAGACGCCTCTTCGTTAATCAGCCACAGGGCATCGCCCTTCGGCGTAAAGACAAAGTGGCGCGGCCCGGCGCCTTTCGAGGAGGCGCTGATAAACGGCGGATCGTTCGGCGTCAGCTTTCCTGTCCGATCGTCAAAGCGATATTGGTAGATGCGATCCAGCCCAAGATCGGTGGAAAACACGTATTTCCCGCTCGGATCGGCGGCGATCATATGCGCATGGGGGCCGTTATGATCGCTGATCGCGAAACTGCCCTCGACGGCAGCTTCCGGCTTCGCCGCGCCCGGTTCGCCTTGATCCTGATGTGTGTCCGTGGCGTCACCCAGGCTGCCGTCTGCGTTAACGGGTAAAACGGCAATGGAGCCGCTGACGTAGTTCGCCACCAGCAGATGCTGGCCGTTCGGCGTCAGGGAGAGATACACCGGCCCGGCACCGCCGGAGGCCACCTGACTGAGCTCGCTCAGCTCACCGTTATCGCCGACGCGCAGCGCCTGCACCACGCCCTGCTCCACTTCGCTTGCCAGATACAGCGTTTTGCCGTCCTGTGAAAGGGTCAACTGCGCCGCATTCGGCAGTTTGCTTACCCGCGTTTTATCGTTCAGCGCGCCGGTTTGCGGGTTAACAGTAAAACGGTACAGCCCTTCACCGTTTGGATTATAGGTACCCACCCAGGCGTATTGCGTCTGGGCGACAGCGGCGGTGGCGAACATTGAGAGTGAAGCGACAAGCAAGGTACGGGTGTGCATGGTGGCTCCTGTATAGGTGTGAGTTCTACTTCACCAGCTTCTTCGTCATCGCCAGCAGGGTACGCACATCTTCCGGACGCGTATCGCCGCTGGCTTTGTCGATAATCGAGCTGTAGATATGCGGGATGATTTTGCTCACGCCCGCGTCGAGGGCGATCTGCAGGATCGCCTCATAGTTTTCCAGATCGATACCTCCGGTCGGCTCCAGCCAGAAGTCGTGACGGGCGCAGGCTTCCGCTACCGCTTTGTACTCGTCACGGCACTTCAGGCCGCCCATCGGGAAGTATTTGATAGAGCTGCCGCCGAAATCTTTCAGCAGAGCAATCGCCGTTTCCACCGGCACAATGCCGTCCGGCGCCGCGCTGCTCAACGGGCCGGTGGAGATTTTCACCATCCCGACGGTACCGGTCGGAGAGACCAGACCGTTGACCACGGAGTCGTTCTGCCCCAGCAGCGCGCGGCTGGTGGCCACGCCGGTAAAGACCTGGTTAACGTGCTGCGGCTGCACCTGGCGGGAGATTTCACTCACCATCGCCGACTGGTTCGGATCGCCCGCGCCCAGGCCAACGGAGAGCGCGTTATCAATCAGCTTCGCGTATTCGCGCATATCGGCAACGGCGCTCGCCACGTCCGGGTAATTTTTGGAGAGCACGCCCACCAGCACGTGGCCTTCCGCCGCCTCGTAGATGGCGCTGGCGTTGGCCTTTGAGCCAGCCAGCACGTTCAGACAGACGCGGTCACGGTAAAAGTTGGGGGTCAGTTTCATGCGTTTTTCTCCTGTCCTAATACTTCACTAATGCGGCGGTACACAATGTTCAGCTGGTCAGCATTCACGCTGCGCACGTCCGCCTCGATAATCCCTTCGTTGGCCTTGTAGCCACGGAAGTAAATGGCGTACTCGCCCTGCTTGAGCTTCGCCACCAGGTCCCCCGTGCCGAGGCCGGTGGTGGCTTCGTCAAACTTAATCTCGGTGCGGGCGATGTCGCGTCCGGCGCTGTCCCAGACCACGCGCGCGGTCACACCGTTCAGGGTGTTGAGCGCCTCGATAAACGGCGTCATTTTCGCCACCATCTCGGCACCGCTCTCTTTGGTGGCCGTCAGATAGTGTTCGATGGCGCAGGTCAGGCCAAGAATGCCCTCTTTACCCACCTTCATGGCGCGGCCAATCCCCGCCGTCTGGCGCTTCACCCACTCAACGTACTGGGTCTTGCCGATCACCAGCCCGCTGGTTGGGCCTTCGATCGCCTTCGCACCGCTGTAGATCACCAGGTCCGCGCCGGCGCGGTAGTACACGTGCAGATCTTCTTCCGCCGCGGCATCGACGATGAGCGGCAAGTCGTGTTTACGTGCGACAACCGCCGCCTGCTCGACGCTGAGCATGCTTTTCTGCACGCAGTGGTGAGATTTGATGTACATGATCGCCGCCGTGCGCGGGGTAATCGCCGCCGCCAGCTGATCGGCGGAACATTCGTTGGCGTAACCCGCTTCCACCAGCCTGCCGCCGCCAAGCGCCACCATGGTGCCCACCGGCGCGCCAAAGTTCACGTTGTGCCCTTTCGGCAGGACGATCTCGTTGTTCTCAATCGGGGTCACGTGCAGGTTTTCCAGCAGCCAGTCGCTGTCTTTCACCAGCACCGCGGCCACGGACTGGGCAATGCCCGCCGACGCGCAGGAGACCACCGTCGCCCCTTCCACGTCCAGCAGCTTCGCGATGTATTCTCCGGTTTTATTGACCAGATCCTTCATCTCGAAATAGTGATTCATGCCGTCCATCGCCGCCTGTACCACCTCCGGACGCGGCGTGGAGACGCCCAGCGCCGTCATGCGGCCAGAGGTGTTGATAACCTGCTTTAAGCGGTACTTCTCATAAATCGAAGGCATGTTCCGTGCTCCCTTGTTCAGTCATGTAGCCCTTGCCCGCGCGGATCGCGGCAAGCGGCACCAGTATGTGTTCAGCCTGTAGGCTGTCGTTTTCGGCATCCGTCAGCACCGTCGGCTGACGTTTAAGGGTGAACAGCGTCAGGTCGGCATCGAGACCCGGCTGAATGCGGCCTTTGCGCGTCAGGCGCAGGCCGTCGGCGGCGTTCGCCGTGACGCAGTCAATCACCTGCGGCAATGACATGCCGATGGCGAGGAATTTCGACATCACGCTTGCCAGCGAGCCCACCGGGCCGTTGATGCGGTTGCGGCAGTAGATGTCCGAGCTGATGGTGTGCGGCAGAATGCCCATCGCGATGGCGCGTTTCGCCACCTCAAAGCTGAAGCTTGCCGTGCCGTGGCCGACGTCCAGACGCACGCCGCGCTTCAGCGCAGACGTAATGGAGGCGCGCAATTCGCCGGAGGGCGTCAGAATGCGATTAGGCTTGCCGTTGTAGCAGTGGGTGATGATGTCGCCAGAGCTCAGCAGCTCGGCAATTTCGTCGAGGTTCGGCGGGTTGTTGCCAATGTGCACCATCAGCGGCAGGTCGCCGTTCTCTTTCTGAATGGCTTTGGCGCGCGCCAGCGGCGTGATGCCGTTGTCACCGACCACGCTGCTGCTCATGCGCGCCTTCAGGCCGACGATAAAATCAGGATGGCGTTTCACCGCCTCTTTCACCGCGTCGGCGTCAATATTGGCCATGTTGGCCAGCTCGTTCTGGGCAATCAGCCCCACGCGGGAGATGTTCAGCAGGGCAAAGACCTCGGTGGAGGCCTTGCGGGTAATCGCGTAGAAATCGTCCACGTCGTCGGCCCCGGTGCTGCCCGCGTCTACCACGGTGGTCACGCCGGTGGCAACGCCCACGCTGTCCGGTTCGTCGTGGTAAATCGGGGAGTTCGGATAGCAGTGTACGTGGGAGTCAATCCAGCCTGCGCTGACGAACACGTCACCGTTTAGCTCCACCGTTTTGCGGGCGGGAGCGTCTATGTCGCCCGTCGCGGCGATCTTCCCGTCCTGAATGGCGATATCGGTCAGGGTATCGTCGGCGAGGCGCGCACGGCGCAGGAGTAAATCAAACATGAGGATCTCCTGAAAAGGCAGGCGCCGGAGCGCCCGCGGGTATTAAAGGGCAACCGGGAACAGCCAGCCCAGAATCATTGCGCCGAGGATAGCGCCACCGGTAATGGGCTTCTGCCAGATGTAGAACAGCAGCGCACCCAGCAGAGAACCCACGCCAATCGGAATGGAGGCGGTCATGGCGCTGAGGATAATCAACGGTCCGAGGAAGCGGCCGGAAGCGTTGCCCGCGCCCATCATCACGTCTGCGCCGTAGGTGGAGTTGCTCTGGTTGATGGTGAACTTACGCGCCAGGATGATGACGTAGCCAATCGCAAGGCCAATCACCAGGCCGGTGATCAGCGCGGCAATGAAGTTGGTCACCGGGAACATGATCCCCGCGCCCAGCAGCAGCGCCGGAACCCCGAGGCCCACGCCGGTCTGGATCGCCCCGCCGATGTCGAGAATACCGACCAGCGAGCCTTCGATAATACGGGCGAACAGGAAGCTCGCGCCGAACGCCGCCACCGCGCCGTAAACGCCGGTGTCAATTCCCGCTTTCAGCATCGCCACGAAGGCCACTTCGTTAAACGCGCCGATGCCGTAGAGGTAGTACATGTGCGTCCCGGCAAACACGCCGGAGGAGAGCAGGCCAACGAAGATCGGGAACGACCAGTCGGCATACCAAAAACCTTTATTCTGTTCCATTTAGAGGCTCCTGTTATTTACCGCTGAGCGAGTTGTGGATCATGTCGAGCCAGTTGGGCACGGTCAGATGGAAGGATTCGATCATCTTCATGTCGAAGCCGCGGAAGAAGCCGCTCAGCACGAACAGCAGAACGATCGCCGCCATCATCACTTTGGTGACGTGGTTCCAGCCGCTCTCTTCCACGCCTTTACCGATCAGGATCCCCAGCACCAGGCCCGGTACGGCGTTGCCCATAATCAGCTGCGCCGCGCCGCCAAAGATGGTGGCCCAGAAGCCCGATTTTTTACCCGCATCGATGGCCGCCAGCCAGAAGATCACCGGCATCACGGTGTTGACCAGCAGGTTCGCGGCAGGCACCAGCACCTTCACGGCGGTGACCTGAAGCGCAGCGGGCACGGAGGAGGCAGTCAGGTTAAGGAAGGTCACGACGATCATGCCGATCACGCCGCAGGCAATCGCCATTTTGCGCGGATCGTGCAGCGTTTCGCCGACGTTACGGTTTTTGATCATCAGCGCGGCCGCACCCCAGTTCGGGATGATGCGGTGGTCAACGTCCTGTGTGAAAGCCCCTGCGGCCACGGAAGAGGCCCAAGCGTTAAAGAAGAAGCCTAACCCAAAGGAGAAGTGGGACGCCGGATCCCCTTCGCAGGAGTTCAGTTCCCCCAACGTACGAAACGCGCCCATACCCTGAGTGGTAGGCGCATGAAACATGCGTGCAGCCCCGGCCCCGACACCGACGCCTACCAGGCCGCCGATGATGAGCGATTTTATTAATATAATTAAGAACATCAGTCTGCCCTTTTATGAATAATCAGCGTTGCGTGACGAAATCCACCTGGTCGAGATTGATGGCGGTCACGTTGACGGTCACATCCAGCTCCACGCTGTAGGTGCGTCTTTCCCGGCGCAGAAAGAAGAACAGAAACGCTTCTTTTCGCACCGCTTCTTGCGCCTGAACGACCTGCACATCCTGTGGCTCAATACGCAGTAAGATATGCGGTGAGGCTTTCATCACCGCGGCCTGAACGTGGTTGAGCGCGTCGGCAAAGGCGCGCGCTTTGGCGTCGCCCTTCCCCTTCACTCTCACCGTGGTTGTGAACTGTTCTTTCATGCTTATGCGCCGTATTTTTTCTGCCACGCCTGTACCAGACGCTCGCCCAGCTCTTCTTTATCCATAAAGCCAAAGCCCAGCACGTTGCAGCCTTCGTTGATGGCGGTGACGCCTTCATCCACGGAACGCATACCGTATTTGGCCTTGTAGCCATATTTGGTCTGGGCGGTGATGGCACCCGCGCCGCCGCTGCCGCAGAAGGAGATGCCGAAGGTGGCGTTTTCTGCTTTCATCACGTCACCGAGCTTCATGTCTGCCGCCATGCCCGGTACGACAACCGCGCGTCCACCTGCTTTTTCCACACCGGCCGCCACTTTCTGACCTTTACCCAGGCGATCGCCAATCACGACTGTAATCTGTTCCATGTGTTGCTCCTTAAAGGTTGTCTTTCGCGACTTCAAAGTGAACGGAGAGCAGCCAGGCCTCTTCATCTGGAAGGTTGCCAAACTGCGCCACCACTTCACGGGCAAGCCGCATTGAATCCGGTGAAATTTCGTCAAACAGCTCTGCTTCAACCTCCGGCAGCGGCTCGCCGGTCACGGACCGGTGCGCCATGGCGCGCACGTGGGAAGTAAGCATCTGCTCCTGTACCGCATTGGGGATGATGTTGTTCCGGGCCAGCAGGGCATAAACCTGCTGCAGCATGGTGTTCGCGAGCTGTTCTGTTTGCTCTGCCTGTTCCCCAACGTCGTTCATTACCGCTCCGTTAATCACTGGTCTTACCCCGTTAATGGCTCTGGAATAAAACTAACGTTGGGGGGGAATTGTTTGTAGCGAGTTGTTTTCCACTTCGAAGTGGAAAGGGGAGCCGCAGCAGTGATCTGTGCCACATAAATACGGTGAATCTGGATTAATCACGGCATTTGCGTGATGAATATCACGTATTCCAGCGGCAAAACGCGCGCCGGGGAAGCGAAAACGTTCAGGCGTGGTGACGCAAAAATGTGATGGCGATAGGGTTTACTTATTACCGCGCAAAAAAACGGGGGCCACTGGCCCCCGCTGATTATTTGTCAGATGCGCGATCGGTTAACGGTATTTCTTGTGATACGTATTACGGGTCGTCACAAACTGCTCGGCCGCCGCCTGGGCTTCCTTCACTTTGCCTTCGTTAGCGAGCTTCAGCGCGCCGTCGATCTGGCCGACCAGCACGTCAAAGCCGTGGCGGTAGTCTTTCATCTCTGCACTGTCTGCCGCTTTGCTTTCCAGTTTAGGAGGCGTCGCTTTTTGTGCGTCCAGCGCCGCTTCACGCATTTTGGTCAGCGCGTCTTTCATTTCCGCCGCATTGTCGGTTTTCTGCACCACCTTCAGGTTTTGCCCGAGGATGCCCATGTCGTCTTCAAGATCGGCAGCAAACGCAGAAGAGCCAAGAACCAGCGTTGAAGCCGCGACGATCGCTAACAGATGTTTACGCATTGCTCACTTCCTTTTTTATTATTAACAAAACGCTATCTCTATTGTCCGGCGATTTTCATTTCCGGGAGTAATACAGAACCACACTGTATATTGCTGCGTGTTTCAATATCGTTACCGACCGTAACGATATTGCGCCACATATCCTTCAGATTGCCAGCGATGGTAATTTCGCTCACCGGATACTGGATTTCGCCGTTTTCAACCCAGAAGCCCGCCGCGCCGCGAGAGTAATCGCCGGTGATGCCGCTGACGCCCTGACCCATCAGCTCGGTCACCACCAGACCGGTGCCCATCTCTTTCAGCATCTGCTCAAAGTTGAGGCCCTGCCCGGCAATGCGCCAGTTGTGAATGCCGCCCGCGTGCCCGGTGCTTTTCAGCCCCAGCTTGCGCGCGGAGTAGTTGGTCAGAAGCCACTGGGTCAGAATGCCGTCTTTCACGATGTCACGACGCTCGGTGCGCACGCCTTCGCTGTCGAACGGCGTGGAGGCCAGGCCTTTCAGCAGGTGCGGATGCTCTTCGATGGTGAGCCATTCCGGCAGGATCTGCTTACCCAGCGAGTCGAGCAGGAAGGTCGATTTACGGTAAACGGAGCCGCCCGCGATAGCGCCCACCAGATGGCCAAACAGACCGGTCGCCACTTCGTTGGCAAAAATCACCGGCGCTTTCATGGTGGAGAGTTTACGCGGCGACAGGCGAGACAGCGTGCGTTCGGCACACTCTTTGCCTACCCACTCCGGAGACTGCAAATCCCCCAGCGCGCGGCCAATGGTATAGGCGTAGTCGCGCTCCATGTCACCGTTCTCTTCGGCGATGACGCAGCTGGAGAGCGAGTGGCGGGTAGAGCAGTAGCCCTGCAGCATGCCGTGGCTGTTGCCGAAGACTTTGATGCCGTAGTGGCTGTTAAAGCTGCCGCCTTCGGTATTGGTGATGCGCTTGTCGGCCTGCAGGGACGCCTGCTCGGCGCGCGCGGCCAGCTCAATCGCTTCGTCCGGCGTCACTTCCGCCGGATGGAACAGGTCGAGATCCGGCGCGTCAAACGCCAGCAGATCTTTATCCGCCACGCCGGCGTAAGGATCCGGTGAGGTATAACGGGCGATATCCAGCGCGGCCTGCACCGTACGGGCGATGGCATCCGGACTGAGATCGGTGGATGACGCACTGCCTTTGCGATTCTGGTGGTATACCGTGATACCCAGCGCGCCGTCGCTGTTGAATTCAACATTCTCCACTTCGCCATAGCGGGTGCTCACGCTAATGCCGGTGGTTTTGCTGACCGCCACTTCGGCGCCATCTGATTTTTCTGAAGCAAGCATCAGCGCGGTGGAGACGGCTTCTTCCAGAATCTTACGCTGCGCTTCAACTTGTGAGGTTACTTTCATCGCAAATGCCATACTGTAAGAGAGAGTTAACTGAAGTCTAACAGAGAACCGTTTTTCAGTGCGCGTCTTAACTGGTAACATTAGCCTCTTTTTTTAAGGAGCCTGACATGACTAAGCAGCCCGAAGACTGGCTCGACGACGTTCCCGGTGATGACATCGAAGACGAAGATGATGAGATCATCTGGGTCAGTAAAAGTGAAATTAAACGTGACGCCGAAGAGTTAAAACAGCTTGGCGCGGAAATGGTAGAACTGGGTAAAAACGCGCTGGATAAGATCCCGCTCGACCAGGATCTGCGCGATGCCATTGAACTGGCACAGAAAATCAAAAAAGAAGGCCGTCGTCGCCAGCTTCAGCTTATCGGGAAAATGCTGCGTCAGCGCGATGTTGATCCGATCCGCCAGGCGCTGGACAAGCTGAAAAACCGCCACAACCAGCAGGTTGCGCTGTTCCACAAGCTGGAGCAGATCCGCGATCGTCTGATTGAACAGGGTGATGACGCCGTACCGGAAGTGCTGAACCTGTGGCCGGATGCCGACCGCCAGCAGCTGCGTTCCTTGATCCGCAACGCGAAGAAAGAGAAAGAAGGGAATAAGCCGCCGAAGTCTGCGCGCCTGATTTTCCAGTATCTGCGCGAGCTGTCTGAGAACGAAGAGTAATCCGTCCCCCTCACCCCGGAGGGGCGAGGGGGAAAAGAACGTAGGCCCGGTAAGCGCTAGCGCCACCGGGCTTTTTTTACGCCTCGGCGGCCGCTTCCGCTTTCTTCGCCAGCCCGTCCAGCAGCTTCTGATGGATCCCACCAAAACCGCCGTTGCTCATCACCAGAATATGGTCGCCGGGCTGAGCGGCTTTCACCACCATATCCGCGAGCGCATCCACATCCGCGCTCCAGTGCGCAGGCTGGATGCAGGCATCGGCCACTTCCGCCACCTGCCACGGAATATGCTGCGGCTGCAGCAGGAAGACTTCATCGGCACGTCCTAACGACGGCGCGAGATCGTCTTTGCAGATGCCCATCTTCATGGTGTTCGAGCGCGGTTCCAGCACCGCCAGAATGCGCGCGGTACCGCCAACTTTGCCACGCAGGGCGGCAAGCGTCGCCAGAATGGCCGTTGGGTGGTGCGCGAAATCGTCATACACGGTGACGCCGTGGGCTTCACCGCGCAGCTCCAGACGGCGGCGGGCATTGATAAATGAACCCAGCGCATTCGCCGCATCCGCAGGCTGAACGCCCACATGGCGTGCGGCAGCGATTGCCATCAGGCCGTTGTGCATGTTGTGTTCGCCCACCAGGCCCCACTTCACCTCGCCCACTTTTTCGCCGTCGAGCAGCACTTCCCACTCGGAGGCATCGGCGTTGAGTTTCTTCGCCTGCCAGTGGCCCTGCTCGCCCACCAGCTCCTGCTCGCTCCAGCAGCCCATCGCCAGGGTCTGCTTCAGGTTGATGTCGTTTTCCGGCAGGATGATGCGGCCCTGGCCCGGCACGATGCGCACCAGGTGGTGGAACTGTTTCTGTATGGCCTTCAGATCGTCAAAAATATCCGCGTGGTCAAACTCAAGGTTGTTGAGGATCAGCGTGCGCGGGCAGTAGTGCACGAACTTGGAGCGCTTGTCGAAGAACGCGCAGTCATACTCGTCGGCTTCGATCACAAAGAACGGGCTGTCCCCCAGGCGCGCAGAAACGTCAAAGTTGCCCGGTACGCCGCCGATGACGAAGCCCGGCTTATAGCCGCAGGCTTCGAGGATCCAGGTCGCCATGCCCGCGGTGGTCGTTTTGCCGTGGGTACCGGCAACGGCAACCACCCAGCGGTCGCGCAGGACGAAGTCATGCAGCCACTGCGGGCCGGACATGAACGGAATATTGCGTTCCAGTACCGCCTCAACGCACGGATTGCCGCGGGTCATGGCGTTGCCAATAATCACCAGGTCCGGCTCGGGATCCAGCTGGCTGGCATCGTAGCCCTGAATAAGAGAGATGCCCTGTTTCTCCAGAAGTGTGCTCATTGGCGGATACACATTGGCGTCCGAACCTGTCACCTCATGGCCCAGCGAGCGCGCCAGCATTGCCAGTCCGCCCATGAAAGTGCCACAAATCCCCAATATATGAATGCGCATACGTCACTATCCTTCTTCAATGTGGCGCACATTTTACTCACATGTTAGCGGCTGTGAAACGCATTTCAGGTAAATCCGTATGTTGCTGGCGCGATTCACCTCTGCGCTACTATTTGAATATTTGTTAAGATTGTTGGGCTTTAGTCGTTTTAGTGAACATACAATCGCTCTACTCACAAAGATGCAGGGAAAGTGTTATGAAAACGTTAGGTGAATTTATTGTCGAAAAGCAGCACGAGTTCTCTCATGCTACCGGTGAACTCACTGCTTTGCTGTCGGCAATAAAGCTGGGCGCTAAGATCATCCACCGTGATATCAACAAGGCCGGTCTGGTCGATATCCTGGGTGCCAGCGGTGCCGAGAACGTTCAGGGCGAGGTTCAACAGAAACTCGATCTGTTCGCAAATGAAAAACTGAAAGCTGCACTGCGCGCGCGCGACATCGTTGCGGGTATCGCCTCCGAAGAAGAAGATGAAATTGTTGTTTTCGAAGGGTGTGAACACGCGAAATACGTTGTTCTGATGGATCCGCTCGACGGCTCCTCCAACATTGATGTTAACGTTTCTGTCGGTACCATTTTCTCCATCTACCGCCGCGTCACGCCTGTTGGCACGCCGGTGACCGAAGAAGATTTCCTGCAGCCGGGCATTAATCAGGTTGCTGCCGGTTACGTCGTCTATGGCTCCTCCACCATGCTGGTCTACACCACCGGTTGCGGCGTACATGCCTTTACGTACGATCCTTCCCTGGGCGTTTTCTGTCTGAGCCAGGAACGCATGCGCTTCCCGGAGAAGGGCAATACCTACTCCATTAACGAAGGTAACTACATCCGCTTCCCGAACGGCGTGAAGAAGTACATCAAATTCTGCCAGGAAGAAGATAAAGCGACGCAGCGCCCGTACACGTCCCGCTATATTGGCTCTCTGGTCGCGGATTTCCACCGTAACCTGCTGAAAGGCGGCATCTACCTCTACCCAAGCACCGCCAGCCACCCGGACGGGAAACTGCGTCTGCTGTACGAATGCAACCCGATGGCGTTCCTGGCCGAACAGGCGGGCGGTAAGGCGAGCGACGGTAAAGAGCGTATTCTGGAGATCGTGCCGGAAAGCCTTCACCAGCGCCGTTCGTTCTTCGTCGGCAACAACCACATGGTTGAAGACGTTGAACGCTTTATCCGCGAGTACCCGGACGCGTAATCCCTCTCTTCAGGGGAGCCGATCCGGCTCCCCTGTTCATTTATATATTTTACCGTATAAGTGTTTATAAAAAACACGCTTTAATATTCGCCACTGCTCCTGCATTATTTCCATAACAGTTTGACAGATATTTCGTGGAGCAGAAACGCAATGAAAAATTATTCCCGTGCTAATACCGGCATTGATTTAAATCTTATCCCTGTATTTATTGAAATCGTCCGCTGCGGCAGCATGGCAAAGGCCTCTTTGCGTCTGGAGATGTCACGCCCTGCGGTGAGTCTGGCATTAAAGCGTTTTAATCAACTCTTTGATGAGCCGTTATTTCTCCGCAAAGGCTTATATCTTGAGCCGACGGAAAAAGCATTAGCCTTAACCCGCTCGCTGGAAATATTAATGGGCGAAATTCACGATAATATCGGGGCGCTTAATTCCGAAAGGAATAAAACCCCGGCACAGAACGTACCGGGGCTGGGTAATATTATGCCGCGTTCTGAGTCGTCACTTTGAATGATGACATGGCTTCCATCAGCTGACGCGACTGCTCCTCAAGGGAGCGGGTCGCGGCGGAGGATTGCTGCACCAGCGCCGCATTCTGCTGCGCGGTTTCATCCATCTGGTTTACCGCAATATTAACCTGCTCAATGCCGCGGCTCTGCTCCTGAGACGCGGTCGCAATCTCACGCATCAGTTTGGTCATGCGCAGCACTTCTGTTGCGATCTCATCCATTGTTTCGCCCGCCTGCTGGGCCAGCTCGCTGCCCTCGTTAACGTGGGTTTGCGAATCACTGATAAGAGAACGAATCTCCTTCGCCGCGTCGGCGCTGCGGCTGGCCAGGTTTCGCACCTCGCCCGCGACGACGGCAAACCCGCGCCCCTGCTCGCCCGCGCGCGCCGCCTCTACGGAGGCGTTAAGCGCCAGGATATTGGTCTGGAAGGCAATGCCGTCGATCACGCTCAGGATGTCGGCGATGCGCGCCGAGCTGCCGGAGATATCGCGCATTTTTTCAATCACGTAGCAGACCATTTCGCTGCCGTGATCGGCCGTGTCGGAGACCGACTTCGCCAGCTGGTGCGCCTGCTCGGCGTTATCGGCGTTGAGCTTCACCGTGGCGGTGATCTGTTCCATGCTGGCCGCCGTCTGCTCCAGCGACGTGGCGGTGGATTCCGTTCGCTCGGCGAGATCCCGGTTCCCCAGCGTCAGCTCGCGGCTGCCGGTGTCAATCTGCGCGCTGGCATCGCGTACCCGCAGAACCGAGTTCATCAGCGACTGACGCATCTCCTCAATGACCGCGTTAAGGCGGTTAAACTCCTGGCTCGCGGGCGCGGCCAGCGTATGGGTTAAATCGCCCGCCGCCACGTTCTCCAGCTGAGCAATCGACGCCGAGAGCGGCTTGAGCAGCATATGGCGCAGCGCAAGCCAGGCCAGCACGATAATGCCCGCCGTCAGCAGCGCGGCGACGATAATCAGGATCAGGACGCGGGTTTTGCTCGCCTGCACGGCACTCACTTCCGCCTGACCTCGCGCTTCGCTCCATTTCTGAAACGCCTGCATGTCGTTATCAAACGCTGACGCCAGCGGGATCAGCGTCTTCTCCAGCAGGTCGTAATACCCGTCCGCGCTCTGGTCATTGAGGGTTTTCAGCATCGGGTTGATCCCCTGCTGGTTATACGCCGCCAGGCTGGCTGCCACTTTATCGAGCAGCTGCTGCCCCTGCTCGTCAGCCACGCCGCCGTCGATCACGCCCTTCAGCGTTTTCTGGGCCAGGGCAACTTCCTGATTGATGTTTTTTACCGCGCTGGCCGCATCGTCCAGCATGCCGATTTCCATCATGCGGACGGCCTGACCCGCTTCATTGCGCGCGCGGAGGATCAGCGTATAGCCTGAATTAAGCTGCACCATCTGCTCACCCTGAAGGTGATTAATGCGCTGCAGCGAAGAAGAACTCTGTGTGAGGGCATAAATGCCAATGCCGCTGACAATCAGCAGCAGAAGGGTCATAACGGCCAGTAAAGAGAGCAAGCCGGTACGAATCGATAGCGTTTTCAGCATGATATTATTTCCGGTAGCGAGATATTTCTGGGCATAAAAAAAGAGTATCGGCCGCTACCGGAAAATGTTTAGACTTTCAGCATGTTATCGCTCTGTTACCGATGTGTTCACGCGGGTAACAGGCGAGCTTTGACGGTTCTCCCAGAGCACCGTCAGGCCGCGCTGCAGGGCAATAAAAATAAACAGCAGAATGCCGATGGCGATCTTCGTCCACCAGGAGCTGAGCGTGCCGTCAAAGTTGATATAGGTCTGGATCAGCCCCTGAATCGCCACGCCGAACAGCGTCCCCAGTACCGTCCCCACGCCGCCGCTGAGCAGCGTGCCGCCGATGACCACAGAAGCAATCGCATCCAGCTCCACGCCAACGCCTGCAAGGGCATAGCCCGCCTGGGTATACACCGAGAAGACGATCCCCGCCAGCGTCGCCAGGCCGGTCGAGAGCATATAGATGCGGATGGTGGTGCTGCGGGTCGAGATCCCCATCAGGTTGGCCGACGTGGCGTTGCCGCCAATAGCGTAAACCTGATTGCCAAACCGGGTGCGGTGGGCGAGGAAGATGCCAATGACGACCACGCCCAGCATCAGCAGCCCCATCGCGCTCAGACGACCGCCGCCGGGAATTTTCCACGCCAGGCTGGAGAGCGTGTCGTACACCGGATGGTTAATCGGGATCGACTCTTCAGACACCAGATAACTTACCCCACGCAGGAAGAACATCCCCGCGAGGGTAATGATAAACGCCGGAATTTTTAACGCGTCGATCAGCAGCCCCATAAAGGCGCCAAACGCGCAGCCCATCACCAGCACCAGCGGGAACGCCAGCAGCGGTGAGATGCCCCAGAAGCCAATCGCTTTCGCGAGGAACACGCCCGTAAACGCGATCACCGAGCCGACGGAGAGATCGATCCCGCCGGAGAGGATCACAAAGGTCATGCCGACGGCGATGATGCCTAAAAAGGCGTTATCGGTCAGGATATTGCAGATCACGCGCGTCGAGGCAAACCCCGGGAACTGGGTCAGGCAGTAGAGATAGCCCAGCACAAACACGCCCAGCGTGATCATTAGCGGTAAATTACGTTTTATCATGGCCACGGATCCCCTTAATGATGCTGACAAAGCGCGGCGACTGGACGATCAGCACGCAGAGCACGACCACCGCTTTCACCACCTGGTTGAGTTCCGGCTGGAATCCCGAAAGCAGGATCCCGGTGTTCATGCCCTGAATGATCAGCGCGCCGATCGCCGAGAGCAGCAGGTTAAAGCGCCCGCCCATCAGCGACCCGCCGCCGATGACCACCGCCAGGATCGCATCCAGCTCCAGCCAGAGCCCGGCGTTGTTGGCATCGGCTCCGCGAATATCCGCCGCGACGATCACGCCGGCGATGGCGGCGCAAATACCGCTCAGCACGTAGGTCAGCATCACCATCAGCCGCGTGTTGACCCCGGCGTTGCGCGCGGCGCGAATGTTGATCCCGACGGCCTCAATGAACATGCCCAGCGCCGTTTTGCGGGTGAAAAGCCAGAACACCACGAGCGTCACCAGGGCAATCATCACCGGCGTCGGGAAGAACAGAAGGTTGCCGCTGCCGAGCCACGCCAGGCTCGGGGAGTTAAAGGTGACAATCTGGCCGGAGGTAATCAGCTGCGCGACGCCGCGCCCGGCCACCATTAAAATGAGCGTGGCGACAAAGGGCTGGATTTTCAGCACCGCCACCAGAATGCCGTTCCATAATCCGGCCAGCACGCCAGTGCCTAAGGCTGCAAGCAAGACCACCGGCAGGCTATGCCCGGCCACGGTCATGGAGGCTGCCGTGGCCCCGGCGATAGCCATCACCGCGCCGACGGAGAGATCAATCCCGCCGGTGGCGATGACCAGCGTCATCCCGATGGCCAGCAGCGCCACGGGCGCGGCGCGGTTTAAAATGTCTATCGGGCTGCCAAACAGGCGGCCATCCTGCACGATAATCTGGAAGAAATGCGGCGCGACCAGGCTATCCACCAGTAAAACCACCAGCAGCGCCGCGATTTGCGGCGTGCCGGTCGGCCAGCTGAAGCGGCGCTTTGACTCACCGGTTTGCGAAAGCGAACGGGACATCACGATTCACTCCTTATGCCGCGATGGCATTCATGATCGCCGGAACGGACAGCTTATCCAGCGGGATCTCTGCCACCTGTTTACGATCGCGCATGATGATGACGCGATCGGCATAGCCCACCAGTTCCTCCAGCTCGGACGAAATGACCAGCAGGGCCAGACCGTCTGCGCACAGGGTTTCGATAAGCCGGATAATTTCGGCGTGCGCCCCTACGTCAATGCCGCGGGTCGGTTCGTCGAGGATCAGGAACTGGGGTTTGGTCAGCAACCAGCGGGAGAGCAGCACTTTCTGCTGGTTACCACCGGAGAGGAACTCGATGGGCTGTTCCGCGCTCGGGGTGCGGATGCCGAGCTGGCGGATAAAGCGCTCAGCAATGGCGTTCTGCTCTTTGCGTGGGATCGGCCGCAGCCAGCCGCGCTGCGCCTGAAGCGCCAGAATGATATTTTCCCGCACCGAGGCGGCGGCAATAATGCCGTCCGTTTTCCGGTCTTCCGGGCAGAAGCCCACACCCAGACAGGAGGCCTGATGCGGCGATCGCAGGGTTTGCGGTTTGCCCTTGATCAGCGCGCTGCCGCTGTCGGCGGGCTTGATCCCGAAGATCACCTCGGCTGTCTCGGTACGCCCCGAGCCCAGCAGGCCCGCCAGCCCGACAATTTCGCCCGGCCGCACCTCAAGATTAAACGGCGAGATGACCCCTTTTTTGCCGTAATCGCTGAACGCGGCGACCGGCTTCTCGCTCAGCAGCGTGCGGCCCGCGCGCTGAAGGGCGTTGGTCTCCAGCTCGCGGCCCAGCATCATTTTGACCAGCTCGATCTGCGGCAGCTCGCGGGTTTCGCGGCAGCCGACAAAGCTGCCGTTGCGCAGCACCGTAATGCGATCGCTCACCTCATACACCTGATCGAGGAAGTGGGTAACGAAGATCAGGCTGACGCCCTGATCGCGCAGCTGGCGCATCAGGGTAAAGAGCATTTCCACCTCCTGGGTATCGAGGCTGGCGGTGGGTTCGTCGAGGATCAGCACCTTTGCCGAGAGATCGATCGCGCGGCAAATGGCGACGATCTGCTGCATCGCCACGGAAAAGCGGTTCAGCGGCTCGCGGACGTCGAGGGAGAAGCCGTAGGATTCCATCAGCTTTGTCGCCCGCGCCTCCATCTCTTTACGGCGCAGCAGGCCAAAGCGTCGTGGCTCACGGCCAATAAACAGGTTATCCGCCACCGACATATTCGGCAGCAGGTTCACTTCCTGGTATACCGTCCCGATCCCCAACTGCTGGGCATGGGCGGTGTTTTTGGGCGAAATGGCGCTGCCTTCCAGCCAGATGGTGCCGCGGTCGGCGTGATAAACGCCGGTCAGAGATTTAATCAGCGTCGATTTTCCCGCGCCGTTTTCCCCCAGCAGCGCCATGATCTCCCCGCGCCGCAGGCTGAAATCAACGTTATCCAGCGCCTTTACGCCGGGGAAGAATTTACTCAAGCCCTCTGTGCGGAGGATTTCCTGGTGTTGTTCAGTGGTCATGGTTTCCCCCTGCATCAAGCCGGAAGGCGCTACGCTTATCCGGCCTACAAAAGAGCGTATCGTAGGCCGGGTAAGCGCAGCGTCACCCGGCATGTTCAGACAGGCTTAGTAGCCCATATTTTTCTTCTTCTCTAACTCTTCTTTCGCCGTGTCAGGCAGGTAGAGCGTGGATTTGGTGACCGTCACTTTCTCCGGCATCGTGCCGTCTTTCTTGAATTTCTCCAGCGCGTCGAATGCCGGGCCGGCCATGTTTGGCGTCAGCTCCACGCTGGCGTTGGCTTCGCCGTCGATCATCGCTTTGTAGATATCAGGCACGCCGTCGATAGAGCCGGTGAGGATATCTTTGCCCGGCTTCAGGCCCGCTTCTTTAATTGCCTGAATCGCGCCGATCGCCATGTCATCGTTGTGGGCGTAAACCATGCAGATGTTCTTGCCGTTGTTTTCAGCCTTAATGAAGCTCTCCATCACCTCTTTACCTTTGCTGCGGGTAAAGTCGCCGGACTGAGAGCGGATAATCTTGATGTTTGGCGCTTTCGCGATGGCTTCAGCAAAGCCTTTTTTACGGTCGATGGCCACGCTCGCCCCGACGGTGCCCTGCAGTTCAACAACGTTACACGGCTTGCCGTCGACCTGTTTTATCAGCCAGTCGCCAATTAACTGCCCTTCCAGCACGTTGTTGGCCGTCACGGTGGTCATATAGAGAGATTTGTCTTTGACGTCGATGGAACGATCGAGCAGGAAGACCGGGATTTCAGCGTCTTTCGCTTCCTTCAGGACGGGTTCCCAGCCGGTCGCCACGACGGGTGCAATAAAGATGGCATCCACGCCCTGGGCGATAAAGGAGCGCACGGCTTTGATCTGATTCTCTTGTTTTTGCTGGCCATCGGCGATTTTCAGGGTAATGCCGCGTTTCTGAGCTTCGCTTTTCGCCACGTTGGTTTCTGCCGCTCGCCAGCCAGATTCAGAGCCGACCTGCGAAAAACCTACGGTTAAGGGAGCGGCCATCGCCATAGACGACATGGCTGCCGAAACTGCTGTGACAAGGAGTAAGCGCTTCCACATATGAACGTCCTCGTAGGGTGAGTTATTGTTGGTTAAAAGATGTTCTGCGGAATGACTATAGCCCATGAAATATGTAACGAATTGCGTTACATCACACTTCAGAAAAGTGAATAAAACGTTAATCACAAGTTTGTAATCGCTTTCATTTCTCCATGAAAAATGCGGCTGAGTTTATGGATTTTTCTGTCATGGAATCGGTCTGAAAAGTGGGAAGAACGTGGAGAGAAGGCGAAAACAGGCGGAGACATTCAGCGCGAGTTGGCTATAATACCTGCCACTTGTTTACCATCCATTTTAAAGGACACCGACATGAGCTTACTCAACGTCCCAGCGGGTAAAGAACTGCCAGAAGACATCTACGTAGTTATCGAAATCCCGGCTAACGCAGATCCGATCAAATACGAAGTGGACAAAGAGAGCGGCGCCCTGTTCGTAGACCGCTTCATGTCTACCGCGATGTTCTATCCGTGCAACTACGGTTACATCAACCACACCCTGTCTCTGGACGGTGACCCGGTTGACGTGCTGGTCCCAACGCCATACCCACTGCAGCCAGGCGCAGTGATTCGCTGCCGTCCCGTTGGCGTGCTGAAAATGACCGACGAATCCGGTGAAGATGCGAAGCTGGTTGCGGTACCGCACACCAAGCTGAGCAAAGAATACGATCACATCAAAGATGTGAACGACCTGCCAGAGCTGCTGAAAGCGCAGATCACTCACTTCTTCGAGCACTACAAAGACCTCGAAAAAGGCAAGTGGGTTAAAGTTGACGGCTGGGACAACGCAGAAGCAGCGAAAGCGGAAATCATCGCCTCTTTCGAACGCGCTGCTAAGAAGTAATTCTTACTGCCAGACACAAAAAACAACGCCACCTTACGGTGGCGTTGTCGTTTTTCAGTACTGGTCTCTGTCTAACCAGTTACCGCTTACGATCCGCGTTAACCCGTCGACTGGACGCTGGTAGACATACATCCACGCGCTTCCGTACGGCGTCTGGATCAACTGGCGTGCGTATTCACCGCCCCTGGTGCGCAAGGCATCAAGTTCGGCAAGCGTCGCGTTATCAATACGATAAACTTCACCCTGTACTGTTCCTTCACCCGGAACCGCGCCTGGATAGTGGCCCAGGCTGTACAACTGGTAGTTCTCGATATTGTAATTCCCCAGTAGCTGGGCATTGGTCATCCAGTGACTGTTGCCTTGCCTGGTTCGTAAACTGCCGTAGACAAATATTCGCATTGCTAAAACTCAAACTGATAGAGCAGATCAAGTGCCTGGTCTACGCCGGACACTGCTTCCAGATATAGCTTAGGCATCAGGCGATAGCGTAACGTGAGTGTTGCCAGTGAGTCAAAGATCCCCACACCATATTTTACCTGCAGACCCGGCAGTACATAGCCGCTGACCACCACCTGCGAGGAGTCACCCACGCCCTGGGTGTCCAGCGCCAGATTGCTTACGCCGAACGTCTCGCCGATTTTACCCACAACCTGCCCACTTTGTGCAACCCCCAGCCCCACTAACATCGAAGTCATCGCCGCGCTGTCGCTCTGACCGCTGTCGAGACCTTGACCACGCAGCAGGTAAGAGAGGGCTTCCTGCTGGGACATCGCCGGGTCAGAGAAGATCTCCGCCTTCGGTTCGTCGGCGGAACCGGTGACGCGTACCCCGGCAATGACGTCGTTTTCCGTCGCTTCCGGGTTACGAATCGCTTCAATGTTCAGCAAGGGTTGATCCGGTGGACCGGAGAACAGCAGCTCGCCTTTGCGGACAATCAGATCCTGACCATAGGCGTGGAATCGCCCTTCAGGGATATTGATCTGCCCGTTCAGGCCAAGCCCTTGTTTATCCTGCGCCACCTTCAGGTCGCCCGTAAGCCTCGCCTTCAGCCCAAACGCATCCAACCGCACGTTATTCCCCACGTGCACGATAAGGTTACTATTAATCGGTATGCCCGCGCTCTTCTGTTCGACCGGTTTCAGATTTTCATTGAGCATAACTTCATCACTTGAGACGCCGACCGCACTTTCCGGCACGTCGTGAACCACGATGCGCGCCCACGGCACGTCAACGCGACCGTCAAGCGTGAAGAGGCTTGGCGTAGCTTCAAAGACCACATCAGGCGAGACGTCCAGTCGCACCATCGGCGGTACGGTGATGCGCACCTTACTGCCCTTCGCGGCAATACGGGCGCGCCAGTTGTCGAGCTGGCTCCAGTCCGCGTCGCCGCTCAGATTGATTTGCCCCTGCTGCGTCAGTACCGATCCGCTCAGCGTCGAGCTCATGCCGTTGAAGTTCATCGCGATCTGGCTCGGCTGCATGTCAAACGGCATAAAGTTGCCGTCAATATCCACGCCGCTGAGGCGCAGCTGGCCGAACAGCTGTGGGCTTTGCGCATTGCCCGCCAGGCGCAGGTTGGCATTTACCATGCCCTCGGCTTTTTCCCCGCGTGCGAAAATCGGGTTCACCATCGCCAGGTTGAAGTTGCGGATAGTGACGTTGCCGCCCAGATTTCGCCGTCCCTGTGGGTCGGTAATTTGAACCTTGCCGTCAAACTGACCGTTGTTGGTGAGACGAATCAGCCAGCCCAGCTCCGCACGGTTGTTATGCAGGTCCGCGCTCAGGTTCAGGGTGTCGAAGGCCACCGGCAGCGGCGCGTCATTCACCTCCTGCGTCACCTTCACGTTACGCCCGGACAGCGTGACGCTGCCCTGCGGCAGCCCCTCTTTGGTGGTGTCCCAGGCGACATCGGCTTTTCCGCTGAAGACGCCGCTGGCCTGGGTAGTATCCGGCATAAACGGTTTCAGCATCGCCAGATCGAAGCGGTTGAGGTTGATCTGCGCGCGTCCTTCCGCGCCCGCGTCGATGGTCTGCGGCACGCACAGTTCCGCATTCGGGTTGGTCCAGCAGTGCGGCCCAATGCTGATCTTCTGCTCGGCGTTGCGGTAGTCCAGCGCGATGGCGCGCGACAGCGCCAGCGGCCCGACCGGCGTGTTGAAGCGGGTGTTATCCAGCGTCCCTTTCCAGCGCTCCTCTTTGCGGTCGAAGCTGCCGGTCAGGTGAAGCTGGCCGGAGACCGGCTCGCCCTGCACGCGCAGCTGCAGGTCGTGCTGCTTCTCGTTCCCTTTCGCGTCCAGGGTGACCAGGCTGATGTTGACGTCCGGCTGAGAAATGCGCTCCACGCGCAGGTTCAGGTTTCCGCCGATCTGGTCAGTGGATTTCACATCCCCTTCCACGCGAACGCGGGCAACGCTCAGCGCCTGCCAGCGCAGGTTATTGGCGGTAATGTCAGCCAGCAGCTGCGGCGCGTCTACCGTGCCGCGCACCTTCAGGAGCCCCTTCGCCGTACCGCCCAGGCCCGGCAGGGCGTTATCCAGATTCGGCGCGTCGATGGTGGCGTCCAGATTGAGATCTTTCACCCCCAGCTCGCCTTTGATATCCGCCGTGTTGCGGCCCAGCGCCACGTGCAGACCCGGGATAACCCACTGCAGGTAGCTGTTGCCTTTCACCGAGCCTTCAACGTTTACCTTGTTCTGCTTCACGTTCCCGGTGAGCTTGATCTCCGGCACGTCCATCTGCCACGTGCCGCCGTACAGGCTGCCGCGGGTTTTGATCAGGCCATCCAGCTTCGACGGCCAGTCCGGCACCTCTTTGGCGGTGTTAATGCCCGTCAGCTTCAGCTCGCCGCGCCAGCTGATCGCCTGCTGCCAGTCGAGCAGCGCGGTCAACTCGGTTTTGCCTTCCAGCGCCGCGACGGTCAGCTTGTCGAGGTTAACCTGCTGTTCGTTGCCCTTCGCATCCAGGGTGATGTTCGCGGGCGGCACGCCCTGCCCCTTCACTGCGGTGCGGAACGAGAGCGTATAGTCGGTCATCTTGCCGCTCAGCTTCAGCTTCAGGTCATCGGCCTGGTACTGTTTTTCGCCGGTGAATGGCCAGTAAAGCTGCTTGCTGACCACCTCAAGATTGAGCGGCAGCCCGGCTTCCGCCAGCTGGGTTTGCGCACGCAGGACCATGTCTACCGGGCCGGAGAGATTGACCCCGACATCCAGCTTCTCGCGCAGCGCCCCGCCTACTTTGACCTTCACCTTCTCGCCTTTGAGCGGGTCAATGTTCAGGGCGCTATTCAGCGTGATATCCACCGGCCAGTTGTCGCGCAGCAGGGCGTTGCCTGACGCGTTCACCGAGCCCTGATTGGTGTCGATATCCAGCGCGTCGAGCTTCATATTGCCGTCAATGCTGCTGACTTTCAGCAGCATGTTATAGACCGTCAGGTCGGTATCGCCGGTCAGGCGCAGCTGCTCGCCTTTGAACTCTTCAATATTGAGGTTCAGCGGCAGATGCACATCGGTCATTTCCGGCAGGACAGGCTTCGAGAAGAGGTCTTTCAGCGTTTCGCCCAGCGGCTTCTCTTCCGGCTGCGGGTTCTGGATCTTCGGCTCGACGATCTCTTCCTGCGCCACGTCGGCCACTTTCGGCAGCGCGATCAGCAAGCCCTGCAGGGAGGTTGGCGTCAGGGTGAGGTTTTTCTCCTGCCAGCGCAGGCCGGAGCTGAAATCCATCACGGACACGGTGGTGTCGTCGATTTTGACATTGACGTTATCAAGCGCCACCCGATAAAGCGCGATCGGGTACGGCGTGGAGAGATTCAGCGGACCGCTGTCCTCTTCCTCTACCGGCGCAGACTTCGGCATTTTCTTCGAATCTATCGCCACGTTGACGTCTTTTAGCGACAAATCGTTGACGCAGAGCTTGCTATCACGCAGACAGCCCAGCTTCACCGCCAGGTGAAACTCCCCGGCGTTCACCGCCACGCCCGGCTGCTCATAGCGGATGTTCTTCAGGCGCAGGTCGCGCCAGCCGCCCGTCACCTGGCCAATCTCCAGCCCCGGCACCCAGCGGTTCGCGGCGTTAAACAGCAGATGCAGCCCGGTCGTCGTTCCCACCAGAAACGCCACCGTACCGAGCAGCAGCACGATAAAAATCAGCACCCCGAGGCTTATCTTCTTCCATAAACTCATAATTCAGGCCCCAGACCGATGTAAAACTGTAATCCGTGTTCTTCTTTGTCGCCCACCGGCACGGCGAAATCGAGCTTGATGGGCCCGACGGGTGACTGCCAGCGTACGCCGACGCCCGCGCCGGTTTTAAAATCGCTGCGGCGGATATCGCTCACCGCTTCGCCGCCGTCGACGAACATAGCGCCCCACCATTTTCCGCTGACGTTGTACTGGTACTCCAGCGAGCCGGTAGCCAGCTTAGAGGCACCGATCAGCTTGCCGTCATCGTCCTTAGGCGCGATGGATTTGTATTTATAGCCACGGATGCTGCGATCGCCCCCGGCGAAGAAGCGCAGGTCCGGCGGGACCTTGTCGAAGTCGCCGGTTTCAATCCAGCCGAGGTTGCCGCGCACCACAAAGCGGTGTTTGTCATACAGCGTGCGGATCCAGACGTTCTGCGCCTGAATCACCGAGAAATCTACGTCGGAACCCCACATGGTGTTGGAGTAATCGATAGAGTAACGCTGGGAATCGCCCCAGGTCGGCATCAGGCCGCCGCGCGAGCGGGTGCGGCTGATCATCACCCCAGGATAGAGCAGCATGGTGGTGTTGGTGACGTTGGCCTGGGTAAAGTGATCCAGGCTCCAGCGCAGGTTGATGGCGCGCTGCCAGCCGCTGGAGAGATCCCAGTAACGCGACACGGCAAGCGTGGTGGAATCGGACTCGGTATCGTTGAGGTCGGTGCGCTTAAAGCCCCCCTGAACCAGGTAATATTGCTCAAGCGGATTTTTCAGCAGCGGCATTTTATAGCTGAAATCGAGCTGCTGTTCCGGGGCGGAAATGCTGGCGCTGGTGGTCAGGCTATGGCCGTAGGAGTTCATCCACGGCTTTTTCCAGGTGGCCTTCACGCGCGGGCCAACGTCCGTCGAATAGCCCACACCGGTTTCAATGGTGTTCTCGGTGCGCGGCGAAACAACGCCGTGCAGCGGCAACACCTTGGTTTTGCGAGACTTATCAAATTCAGGGGCGACAACCACGGAGTTAAACCAGCCGGTGGCTGAGAGCCGTCGGTTCAGCTCACCCAGGTCGCTCGACTGGTAGTAATCCCCTTTTTTAAAGGGCACGAGGTTTTGCAGGTACTCTTCACGAATTTGCGACCCTTCGAACGTCACGTCGCCAAAGCGGTAGCGTTCTCCGCTATCGTAGTCGATATCCCAGAAGGCCTGACGTCGCGCCAGCGCAATGCCCAGCTGGCTTTTATTGAACTGGCTGTCAAAGTAGCCCTTACGCAGGGAAACGCTGGTCAGCTCTTTTTTGAAGTGGTCGTAGTCACCGTGGTTGAGCACGGTGCCGATTTTCGGCCGCGTGCTGAGCAGGTCCAGGTAATCCCGGTCGGTACGCGCCCCGCCGCGCAGGATGACGTTGGTGCCGCCAATCAGCACCGGCTCGCCCGGCGAAACGCGGGCAATAAGCACCTGGCGCCCCTTCTTTGGGGGCGGGCGGAGATCGAAATCAATGGTGGGTTCGTAATACCCTAGCGCTTTTAGTCCTTCACGGATGGCATCATCGACGCGCGCGCGGAAACGCCGGTCCGGCGTCACCTCATCACTCTGGATGGTCGATAGCTGCGCACGCACGTTTTTTTGTAGCGCCCCGGATAACCCCTCAACCTGCAAACGGACATTCGCCGCGCTGGCAATCCCGCTTGTCAGCAACAGACTGACTAAACATAACTGGCGGATTTTTGTCACGTTTTCTCCTGAATATCCCTGTTTCCACCCTGGAAGCAAATGAAGTGCCGCTCCGCGGCAAAATACGGCCTGTTGGCCAAAAACCCGAATCTCGGGTTGAAAATGGGTGTAACACCCAAATATTTCTTATGATTAAATCTAGACTCATTCAGCGCATTTATTGTGTTCAATTAAACGCGCCGTGACAACCTTAACCGAAACATCGCACCCCGGGAGGCCCCACCGTGAGTTTATTCGACAAAAAGCATCTGGTTTCACAAGCAGATGCATTACCGGGACGCAACACCCCTATGCCTGTGGCGACTTTACACGCCGTCAATGGCCATTCCATGACTAACGTTCCTGATGGCATGGAAATCGCCCTGTTCGCTATGGGCTGCTTCTGGGGCGTTGAGCGCCTCTTCTGGCAGTTGCCTGGCGTTTACAGCACGGCAGCCGGCTACACGGGCGGTTACACGCCGAATCCAACCTACCGCGAAGTCTGCTCCGGCGAAACCGGCCATGCGGAAGCGGTACGCGTAGTGTACGACCCGACGGTAATCAGCTACGAACAGCTCCTGCAGGTCTTCTGGGAAAACCACGACCCGGCGCAGGGCATGCGTCAGGGCAACGACCACGGCACGCAGTACCGCTCGGCTATCTATCCGCTCACCCCTGAGCAGGATGCCGCCGCGCGCGCCAGCCTTGAGCGTTTCCAGCAGGCCATGCGTGAAGCGGGCGATACGCGCGAGGTGACCACGGAAATCACCACCGCGAAACCGTTCTACTACGCCGAGGACGATCACCAGCAGTATCTGCATAAAAACCCGTACGGCTACTGCGGAATCGGAGGTATCGGCGTCTGCCTGCCGCCACAGCTGGCCTGATTATCAGCCGTTAGATCGTCGCCCGTACCGGGCAGCACCCGCTGTCCGGTCTGTTTTATGTAAAAATGTGACCTCTGGCAGATTTACATCTCTTTACGCTATACTACCCGCTGAAATAATCGGCTCAACGCTACGAGCTGATGTTCAATGTGTTTCCACACAAATGGTATCAACTCCCCTTCTGAGGATCTGGCGAGAAGCCGGATAAACTATGTTAAACAGTATTTTAGTAATACTTTGTCTGATTGCCGTCAGTGCATTTTTCTCGATATCCGAGATCTCGCTGGCCGCGTCCCGTAAAATCAAACTGAAGCTGCTCGCCGACGAGGGCAACATCAACGCCTCACGCATTCTCAAAATGCAGGAAAACCCCGGTACGTTCTTTACCGTGGTGCAAATTGGTCTGAACGCGGTGGCTATCCTGGGCGGTATCGTGGGCGATGCGGCATTTTCCCCGGCGTTTTATAGCCTCTTTGCGCAGTACATGTCCGCAGAACTGGCCGAACAGCTGAGCTTTATCCTCTCCTTCTCGCTGGTGACCGGGCTGTTCATCCTCTTCGCCGACCTGACCCCGAAACGCATCGGTATGATTGCGCCAGAAGCCGTGGCTTTGCGTATCATCAACCCGATGCGCTTCTGCCTGTTTGTGTTCCGCCCGCTGGTGTGGTTCTTCAACGGCCTGGCAAACGTCATTTTCCGCATCTTTAAGCTGCCGATGGTGCGTAAAGATGACATCACCTCTGACGACATTTATGCGGTCGTGGAAGCCGGTGCCCTGGCCGGGGTACTGCGTAAGCAGGAACACGAACTGATTGAGAACGTATTCGAACTGGAATCCCGTACCGTGCCCTCTTCCATGACGGGCCGTGAAAGCATTATCTGGTTCGATTTACATGAAGATGAGCAGAGCCTGAAGAACAAAGTGGCGCAGCATCCGCACTCCAAGTTCCTGGTCTGTAATGAAGATATTGACCACATCATCGGTTACGTCGACTCCAAAGACCTGCTGAACCGCGTGCTGGCGAACCAGAGCCTGGCGCTGAACAGCGGCGTGCAGATCCGCAATACCCTGATTGTGCCGGACACCCTGACGCTCTCAGAAGCGCTGGAAAGTTTCAAAACCGCCGGGGAAGACTTCGCGGTGATCATGAACGAATACGCGCTGGTGGTGGGTATTATCACCCTGAACGACGTCATGACCACGCTGATGGGCGACCTGGTAGGCCAGGGGCTGGAAGAGCAGATTGTTCAGCGTGACGATAATTCATGGCTGATTGATGGCGGCACGCCAATTGAAGACGTGATGCGCGTGCTGGATATCGACGAGTTCCCGCAGTCCGGAAACTACGAGACCATCGGCGGCTTTATGATGTTTATGCTGCGTAAGATCCCGAAACGCACCGACTCGGTGAAGTTCTCCGGCTACAAGTTTGAAGTGGTGGATATTGATAACTACCGCATCGACCAGCTGCTGGTGACGCGCATCGACAACAAACCGACCGTACTGGTGCCGAAGCTGCCGGATGCGGAAGAGAAGGTGTCGGCGTAAGGTTCCTGCCCCCACAAACATCAACGGCTCCCATCGGGAGCCGTTTTTTTAACTACTGCATAGCACGTTGGTTAAGCCATCTCAGTTTGCAGACGCATAACCTGACGGTTGACTTCGGACATCACAGACAGGTGCTGTTTGTCCTTCACTTTTGGGACAAGGATTTTGCCCTTATCAAACTCAAAAGCGCCAACATCCTTGATATACAACCGTCCACGGAACAGGATCTTCACGTACTTCGCCACCTGAAGCGGGTTGTAGCGTTGGAAAATTTTCATTCTTGTATCTCCTGCGAATCATACGCTCTTGCGGTGCCACAATCGGCCCGACTGTCCTGAGCGCAAATTTTAATGCCCAATGACTATAGACCAGAACTACGGTGTTACCCAGTGTGCATAAGTTTATTTACCGTTTGATTACAATTATTCAGAATAATCTTTGCAAAGCGTGACTGAGCGCAGTATAAGCCGTCGTTTTTTCATGGATATGTGCGTTCACCCGCAAAGTGGCATCGGGATTGCGGGAAAACCACATTGATCGCACTTATCATTAAAAGTGCATGACCAAGTGGTCGGATCACCTGCAAACAATAAGGAAACGCCATGACCCTACGTACTATCCTTGCAGCAGCCTGCCTGCTGCTGCCCCTGTGGGCTTGTGCTCACAACATTGAAAAAGGACAACGTGTACCGCCAGTCGGCATTGCTGACCGGGGAGAATTGATTCTCGACAATGATAAGTTTAGCTACAAAGCCTGGAATAGCGCGCAGCTCGCGGGCAAAGTGAGAGTTGTACAACATATTGCCGGTCGTACATCTGCAAAAGAGAAAAATGCCAACCTGGTGGAGGCGATCAAGGCGGCAAAATTCCCACACGATCGTTACCAGACCACCACGATCGTGAATACCGATGACGCCATTCCGGGCTCCGGGATGTTTGTGCGTTCAAGCCTTGAGAGCAATAAAAAGCTCTACCCGTGGTCGCAGTTTATCGTCGACAGCAACGGCGTCACCCGTAAGGCCTGGCAGCTGGAGGAAGAGAGCTCTGCGATTGTCGTCCTGGATAAGAACGGCCGCGTACAGTGGGTGAAAGACGGGGCGCTGACCCAGGAAGAGGTGCAGCAGGTTGTCGACCTGCTGCATAAGCTGCTGGCTCAATAAAGAGAGACGCGGAAGCCGGGGTTGAGGAAGGATTCGCGCGGGGTGTAGTCCAGCGGCTTACCCTGCCAGTCATGAACGTGCGCCCCGGCGGCCGCGGCAACGGCATGCCCGGCGGCGGTGTCCCAGACGTTCGTCGGCCCAAAGCGGGGATAGAGCTGAGCTTGTCCTTCCGCCACCAGGCAGAATTTCAGCGATGAGCCAATCGAGGTGGTCCGGTGTTCACCCAGCTGCTGCAGATACTCCTGCAGCTCGCTGTCGCTGTGCGAGCGGCTAATCACCACCAGCGGCGGACGCGCGTCGCGCACCTGGATCTGCTTGCGCACGCCGCACTCTTCCTTCCACGCCTTTCCTTCCGCAGCGCTGTACATCACCTTCATGACCGGCGCGTAGACCACGCCCAGCACCGCTTTACCCTTCTCAATCAGGGCGATATTGACGGTGAATTCACCGTTACGCTTGATGAACTCTTTTGTCCCGTCCAGGGGGTCCACCAGCCAGTAGCGCTGCCAGTGCTGGCGCTCTTCCCAGCTTTGCGGCGCTTCTTCTGACAGGACGGGGATGTCCGGCGTTAAGGCCTGTAACCCTTTCAGGATCACCTTATGCGCCGCGATATCTGCCGCCGTGACCGGAGAGTCGTCCGCTTTGCTGACAACCTCCATGGGTTTACTACCGTCATACACCTGCATGATGGCATCCCCCGCATCCCGTGCGAGCTGACAAATTTTATCTAGCATTTTCCACCTCTTTGTTAACGCAGTGAGGTTAACTCTTTGTTTTAGTTATATCGTAATGTGAACAATTCCGCTATCTGTGAAGCAATTCCGGTTTCAGGTTGCTTTTTTCTGTCAGGATTCACATTTATGTAAGCAACACGTTATAGATACATACTCTTTTGTGGCCTGGATCGAAAAAAGGACTCTTCTGATGATTAAGTTTAGCGCAACGCTCCTGGCGACGCTGATTGCGGCGAGCGTGCAGGCAGCGACGGTCGATTTACGTATTCTGGAAACGACCGATCTGCACAGCAACATGATGGATTTCGATTACTACAAAGATACCCCGACGGAAAAATTCGGACTGGTACGCACGGCGAGTTTGATCAATGCCGCACGCGGCGAAGTGAAAAATAGCGTGCTGGTCGATAACGGCGATCTGATTCAGGGCAGTCCGCTCGGGGATTACATGGCGACCAGGGGGCTGAAAAAAGGCGAGATCCATCCTGTTTATAAAGCGATGAACACCCTGGACTATACCGTCGGTAACCTCGGCAACCATGAATTCAACTACGGTCTGACATACCTGCATGATGCCCTGGCAGGCGCAAAATTCCCGTACGTTAACGCCAATATCATCGACGTTAAGACCCAAAAGCCGCTTTTTACGCCTTACCTGATTAAAGAGACTGAGGTTGTCGATCAGGACGGGAAAAAACAGACGCTGAAAATCGGCTATATCGGTTTTGTCCCGCCGCAAATCATGACGTGGGATAAGGCCAACCTCGACGGTAAGGTGACCGTTAACGACATCACCGAAACCGCGCGCAAATACGTGCCGGAAATGCGTGAGAAAGGTGCCGATCTGGTGGTCGTTGTCGCCCACTCGGGCCTCTCCGCCGATCCATACCAGGCCATGGCAGAAAACTCCGTTTACTACCTGAGTGAGGTCCCGGGCGTCGATGCGATCCTGTTCGGCCACGCCCACGCGGTCTTCCCGGGCAAAGACTTTGCCAGCATTAAAGGGGCGGATATTGAGAAAGGGACGCTTAACGGCGTGCCGTCGGTGATGCCGGGCATGTGGGGCGACCATCTTGGCGTGGTGGATCTGGTGCTGAATAACGACGGCGGCCGCTGGAAGGTCACGCAGTCAAAAGCCGAAGCGCGCCCAATTTACGACGCGGCAGCGAAAAAATCGCTGGCCGCGGAAGATAAAAAACTGGTCGACGTGCTGAATCACGATCACGACGCCACGCGCGAATTCGTCAGCAAGCCGATCGGCAAATCCGCCGACAGCATGTACAGCTTCCTGGCGCTGGTGCAGGACGATCCGACCGTCCAGGTCGTCAACATGGCGCAGAAAGCCTATGCCGAACACTTTGTGCAGGGCGATCCGGATCTGGCGAAACTGCCGGTGCTCTCCGCCGCAGCGCCATTCAAAGTGGGCGGACGTAAGAATGACCCGGCAAGCTATGTGGAGGTCGAAAAGGGCCAGCTCACCTTCCGTAATGCCGCCGATCTCTATCTCTACCCGAATACGCTGGTGGTGGTTAAAGCCACCGGGAAAGAGGTAAAAGAGTGGCTGGAGTGTTCTGCCGGACAGTTTAACCAGATTGACCCACACAGCAGCAAGCCGCAGTCGCTGATTAACTGGGACGGCTTCCGCACCTACAACTTCGACGTGATCGACGGCGTGAACTACCAGATTGACGTCACCCAGCCGGCGAAATATGACGGCGAGTGTCAGGCGATCAACCCGCAGGCGGAGCGCATTAAAAACCTGACCTTCAACGGCAAGGCGATCGATCCGAATGCCACTTTCCTGGTGGTGACCAATAACTACCGTGCCTACGGCGGTAAGTTTGCCGGTACGGGAGATGGCCACATCGCCTTTGCCTCGCCGGACGAGAACCGCTCTGTGCTGGCGGCGTGGATCAGCGCGGAGTCGAAAAAGGCCGGCGAAATTCATCCGGCGGTGGATAACAACTGGCGTCTGGCGCCGATCCACAGCGATACGCCGCTGGATATCCGCTTTGAAACGTCACCGTCCGAGAAGGCAGCCGCGTTTATTAAGGAGAAGGCGCAGTATCCGATGAAACAGGTGGCGACGGATGATATTGGGTTCGCGATTTATCACCTGGATTTAAGTAAGTAGCGGCGATTGTGCCGGGTGGCGCTTCGCTTACCCGGCCTACGGGATGGAAGATTATGGGTAGGCCGGGTAAGGCGAAGCCGCCACCCGGCTTTTACGCCGCGCGATCGTCCCGATTCGCCATCACCTTCGGCGTATTCACCTCAATCCAGTCCGCCAGCGCGGCGACTTTCTCGCTGACCTCGATCCCCATCGGGGTCAGGCTATACTCTACGTGCGGCGGCACAACCGGGTACGATACGCGATCGACAAACCCGTCCTGCTCGAGCGCCTGAAGCGACTGGGACAGCATCTTTTCGCTCACCCCGCCCATTTTACGGCGCAGATCGCTAAAGCGATGCGTTCCCTGGCGCAGCGCCAGCAGAATCAGTACCCCCCAGCGGCTGGTAACGTGTTTGAGCACCTCTCGTGAAGGGCACTGTTCCGCGAAGAGATTGCCATCGCGCAATTGTTCGCTGAGCGTCGGTATCGTTGTTTTCATACTTACCTTTTTGTACGTACTTACTAAAAGTTAGCTATGGTGCTAGTGTGCCACAACACCAGATAAACACGAAGGAGATTCATCATGATCGCGATTACCGGCGCCACCGGCCAGCTTGGCCATCTCGTTATCGAACAGCTGTTGAACACCGTACCGGCTAACCAGATTGTGGCCATCGTACGTAACCCGGCAAAAGCTGAAGCCTTAAGCCAGCAGGGAATTGTGGTTCGTCAGGCGGACTACACGGATGAAGCCGCATTCACCGCCGCGCTGAACGGCGTGGATAAGCTGCTGCTGATCTCGTCCAGCGAAGTCGGCCAGCGCGCGGCCCAGCACCAGAACGTGATTAACGCCGCCAAAGCGGCAGGGGTGAAATTTATCGCCTACACCAGCCTGCTGCATGCGGATACCTCGCCGCTCGGTCTGCACGTTGAACACGTTGCCACTGAAAAAGCGCTGGCGGCGTCCGGCATTCCTTATGCCCTGCTGCGCAACGGCTGGTATACCGAAAACTATCTGGCGAGCGCGCCGCCTGCGCTGGAACACGGCGTGTTTATTGGTGCGGCAGGCGAAGGCAAAATTGCCTCTGCCACCCGCGCAGACTATGCCGCGGCGGCAGCGAAAGTGATTGCTGAAGAGGGCCATGCGGGCAAGGTGTATGAACTGGCGGGCGACCACGGCTGGACGCTGAGCGAACTGGCGGCTGAACTCAGCAAACAGAGCGGAAAGCCGGTCACCTACCAGAATCTCAGCGAAGCGGATTTTGCTGCCGCGCTGAAGAGCGTCGGCCTGCCTGCCGGGCTGGCCGATATGCTGGCGGACTCCGATATCGGGGCCTCCAAAGGCGGGCTCTTTGACGACAGCCATACGCTGAGCAAACTGATCGGGCGCCCAACCACTACGCTGGCGGAGAGCATTAAAGCCATTCTGTAATTGTTACGGGATGGTTATTTTTTGTGGCATCCCCTCGGGTCATCTTTGATAATGAAAAGATGACCCACAAGGAGGCTCACCGTGCAAGGCGTACCGGAACAGTTTAATGATGAAAGAGACAGCGCGCGCTTTCGCCATCTGGCGCAGCTGCCGGGCCTGGAGCTGTATCACGCGCATATTTCTGACTACGCCTTTGAGCCTCACACCCATGAAGCCTTCGGCATCGGCACGATTGAAACCGGTGCCGAACGCTTTCGCTATCGCGGCAGCCAGCATCTCGCGGCGGAGAAATCCGTCGTTACCATGAACCCGGACGAGATCCACACCGGCGAATCCGCCACCGAGGGCGGCTGGCGCTACCGGATGGTCTATATCGAACCCGATCTGCTGGAAGAGGTGACCGGCCTCCGACACTGGTGGTTCAGCGACGTGACCCGTCATGACCCGTTGCGCTCACAGCAAATCGGCAGGCTTATTTACGGCTTGTGGCACACTGACGATCCGCTTGCGCAAAAAGGATTACTGCTGGATCTGATTGAGACCTTCCAGCCGTTTGCCCACCACGCGCCACGGGTCCAGGAAGGCGCGCACCGCTTCGAACGGGTACGCGAGTACCTGCACGACAACTATATGCGCGCCCTGACGCTGGACGAGCTGGCCAGCGTCGTCTCGCTCAGCCCGTATCATTTCCAGCGCCAGTTCAAAGCCTATTTTCACGTGACGCCGCATCAGATGCTGATGGCCATTCGACTCTGGCGCGCCAAAGCGTTTCTCACCCACGGCATGCCCGCCGCAGAGGTTGCCGCCGCAACCGGGCTGACCGATCAGTCGCATTTGACCCGCGCGTTTACCCACCGCTACGGCATTACGCCCGTGCGCTACCAGAAGCAGGTCACCCGGCGCTAATGCGCAATCTCATACAATACGCGCGCATTTGCCCCTCCTACACTGACTACAGCGTAAATACCTGTGGATGGAAAAATGATTAGTGGAGTGTTGTATGCCCTGCTGGCCGGGATGATGTGGGGACTGATTTTCGTCGGCCCGCTGATCGTGCCCGAGTATCCGGCAATATTGCAGTCGACCGGACGTTATCTGGCGCTGGGGCTGATTGCCCTGCCCCTGGCGTGGCTGGGACGCGCGCGCTTGCGCCAGCTCAGCCGTCAGGACTGGGGGACCGCACTGGCGCTGACCATGATGGGCAATCTTATCTATTACGTTTGCCTCGCGAGTGCCATTCAGCGTACCGGTGCGCCGGTATCGACCATGATTATCGGCACGCTGCCGGTCGTCATCCCCGTCTTTGCTAACCTGCTCTACAGCCACCGCGATGGCAAACTGGCGTGGTCAAAAATGGCCCCGGCGCTGGTCTGCACCGCCCTGGGGCTGATATGCGTTAATATTGCCGAGCTGCGCCATGGGCAGGGCGATGTTGACCTGTGGCGGTACGGTTCTGGCATTCTGCTGGCGTTCATTTCCGTGGCGTGCTGGGCATGGTATGCCCTGCGCAACGCGCGCTGGCTGCGTGAGAACCCGGACAAGCACCCGATGATGTGGGCGACGGCGCAGGCGCTGGTCACTCTGCCCGTATCCGTCGTGGGGTATCTCGGCGCATGCCTCTGGCTGGGCCATCAGCAGCCGGACTTCGCCCAGCCCTTCGGGCCAAGACCGTGGGTGTTCATTGGCCTGATGGTTGCGATCGCGGTGCTGTGCTCATGGGTGGGCGCGCTGTGCTGGAACATTGCCAGCCAGAAGCTGCCGACGGTGATCTTAGGGCCGCTGATTGTCTTCGAAACCCTGGCCGGACTGCTTTATACCTTCCTGATGCGCCAGAGCGTGCCGCCGTTGTTCACGGCCTGCGGGATCGTGCTGCTGGTTGTGGGGGTAGTGATGGCGGTGAGAGCGAAGCCGGAAAAACCGAGGGTTGTTCCGGCATCGGAGGTGTGATATTTGCCGGGTGGCGGCTCCGCCTTACCCGGCCTACAAGGAGCCGTTTCGTAGGCCGGGTAAGCGCCAGCGCCACCCGGCATGATGTTAAAACGTTTCCCAGTTTGCTTCAGACGCCGCCGCGACAGGCTGCGCTTTTGGCACATAGGTTTTTACCGGCGCCGCTTTGACCGCCTGGTTGCGGGTAATTTTGAACACCGCCACCGCTTCGTTCAGGCGTGCAGCCTGATCTTCCAGCGCCGCCGCCGCGGCCGCAGACTCCTCCACCAGCGAGGCGTTCTGCTGGGTCACGCGGTCCATCTCGGCTACCGCCTGGCCCACCTGGTCGATACCGCGGCTCTGCTCGTCAGAGGCCGAAGCAATTTCGCCCATAATGTCGGTGACGCGGGTAACCGCATTGACGATCTCAGCCATCGTGGCCCCGGCTTCGTTAACCAGCTGCGAGCCCGCGTTCACGCGTTCGCCGGAGTCATCGATCAGCGCTTTGATCTCTTTCGCCGCCTGAGCGCTGCGCTGCGCAAGGGTACGCACTTCCCCTGCCACCACCGCAAAACCACGGCCCTGCTCGCCTGCACGGGCCGCTTCCACCGCCGCGTTCAGCGCCAGAATATTCGTCTGGAAGGCAATCCCGTCGATCACGTTGGTAATTTGCGCGATTTTGCTGGAGCTGGTGGCGATTTCGTCCATCGTCCGCACGACGCCTTCCACCACGTTACCGCCCTTCTTCGCCGTTGAGGAGGCATCCAGCGCCAGACGGGAAGCCTGACGCGCGTTATCGGCGTTCTGCTTCACGGTAGCCGTCAGCTGCTCCATGCTGGCTGCCGTCTCTTCCAGAGACGCGGCCTGCTGCTCGGTACGGGAAGAGAGATCGTTACTGCCTGCGGAGATTTCGCCTGCACCGGTGTAAATGGTATCTGCGCCTTCACGCACTACGCCCACGGTGTTCGCCAGCGAAGTTTGCATCTCCTGCACGTTGCGCGCCAGGATGGCCATTTCATTTTTTCCGTCGGCCTGAATCGGCTGGGTGAGATCGCCTGCCGCAATGGCGCGAATATGGTTGATCACCTCTTCCAGCGGCAGCAGCAGCACGCGGCGCATCGCAATCCAGCTGGAGATAATCACCACGATCACCAGCAGCATGACCGCAGAGAGGATCCACAGGATGCGTTTGTAATCACTTTCGTTATCCTGAATGCCTTTATCCGTGAGCGCGGCCTGCGCTTCACGCCATTCACGATAAACCGTCTGCATCGCATTCTGTTTTTGTTCGGCATTCTGCTTGAACATATCTTCCAGATTGCCCTGGCTCAGCAGAACATTCATTTGCGTCAGCGTTGCAGAGTAAATGCGGTACTGCTCTTCGAGTTGGTTGGTCAGGTTCTCATCCAGGCCTGGCGTATTCGGCAAGGCATAGTATTTATCGTAATGAACCTGGGCTTCAGTCAGCAGATTTTTCGCCGTGGTCACCAGCTCATTCAGCTGACCGCCGTTAATTTGCGAGGCCATGCTGCTTTGCAGGCGCAGCATCCCGCGGTTCAGGGTGACGCGCGCCTGGTTCAGACTGATCCACGCATCGGTAAACTCCGCCACGTTCTTGCTGGAGAGCTGCGACACGGTAAAGTTGTCTTTATCGTTATTCAGGGCGTTGATAAAGATACCGGCGGAAATCACTTGCATGATGCCGAGCACAAGCAGCACCGAAATCAGAAGGGTAATGACTTTTATACGTTTAAACATGCGTTGCCTTTGTTATATGCAGGTTTGTCTGACGTGGATATATCGGCAGGTGCAGCGGGTTGTTTACTGTTTCTCCACCTTTAAAAAGTTTCGAAACCACTTTCCTGAACCCATTCAGAGAGTTAAATCGGATATTTTTTTGTGATCTGCATCTCACTTTTACCCGTCCCTCTAAAGGGTTATAGCGTCGTTTATAAGATGCATTTAATATGCATCTTATATTATTGATGATGAGGTAACTGCTATGGCCTTTCGCGACCAACCCCTGGGCGAGCTGGCGCTCTCCATTCCTCGCGCTTCTGCGCTTTTTCGCAAATACGATATGGACTACTGCTGCGGCGGTAAGCAAACCCTGGCACGGGCGGCCTTACGCAAAGAGCTGAACGTTGAGGTGATTGAAGCCGAGCTGGCGAAGCTGGCCGAGCAGCCCGTCGACAAAGACTGGCGAACCGCTCCGCTCGCGGAAATCATCGACCATATCATCGTGCGTTACCATGACCGTCACCGTGAACAGCTGCCTGAGCTGATCCTGCAGGCGACCAAAGTCGAGCGCGTTCATGCCGACAAACCTTCCGTACCGCGCGGTCTGGCGAAATACCTGACCCTGCTGCACGAAGAGCTTTCCAGCCACATGATGAAAGAAGAACAGATCCTCTTCCCGATGATTAAACAGGGAATGGGAAGCCAGGCGATGGGGCCCATCAGCGTGATGGAAAGCGAGCATGATGACGCGGGCGAACTGCTGGAAGTGATCAAACACACCACCCACAACGTCACGCCGCCGCCAGAAGCGTGCACAACGTGGAAAGCGATGTACAACGGCATTAACGTGATGATTGACGACCTGATGGAACACATCAGCCTTGAGAACAACGTTCTGTTCCCGCGGGCATTAGCGGGGGAATAAAAAAGCCCGGTGGCGCTAGCGCTTACCGGGCCTGCAAGGTCCTCGAACGTAGGCCGGGTAAGCGTCAGCGCCACCCGGCAACATGCTTAACGCATGCCAGCCATCCGTTTCTTACCGATAAACATCCAGCCCAGCCCCAGCGCGATAAACCACAGCGGCGTGACGATCAGCGCCTGACGGGTATCATCTTCCAGCGTCAGCAGAACCAGCACGAAGACGAAGAACGCCATGCACACCCAGCACATCAGCTTGCCCAGCGGCATCTTGTAGATCGATTTTTCATGCAGGTGTGGGCGCTGTTTGCGGTACACCAGATAGGAACAGAGGATGATGGTCCAGACGAACATAAACAGGATCGCTGAGACCGTGGTAATCATGGTGAACGCGCCAATCACGCTTGGGTTTACGTAGAGCATCACCACGCCGCCCAGCAGGCACATGCAGGAGAAGGTCAGCCCTTTCGCAGGTACCGCACGCTTAGACAGCTTGGCGAACGCGCTCGGCGCCACACCTTCCTGCGCCAGACCAAACAGCATACGGCTGGTTGAGAACACGCCGCTGTTCGCGGAAGACGCCGCTGAGGTCAGCACCACGAAGTTAATCAGGCTCGCCGCCGCAGGCAGCCCCACCAGCACGAACAGCTCAACGAACGGGCTCTTGCTTGGCACCACCGAGCTCCACGGCGTCACGGACATAATGATGATCAGCGCGAAGACGTAGAACATGATGATACGCACCGGAATGGAGTTGATGGCGCGCGGGAGAGACTTCTCCGGATCTTTGGTTTCCGCAGCGGTCGTTCCGACAAGCTCAATCCCTACAAACGCGAACACCGCAATCTGGAAGCCGGCAAAGAAGCCGCTGATACCTTTCGGGAACCAGCCTCCATCATTCCACAGATGGGTAAACGACGCCTGAACGCCGGTTGGTGACTGGAAGTGGGTGAGCACCATCACCAGGCCCACCACGATGAGCCCGACAATGGCCACGATTTTGATCATCGCGAACCAGAACTCCATCTCACCGAACATTTTAACGGTGGCGAGGTTCAGGCTCAGCAGCAGAACAATAACCGCCAGCGAGGCCACCCAGTCCGACAGCCCGGGGAACCAGAACTGCGCATAGGCGGTTATCGCCACGACGTCCGCCATACCGGTCACGACCCAGCAGAACCAGTAGGTCCAGCCGGTGAAATAGCCCGCCCATGGCCCGAGCAGGTCTGAAGCGAAGTCGCTGAAGGATTTGTATTCGAGGTTCGAGAGCAGCAGCTCACCCATTGCACGCATCACGAAGAACAGCATAAAACCGATAATCATATAAACGAATATGATTGACGGTCCGGCGAGACTGATGGTTTTGCCTGACCCCATAAACAGCCCGGTACCGATGGCACCCCCAATAGCAATGAGCTGGATATGACGGTTTGTGAGATTGCGCCGTAGCGACTGTTCAGACGACGCCTCTTCGTCGGCGACGACTTTGACCTGATCTACCATGTGATATTTTCCTGTTTATGCCTGTCTGTGTTGTTAAGGCTCTTCTGGCCTTTAAATACGTCAAAAAAATGACGTTCCCTTGTTAGGGCTAATCGATATTAGGTAAGAATCGGCGGGATGAATACTATGATTTAGATATTATGTTAATAATATGTTGAAAGTGAGTGTCATATCACTCATGCAGCGCGAAACAGCTCACAAAAATACACGCAACAGTTTCGTTTGCAAGATAAAATATTGATTCCGACTTAACTATAGGTTTTCACGCTATTTTCCCCTCCCCAACCGGGGAGAGGAAATAAGAAAAGTCGATTACAGAATTTCCAGCAGCTCGACTTCAAAGACCAGAGTGCTGAATGGCGGGATGGACGCGCCAGCGCCGCGCTCGCCGTAAGCCAGGTTGTGCGGGATAGTCAGTTCCCATTTGGAACCGACTGGCATCAGGGTCAGCGCTTCGATCCAGCCTGCGATAACGCCATTCACCGGGAACTCAGCCGGTTCGCCGCGCGCGACGGAGCTGTCGAAGACGGTACCGTCGATCAGCTTACCGGTGTAGTGTACGCGAACGTGGTCGGTACGCGCCGGGATTGCGCCATCGCCCTGATTGATCACGCGGAACTGCAGACCAGACTCGGTGCTGTTCACGCCTTCACGCTCACGGTTCTCTTCCAGATATTTCACACCTTCGGCGGCCATCTCTTCAAAGCGCGCGCGACGCACGGCGTCAGCACGCTCGTGGATTTCACGCAGCGCACGGTGCACAACGTCAACCGGAACGGCAGGCTGTTTACCTTCCAGCGCGTCAGCGATACCCGCCACCAGCGCTTCAGGTAACAGACCTTCCAGGCCGGATTCGCTCAGCTGCTGTCCTACCTGCAAGCCGATACCGTAACTTGCCTGCGCTTCGATAGTGTCAAAAGTCGGGGTGGTCATGGGTTTTCCTTCCATCACATTTAAAGTAGCGGGCAGCATATCAGCCATGCCCTTATGGGTAAAACTTTGTCTGAAGTTAAGGTGACAAACCGCGACGAAACAGAAACAATAGAGAGAACCAGGATTAATCCCGAACTGATGTCACGGATGTCGGGTTTACTACGCCGTTCAGGCAGTTAGCAAACTATACTTCGGGGCACAGGATAAAAAATACGCGGAGCAGGAGGAGTGCCATGCCCGGGCGATTTGAACTGAAACCTACCCTGGCGAAAATCTGGCAGGCGCCGGACAATTTTCGCATCATGGATCCGCTGCCTCCTCTGCATCGCAGAGGGATCATCATTGGTGCGCTGATGGTGATTGTGGGCTTCCTGCTTCCTTCCGGTGGCGATGATGTTGATACTGCCCCCGTCACCCGCAATGCTCAGCTGGACCTTCAGTCGCAAACGCGACCGCAGCCTGACGCACAGCCGATGCAGACGCAGCTCGTTACCCCGTCTAACGATCCGGGTCAGGTCGCGCCGGTTGAGCCAGAGCCGATTCAGGACGAACAGCCACAGGAACAGGCCGCCGCCCCGTCTCAGCCTCAGACCCAACAGCCCACCGGCATTGAGCAACAGTGGCGTTCCTATCGCGTAGAGCCGGGGAAAACGCTGGCGCAGCTGTTCCGTGACCACAACCTGCCGCCGACAGACGTGTATGCCATGGCGAAGGTGGAAGGCGCGGGTAAACCGCTCAGTAACCTGCAGAATGGCCAGATGGTGCAAATTCGCCAGAATGCCAGCGGGGTGGTGACAGGATTAACGATTGATACCGGAAATGGACAACAGGTGCTGTTTACCCGCCAGACAGACGGCAGCTTTATCAGGGTACGTTAAGGGCGGGGTTCTGTAAAAAGCAAAACGCCGGCACAAGGCCGGCGTTTCAACGTGAGCAGAGTAAAAAAATTACTCAGCTACAACGTTAACAACCAGTTTAGCGAACACTTCGCTGTGAACCTGGAAGTCAACTTCGTGCTCACCAGTGGTACGCAGAACGCCGTTCGGCAGACGAACTTCGCTCTTAGCCACTTTAACGCCTGCTGCAGAAACTGCATCAGCGATATCGCGGGTACCGATGGAACCGAACAGTTTACCTTCGTCGCCAGCTTTGGACGCGATGGTAACGGTGCCCAGTGCGTTGATTGCTTCAGCGCGAGCGTTAGCAGCCGCCAGAACGTCAGCCAGTTTGGCTTCCAGTTCAGCGCGACGTGCTTCGAAAAACTCTACGTTTTTCTTGGTAGCTGGAACAGCTTTACCCTGTGGAACCAGGAAGTTACGAGCGTAACCCGCTTTTACGTTTACCTGATCACCCAGGCTGCCCAGGTTTGCTACTTTATCAAGCAGAATAACTTGCATTACCTTATCCTCTTAAAGTCGTATTAATGGACCGTGCCCGATTACTGATGACGATCAGTGTACGGCAGCAGGGACAGGTAGCGAGCGCGTTTGATAGCGCGAGCCAGCTGACGCTGATATTTTGCACGAGTACCGGTGATACGGCTTGGGACAATCTTACCGCTTTCGGTGATGTAGTTTTTCAGCGTTGCGATATCTTTATAGTCGATCTCTTGAACGCCTTCCGCGGTGAAACGGCAGAACTTGCGACGACGGAAATAACGTGCCATATGGCTAGTCTCCAGAATCTATCAAATCAATCTGCTCGGCATGCAGAACCATTTTGCTCAGACCGTTCTTTGCCTTGTGGCAAGAGATGAACCCCTGAACGATTACTGCACTACCGACCGTTAAACTGTGAGTAATGGCCTGGTTTTCGTGTCCGCTAATAATAACGGGCATTTGGCACCACGCCTGCCGGTGAAACCCGGCTTCCTCTTGCACAGAACGATGCTCAAGCACGAACTGGCAATGCGGAATTCCTGATGGACTGACCTTTCGAAGGGGAGCCCTGCATACGATGCCGGACAACGCCAGACGGTTGGTCATCAGAAATTACTCTTCAGAATCCCCAGCATCAGAATCATCTGCGGTTTCGTTTGCGAAATCATCGCGACGCTCACGGCGCTCGTCTTTCGCTTTAACCATCGGAGATGCTTCGGTCACTGCGTTTTTGGTACGCATAACCATGCTGCGGATAACGGCATCGTTGAAGCGGAAGTTAGTTTCCAGCTCATCGATCACTTCCTGCGGCGCTTCAACGTTCATCAGAACGTAGTGTGCTTTGTGCAGTTTGTTGATCGGATAAGCCAGCTGACGGCGGCCCCAGTCTTCCAGACGGTGGATCGTGCCCGCTGCTGCAGTGATTGCACCAGTGTAGCGCTCGATCATACCCGGAACCTGTTCGCTCTGGTCAGGATGGACCATAAAAACGATTTCGTAATGACGCATCGAATTGCTCCTTACGGATTATTCAGCCTCCTGTCTGGGTCAGCCGAGGCCCGGGGAGGCAAGGAACGTGTTAAAGGTCGGCTGAAAAATTGACGCGTCATAATACTTGCGCGCCCCTGGAAACTCAAGCTGATTGCACAAATAATTCGCACAAAGCGCGAAGCGGGTCTAAGTGGGTGATTTAAAATTACTCACACCCGTAAGCGGTGTTTTTTTGAACAACTGCATCAGAAATGGTCACGCATCCCCGCCGGAGGAGTGATTACACTTTAATCAGAGATAACCGAAACAGAAGAAGGAGCATCCCCCCTCTCACAGCACGCAGTCGTGGAGCGCATATCATGAAAAAAATCGCATTAGCCATAATGGCGGCGCTTTTGCTCAGTGCAAACGCGATGGCAGCCATCAAGATAGACAGCCGACAGGCCAGAAACATGGATGATGTGCACAGCTTAGGCGTAATCTATATTAATCATAATTTCGCCACCGAAAGCGAAGCAGATCAGGCACTAAATGAAGAGACCGACGCCCAGGGCGCAACCTATTACCACGTGATGTTAATCCGTGAGCCCGGCAGCAACGGCAATATGCACGCCAGTGCAGATATTTACCGATAACGCCTTAACGCTAGCACCAGGAAAGCCAACAACGAGAACATAGCCATAGTTGACGTTGCCCCCTGCCCGGGGGCTTTTTTTGTGAATGGCTCCGGAATACCACCGGTTACAACTGTTTTTCGGTATTCCAGAGCACTTATTCACTTCTGCCCGTAATAGGCATTCGGGCCATGCTTGCGCATGAAATGCTTGTTCATCAGGTAATCATCAATGCCCTGAAGCTGTGGGTTAATGCCGCGGGCAATCCACGCCATACGTGCCACTTCCTCCATGACGACCGCATTATGGACGGCGTCGTGGGCATCTTTTCCCCAGGCGAACGGGCCGTGCTGATACACCACAATCCCCGGCGTATGCAGCGGCTCGCATTCTCCCAGCGTGTCGATAATCACCTTTCCGGTGTTGAGCTCGTACTCTCCTTCCACTTCATCCTGCGTTAATGCGCGCGTGCAGGGGATGTCGCCAAAGAAGTAGTCCGCATGTGTCGTGCCCAGCGCCGGAATCGCCAGCCCCGCCTGTGCCCAGGCGGTCGCGTGCGTGGAGTGAGTATGCACCACACCGCCAAGGGACGGATAACGCCGATACAGCGCCAGATGGGTCGCCGTGTCCGAAGAAGGACGCCATTTACCGTCAACGACGTTTCCTTCAAGATCGACCACCACCATATCGTCAGCCTTCATGGTGTCATACGCCACACCGCTCGGCTTAATCACGATCAGCCCCTGCTCGCGATCGATAGCGCTGACGTTACCCCAGGTGAAGGTGACCAGGCCGTAGCGGGGCAGATCCATGTTGGCTTCAAAGACCTGCTGTTTAAGCTTAAGCATGTTCAGCCTCCAGTAATCCCGCGCGCGCCATACGCTCGCGCACCCAGTCCCGCGCCTTTGCTACTTCCGCAGCAGGGTTGTCCGACGTTTCGCTCCACATCTCAATCAGGTAAGGCCCGCAATAGCCTGTCTGCTTGAGCGTCTCGAAGCACCGTTCGAAATCCACCACCCCGGTGCCGAACGGTACGTTTTTAAACACGCCAGGACGGGTATCTTTGACGTGCACCGCCACGATATGCCCTATGCCTGCCTGCAGCTCCATCTGCACGTCGTTATCCCATGCCGACAGGTTGCCGATATCGGGATAAAGCTGGAACCACGGGTTGTTCAGATAGTGCGCGTAGCCCAGCGCCTTACTGATGGAGTTCATCAGCGGGTAATCCATGATCTCCATTGCCAGCGTGACCTGCGCACGGCTGGCCATCTCAACGCTCTCTTTCAGACCATCACGGAAACGACGGCGCGTTTCATTGTTGGCTTCCTGATAGTAAACGTCATAACCCGCCAGCTGGATCACGCGGATACCCACGTCCTGCGCAAAGCGGATGGCTTTACGCATGATCTCCAGCCCCTGCGCGCGCACGGCATCATCTTCGCTGCCGAGCGGAAAACGGCGGTGAGCGCTCAGGCACATGGATGGCACGCGCACGCCCGTTTCCGCGATGGCGCTTACCAGTGCCAGGCGCTGTTCGCGGCTCCAGTCGAGGCGAGCAAGACGCTCGTCCGTCTCATCCACCGACATTTCGACAAAATCGAAACCCAGCTGCTTCGCCAGCTGTAACCGCTCCAGCCAGCACTCCCCCGCAGGGAGTGCCTTTTCATAGATGCCAAGCGGGACCTGTTTTGACAACATACCCGCTCCTTAGCCCCAAAGCTGAGCGATTGAGCGTTTGAACTGACGCGCGGCTTCCACCGGGGACGCCGCATCACGAATGCTGCGACCGGCAATAAAGACGTGAATCGGAATGCCCTTGAACAGCGGCAGATCTTCCAGCGCCAGACCGCCAGTGACGGTCACTTTGAAACCCATATCGGCCAGACGTTTGATGGCGCTGATATCCGCCTCGCCCCACGCCACACCTGCGGCCTGGGCATCACGGCTGCGGTGATATACCACCTGCTGAATGCCCGCGTCGCGCCACTCCTGGGCCTGCTCCCAGGTCCAGAAGCCGGTCAGCTCAATCTGCACGTCGCCATTAAACTCTTTTGCCACGTCCAGCGCGCCTTTGGCGGTGTTGATATCCGCACAGCAGATCACGGTGACCCAGTCGGCGTTGGCTTCGAAGCACATGCGGGAGAGGATTTTGCCTGCGTCGGCGATTTTGGCATCCGCCAGCACGATTTTATGCGGATAGAGCGCTTTCAGGTCACGAACCGCACGAACGCCTTCGCCCACGCACAGAATGGTACCCACTTCAATGATGTCCACTTCTTCCGCAATCAGGCGGGTGGTTTCGTAAGCGTGAGACAGCGTTTGGTTATCCAGCGCAACTTGCAACATGGGTAATGACATATTCAATTCCTCTTAAACGGCCGCCGCAGTGGCGTTATCAATTAAATCCAGCACGTCCTGCGCGGTGCGGCAGGCGCGTAAACGGTCAAAATTGGCTTCGTCATCAAACAGATTGACGATCTGCATGATGCCCACCTCCTGGTGGGTATTGGCATCGACAGCCGCCATAGTGATAAGGATGTCGACCGGGTCGTTATCTTCGTGGTTAAACACCAGCGGCGTTTTCAGCGTCACCAGCGCGAAGCCGGTTTTCTTGACGCCCTCTTCCGGGCGGCCATGCGGCATCGCCAGGCCTGGCGCAATCACAAAGTAAGGGCCATGCTGCGCCACGCCATCCAGAATCGCCTGGTAGTAACGCGGCTCGACAACGTCAGCCTTAACCAGCAGATCCACACTCAGCTTCACCGCTTCCTGCCAGGTACTGGCTTCGGCCTGTAAAAGGATGGAGTTATTCTCTGCCAGCGAATCACGTAGTTTCATGTGGCGTCCTTACTTCACGTCTTGTGGGAAGTGTTCTTTGATCACTTCCAGCAGTTTTGGTCCGAAATCCGCAGGCGACAGCATGTTGCGTACGCCCACCACATATTTATTACCCGACACACTAATTTCGCCGGCGATATGAGTAGAGGCGATGATGATGTCCGCGCCGTTCAGCTCACTTTTGTATTCACCCACTGCGCAGCTGTTCACCGTGTGGTCGATGTTGGACTGGGTTAAAAACTGGTCCACTTTCATCTTCATGATCATGGAGCTGCCTTGCCCATTACCACACACAGCCAGGATACGTACGGTCATAATCGAAACTCCTTAATGAGCAGACACTTCTGCTGTTTGTTTTTCCGCATCTTCTTCAGCTCGCAGCGAACGGCCAGCGAAGAACATATAAGCCAGAGCAATCAGGATGATGATGGCCATAAAGATCAGTCCGATGGAGGCAAAACCCTGCATCATCGGCGGTGCCAGAATTGACCAGTCCGCCATGCCCATCCAGGCGCTCATACCGGTGAGCTTGACCGCCCACACGCAGCCAAAGATTTCAACCATGCCCATTACCAGGCAGATCTTGAGCGCCGCGCGCCAGCCGCCGAAGTGGTTAGCGAATACGCCGATGGTGGCGTTGGAGAAGAACATCGGGATAAAGCCCGGAATAATCAGGATTGAGGAGCCGCAGCCGACCAGGATGCCCACCGCAATCAGCTGGCCGATGGTGCCCCACATAAAGCCCCAGACCACCGCGTTTGGCGCGAAGCTATAGATAGCGGCACAGTCGATGGCCAGTACCGCGCCAGGAATCAGGCGCTGAGAGATACCGTTGAAAGCTTCAGACAGTTCGGCGACGAACATACGCACGCCCTGAGTAATGATGAAAATAGCCACGGCGAAAGAGAAACCGGTCTGCAGGATGTAAACCGTCCAGTGGGTTTTCCCCGCCATCGCCTGCACCACATCAATACCGAAGGAGAGCAGAATGGCGCCGAAGAAGAGGGTCATCACAATCGCGGTCGACACGATGTTGTCATGGAAGATATTCAGCCAGCCAGGCAGCTTAAGGTCTTCAACACTCTCTTCTTTTTTACCCAGGTACGGCGCAACTTTATAAGCAATCCAGGCAGCAAACTGTTGCTGGTGACCGATGGAAAAACCGCAACCGTCGGTCACTATCTGGGTTGGCTTGTACATCATGTTGGAGGTGATACCCCAGTAGAGCGAGACCAGCACCGCGGTGCAGATAATCGTGGTCCACATTGGGTAACCGAAGATATAGAGAGAAACCGCAATCAGCCCCGCCTGCTGGAACATAATGTGCCCGGTGAGCATGATGGTGCGAATACCGGTAATGCGGCGCAGCAGAACATAGATAATGTTCAGCGCCAGCGCGAGCAGAACGGCGTAACCTACCCAGCTATAGGCATCGCCCATACGATCGATGGTCGCCATCATTGAGGCGTAGGTATCAGAGATAGCCCCATTAATGCCATACACTTCCGACATTTTGGCAACGACTGGCTTAAACGTGCTGGTCAGTATGCCCGACCCCGCCTGCAACAGCATGAAACCGATAATGGTTTTGATGGTGCCTTTAATAATCACGCTGACGCTTTTACGCAGCAGGATATATCCCAGGCACGTCACGATACCCAGCAACAGCGGGGCGTTGGTCATTACCTGATTAAAGAAAACGGTAAAGACGTTGTAGAGGATCTCCATAACTCTCTCCAGAAATGAGAACACGAGGGGCAATCCCTGTGCGGTTGGTGCCATCACTCTATTAATCACAAATAATCACCACAAGATTGAATTTGATTATTTGTGACGCATCACGCAATTTATTTCCCTTCAGTTAGTAATGATTTTCACTACCGCACAAAAGAAATAAATTAGTCCTTATAATTCATGAAATTAATGTTTATTGCGCGATAATCTAACAAGTAACAAGCAGAGAGTCTGTGACGTTGAGCAGATAAAATTCCGCATTTTCGCTATTGCAAAGCGCGTAAAATGGTGCCAGCATTAATCACAACGAATCACAATGTGATTACTTTTGATTAAAACCAGGAGTCAAAACGATGAGTAAAGTGAAAACCATCACCCGTGAATCATGGATTCTGAGCACCTTTCCGGAGTGGGGTAGCTGGCTGAACGAAGAAATCGAGCAGGAACAGGTTGCTCCTGGCACGTTTGCAATGTGGTGGCTGGGCTGCACCGGGATCTGGCTGAAATCAGAAGGTGGCGCCAATATCTGCGTCGATTTCTGGTGCGGCACCGGCAAACAGAGCCACGGTAACCCGCTGATGAAAAAAGGCCACCAGATGCAGCGTATGGCCGGCGTTGAAAAACTCCAGCCGAACCTGCGTACTACACCGTTTGTGCTGGATCCTTTTGCCATTCGTCAGATCGATGCCGTACTCTCTACCCACGATCACAACGACCATATTGATGTAAACGTGGCGGCTGCGGTGATGCAAAACTGCGCGGACGATGTGCCGTTTATCGGGCCGCAGACCTGCGTGGATCTCTGGATTGGCTGGGGTGTGCCGAAAGAGCGCTGCATCGTGATGAAACCGGGCGACGTGGTGAAAATCAAAGACATTGAAATCCATGCTCTTGATGCCTTTGACCGTACCGCTCTGATTACGCTGCCGGCCGATCAAAAAGCGGCAGGTGTACTGCCAGACGGCATGGACGAGCGCGCGGTGAACTACCTGTTCAAAACGCCGGGCGGCTCCCTGTATCACAGCGGTGACTCCCACTACTCCAACTACTACGCTAAGCACGGTAACGAGCATCAGATTGACGTGGCCCTGGGCTCCTACGGCGAGAACCCGCGCGGTATTACGGATAAAATGACCAGCGCCGACATGCTGCGCATGGCGGAAGCGCTGAACACCAAAGTCGTTATTCCGTTCCACCACGATATCTGGTCAAACTTCCAGGCCGATCCGCAGGAAATTCGCGTGTTGTGGGAGATGAAAAAAGACCGCCTGAAGTACGGCTTCAAGCCATTTATCTGGCAGGTAGGCGGCAAGTTCACCTGGCCGCTGGACAAAGACAATCTTGAGTACCACTACCCGCGTGGTTTCGATGATTGCTTCACCATTGAGCCTGACCTGCCGTTTAAGTCCTTCCTCTGATTCCGAGGCCACATCGCCAGACTTGTGTCTGGCGATTTCATATTTATTTTAGTAATTTCACGCTATTTCAAATATCATCTTTTCAAATCAATTCTTATCGGAATAGCTCATGACGGAAGCGCAACGGCATCAAATTTTACTGGAACTCCTGGCGCAAACAGGGTTTATCACCGTCGAGAAAGTGATCGAACGTTTAGGGATTTCCCCTGCCACCGCGCGGCGAGACATTAACAAGCTGGATGAAAGCGGCAAGCTGAAAAAAGTTCGCAACGGTGCGGAAGCCATTAGCCAGCAGCGCCCCCGCTGGACGCCGATGAACATTCATCAGGCGCAGAATCACGATGAAAAAGTGCGGATCGCCAGAGCCGCGTCGCAGCTGGTGAATCCCGGTGAGAGCGTCGTTATCAACTGCGGCTCTACGGCGTTTTTGCTGGGCCGCGAGATGTGCGGCAAGCCGGTGCAAATCATCACGAACTACTTACCGCTCGCCAACTATCTCATCGATCAGGAGCATGAGAGCGTGGTGATCATGGGTGGTCAGTACAATAAAAGTCAGTCGATTACGCTTAGCCCACAGGACAGCGAAAACAGTCTCTACGCCGGACACTGGATGTTTACCAGCGGCAAAGGCCTGACCGCTGAAGGTTTGTATAAAACCGATATGCTGACCGCGATGGCGGAACAAAACATGCTCAACGTGGTAGGCAAACTCGTGGTGCTGGTCGACAGCAGTAAAGTCGGTGAACGCGCAGGCATGCTGTTCAGCCGCGCAGAACAGATCGACCTGGTGATCACCGGCAAAGGGGCTAACCCCGAGATCCTCCAGAAGCTGGAAGATCAGGGAGTAAAAGTGCTGCGCGTTTAAAGGTGCTGGCGGAAAAACGCTACCGTGGCGTCCAGCGCCGCTGGCGTGATGCGGTGGCGAACGCCTGATTCCCACAAACAGGTCAGATTACCGTCCAGCCCGTCCTTCTTTAACGCCTGCTGCAGGCGGAAGGTACCGTCAGGTGGCACTACATCATCCGCATCACCGTGCCACAGCAAAAGCGGGCGATCTGCGAGGCGCGGCAATGCCCGGGTTACTTCCCACTCTTCCAGCCTCGCGGTGATTTCCGCTAAATCCTGAGGGGGAAAAAGGGTCTTCGCCAGCGAGGTAAAATAACCCGAGCCCATCAGACAGGCGACCGACCTCACTTCTGGATGGTGCGTCATGATCCCCAGGGCTGTCATACCGCCCATTGACGCCCCGGCCACGGCCAGACGATTCTCGGCCACCAGCCCTGCCTCATAAAGCGCATCGCGCAACCCGGCAAACTCGGTCAGACTCCCGTGCAGTATGTGCCAGAACTGCCCAAGGCGCGCCTGCTCATTACCCATAAATCGTGCGCCGTGGTCAGGCGCATCCGGCATCACCACGCGAAAACCTGCCTGCGCCAGCGCGACCGCAAAGTAACTGTAAACCAGCTTCGATGAGGTAAATCCATGATAAAAAACCACAACAGGCAGCGGTTTATCACGTTTACCCGCTGGCATAGCGTGTAAAATTTCATGGTCGCCGAGATGGCGTATTTCAATTTCAATCATTGTCGACCCTGCACGAATGGATGATTCATAATGTTGAGAACTGGATTACGGTTTCAGGCTATTTTCATTCGAAAATTACGTCCCAGCTAACACTTCGGGAACATTCCCCCAAAACTAAATTCACAGACAACTACACTATGGCTATCAGGAAACGAGATATGGTTATGCACAGGTTTGCTGCTTTATTGCTGGTGTTTCTGCTCAGCGGCTGTAGCGCACTGCAGGGAACACCGCAACCCGCTCCCCCGGTTGCCGATCATCCGCAGGAGATTCGTCGTAATCAGACGGAAGGATTACAACGAATGGGCACCGTCTCCGCGCTGGTTCGCGGTTCGCCGGATGACGCAGAAGAGGCAATAAAGGCACAAGCCGTCGCCGCCAAAGCAGATTATTACGTCATTATTATGATCGACGAAACCATCATAACGGGGCAGTGGTATTCACAGGCCATTTTGTACCGAAAATAATGGTTTACCTTTGAACGACATTTACACTGCTTTGCGTCCATAGACATTTTCCTGTCCACAATAAACTCCATGCCAGCGACAAGGGATGGGAGTTTATTCGCGAAGGATTGCCCGGCGGATACCGGAAATATGTGAAATGGAGCTGACGATGAAACGAACTCTTGCTTTGACCTCTCTGTTGCTCTCCGCAGGCCTGGTGAGCACCACCGCGCAGTCAGCAGAATTCGCCAGTGCTGACTGTGTAACTGGCCTGAATGAAATTGGCCAGATCTCCGTGAATAATATCTCGGGGAGCCCGCAAGACGTTGAACGCGTCGTGGCATTAAAGGCCGATGAGCAGGGTGCTTCCTGGTATCGCATCATCCAGATGCAGGAAGATAACCATATCGACCACTGGCGGGTACAGGCCATTCTCTACGTGTAAACTCCCTCCTGATAAAAGCCACTTATTTTTAGTGGCTTTTCGCTTTTGCAAATTTTTTATCTTATGAAAAACCAATCAATAACAACAAAATAACATTTTGTTACATTAATTCAGTAAACGTAATCTCCGCTCTGCCGTTGAAGAACCACACCTATTCAATGATGAGCAATTTATGATCAACGTTTTTCGCCGTGCAGGCCTGGGGGCGAAGCTGTCGCTGCTGACGGGCGTCAGTGTCGCCACGCTGTTTCTGCTTTTCACTTTTCTGCTCAGTCAAAAAGCCAGCCAGCAGCTTGAAGCCCTTGCGGTAGAAGACCTGCACAATCAGTCCACCGGCATGGTCGACATGGTGCAGATGTTTAACACCAGCCTGAGTGAAGAGGTTGAGAGTTATACCCGGCTGTTTACCACCTTTTTACCGCAGCCACTGAATATTGATACTTCCCAGGCTCAGACGATTAACGGACTCAGCGTCCCGCTTCTGAAAGGCGGTGATACCGGACTGCATCAAAACAACACCCTGTCTGACGAGTTCCTGAACCGTACGGGAGCCATTTCGACGCTGTTTGTACGCAGCGGTAATGACTTTGTTCGCGTAGCCACCTCCCTGCGTAAAGAGAATGGCGAGCGGGCGATGGGCACCGTGCTGGATACCGCCAGCCCGGCCTTTGCCGCCGTCAACAGAGGGGAAGTCTACCGCGGACTGGCGCTGCTGTTTGGCAAACGCTATATCACCCAGTATCAGCCGGTTAAAAACGCCGAAGGACAGGTCATTGCGATCGTCTTTGTTGGCGTGGACATTACGCACTCCTGGAACGTCATGCGCGAGAAAATCCTCACCCGCCGCCTGGGCGAGAGCGGTCACTTCTTCGTGCTGGATCGCAGCAACGGCAAAACGCGCGGGCAATACCTGTTCCATGCCGGTGAAGAGGGGCAGTTGCCGAAGTGGGACGACGCGACGCAGCAGCAGCTTCTGGGTGACAAGCCCGGCACCCTGGAACGCGTAAGCGACGACGGCCGCACGCTTAAAATGGCGTATACCCCGCTGCCAGGCTGGAACTGGACTATCGTGGGCGAAGTGGATAAATCGGTGCTGCTCGCAAGCGTTAACGCCATGCGCGATCGCTTCCTGCTGGCCGGCGTGGTCTTATCTATCCTGTTTGCTGGTCTGTTTGTGGTCCTTATTCGCCGTGTGCTGACCCGGCCACTGAGCCATGTGATCCATCTTGCCCGGCAATATGCTGCAGGGGATCTCCGTTCCAGCCTGCCCGTGACGCGTCAGGACGAAGTCGGCCAGCTGATCGACGCCATTAACGGCATCGGCGGAGGCCTGCAAAAAATTGTTCTGCAGGTTCGCGAGGCCGCAGGCGAGATCCATTTGGGCACTAACGCGCTGGCTTCCGATACCGGCGAGATTTCTGAGCAGATCAACAAGCAGGCCAGCAGCGTGGAAGAGACCTCCGCCAGCATGGAGCAGCTGGCCGCCACCGTACAGCAAAATGCCGCCAACATGGAGCAAACGCAGCAGCTGGTGGGTGAAACCTCCCTCGCGGTCCATCAGGGCGGTGAGACGGTCACCCACGCCGTGTCGACCATGGACGACATTCGCGAGGCGTCAAAACGCATCGAAGACATCACGCGTGTGATTGAGTCCATCGCTTTCCAGACCAATATCCTGGCGCTGAATGCGGCAGTGGAAGCGGCCCGCGCGGGCGAGCATGGGAAAGGGTTTGCGGTGGTTGCGCAGGAAGTTCGCGCCCTGGCCGGACGCAGCGCCAACGCGGTGAAGGAGATTGAACAGCTGATTGGCGATACGCTCAGGAAAGTGAGCGAAGGCCATGCGCTGTCTGAACAGACGCGCCTGGCGATGGATGACATCATCATTCATATCGATAACATCAGCCAGCTGGTCACCGAGATTAACCATGCCTCACGCGAGCAGTCCGCAGGGATTGGCCAGGTGAATCTCGCCATGACCCACATTGGCGAAGCGTCGCATATTAATGCGGATCGTATCTCACGCAGCGAACAAACCGCTCAAACGCTGCGCGAGAAGGGGTCACATCTGGCTCAACTGGTGAGTCTGTTCCAGCTAAAAGACTAACCGACTCTGCCCGTCGCACGCAGCAGCAGGTCATTTTGCACCTGCTCGCTCATCAGCGTACCGCCACGGGTATCCAGCATCATGCGGCACCACGCCTGCGCCACCGGGGGCGATGCGTGCCGCAGCATTTCGCTTCCGGCCCCCAGCAGGAAAAGCTGCTGCGCAATTTCCCGCCCCTGCGCCTCCTGCGGTTTACGCAGTTTTTGCTGAAGCTGTCGCCAGCTGCGGTCGAAGTGTCTGTCCTGCCCTTTTACCTGTGCAAACTCATCGGCAAGCAGATCGTGAATACCCGGCTGCTTCGCCAGCACGCGCAGCACGTCCAGGCACATGATATTGCCGGGCCCTTCCCAGATGCTGTTCACCGGCATCTCGCGATACAGGCGGGGAAGTTCGCTCTCCTCGCAGTACCCGACTCCGCCCAGCACCTCCATCGCTTCCGCCACAAACGGGATGCCCGCTTTGCACACGCTAAATTTCGCGGCCGGGGTAAACAGCCGCGCCCATGCCGCTTCCTGGGGATCCGCGCGTTTATCCCACGCCCGGGCCAGGCGAAACAGCAGCGCCGTTTGCCCCTCCAGCACCAGCGCCATCCGACTTAACACCTCACGCATGAGCGGCTGATCGATAAGATTTTTGCCGAAGGTCTGACGCTGATGCGCGTGGTATAGCGCCACGGACAGCGCACGACGCATCAGTCCGTGGCTGCCCAGCGCGCAGTCAAAGCGCGTCAGGCCGCCCATTTTGAGGATCTGCCGTACCCCTTCGCCCTCTTCCCCCAGCAGCCAGCCGGAGGCATCAAGAAACTCTACCTCGCTGCTGGCGTTGGAGCGGTTCCCGAGCTTGTCCTTAAGGCGCTCCAGCCGGACGGCGTTGCGCTGTCCGTCAGGTAAAAAACGCGGCACAAAAAAGCAGGACAACCCGCCCTTCGCCTGTGCCAGCACCAGATGCGCATCGCTTTGCGGGACGGAGAAAAACCATTTATGGCCCACCAGCCGGTAGCTGCCGTCGCTGCATTTTTCCGCTTTGGTGGTGTTGCTCAGCACGTCCGAGCCGCCCTGTTTTTCCGTCATCCCCATACCGATCAGCAGGCCGCGTTTTTGCGCGCCAGGCGCCAGATGAGGATCGTAGCGATCGCTGAGCAGCGGCGTCAGCCAGTCGTGAAATAGTTTAGGGAGTGCCTGCTGCAGGAGCGGTGTCGCGGCAAACGTCATGGTGACGGGACAAAGCGTGCCTGCCTCAACCTGAGCATGAAGCACAAAGCGTGCGGCCCGGGCGACAAACGCCCCCTTACGCGCCTCCTCTTCCCATGCCAGGTTATGTACCCGATTGGCACACAGCCCCTGCATCAGCAGGTGCCATGCCGGGTGAAAGCGAACGTCATCCAGCCGCTCTCCGGTAGCGTCATAGCGAAGCAACTCCGGCGGATTCACGTTCGCCAGCCTGCCCAGCTCCAGCGACTCTGCGGTACCTAACTGCTGCCCGATGCTGGCGAGCAGTTCGATATCCCACTCGGCACCCTCACGCGAGACTGCGTCACGCAGCGCGCAGTCCGAGAGAAAAAGGTTGCTGTTAGAGAGTGGTGCAGGTTGATTGAAAACGGTATGAGTCTGCCAGTGCATACTGTCTCCCTCCTTCAGTGGCAATGACGATAAGTATGGACAGACCGCGCACACGCTGCATGGGAGGGGAGTCACACGTTCACGATCCCGCAGATATCATTCGTGAAATAGCTCACAGAACATAAGAATAAACTATTTCATGACTTCGCTTTTGTTGAATAATTTATTCTCTCCCCCTTTCAGTGAGGAAAGTTATGCAACCGGATGCGCACAAGCGAGCATTAATTGCCGGCTCCATTGGTAACTTTATCGAGTGGTATGAGTTTGCGGTCTACGGTTTTCTGGCGACCGTCATTGCGAAGAACTTCTTTCAGCTTGAAGGGGAAGCGGGGCTTACCAGCCTGATCCTCACCTACGCCTCATTTGCCATCGCCTTCTTCTTCCGCCCGCTGGGGGCGGTGGTGTTTGGCCGCATCGGCGACCGGATTGGCCGTAAGCCGACGCTAATCATTGTGCTGGTGCTGATGACGCTGGCCACCGCCGCCATCGGCATTGTGCCGGTCTACGCCAGCATCGGGATTGCCGCACCGCTGATCGTTACGCTGCTTCGGATCCTGCAGGGGCTGTTCGCGGGCGGCGAGTACGGCGGTGCAGTCTCGCTGATGACGGAGTTCGCCCCGCGAGGCAAGCGCGGGCTCTATGGTGCCTGGCAGTCCTTTACCGTGGCGCTGGGGCTGTTAGCGGGCGCCGGCATCGTGGCGCTGCTCTCCGCCCTTCTCACGCCTGAAGCCCTGCACGACTGGGGCTGGCGCATTCCTTTCTTCCTGGCGCTGCCCATGGGCGCTGTTGCGCTGTGGCTTCGCGTCAGCATGGAGGAGACACCCAGCTTTGTGCAGCAGCAGGACAAACCGGCCGTCGCTCAGGCGGACATTGCCGCCACGCTCCGGGCCATCGTGATGGGGATTGGCCGCGTGATGGTCTGGTCTGCGGCGGGGTACACCTACCTGGTCATTATGCCGACCTATCTGCAGTCGGCGCTGCACACCGGGTTTAATCAGGCGCTGTTGATCGCAGTGATTTCGAACGTTGGGTTTGCGCTGACGATCATTCCGTCGGGGATCCTGAGCGATCGGATCGGGCGTCGCACGGTGATGATTATCGCCACCGCGCTGCTGCTGATCCTCGCCCTGCCGCTGCTGAAACTTCTGCAGGCGGAGTCCAGCACGCTGGCGGTGAAAGCGATAGTGGTATTGATTGCGGGCGGTCTGGTGGGGATGTTGGCGGGGCCGGGCCCGGCGATGCTCTCTGAGATGTTCCCGACGCGCGTGCGCTATACGGGCCTGGGGCTGGCCTATTCGTTATCGAACGCGATTTTCTCGGGATGCGCAGGGTTAATCATAACCGGGCTGATTAAGCAGACGGGCAATCTGGATATTCCGGCGTACTACGTGATGGCGACGGCAGTAGTGAGTATTTTCGCGCTGATGACGCTGAGGAAGGATGACCATTTGCGGTCACTGGAGGAATGAGGTTAATGCCCGGTGGCGCTACGCTTACCGGGCCTACGGTACCGTGCCTTTGTAGGCCGGGTAAGGCGAAGCCGCCACCCGGCATAACAGGCTACCCGCGCTGACGCACCGCTTCAAACAGGCAGATGCCCGTCGCAACAGACACGTTCAGGGAGGACACGCTGCCCGCCATCGGGATGCTGATCAGCTCGTCGCAGTGCTCGCGCGTCAGGCGACGCATACCTTCACCTTCCGCCCCCATCACCAGCGCCAGACGGCCGGTCATTTTGCTCTGATACAGGGTATGATCCGCTTCACCGGCCGTGCCGACGATCCAGATGTTCTCTTCCTGCAGCATACGCATGGTGCGCGCCAGGTTGGTCACGCGGATCAGCGGAACGTTTTCCGCCGCGCCGCAGGCCACTTTCTTCGCCGTCGCGTTCAGCTGCGCGGAGCGATCTTTCGGCACGATCACCGCATGCACGCCCGCCGCATCCGCACTACGCAGACACGCGCCGAGGTTGTGCGGATCGGTAACGCCATCGAGGATCAGGAAGAACGGATTCTCGAGCTCAGCGATCAGATCCGGCAGATCGTTTTCCTGATACTGACGGCCCGGCTTCACGCGGGCAATGATCCCCTGGTGAACCGCGCCTTCACTTTTCTCATCCAGGAACTGGCGGTTAGCCAGCTGGATCACCACGCCCTGCGCTTCCAGGGCGTGGATCAGCGGCATCAGACGTTTGTCTTCACGCCCTTTCAGAATAAACACTTCCTGAAAACGCTCCGGTGCGCGCTCGAGAAGGGCCTGCACCGCGTGGATGCCGTAAATCATTTCACTCATTGATGGTTCTCGTAATAAGTATTTCCCCTCTCCCGGTTGGGGAGAGGGTCAGGGTGAGGGGAGAATTTACTCCGCCTGCTTTTTCTTAGCCGCGCGCTTCGCTTTGGTGGCGGCCGCTATTTTCTGTGTCTTCGCGGAAGGTTTCTTCGCGGCACGGGCTTCTTTCTTCGCCGCCTTCGGCTTCTGCTTCTTCTCACCGCGGAACGCGCTGTCCGGCTCGAAGTTCACCTTCTTACCGGCCTGACGGCGCTTGCCGCTCGTTTTGCCGTTTCCGCCTTTTTTCGCTCTTTCGCGCTCGGTTTTACCGACGTTACGCGGCGCGCGCTCGCTGGAGATCAGGCTGAAGTCGATTTTACGGTCGTCCATATTCACGGCCTCAACCTTCACTTCCACACGGTCGCCCAGACGATAGGTCTGGCCGCCAGATTCGCCGATCAGACGCTGACCGACCTGGTCGAAGCGGTAGTAGTCGTTATCCAGGCTGGAGACGTGCACCAGACCGTCGATAAACAGCTCGTCCAGACGAACGAAGAAGCCAAAGCCGGTCACGCTGGCAATCACGCCTTTGAAGACGTTACCGACCTGGTCCAGCATAAAGTCACATTTCAGCCAGTCCGCCACGTCGCGGGTGGCCTCATCGGCACGGCGTTCGGTCATGGAGCAGTGCTGACCCAGCTGCAGCATCTCTTCCATCGAATAGTGGTAGCCACCGGTTTCAGTGGTGTTCCCTTTATGGCCCTGCTCCTGCGCCAGCAGATACTTGATCGCACGGTGCAGCGAAAGGTCAGGGTAACGACGGATCGGCGACGTAAAGTGGGCGTAAGACTGCAGCGCCAGGCCGAAGTGACCGCGGTTTTCCGGATCGTAAATCGCCTGCTTCATCGAGCGCAGCAGCATTGTCTGTAGCATTTCTGCATCAGGACGATCGCTAATGGATTCCAGCAGCTCGGCGTAATCGCGCGGCTCTGGCTTATTGCCGCCCGGCAGCTCCAGACCGAGCTCGGCCAGCACGGAGCGGAACGCGGTGATGGCTTCCGTCGACGGTTTATCGTGAATACGAAACAGCGCAGGCTCTTTGGCTTTCTCAACGAAGCGTGCCGCCGAGATGTTCGCCAGGATCATACACTCTTCAATCAGCTTGTGCGCATCGTTACGCTGAGTCTGCTCGATGCGCTCAATGCGGCGCTCGGCGTTGAAGATAAATTTCGCCTCTTCGCTCTCAAAGGAGATCCCGCCGCGCTCTTCGCGCGCCTGATCCAGCGTTTTGTAGAGGTTATGCAGCTCTTCGATGTGTTTGACCAGCGGCGCGTACTGTTCGCGCAGATCCTGGTCGCCCTGCAGCATATGCCAGACCTTGGTGTAGGTCAGACGCGCGTGCGAGCTCATCACCGCTTCGTAGAATTTATAGCCAGTTAAGCGCCCTTTGTTGGAGATGGTCATCTCGCAAACCATACAGAGGCGGTCAACCTGCGGGTTCAGGGAACACAGGCCGTTAGACAGCACTTCCGGCAGCATCGGTACAACCTGCGACGGGAAGTAGACCGAGGTACCACGGCTGCGCGCTTCGTTATCCAGCGGGGTATGCGGACGAACATAGTAGCTTACGTCTGCAATCGCTACCCACAGACGCCAGCCGCCACCGCGTTTTTTCTCGCAGTAGACGGCGTCATCGAAGTCACGGGCGTCTTCACCGTCGATCGTAACCAGCGGCAGGGAGCGGAGATCCACGCGGCCCACTTTGGATTCTTCCGGCACTTCTTCGCGCAGGCTTTCGATCTGCTCTTCAACCGCTTTCGGCCAGATGTATGGAATTTCGTGGGTGCGCAGCGCCATATCAACGGCCATGCCGGTGCCCATATTATCGCCCAGCACTTCGACGATTTTACCTACCGCTTTGGTGCGACGGGTTGGGCGCTGGGTGAGTTCCACCACCACCACAAAGCCCATGCGGGCGCCCATCACCTCTTCAGGTGGGATCAGAATGTCGAAGCTCAGACGGCTGTCGTCCGGCACCACGAAGCCCACGCCCGCGTCGGTAAAGTAGCGACCAACAATCTGGCTGGTTTTTGGCACCAGGACGCGCACGACGCGCGCTTCTCGGCGACCTTTACGGTCAGCGCCCAGCGGCTGCGCCAGAATTTGGTCGCCGTGGATGCACATTTTCATCTGTTCAGATGAGAGATACAGATCGTCTTTACGGCCTTCCACCCGCAGGAAGCCGAAGCCATCGCGGTGACCAATGACGGTCCCTTTCAGCAGATCGAGGCGTTCTGGCAGCGCGTAGCACTGGCGGCGGGTAAAGACCAGCTGCCCGTCACGCTCCATCGCGCGCAGGCGGCGGCGAAGGGCTTCAATTTGCTCTTCACCTTCAATGTTTAATTCAACAGCAAGTTCTTCACGATTGGCGGGTTTTTCGCGTTTTGTTAAGTGTTCAATGATGAACTCGCGGCTGGGGATAGGATTCGCGTATTTTTCGGCTTCGCGTTCCTGGAAAGGATCGTGTGACATGTCGGTTCCTCCGTTGTCAGCTCCGGTGGAAATTTTCTTCATTCCACCAGCAATAATTTATAAAGCGGTTGATTCTCTTCAACCAAATCGGCCAGCGTGTAGTTATCCAGCTCCTTGAGAAAACTTTGCACGGCCTTAGAAAGCGCCTTTTTCAGGCGGCAGGCGGGCGTGATGTGGCAGAACTCGCTGCTGCAGTTCACCAGAGACAGCGGCTCCAGTTCACGTACCACATCGCCAACACGAATACTCTGTGCCGGTTTACCGAGACGGATCCCACCATTCTTCCCGCGGACGGCAGCAACGTATCCGGCACGACTAAGTTGATTGATTATTTTGACCATATGATTACGGGATACGCCGTAGACCTCTGTGACTTCAGAGATACTGGTCATTTTCCCATCGGGTAACGACGCCATGTAGATCAGCGCGCGTAAGCCGTAATCGGTGAAACTTGTTAACTGCACATCAACCTCAGGAAAAAGGGAAATCGCGGACAAACCGCAGAGATATTCATTAATGATGATAAACCAGCCAGATAGTTAGCGGCTAATTTATTTGACAGACGGGGCGAAAAAGCGGAGATCCAGGAGCGGTCGCCGGATGGCGCTACGCTTATCCGGCCTACGGGTCTCCCCGCAGGCCAGCAGTCACGAAGATTATGCGTCGAACGGGTCGCGCAGGATCATCGTTTCAGTACGATCCGGGCCGGTAGAAATAATATCGATCGGCACTTCGGTCAGTTCTTCAATACGCTTGATGTAATCCAGCGCCGCCTGCGGCAGGCCGCTACGCTCTTTCACACCGAAAGTGGTCTCAGACCAGCCCGGCATGGTTTCGTAGATTGGCTCAATGCCTTCCCAGTCGTCAGCAGCCAGCGGCGTGGTGGTCACTTCGCGGCCATCAGGCATACGGTAGCCTATGCAGATTTTCACTTCTTTCAGGCCGTCCAGTACGTCCAGCTTGGTCAGGCAGAAGCCAGACAGGGAGTTGATCTGCACTGCACGACGCACGGCAACCGCATCCAGCCAGCCGGTACGACGACGACGACCGGTGGTCGCGCCAAACTCGTTACCCTGCTTGCACAGGAACTCGCCGGTTTCATCAAACAGTTCGGTCGGGAATGGACCTGCACCCACGCGAGTGGAGTACGCTTTGATGATGCCCAGAACGTAATCCACATAACGTGGACCCAGGCCAGAGCCGGTCGCCACGCCACCCGCGGTGGTGTTGGAAGAGGTTACGTACGGATAGGTACCGTGGTCGATGTCCAGCAGCGTACCCTGCGCACCTTCGAACATGACGAAATCGCCACGCTTGCGCGCCTGGTCCAGCAGATCGGACACATCAACAACCATACCGGTCAGAATGTCTGCAATCGCCATGACGTCATCCAGCACTTTCTGGTAGTCAACAGCGTCAGCTTTGTAGAAGTTCACCAGCTGGAAGTTGTGATATTCCATCACTTCTTTCAGTTTTTCAGCGAAGGTTGCTTTGTCGAAGAGGTCACCCACGCGCAGACCGCGACGTGCAACTTTATCCTCGTAAGCCGGGCCGATACCACGACCGGTGGTGCCGATCGCTTTCGCGCCGCGGGCTTTTTCACGCGCAACGTCCAGCGCCACGTGATAGTCCAGGATCAGCGGGCAGGCTTCGGAGAGCAGCAGACGCTCGCGAACCGGGATACCACGGTCTTCCAGACCTTTCATCTCTTTCATCAGCGCCGCTGGAGACAGCACAACGCCGTTACCGATGATGCTGGTGACGTTTTCGCGAAGAATGCCTGATGGAATAAGATGGAGGACGGTTTTTTCACCGTTGATTACGAGAGTATGGCCTGCGTTGTGACCGCCCTGGTAGCGCACAACATATTTAGCCCGTTCAGTCAGAAGATCAACAATCTTCCCTTTACCTTCGTCACCCCATTGGGTGCCCAGTACGACGACGTTGTTACCCATTTTTTTCAAAATCACCGTTTGCTTAAAAATGGATTCTACCATCGCTTTTTCAGATATACAGCACTTTTTGACCTCAGAATATCCCAAATCCGACCACTTTTTGATCAGCCAATCGTTTTCCTCAACATGTAGTAGATCACGATGCCCGCAACCACAAGACCGCCGCCAAAACGACGTAAAATATTATCCGGCAGTTGGCTCATGGTGGCGATCATTCGACGCCAGGCGCGTGGATAGAGCATCGGTCCCAGACCTTCCAGCACCAGGACCAGGGCCAGCGCGAGCCAGATCGTTGAATTCATTTTTGTTCCTTATAAAAGAAAACCACCGCTCCGTGGGGAGCGGTGGTTTGAATACTCAAACGAGCCTGAGTTTATCGCGTTGCGTTAGTCGGCGTCTTCATATAACGGAAGAAATCGCTGTCCGGGCTGAGCACCATCACATCCTGGTTGCTCTGGAAGCTATTCTCGTAAGCACGCAGGCTACGGATAAAGGCATAGAAGTCAGGATCCTGACTGAAGGCATCGGCAAACAGCTTCGCCGCCTCGGCATCACCTTCACCACGCAGGATACGGCCCTGACGCTCAGATTCCGCCAGCGTTTTGGCCACTTCGTAGTCCGCAGCAGCACGCAGCTTCTCCGCCTCTTCCTGGCCCTGTGAACGGTGACGACGGGCGACCGCTTCACGCTCGGCGCGCATACGGTTGTAAATCGCCTCGGACACTTCCACCGGCAGGTTGATCTGCTTGATACGCACGTCTACCACTTCAATACCCAGCGCAGCCATACTGTTCGGGTTGATCACCGGCACTTTACCGTTGGTTTCAGCCTGAACGCGCTCAGCCGCTTTGGCAATCGCATCATCTGCTGCCGGCGTTGAAACTTCATCTTCAGTGCCCGCTGTGCCAGAGTTCAGCGCATCGCGAACTTCCAGGGTCAGACGGCCACGGGAGTCGGTCACGATGTCTTTCACATCCAGACGACCAATCTCAGAACGCAGACGGTCAGAGAACTTACGTTTCAGCAGCACTTCTGCCTGAGAAACGTCACCGCCGCCCGTTGCCAGGAAGTAACGGCTGAAATCGCTGATGCGCCATTTGATATAGGAATCAACGATCAGGTCTTTCTTCTCTTTAGTCACGAAACGGTCGGCCTGGTTATCCATAGTCTGGATACGCGCATCAAGCGTTTTCACTGACTGAATGAACGGCACCTTGAAGTGCAGACCCGGTTCGTAGATCACCGGGCGTTTGTCGCCATCACGCACGACGCTGCTGAACTGGAACTTGATCCCACGCTCGCCCTCTTTCACCACAAAGATCGAGGTATAAAGCACGACCAGTACGATGACGATGATCGCAATAACTGACTTACGCATCCTTATTCCCCCTGACGCTGGTAGTCGTTACGCTGCGCGTTAGCACGGCGTTGGTCCATAATGTCACCATCGCTCGAAGAAGACGTGGTTGTTGCGCTTGTGCTACCGGATGACGCAGGTGGCAGACGCAGCAGGTTGTTCGCACCGCTGTTGTCTTTTGCTGCCGGTGCAGAACCGCCTTTCAGCATCTGATCCAGCGGCAGCACCATCAGGTTTCCGCCTTTACTGTCGTTAACCAACACTTTGCGGGTGTGGCTCAGCACTTTTTCCATGGTCTCAATATAGAGACGCTCACGGGTAATTTCCGGCGCCGCTTTATATTCCGGCAGGATCTTCGCGAAGCGAGCGACCTCACCCTGTGCTTCCAGGATGGTCTGCGTCTTATACGCACGCGCTTCTTCCAGAATACGCTGCGCCTGACCGTTAGCACGTGGCTGAACTTCGTTGGTGTAGGCTTCTGCTTCACGGATGTACTGCTGTTCGTTTTCACGTGCAGCAATCGCATCGTCAAAGGCCGCTTTCACCTCTTCCGGCGGACGAGCGGCCTGGAAGTTGACGTCCAGCAGGGTAATCCCCATGTTGTATGGACGAATGGTCTCTTCCAGCTCACGCTGGGTATCGCTACGGATAACGGTACGACCTTCGGTCAGGATACGGTCCATGGTGTATTTACCGATCACCCCGCGCAGGGCGCTGTCGGTCGCCTGGCGCAGACTGTCATCAGCGCTGGTCACGCTAAACAGATAACGCTCAGGATCGGTCACGCGGTACTGCACGTTCATCTCAACGCGCACCACGTTTTCATCAGACGTCAGCATCACACCAGACGCTGCCAGTTCACGGACCGATTCCACGTTGACCGCGGTCACGTCGTCAATGAAGGTCGGTTTCCAGTTCAGGCCCGGCTCAACCAGATGGCTGAACTTGCCAAAACGCGTAACGACACCGCGTTCCGCTTCTTTAATAGTGTAGAACCCGGTAGCAGCCCAGATGATTACCACTGCAGCGGCAACAATACCGACTACGCGGCCACCCATTTGCGGGCGCGGCCCCTGGGTGGAATTTCCACCTGAGCCAGAACCTTTACCTCCGCCAAGACCACCAAGCTTCTTGCTCAGCTTGCGGAAGATATCATCCAGATCCGGCGGCCCCTGCTCGCGACCACCTTTGTTGCCATTTCCCCCAGAGTTGCCGCCTTGATTATTGCTGCTTCCCCACGGGTCGCGGTCCTGTCCGTTATTACCGGGCTGATTCCACGCCATGTATATGCTCCATATTTGTTATGCAAGGGCGAATTATTCAGGCATCCCCTTTCTGATCAGACGATATAGTCGACCAGCGCAGGTTCTTGTTTACAGAGGCGACGCCAGTCAACGATCGGCATACGCACCTGCATCCCCACGCTGCCGTCATCCTCCATCCACTCTTTTTCTATCGCCTGAAGCTGATAAAACCGGCTGCGCAGCCTGCCTTCCTGTGGCGGCAGTCGCAGCGTGTGCTGAGCTACCTCACCGGAAAGACGTTCTGTCAAAGCCTGGAAAAGCAGTGGCACACCAAGACCGGTCTGGGCAGAAAGCCAGACCCGAATCGGTTTGTTCTCTTCATCTCTGTCGATACGCGGTTCGAAATCGTCCAGCATATCGATCTTGTTCATCACCAACAGCGTTGGGATTTCGTGGGCGTCGATCTCTTCGAGCACCACGTTCACCGCGTCGATGTTCTCCTGCACGCGCACGTCTGCCGCATCAATCACGTGCAGCAGCAGGGTCGCCTGTCGCGTCTCCTGCAGGGTGGCCTTGAACGCCGCCACCAGGTCATGCGGCAGGTGACGGATAAACCCTACGGTATCCGCCAGCACCGTTTCACCGACGTCTGCAACGTCAATACGGCGCAGCGTCGGGTCCAGGGTCGCAAACAGCTGGTCTGCGGCATAAACCTGGGCCTCGGTTATCTGGTTAAACAGGGTGGATTTACCGGCGTTGGTATACCCCACCAGCGACACCGTCGGGATGTCGGCTTTGGTTCGTGCCCGACGCCCCTGCTCACGCTGTTTCTCGACCCTTTCCAGACGTGAGAGGATCTGGGTAATTCGGCCACGCAGCAAACGACGGTCGGTTTCGAGCTGGGTTTCACCCGGGCCGCGCAAACCAATCCCGCCTTTTTGTCTTTCAAGGTGGGTCCAGCCACGCACCAGACGCGTTGCCAGATGACGCAGCTGCGCCAGCTCAACCTGCAGTTTCCCTTCGTGGGTACGTGCACGCTGAGCAAAAATGTCTAAAATCAATCCCGTGCGATCGATAACACGGCATTCGCAGAGAGCTTCCAGGTTGCGCTCCTGGGCTGGAGACAGCGCATGATCAAACAACACGACTGACGCGCCGGTTGCTTTTACGGCATCCGCAATTTCGACTGCTTTACCTTCACCAACAAAATACTTTGGGTGCGGCGCTTTACGGCTACCGGTAATCACCTGCATTGCTTCGACACCGGCGGAAGAGACCAGAGATTCAAACTCCTGGAGGTCTTCCATATCTTTGTCTTGCGAAAAATAGATGTGTACCAGCACCGCCTGCTCACCGGCATCATAACGGTCAAACAAGCGTAAACCTCTCTAAAAAGATCAGCGGGGAACGCAGGATCCCTGGCTCCCCGTGTGGATAACAGTGCGAAACCTTATTCGGTCTCGTCGCTGTCCTGCGCTGGCGTTGAAGAACCCTGCGCGTTGCTGCCATGATGGTAGTTACTACCTGTGCCGCCGCCAGCGTTATTGCTGTGATGAGATACCGGACGGGACGGAACAACAGTAGAAATAGCGTGCTTATAGACCATCTGACTGACCGTGTTTTTCAACAGAATCACGAACTGATCGAAAGACTCAATCTGACCTTGCAGCTTAATACCATTCACCAAATAAATAGAAACTGGAACACGTTCCCGACGCAATGCGTTCAGGAACGGATCTTGTAAAGATTGCCCCTTAGCCATTCTATCTTTTCCTTATATGCTTGTTTTGTACTTAGAACCTTGCGATTCTGAAAAATTGCGCACGATACGCCTCAATTGTACACATTCAGTGAGCGATATCACCAACAACCTCAATCACGTCGCTTAACGCCTGTTGTGGTTTTTCACTGTCTAACCAGTGAACCCCTTCCCAACCGCGCAACCAGGTGATCTGGCGCTTCGCTAACTGTCTCGTGGCGCAAACACCTCGATAAACCATTTCATCGTATGAAATCTCACCTTCAAGGTACGACCACATCTGGCGGTATCCCACACAACGAATGGAAGGCATGTCCGTATGCAAATCTCCACGGGCAAATAGCGCCCGCACTTCTGCTTCAAAATCTGAAGCTAACATCTGATGAAAACGCTGCTCAATTCGCTGATGGAGCAGTTCACGGCTCGCCGGGGCGATGGCGAACTGATGCACCTGATACGGCAGAGCGTCTCCTGACGTTTGCGTCAGTTCCGTTAAAGTTTTACCCGAAATGAAAAAAACTTCCAGTGCCCGGGAAAGCCTTTGCGGATCATTTGGATGGATCCGCGCTGCGGCAACCGGGTCAATCTCCGCCAGTTGCTGATGCAAAACGTCCCACCCCTGCTCTGCCGCCTGCTGCTCAATTTTCGCTCTTACTTCCGGGTCCGCGGATGGCAGAGGTGATAACCCCTCCAGCAGCGCCTTGAAGTAGAGCATGGTTCCGCCAACCAACAGCGGTATACGCCCCGCCGCCGTTATCTGGGCCATCTCGGCTAAGGCATCCCGGCGAAAATCCGCTGCGGAGTAAGCCTGAGCCGGGTCGAGGATATCCAGCAAACGGTGCGGTGCCGCGCGCAGTTCTTCTGCGTCAGGCTTCGCCGTGCCGATGTCCATCCCTCGGTAGATGAGGGCGGAGTCGACGCTAATCAACTCTACCGGCAAAACTTTACGCAACTCAATGGCGAGCGCCGTTTTGCCGGAGGCCGTTGGGCCCATTAAAAAAATTGCCTTAGGCAGGCTCGCCTTACTTACGTCAATCATGTTTCAGGGCGTTCATCGCCGTTTTTAAATCAACAGGTTGTAATAACCCACCCGGCGGCGCTTTCACCAGATGCGGACAGAGGCGTTCCACCTCCGCCAGCACGCTGATGGCCTGTGCCATGCTCCACGGCGCGTGTTCGCTGGCCAGATGGCGGGCGATCCACTGCGCGGTGTTAGCGGCATCAAACGATGTTTGCTGCGCCAGGTAGCCTATCAGTTCAGGAATCAAGTTTTGTAAATTTTGTTGGCGTAAGGGTAAAGGCACTGCACGAATTGTCACATGTTGTGGTTCGAGCACAATTTCAATACCCATTTGCGCCAGCTGTGCTTCGGCACGCTGCAATATCCTTGTTTCATCAGGGGATATTTTCAGGCGAACCGGAATTAACAGCGGCTGCGCACAGGCGGCATTTTCGCCCGGCGTGAGCTGCACCTGTTTAAGCCAGCGTTCGGCAACCGGCAGTGCCAGAAGCATCAATTTGCCGTCACGTTCCAGCAGAGCCATATCCGGCGCGATAATCGTCAGCACCCGGCCAAAACTCTGGCTATGGCCGTCCAGAGAAGGCTGAGGTGCCGGAATAGGTTCTTTACGCTCTACGACTGGCGTCTCCAGCAGTTTGCGGTACAACGCGCCCTGCTGCTTTTGATAGCCAGGCTGGGCATTCGGGTAGTTGGCACCCGTTGGACGCGGTGCGGCCCCTGCGGAGGAAAAGCGCGGCGCTTCCGGTTCACGCGCAACGGCGGGCTCCGCAAAATGGTTGCGGCCTGCAGCGACACGGTTTTCAGGAATTGGGCGTGGCGCAGGTTCTGCGTGTTCCAGCGGCAACGGCGTTTCACCCTGCTGCTGCAGCACGCTCAGCACGCCCTGATAGATAAAATCATGCACCAGTCGCGACTGGTGGAACCGCACTTCATGCTTGGCAGGATGGACGTTCACATCCACCTGATGCGGGTCGATTTCCAGATAAAGCACGAAAGCAGGCTGCTGATCGGCCCCGAGCTTGTCTTCGCAGGCCTGGCGAATGGCGTGATTGATGAGACGGTCGCGCATCATGCGGCCGTTGACGTAGCAATACTGGATCTCCGCAAACGCAGCGCTGCTCGCGTTCGGATCGGCTACCCAGCCGCGCAGCGCCAGATCGCCGTGCTGCCACTCAATGGCCAGCGCCTGTTCCAGAAACGGGGTCCCGCAAATGGCGCCCAGCCGACGCTCTTTCTGTCCACCTTCTGCCACCGCGCGATACTGACGCATCACCTTGCCGTTGTGGCTGAGGTTGATGGTGACATCGAAACGCGCCAGCGCGATGCGGCGGATGATCTCGTCGATGTGTCCGAATTCGGTCTTCTCGGTACGCATGAACTTGCGTCGGGCGGGGGTGTTGTAGAAGAGATCTAATACTTCAAGCGTCGTGCCGACAGGGTGCGCCGCGGGTTTGACCGTCACATCCATATCGCGCCCTTCGGCGTAAGCCTGCCAGGCTTCCTGCTGTTCGGCGGTACGGGAGGTCAGCGTTAAGCGCGAAACCGAGCTGATACTGGCCAGCGCTTCACCGCGAAAGCCGAGGCTAATAATCGCTTCCAGGTCATCCAGAGAAGCAATTTTACTGGTGGCGTGACGGGCCAGCGCCAGCGCCAGCTCCTCTTTTTTAATGCCGCAGCCGTTGTCGCGAATGCGGATAAGCTTCGCGCCGCCGCGCTCGATATCAATATCGATGCGGGTCGCGCCCGCATCGAGGCTGTTTTCCACCAGCTCCTTCACGACCGACGCGGGACGTTCCACCACCTCACCGGCGGCGATTTGGTTCGCAAGCTGCGGCGGCAGAACCTGAATCGGCATGAATTCTCCTTAGTTGGTCGCGGTCATCTCACCCGGTAGCGCTGCGCTGGCCGTCTGGGCAGCGCCGCTCTGTGGCGCAGACTGCAGCGGATGGGCATCAAAGTATTTACGCAGACCGTTATAAATCGCTTCGGCAATTTGCTGCTGATAGCTGTCGCTTCCCAGCAGACGCTCTTCACCGTTGTTACTGATAAAGCCCGTCTCTACAAGGATGGATGGGATATCTGGCGAGCGCAGAACGCCGAGGCTGGCATGTTCAGGACGACGCTTATGCAGCACACCAATGCTTTGCAGCTGGTTCAATACGTTAGTGGCCACATCATACCCGACGCGCTGAGAATGACCGAATTGTAAATCCAGCACCGCCTGGCTCAGGTACGGGTCTGACTGGCTGTTTGCCAGCACATCGCCCGCGCCGCCTAGCAGTTCAGACTGCTTCTCATGCTCTTCCAGCCAGTTGGCCATTTCGCTGTTGGCGCGACGGTTCGAGAGTACCCATACCGAGGCACCGGTCGCGTTACGGTTAGGCGCAGCATCTGCGTGGATGGAAACCAGGAAATTCGCATTCTGCTTGCGCGCGACGTCCGAACGCCCCATTACCGAAATGAAGTAATCCCCGTCGCGGGTCAACACGCCTTTGAACGTAGGGTCGTCGTTGAGCAGTGCACGCAGCTTACGGGCAATGGCGATGGTGACATTTTTCTCTTGCGTCCCACCCGGGCCAATCGCCCCCGGGTCCTGTCCACCATGACCTGCATCAATGGCGATAATCACTTTGTCACCGCTGGTCGCAGCACGGCGCGTACTCACCGCCGGACGGGTCACCGTATTGCTGCTGGTTGCCGCAGTGATGCGATCGTTCTGTGATTTAAATGGATTACGCGCAGGTTCAGCAGGACGCGGCGTATACACCGGTTCTTCCACGCGTTTGGCAACGACAGGCGGCGGTGGAGGCGGTGGCGGGACATCGGCATTGATGGTAAAGACCACCGTATAGTTCGCCCCGTTTTGCTGCTTCACCGCCTTCGTTTTGCCCTTTTCGGTCAGATCGACCACCAGGCGTAACGACTGGCTATCCTGCGGCGTACCCGAACGGATACTTTTCACCAGGTTGTTGCCGCTGAACTGCAGCGGTAATCCCTGGATCACGCCTGTCTGTTTGATATCCAGCGCCACGCTGTGGCTGTCTGGCTGTGAAAACGCATACTCAGGATCGCCCATAAAGCTGAACGTGATCCGGGCCTGGCTTTCGCCGTTCGATACCTGAATATCTGAAAGATTTGCCGCCCCGGCCTGCGCGCACAGCAGCACGGTGGCAGCCAACAACCAACCTTTAACGCGATTTATCATCCCGTCATCCCTACGCTTAACCGGCCAGACGCGCCAGTAAGGAACTGCCTGATGAGGAAACAGCACTGATGCGTGCCTCACGCCCTTGAGCCTGGTAATCTAAGTGAATTTCGACATCCGGGTCAGGCAGCACACCCGCACCTTGTTGCGGCCACTCCACCAGGCAAATGGCGTCGTTGGCAAAATAATCACGGATCCCCATAAATTCCAGCTCCTCAGGATCCGCAAGGCGGTATAAATCGAAGTGGTACACCATGAGATTTTCAAGGGTGTACGGTTCTACCAGCGTGTAGGTTGGGCTTTTCACATTCCCGTTATGCCCTAACGCCTGCAAAAAACCCCGGCTGAAGGTGGTTTTACCCGCCCCTAAATCACCATACAGATAAATGACGGTTGCCCCCTGACAGGCCTGCGCCACGCGCTTGCCGAGATCTAAAGTGGCTTGTTCATCAGGTAAAGGAATCGCTCGATTAGTCATTTTCTACGTCAATCACATCCGGGTTAACTACACGCCGCAGCGTGCAAAAGAGATCGGTGGCCAGCATACCGCGCGTACCGTAACGCGCAGCCAGTTTATCTGCCGCAACGCCGTGGGCCACGCAGCCCGCACAGGCTGCATCATAAAGGGGAAGTTTCTGTCCAAGCAATGCGCCAATAATACCGGAAAGCACATCGCCCATGCCGCCGCTCGCCATGCCCGCATTTCCGGCATCAATAACGCCCTGCGTCTCGTCACAGGCGACAACGGTTCCCGCCCCTTTTAAAACGGCAACACCTCCGTAACGTTTTACCAGACGCTGAGCAGAAAGTAAGCGATCGCTTTCAATTTCTGCCACGCTGCAGTTAAGCAGCCGCGCGGCTTCGCCGGGGTGTGGCGTCAGAATGCGATTGTGACGCTTATCCGGGTTTATTGCCAGAAGGTTAAGCGCGTCGGCATCCCACAGCATCGGTTTGCGAAAATTCTCGACCTTTTGCAGGGCCTGTTTACCCCACGCCTGCTGCCCAAGCCCGGGACCGATCACCACCACGTCCGCCCATTCGAGGCTTTGCTCCAGCGTCTGGAGCGTAAGCTCATGGACCATCAGCTCCGGTCGGGCCGTGACGATCGGCGCAATATTCTCAATGCGAGTGAGCACTCGCACTAATCCGGCGCCGCTGCGCAGAGCCGCTTCACCAGTCATGCGAATCGCACCCGCCGTACCGTGGTCACCGCCCACAATCACCAGCCTGCCGTGATCGCCCTTATGTGACGTTGGTCGTCGCGGCGGGAGCCACGCTGCAAGCTGCGACGCATCATAACGCATGAGGTGCGTTTCCTGCCCGGCCAGCCAGCTCTCCAGCCTCAGCGCACTGTGGTGCAACACGCCAACGACATCCCGCGCTTTGCCGGTCAGTAATCCTGGCTTCAGGGCGATAAAGGTTACCGTATGTGCCGCCTGAATCACCGCCCCCGGCGTCGCACCCGTTTGTGCAATCAGGCCAGAGGGAATATCCAGGGCGACTACCGGCGCGGAATGTCTGTTAGCGTGTTCAATGAGTGCGGCAACGTTTTCGCGCGGCGCGCTGCGCAGCCCGGTGCCCAGCAGCCCGTCAACAATCAGATCAACATCCTCTGGCCAGACGATATCAGGCGCATGAATCACACCGCCGGCGTTCAGCCATGCCTCCCGCGCCGCGCTGGCCTCTTCCGGCAGCGGTTTATCACTTTCGAGAGCCAGCAAGGTCACGCGGATACCCGCAGCCACCGCGAGACGGGCGACGACGTAGCCGTCACCGCCGTTGTTGCCGTGCCCGCACAGAATCAGCCAGTGGGCGGCCTGCGGCCAGGCGCTACGGGCAACGTCAAACGCTGCCTCACCCGCGCGGAGCATCAGTTCATACAGGGTAATCCCGAGGCTGTCTGCAGCCTCTTTTTCGGCGCGCCGGAGGTCATCCGCATGCCAGATGGAATGTGGTATACTTGCGGGGTTTTTCTTCACCGTATGGTCCGTCATGTCACAGCCCCTCGATCTCAATGAATTAGCGCAAAAAATCAAACAGTGGGGTGCTGAGCTTGGCTTCCAGAAGGTAGGCATTACCGATACCGACCTCTCCGCCAGCGAGCCCAAACTGCAGGCCTGGCTGGACAAACAATACCACGGCGAAATGGAGTGGATGGCACGTCATGGCATGATGCGCGCCCGTCCACACGAGCTTTTGCCGGGCACATTACGCGTCATCAGCGTGCGCATGAACTACCTGCCCGCCAACGCGGCCTTTGCGCGCACGCTCAAAGACCCCTCGCTGGGTTACGTTAGCCGGTACGCCCTCGGTCGTGATTACCATAAGCTTCTGCGTAACCGTTTAAAAAAACTCGGGGAAACTATTCAGCAGCACTGTGTTTCGCTGAATTTTAGACCCTTTGTCGATTCCGCGCCTATTCTTGAGCGTCCGATCGCCGAAAAAGCCGGGCTTGGCTGGACAGGTAAGCACTCACTTATTCTTAGCCGCGACGCCGGATCGTTCTTCTTCCTCGGTGAACTGCTGATTGATTTACCGCTGCCGGTAGACGGCCCGGTAGAGGAAGGCTGTGGCCGCTGCGTGGCCTGTATGACCATCTGCCCCACCGGCGCCATCGTTGAGCCTTACACCGTTGATGCGCGCCGCTGTATCTCCTACCTCACGATCGAACTGGAAGGCGCCATTCCAGAGGAGTTCCGACCGCTTATCGGCAACCGCATCTACGGCTGCGACGATTGCCAGCTCATCTGCCCGTGGAACCGCTATTCACAGCTCACCGACGAAGAGGATTTCAGCCCGCGCAAGGCGCTCCATGCCCCGCCGCTCGCTGAACTGTTCGCCTGGACCGAAGCCTGGTTCCTGAAAGTGACGGAGGGTTCGGCCATCCGCCGTATCGGCCATCTGCGCTGGCTGCGAAATGTGGCCGTCGCGCTGGGGAATGCCCCGTGGGATGAAGCGAATATTCGGGCGCTTGAAAGCCGTAGAGGTGAGCACCCACTTCTTGATGAACACATAGAATGGGCGATTGCGCAGCAAGTTGAGAAACGTAATGCCTGCGTGGTCGAGGTGCAGCTACCGAAGAAACAGCGTCTGGTGAGGGTGATTGAAAAAGGGCTTCCGCGGGATGCCTGAACTATTCACAGCCTGTGAATAAAATTACAAACTCAAGCGCCATCAGGGCTGGAGAAGAGTTCAAGTGATCTCAATAACATTTTGAAATCAAATTTTATTAAGTAAATACAGTATCTTATGAAGATATTATTCACCCTGCTAAGTTTTAACCCTGTTTCGGTTAAGCGCAGTTTCTGTGGATAACTCTGTTCACAAGAGTATTTCAGAGAAAACAGAAAACGTCCCCAGCGATGCTTTTCGCTGTGGATATTTTAGAGATGAAGAAGAATTTGGAGCGGGAAACGAGACTCGAACTCGCGACCCCGACCTTGGCAAGGTCGTGCTCTACCAACTGAGCTATTCCCGCTTGGGCAGTCTGTGCTGTGAAAGCACTTTCAAATTTTGGAGCGGGAAACGAGACTCGAACTCGCGACCCCGACCTTGGCAAGGTCGTGCTCTACCAACTGAGCTATTCCCGCAAATCTGCACTGCTTTTGTTGCTGTCGTAACGTGTAATTCTCTGTCGTTACGGGAGGCGCATTATACGAGAAATCCTTTTAGCTGCAACCCCCCTTAAAGCGATTTTTTCGAAATTCAGTTCAAATGCTTATTTAATCGGCAAGCTGCACAATTTAACGACAAAAAGCCGGCCACGCAAGGCGCCGGATCTCAAAATCACAGCTTAATAAAGTTTTCGCGGTAGTAAGAAAGCTCCGCCACGGACTCTCGGATATCGTCCATCGCCTGATGCGTCCCCTGCTTTTTAAAGCCGTCGAGAATTTCAGGCTTCCAGCGACGCGCCAGCTCTTTCAGCGTGCTGACATCCAGATAGCGGTAGTGGAAGTAAGACTCCAGCTCCGGCATGTACTTAAACAGGAAACGACGATCCTGGCCGATGCTATTCCCACAAATAGGTGATTTGCCCGCCGGAACCCACTGTTTCAGGAACTCAAGCGTCGCCAGCTCCGCCTCACGGTCACCCATGGTGCTCGCCTTCACGCGCTCCACCAGGCCACTGCCGGTGTGGGTACGCACGTTCCACTCGTCCATCAACGCCAGTTGGTCATCAGACTGATGCACCGCAATCGTAGGCCCTTCCGCCAGGATATTCAGGTTGGCGTCCGTCACCAGGGTCGCAATTTCAATAATGCGATCGCGCTCGGGATCCAGCCCGGTCATTTCGAGATCGATCCAAATCAGGTTGTTTTCATCCGCGCTCATGTTATTTTCCACCCTTCTCGCATAACCGGCAGTAGCAGGTTAACTAGTATTAATTAGAGTGTATCATAGAGGTTTTGCCCCCTACGGGCGACCAGGAGCCAGTGCGATTGAGTAAAAATAAACTCTCCAAAGGGCAGCAGCGCCGCGTGAATGCCAATCACCAGCGCCGTCTTAAAACCACTGCGGAGAAGGTCGATTACGACGACAACCTGTTTGGCGACCCAACGGAAGGCGTAGTCATCAGCCGTTTCGGTATGCACGCTGACGTGGAATCCGCCGATGGTGCCATTCACCGCTGCAACATCCGCCGGACCATTCGTTCTCTGGTGACCGGCGACCGCGTCGTCTGGCGACCGGGTAAAGAGGCGGCGGAAGGCGTAACGGTAAAAGGTATTGTTGAAGCAGTCCATGAGCGCACGTCCGTGTTAACCCGTCCCGATTTCTACGACGGGGTCAAACCGATTGCCGCCAACATTAACCAAATCGTTATCGTATCGGCGATTTTGCCCGAACTGTCGCTCAATATTATCGACCGATACCTCGTCGCCTGCGAAACGCTGCAGGTTGAACCTATCATCGTGCTGAACAAAATCGATCTGCTGGACGACGACGGGATGGCCTTCGTCAATGAGCAGATGGATATCTATCGCAAAATTGGCTATCGCGTCCTGATGGTCTCCAGCTACACCAAAGATGGCCTGAAACCGCTTGAAGAGGCGCTTACCGACCGCATCAGCATCTTTGCGGGCCAGTCCGGCGTGGGTAAATCGAGCCTGCTGAACAACCTGCTTGGCCTTCAGCAAGAGATCCTCACCAACGATGTATCTGACGTCTCGGGCCTCGGCCAGCACACCACCACCGCGTCACGCCTGTATCACTTCCCACATGGCGGCGACGTGATCGACTCCCCGGGCGTGCGAGAGTTCGGTTTATGGCACCTTGAGCCGGAACAAATCTTTAACGGATTTGTCGAATTCCATGATTATTTAGGCGCTTGCAAGTACCGCGACTGTAAACACGATAACGATCCAGGCTGCGCTATCCGTGAAGCGGTTGAGAAAGGCGAAATCGCGGAGACCCGCTTCGAGAATTATCACCGCATTCTTGAGAGCATGGATCAGGTAAAAACGCGTAAAAACTTTTCTGATTCTGATAACTGACAACTAAGCTAAGCATCGCTAAAATCGTCCCCTTTTTTCAGGTTCCGGTGGCTTACCGCCGGATCAGGAACGACAAAACAATGGCCTGGAGGCTACCTTGTTAAACGCATTTAAACTTTCGCTTCAATACATTCTGCCAAAACTGTGGCTCACTCGCCTGGCGGGCTGGGGCGCGAGCAAACGCGCAGGCTGGCTGACCAAACTGGTCATCGACCTTTTCGTAAAATATTACAAGGTCGACATGAAAGAGGCGCAGAAGCCGGATACCGCCAGCTACCGCACCTTCAACGAATTCTTCGTGCGCCCGCTGCGTGACGACGTGCGCCCGGTGAACACCGACCCTAACGTCCTGGTGATGCCGGCAGACGGCGTGATCAGCCAGTTGGGTAACATCGAAGACGACAAAATTCTGCAGGCGAAGGGCCATAACTACAGCCTGGAAGCGCTGCTGGCGGGTAACTACCTGATGGCGGATCTGTTCCGCAACGGTACCTTTGCCACCACCTATCTGTCACCGCGCGACTACCACCGCGTGCACATGCCGTGTAACGGCATCCTGCGTGAAATGATTTACGTCCCGGGCGATCTGTTCTCCGTGAACCACCTGACCGCGCAGAACGTGCCAAACCTGTTTGCCCGTAACGAGCGCGTCATCTGCCTGTTCGATACTGAATTTGGCCCTATGGCCCAGATTCTGGTCGGTGCGACCATCGTTGGCAGCATCGAAACCGTCTGGGCAGGCACCATCACCCCGCCGCGCGAAGGCGTGATCAAACGCTGGACCTGGCCTGCCGGTGAAGCGGAAGGTTCCGTGGCCCTGCTCAAAGGTCAGGAGATGGGCCGCTTTAAGCTGGGCTCCACCGTGATCAACCTGTTTGCGCCGGGCAAAGTGAAGCTGGCTGAACAGCTTGAAAGCCTGTCGGTGACAAAGCTGGGCCAGCCGCTGGCGGTCTCTACCGAAACCTTCGTGACGCCGGATGCAGAGCCTGCTCCGCTGTCACAGGAAGAGATTCACGCCGAGCACGACGCCAGCCCGCTGGTTGACGACAAAAAAGACGAAGGCTAACAACAGAAGGATCGCTGACGTGCGCCCGATTATCGTTCTACTGATGGCCTGGTGCCTCAGCATGGGGGCGTACGCAGCGACAGCCCCCGACGCCAAACAGATAACCCAGGAACTGGAGCAGGCAAAAGCGGCCAAACCCGCTCAGCCAGAGACCGTCGAGTCGCTCCAGTCTGCACTGAACGCGCTTGAGGAGCGGAAAGGCTCGCTTGAGCGCGCTCAGCAGTATCAGCAGGTTATCGACAACTTCCCCAAACTCTCGCAGACGCTGCGCGCGCAGCTCAATAACTTGCGCGACGAACCGCGCGATGTGCCGGCAGGGATGACCTCCGACGCGCTGAACCAGGAGATCCTGCAGGTCAGCAGCCAGCTTCTGGAAAAGAGCCGCCTTGCTCAGCAGGAGCAGGAGCGAGCGCGCGAAATTGCCGACTCCCTCAGCCAGCTTCCGCAGCAGCAAACCGACGCCCGCCGCCAGCTTAATGAAGTTGAGCGCCGCGTGGGGACACAAAACGGCAACACGCCACAGGCGCAGGCCCAAAATCTGGGCCTGCAGGCAGAATCGGCTCGCCTGAAGGCCCTTGTCGATGAGCTCGAGCTGGCGCAGCTTTCCGCCAATAACCGCCAGGAGCTGTCGCGGATGCGCTCAGAACTCGCTCAGAAGCAGAGCGAGCAGCTGGACGCCTATCTTCAGGCCTTGCGCAACCAGCTCAATAGCCAGCGCCAGCGTGAAGCGGAGCGCGCGCTGGAAAGTACCGAGCTGCTGGCAGAAAATAGCGATAACCTGCCTGCCGGCATCGTCGAGCAGTTTAAGGTCAACCGTGAGCTTTCGGCCGCGCTGAATCAACAGGCGCAGCGTATGGATCTGGTGGCCTCGCAGCAGCGTCAGGCCACTAATCAAACCCTTCAGGTTCGCCAGGCGCTCAACACCCTGCGCGAACAGTCCCAGTGGCTCGGATCGTCAAACCTGCTGGGCGAAGCGCTACGCGCCCAGGTCGCGCGCCTGCCGGAGATGCCGAAGCCGCAGCAGTTGGATACCGAAATGGCCCAGCTGCGTGTTCAGCGACTGCATTTTGAAGATCTTCTCAATAAGCAGCCGCAAATCCGCCAGATCCGTCAGGCTGACGGACAGCCTCTGACCGGCGAGCAAAGCCGCATTCTGGAAGCCCAGCTGCGTACCCAGCGTGAACTGCTGAACTCTCTGCTCCAGGGCGGGGATACGCTGATTCTTGAGCTGACCAAGCTAAAAGTGTCCAACAGCCAGCTGGAAGATGCCCTGAAAGAGGTGAACGAGGCGACGCACCGTTACCTCTTCTGGACGTCCGACGTGCGTCCGATGACCTTCTCGTGGCCAATTGAGATTGTCCAGGATCTGCGCCGTCTGATTTCGCTGGATACCTTCAGCCAGCTGGGACAGGCCAGCGTGATGATGCTCACCAGCAAAGAGACCATTTTCCCGCTGCTGGGGGCGTTAATTCTGGTGGGCTTCAGCATTTACTCGCGCAGACATTTCACCCGCTTCCTCGAGCGTTCCAGTTCCCGGGTGGGGAAGGTTACCCAGGATCACTTCTGGCTGACGTTGCGCACCGTATTCTGGTCGATTCTCGTCGCCTCCCCGCTGCCGGTGCTGTGGATGACGCTGGGCTATGGCCTGCGGGAAGCCTGGCCCTATCCGCTCGCGGTAGCGATTGGCGATGGCGTCACCGCCACGGTACCGCTGCTGTGGGTGGTAATGATTTGCGCCACCTTTGCGCGACCCAATGGCCTGTTCATCGCCCACTTTGGCTGGCCGCGTAATCGCGTGGCGCGCGCCATGCGTTACTATCTGATGAGCATCGGGCTGATTGTGCCGCTGATTATGGCGCTGATCATGTTCGATAATCTCAACGACCGGGAGTTTTCAGGCTCGCTGGGCCGCCTCTGCTTTATGCTGATATGCGGAGCGCTGGCCATCGTCACGCTCAGCCTGAAGCGCGCGGGTATTCCGCTCTATCTGGATAAAACCGGCAGCGGTGACAATATGTTCAACCGGCTGCTCTGGAACCTGCTGCTCAGCGCACCGTTGATTGCGATGCTGGCAGCCGCGGTGGGTTACCTGGCGACGTCGCAGGCGCTGTTGGCACGTCTCGAAACCTCGGTGGCCATCTGGTTCCTGCTGCTGGTGGTGTATCACGTTATCCGCCGCTGGATGCTGATCCAGCGCCGCCGTCTGGCGTTTGACCGTGCCAAGCATCGCCGGGCGGAGATCCTCGCCCAGCGCGCGCGGGGTGAGGAAGAGCCAAACCACGTTAACAGTACGGAAGGTACGACGGAGGCGGATGAGGTCGAACTGGATCTGGATGCCATCAGTACCCAGTCCCTGCGCCTGGTTCGTTCCATCCTGATGCTGATTGCCCTCCTCTCGGTCATCTTCCTGTGGTCGGAGATCCACTCCGCGTTTGGCTTCCTGGAGAACATCTCGCTGTGGGACGTGACGTCCACGGTGCAGGGTGTTGAAAGCCTGGAGCCGATCACCTTAGGGGCGGTGCTGATTGCCATTCTGGTGCTGATCATCACCACCCAACTGGTGCGTAACTTCCCGGCGCTGCTGGAGCTGGCGCTGCTGCAGCATCTGGATTTAACGCCGGGTACGGGCTATGCAATCACGACCATTACCAAGTATCTGATCATGCTGTTTGGCGGTCTGGTTGGCTTCTCGATGATCGGCATTGAGTGGTCGAAGCTCCAGTGGCTCGTCGCAGCGCTCGGCGTTGGGTTAGGTTTTGGTTTACAGGAGATCTTCGCCAACTTCATCTCGGGCCTGATCATTCTGTTCGAAAAACCGATCCGTATTGGCGATACCGTCACGATCCGCGATCTGACCGGCAGCATCACGAAGATCAACACCCGTGCGACGACGATCAGCGACTGGGATCGGAAAGAGATCATCGTGCCAAACAAGGCGTTTATTACCGAGCAGTTCATCAACTGGTCGCTCTCAGACTCCGTTACCCGTGTGGTGCTGACGGTACCGGCACCGTCGGACGCGAACAGCGAAGAGGTCACCCAGATCCTCTACACTGCCGCGGAGCGCTGCTCGCTGGTCATCGACAACCCGGCGCCGGAAGTCTTCCTTGTGGATTTACAGCAGGGGATTCAGATTTTCGAGCTGCGTATCTACGCCGCCGAAATGGGCCACCGTATGCCGCTGCGCCATGAGATCCACCAGCTGATTCTGGCGGGCTTCCGCGAGCACGGTATTGATATGCCGTTCCCACCGTTCCAGATGCGTCTGGAAAGCCTGGACGGGCGTAAAACGGGAAGAACGCTGACGTCAGCGGCGCGTACGCGCCCGGCGGGCAGCTTATAACGCGTCTCCCCTCCCTTTCGGGAGGGGAATATTCCCGCTACGCCACTTCTGCGATGTACGCCGTCGCGCGTCGACGGTAATTCTCATAAATTCCCATCGCTAACAGCGAGAAGAAGATTGGGCCGCCGACCATCCACAGCGCGCTGTTCCAGTCGTTCGCCTCAATTACCGGCTGAATAATGGTAAAGATGTTGGCAAACGCCACCACCACCACCACCACCGTGGTCGCCAGCAGCGTTGCCGCGCGGGTTTTAAAAATCACAAACGGACGTTCAAGCTCCTGCTTCGCCTTAAAGAACGGGAACGCCAGGGTCAGGAACAGGTACGGCAGCGTCATCGACACGTTCGCCATCAGGGTCAGCTTGTTATAGAACGCCGATGCGGTATCACCGCCAAATGACACCAGCAGAATAAACACGCACACCAGCAGACACTGCATCCACATGGCGTTGGCAGGCATGCCTGCGGTATTGAGCTGGGTCATGCGTCCCGGCCACAGCGCTTTTGGCGTACCCTGGATGATCGCTTTCAGCGGCGAGTAGATCAGCGTGAAGAATGCGCCGGTATAGGCAAGGAACATCGACAGGCCGGTAATGCGCGCAAACCAGATCCCCATGGTGGCCGATGCTTCCGGCGTCAGGTGCATGGCGTTACCCAGCGTCATCCCCAGGCTTTTCATCAGCACGTAGGTAATGTTCCCGAGGTTGGTGGTGTTGTTACTCAATACCTGCTGCCAGTTGGTGCTGACGCCCCAGAGGAAAATCGCCAGTGAATAGCCGATGGAAATCACGATAGCGGCAAAAATAATCCCTTTGGCAAAGTTCTTTTCCGGGTTCTCGGTCTTGTCGACCAGCCCGCCCACCGCTTCAATACCGCCGTAGGCGAAGATGGCAAACACCACGAAGGAGAGCATGGCCAGCCCGGACTGGTAACCTGGATTAGGCGAGGAAACGAAGTTCACCTCCTGCGCAAAATGACCACCGTTCAGGCACAGAATGGCAATACTCACCAACAGCAGCACCAGGTTCAGGCACATCACGGAAATACCGCCAACGGCAGTGATACGGGCAATTTTGTTGATGCCTTTTGACGCCACCAGCGTGACCACCACCATCCAGCATACCGCCAGGATACCGACGACCTGCGTGGAGCTCAGCCCCGCCAGAGACCAGACCTGCGTTTTATCGGCACCGAAAAGAAACGTGGAGAATGGCACCCAGACTTTGGCCGCCGTGCTGACCATCCAGACGACATAAGAGGAGAACCACATAAACGTGCCGATAAAGGCATAACGCGGGCCGACGCTGTTGTTCATCCAGGAGTAGATCCCGCCCTCTTCTTTCCGGTAAGCCGAGCCCATCTCCGCCATCATCAGCGCAAACGGGATAAAGAAGAACAGAGCCGAAACGATATAAAACGGCGTCGCGCTGTAACCCATCAGATAGAACGCTGATGGGCTGTTGGCAAAGCCAAAGACTGAGGTAAATATCATCAGGATGAGCCCGGTGAGGGTCATCTTTTTGAGTGACTGGGACATAGAACCATCCGAAAAGGAATTAAACTGCGCGGATGGTAGCAGATGACCAGACTAATATTGTGGCTATAAGGGGCAAATTAAGAAAAAGACCCGCATATTAATAATATGGCAGTTTTTAATGTGGCAGGGCCAAATGACCGAGTAGGCCGGGTAAGCGACAGCGCCACCCGGCAATTCTTTAAGCGCGATCGACCGTAAAGGCAATCACATCGCCAAGCTGCTCTGCGCCCAGGGCCAGCATGACCAGACGGTCAACACCCAGCGCCACGCCGGAGCAATCTGGCAGACCTGCTTTTAATGCTTCAAGCAGATTAACATCAATAGGCTGCTGCGGCAGGCCGCGCGCGGCGCGCTTGCGGTTATCCTGCTCGAAACGTTGCGCCTGCTCGCGCGCGTCGGTCAATTCGTGGAAGCCGTTCGCCAGCTCAATGCCTTTGTAATAGACCTCAAAACGCTCTGCCACACGGTGGTCTTCGGTGCTGATCTGCGCCAGTGACGCCTGGCTTGCCGGGAAGTGATAGACAAACGTCGGACGGTCTTTGCCAATCTGCGGTTCCACGCCGAAGGTGAACAGCAGCTGCAGCAGCGTGTCGCGGTCCTCTTCGGTATCTGCCACGTTGCTCAGATCCAGTTTTGCCGCCACTTCGCGCAGCAGGGTTTTGTCCGCCGACAGCGGATCGATTTCCAGATGGCGCTGGAAGGCCTGCTGATAAGAGAGCGTTTCCGCTTCTGAGCAATCCAGAACCTGCTGAAGCAGATCGTCCACCTCATTCATCAGGCGGTACATATCATAATGCGGGCGGTACCACTCCAGCATGGTGAATTCCGGGTTGTGGTGACGACCCATCTCTTCGTTGCGGAAGCTACGGCACAGCTGATAGACCGGACCACATCCCGCCGCCAGCAGGCGTTTCATGTGGTATTCCGGGCTGGTCATCAGATACAAATTCATGCCCTGAGAGTGGCCGGGGCCAACAAAACGGGTTTCAAACGGGACCAGATGAATATCCGTTACCGTTGCCTGACTCATGCACGGGGTTTCCACCTCCAGGACGCCGCGGTCGGCAAAGAAACGGCGGATCTCCGTCATAATTGCAGCGCGTTTTAACAGATTAGGGATGGATGCGCTCGGCTCCCAGGTGGCCGTTTCGCTCATGAGTTGTTCTCCGATTTCAGACAAGGGCACGAAGTCTACTCGTTAGCAGGGACAGAGACAAATTTTGCGCAGTAAAAAAGCGCATTTCATTTAGGTGAACAATTGCGTGATGCAATTCATCAATCTCAATGATAAATCGCCGGACAGAACAGCAAAAAAATCGAACACGTCAAATTTCCCTGACATCTACACGGTTATACTGTTTTACCCATAAAGGAGCAGTGGAAACGCTTTCGCAATCGTCCTTTTGGACGGGTGAACTACCTTTAGTTTGTCGCGTTGCGAAATAACAAAAATCTGGAGGAATGTCGTGCAAACTTTTCAGGCCGATCTTGCCGTAATAGGCGCTGGCGGGGCTGGATTACGTGCTGCGATTGCTGCAGCGCAAGCTAATCCCAACGCTAAAATCGCATTGATTTCAAAAGTCTATCCAATGCGCAGCCACACGGTGGCCGCAGAAGGAGGATCCGCCGCCGTTGCGCAGGATCATGACAGCTTTGAATACCATTTCCACGACACGGTTGCAGGGGGCGACTGGCTTTGCGAGCAGGATGTCGTTGACTACTTTGTGCACCATTGTCCAACGGAGATGACCCAGCTTGAGCAGTGGGGATGTCCGTGGAGCCGCCGCCCGGACGGCAGCGTCAACGTTCGTCGCTTCGGCGGCATGAAGATCGAACGTACCTGGTTCGCCGCCGATAAGACCGGCTTCCACATGCTGCACACCCTGTTCCAGACCTCCCTTCAGTTCCCACAAATCCAGCGCTTTGATGAGCATTTCGTCCTCGACATTCTGGTGGATGATGGACACGCGCGCGGCCTGGTGGCGATGAACATGATGGAAGGCACGCTCGTCCAGATCCGCGCCAATGCGGTGGTGATGGCGACGGGCGGTGCGGGCCGTGTTTATCGTTATAACACCAACGGCGGCATCGTCACCGGCGACGGTATGGGTATGGCGCTCAGCCACGGCGTGCCGCTGCGCGATATGGAGTTCGTGCAGTATCACCCAACCGGTCTGCCGGGCTCCGGCATTCTGATGACGGAAGGCTGCCGCGGTGAAGGCGGTATCCTGGTCAACAAAAACGGCTACCGCTACCTGCAGGATTACGGCATGGGCCCGGAAACCCCGCTCGGCGAGCCGAAGAACAAGTACATGGAACTCGGCCCGCGCGACAAAGTCTCTCAGGCTTTCTGGCACGAGTGGCGCAAAGGCAACACCATCTCCACACCGCGTGGCGACGTGGTTCACCTCGACCTGCGTCACCTGGGCGAGAAAAAGCTGCTGGAACGTCTGCCGTTCATCTGCGAGCTGGCGAAAGCCTACGTCGGCGTCGATCCGGTGAAAGAGCCGATTCCAGTCCGCCCAACGGCGCACTACACCATGGGCGGGATCGAAACCGACCAGCAGTGTGAAACCCGTATTAAGGGTCTGTTCGCCGTCGGTGAATGTTCCTCCGTGGGCCTGCACGGTGCTAACCGCCTCGGCTCAAACTCGCTGGCCGAGCTGGTGGTCTTTGGCCGCATGGCGGGCGAGCGCGCGATGGAACGCGCGGCAACCGCAGGCGAAGCTAACGGTGCCGCGCTGGATGCGCAGGTCGCAGACGTTGAAAAACGCCTGAAAGATCTGGTGAACCAGGAAGGTAACGAGAACTGGTCTAAGATCCGCGACGAGATGGGCCTGTCGATGGAAGAAGGTTGCGGTATCTACCGTACCCCTGAGCTGATGCAAAAAACCGTCGATAAGCTGGCGGAACTGCAGGAGCGCTTCAAGCGCGTGCGCATCACCGACACCTCCAGCGTCTTCAACACCGACCTGCTCTATACCATCGAGCTGGGCCACGGCCTGAACGTGGCGGAATGTATGGCGCACTCTGCGCTGGCGCGTAAAGAGTCGCGTGGGGCGCATCAGCGTCTTGATGAAGGCTGTACCGAACGTGACGACGTCAACTTCCTGAAACACACTCTCGCCTGGCGCGATGCGGATGGCACCACACGTCTGGACTACAGCGACGTGAAAATCACCACGCTGCCGCCGGCTAAACGCGTGTACGGTGCAGAAGCAGAAGCCGCCGAGAAGAAGGAGAAGGCGAATGGCTGAGATGCAAAAACTGAAAGTTGAAGTGGTGCGCTACAACCCGGAAGTGGATGCCGCACCGCACAGCGCTTTCTATGAAGTTCCTTACGACGAGCAAACCTCCCTGCTGGACGCGCTCGGGTATATCAAAGACAACCTGGCGCCAGACCTGAGCTACCGCTGGTCCTGCCGCATGGCGATCTGCGGCTCCTGCGGCATGATGGTCAACAAGGTGCCGAAGCTGGCCTGTAAGACCTTCCTGCGTGACTACACCAAAGGCATCAAGGTCGAAGCCCTGGGCAACTTCCCTATCGAGCGCGATCTGGTGGTCGATATGACCCACTTTATCGAAAGCCTGGAAGCCATTAAGCCCTACATCATTGGCAACCCGCGCACGCCGGATCAGGGGCCAAACACCCAGACCCCGGCTCAGATGGCGAAATACCATCAGTTCTCCGGCTGCATTAACTGCGGTCTTTGCTACGCCGCCTGTCCGCAGTTTGGCCTGAACCCCGAGTTCATCGGCCCGGCCGCCATTACCCTGGCGCACCGCTATAACGAAGACAGCCGCGACCACGGTAAAAAAGAACGTATGGCGCAGCTTAATAGCCAGAACGGCGTCTGGACCTGTACCTTTGTGGGTTATTGCTCCGAAGTCTGTCCGAAGCACGTCGACCCGGCCGCCGCCATTCAGCAGGGTAAAGTGGAAAGCTCGAAAGACTTTCTTATCGCTACCCTGAAACCACGCTAAGGAGTGCATGATGACGACTAAACGCAAAGCCTATGTGCGGCCTGTGCCGTCCACCTGGTGGAAAAACCTGCCGTTTTATCGCTTCTACATGCTGCGTGAAGGCACAGCGGTACCGGCGGTCTGGTTCAGCCTTGAGCTGATGTACGGCATTTTTGCCCTCAAGCATGGCCCGGAAACCTGGGCCAGCTTTGTCGGTTTCCTGCAAAACCCGATCATTGTCATTCTGAACCTGATCGTGCTTGCAGCCGCGCTGCTGCATACCAAAACCTGGTTTGAACTGGCGCCAAAAGCGGCGAACATCATCGTAAAAGGCGAGAAAATGGGGCCAGAACCGGTGATTAAGGGGCTCTGGGCGGTGACGATTCTGGTCACCGTGGTCATTCTGTTTGTCGCACTGTTCTGGTAAGGAGACTACTGTGATCAATCCAAATCCAAAACGTTCTGACGAGCCGGTCTTCTGGGGCCTCTTTGGCGCAGGCGGCATGTGGAGTGCCATCATTGCCCCCGTCATCATTTTGCTGGTGGGCATTATGCTGCCGCTGGGGCTGTTCCCGGGCGATGCGCTGAGCTACGAACGCGTACTGGCGTTCGCGAGCAGCTTTATTGGTCGCGTGTTCATCTTCCTGATGATCGTCCTGCCGCTGTGGTGTGGCCTGCACCGTATTCACCATGCGATGCATGACCTGAAAATCCATGTCCCGAGCGGGAAATGGGTATTCTACGGTCTGGCGACCATCCTGACCGTGGTCACGCTGATTGCCGTGATCACTATCTGACGCCTCTGGCCCGCCATCCGGCGGGCCTTTTATTTCTGCATCTTCCCCACCAGCCATTGAGCAAACTCGCGCATTGCGGGCGTTTCTGCGCGTGACTGCAGCCTCGTGAGCCAGTAGCTACCAAGGTCAATCTGCGTCGCAAAGGGTTGCACAATGCGCTCACTGTTCAGCAGATGGGTGAACATATCGACAGGGGCAATCGCGATGCCCGTACCTGCCTGCGCGGCTTCCAGCATGGTCACGGACGAATCAAATACCATTACCCGGTGCGTCGGTGAAGGCGGGTTTTCTCCCGCGGCCTGCATCCAGGCGGTCCACTCGTCGCGCCGGTAAGAACGCAGGAGGGTAAACTTCAGGATATCGGCAGGGGTGTGCAACGCGGCTGCAATGTCAGGCGTGCAAAGCGGCGCAAGCGGTGCAGGGCAAAGAAACGTCGCTTCCGTGCCGTGCCACGCCCCACCGCCATAACGAATGGCGTAATCAAGCCCCTCGGCTGCCGGATCGACGCGATTGTTGTGCGTCGACAGCTGAAGATCGATATGCGGATAGCAGCGACGAAAGTCCGCGAGCTGCGAGAATAACACCCCGGTAGCAAAGGTACCCACCACGCCAATTTTCAGCTTCTCCTGGGCGCGCTGGCTGGCAAAGCGATCCAGCATTCCGGCAATTCGGTCGAACGAGTCATTCAGTACCGGCAGCAAATTCTCGCCTTCCGTGGTCAGCATCAGCCCACGCGAAACGCGGACGAACAGCTGGCAGTTAAGGTGCTGCTCAAGCGCCTTTACGTGCTGGCTAATCGCGGAATGGGTGACATTCAGCTCGATAGCGGCATGCGTAAAACTGAGGTGCCTGGCGGCCGCTTCGAAGGCGCGAAGCGAATTAAGCGGAAGATAGCTGCGGGTCATGGTCCCATCCGTTAGAAAAATTAACAGCTAATGCTAAATTTAACCGTTTGTCAGCCACAGTCAAATCCAACAGACTACAGCGGTCTGACGGGCCCGGACACTCCCTTGAACTGCTATTACGGAAGATAACCGATGATGACAAAATCCCTAAGCTGTGCCCTGCTGCTCAGCGTCGCCAGCGCTGCATTCGCCGCACCGATGTCCGAAACACAGCTGGCTGAGGTGGTGGAACGTACCGTTACGCCGCTGATGAACGCGCAGGCCATTCCGGGTATGGCGGTGGCGGTAATTTATCAGGGTCAGCCACACTACTTTACCTTCGGTAAAGCCGATGTTGCGGCGAACAAACCCGTCACCCCGCAAACCCTGTTTGAGCTGGGCTCTATAAGTAAAACCTTCACCGGCGTACTGGGCGGCGATGCCATTGCCCGGGGTGAAATAGCGCTGGGCGATCCGGTAGCAAAATACTGGCCTGAGCTCACGGGCAAGCAGTGGCAGGGCATTCGCATGCTGGATCTGGCAACCTATACCGCAGGCGGTCTGCCGTTACAGGTGCCGGATGAGGTCACGGATACCGCCTCTCTGCTGCGCTTTTATCAAAACTGGCAGCCGCAGTGGAAGCCGGGCACCACGCGTCTTTACGCTAACGCCAGCATCGGTCTTTTTGGTGCGCTGGCGGTTAAACCTTCCGGCATGAGCTATGAGCAGGCCATGACGACGCGGGTCTTTAAACCCCTCAAGCTGGACCATACCTGGATTAACGTCCCGAAAGCGGAAGAGGCGCATTACGCCTGGGGATACCGTGAGGGTAAAGCGGTCCACGTTTCGCGAGGGATGCTGGACGCGGAAGCCTATGGCGTAAAAACTAACGTGAAGGATATGGCGAGCTGGCTGATAGCCAACATGAAGCCGGATTCTCTTCAGGCTCCCTCACTCAAGCAAGGCATTGCTCTGGCGCAGTCTCGCTACTGGCGCGTGGGGGCCATGTATCAGGGGTTGGGCTGGGAGATGCTCAACTGGCCGGTCGATGCCAAAACCGTCGTCGGAGGCAGTGATAACAAGGTGGCGCTGGCACCATTGCCCGTGGCAGAAGTGAATCCACCCGCGCCGCCGGTCAAAGCCTCCTGGGTCCATAAAACAGGCTCGACGGGCGGGTTTGGCAGCTACGTGGCATTTATTCCTGAAAAGCAGCTCGGCATTGTGATGCTGGCGAATAAAAGCTATCCGAACCCGGCACGCGTTGAGGCGGCATACCGTATCCTCGACGCGCTGCAGTAAAACATTGCCGGGTGGCGGCTTCGCCTTACCCGGCCTACAAAACCACGGTGTGCGGCGAAATTCGCCGCACAATCTTCCGCATTTTTCCTGCTGTCATCTACACTTAACAAAAAAACAGTAAGGAAACTCCTATGCGCATTCTGCCTGTTATCGCCGCGGTGACAGCCGCGTTTTTAGTGGTTGCCTGCAGTTCCCCTACCCCGCCTCCTGGCGTCACCGTCGTCACGCCTTTTGATGCACAACGCTTCCTTGGAACATGGTATGAAATCGCGCGACTCGACCATCGGTTTGAGCAGGGTTTAGAGAAGGTCACGGCGAATTACAGTCCGATGGATGATGGCGGTATTCAGGTGATCAACCGGGGCTATAATCCCGATCGGGAGATGTGGCAGCAGTCGGTGGGAAAAGCGTACTTCACTGGCGACCCGCGACGGGCCGCGCTTAAGGTCTCTTTCTTTGGTCCGTTTTATGGCGGTTATAACGTGATAGCGCTCGACAAAGCGTATCGCCATGCGCTGGTCTGTGGGCCGGATCGCGACTACCTGTGGATACTCTCCCGCACGCCAACTATTTCACCCGAAATGAAGCAGCAGATGCTGGACGTCGCGACCCGGCAAGGGTTTGATGTATCAAAACTTATCTGGGTAAAACAGCCCCATTAGTGGGTGCTGAGCTTAAGCCCAACGATCCCGGCCACAATCAGAGCGAGGCTGGCGATACGCGCCAGACTCGCTGACTCGCCGAGTAGCAAAATGCCGGTGATGGCGGCCCCCACTGCGCCAATACCCGTCCAGACGGCATAAGCCGTTCCCACAGGCAAAGAGCGCATCGCCCAGGATAGCAGAACAATACTGACTATCATGGCGGTAACGGTAATGACGCTGGGCGTCAGGCGGGTAAATCCGTGGGTGTACTTGAGACCAATCGCCCATACCACTTCGAGCAGGCCAGCAATAAAAAGAATGATCCAGGACATGTCAGGCTCCTTAACTTAATGCAAGTTGGGGCCGTCCCCGGTGAAAGAAACGCTTACGGGTCGTCCCGTAAGGCAGAGATTACGCCACCTATTGTGGTTAGCGTGCTATTTTTTTTCAATCCTTTTTTGCTGAACACGTTAAGGCAAGAAATAGCCGCAGTATGGCGCGGAGTTCCGGCTTTTAGCACTCATCCGACTTCTCTATGATGATGTGCTTTCTGATGGCAGGAAGCCAAACCACTAGCCGACTGCGAATAAAATATGTTCAAAATTCTTTTGATTGACCGTTGTCACTTCACCCGCGCGGGGTTTGAAGCATGGCTCAATCATTCCGGTTTGTTCCCGGGACACTACGTTGTGACCGGGCTGAATAATCTGTTTCTTGCCAGAGAACACATTCTGCAATGGAAACCGACGCTGGTTATCGCTGACCTGTACGGCTTCAGGCAGGATATTCACCATTTTCAGCAGCTCTCTTCCCTGCTTAACGCCAGTGAACGATTACCGTTTATTTTGCTGCAGTCGGGAGAGGACAGCGGCATGACCGACTGGCTTGGGAAGTTTCCGGTCTGGTCGTCGCTGTTGAAAAACGCCAGTCTCGAAGAGGTGGCAACGGTTATCAACGACGCGCTAATTTCGCGCGCCAGCGCTGACAGACCAACGGCGGCGGCTCCCTTGCTGACCCGACAGGAAGAGAAGGTGCTGACGTTATGGATGGACGGCGCGAGCAATCAAAAAATTGCCGCTCACCTGAGCATCAACGGAAAAACGGTTTATACCTATAAACGCAATATCCGCATGAAATTACATATGGATACGCGTTTTTCTCCGTTCTTATCCCTGCAGGAATCAGAAAGCTGACGGTACGAAACCCGGCTGGTCCCGTACCGTTTATTCATTACTGCTGAGCTTTTGTTGCCGCACCAGAGATTGCGCTACCACCTTCAGAAATATCCTGACCGACGCCACGCGTGGTATTACAGGCCGTTAACACTGAAGAAAGTACCAGGACTGAAAAGATCGCTGCAATTGTCTTCTTAACCATAATATCTTCCTTTTATAGCCAAAGTTGTTTTGTGTATAGCAACTTAAGAATAGACAAAATCCCGCCGGTTGACGGAAGAGGAAGCATTTTTAGGAAAATTAGACGAACTTAGCTGGCGGCGTGAGAAATGATATGACCCAGATCCTGGATATCTTGTCCCATTCCACGCGTGGTGTTACAGCCAGAAAGCAATGCACTGGAGAGCGCTAACAGAAGCAGAATTTTAACGGTACGTTTCATCATCCCTGCCTGCAAAAAATCGGGCGCAGCGGGCGCTGCGCCTTCAATCATACGTAAATTACTTCACGCGGGATACGTATTCGCCGGAGCGGGTATCCACTTTGATCACTTCGCCAGTCTGTACGAACAGTGGCACTTTCACCACTGCGCCGGTAGACAGTTTGGCTGGCTTACCGCCGGTACCTGCAGTATCACCCTTCAGACCTGGATCGGTTTCAACGATTTCCAGTTCTACGAAGTTTGGTGGGGTCACTGCGATAGGCTGGCCGTTCCACAGGGTCACGATGCACTCAGCCTGATCCAGCAGCCATTTAGCGCTGTCACCTACCGCTTTCTCATCAGCAGACAGCTGTTCGAAAGTGGAGTTGTTCATGAAATGCCAGAACTCGCCATCGTTGTACAGATAGGTCAGGTTCATATCAACAACATCAGCGCCTTCAGCAGAGTCAGTAGACTTGAAGGTTTTCTCAACACGGGTACCGGTCAGCAGACGGCGCAGCTTAACGCGTGCGAATGCCTGGCCTTTACCTGGTTTAACGAATTCGCTGGCTTCAACCGCGTACGGTTCGCCGTCCATCATGATTTTAAGACCAGCACGAAAATCGTTGCTATAGTACGTTGCCATAAGGCCCTCTAAATTTGTTAACTGGTAGCTAAGCCACAAAATGGCGCATATTGTAACCCTAAACACCCCGTCCAGAGAAGATTGGTTATCGCAACTTGCCGATGTAATCACCAGTCCTGATGAATTGCTGCGTCTTTTAGACCTCGATCAGCACCCAGAGTTGCTTGCAGGCCGCGAGGCAAAGCGCCTTTTCTCCCTGCGCGTTCCCCGTGCGTTTGTGGCGCGGATGGAGAAAGGCAACCCCGACGATCCGCTATTAAAACAAACGCTTACTTCGCAGGATGAATTCATTACTGCGCCGGGATACAGCACCGATCCGCTGGAAGAGCAGAACAGCGTGGTGCCGGGTTTACTGCACAAGTATCTCAACCGCGCCCTGCTGCTGGTAAAAGGCGGCTGTGCGGTAAATTGTCGTTATTGCTTCCGTCGGCACTTCCCCTATGCCGAAAACCAGGGCAATAAACGCAACTGGAAGGTCGCGCTGGACTATATCGCCGCCCATCCGGAGCTGGATGAGATTATTTTTTCCGGCGGTGACCCGTTGATGGCGAAAGATCATGAGCTGGACTGGCTGCTGACTCAGCTTGAAGCCATCCCGCACATTAAGCGCCTGCGCATTCATAGCCGCTTACCGATTGTTATTCCGGCACGTATCACCGACGGCCTTGTGGCACGCCTGGAGCAATCTCGCCTGCAGGTGCTGCTGGTGAATCATATTAATCACGCGAACGAAATTGACGATGCGTTTCGCGCGGCGATGGCGCGACTGCGTAAAGCGGGCGTGACGCTGCTGAACCAGAGCGTGCTGCTGCGCGGCGTGAATGATAGCGCCCGCGTGCTGGCCGATCTGAGCAATGCCCTGTTTGATGCGGGCGTGATGCCGTATTACCTGCACGTGCTGGATCGCGTTCAGGGCGCGGCGCATTTCATGGTGACGGATGAAGAAGCCCGGCAGATTATGCGCGAACTGTTAACGCTGGTTTCAGGCTATATGGTGCCGAAGCTGGCACGCGAGATTGGCGGAGAGCCGAGCAAGACGCCGCTCGATTTGCAGCTGCGGCAGCACTAAAAAGGCAGGTGGCGCTACGCTTACCCGCCCTACAGGGCCGGGCGCAGCGCCATTAGCACATTACATCAGTTCGGGCACTTATAGACCTGGCCCGTCATCTGGCTGGCGGTCGGCACGAAGCTGGACAGCATACTCTGCGTTGGGCTACTTACGCCGTAAATCACGTTGCCGCCCATTGCCGCAGCCTGATTACGCAGGGCATTCGCCGCTCCGCGCATAGAACCGCCTTCCTCACCGTGCTGACCCGACATCCAGTTACTTTGTTCACCGGTTGCCGTGCCTAACAGCTGGCATTCACTGCCAGGCTTATCTTCCACAAAGCGAACGCCCTGGCCCGCTGCCGACAGCTCATTGCTGGAGCTACAACCCGCCAGCAGCAGTGCTGCCCCTACAATCCCTGCACAGACTTTTACGCGCATGTTATTCCTCGTTTTCAATAAGCTGGACAGTAATTGTCCGTGTGTAAATCTTATACCTAAAAGATGACTAAAAGAAAAACCCCCGCGCATTTCTGCGAGCCAGATTCCGCGAGGCACTCCTCCGACATCTTAAATGAATTCTGATAATAACCTTTGGGATATCGTGTTTTAGCCCCCGATCGTTTTTAGTGATGCAACGTACAACTTTTGTACGCGACTAAAAAAGGAGGTTTTATGAGTGCATCATCCTCAGGAGAGGAAAAAGTGACATGGGTGGGTTATGTGGCGTTTGTACTTACCATCGTTTTTTTCTCGGGCTTTTTCGCCAAAAGTACCGAATGGTGGCGCGTGCTGGATTTTACCGTCTTAAACGGCAGCTTTGGCCCGGTCAACGGCGCTCTGACGTTTCGCGGAACGGGCGGAACGGGGGCGAAAGACGGTTTCCTCTTTGCCCTTGAGCTGGCTCCCTCGGTCATTTTATCGCTTGGTATCATCGCCGTCACCGAAGGTCTGGGCGGGTTACGTGCCGCACAGCAGCTTATGACCCCCATTTTACGTCCGCTGCTGGGTGTGCCGGGCGTTTGCTCCCTGGCGCTGATAGCCAACCTGCAAAACACCGATGCGGCGGCAGGGATGACCAAAGAGTTAACCGATGAAGGCGCGATTACGGATCAGGAGCGCGCTATTTTCGCCACCTTCCAAACCAGCGGTAGCGCCATCATTACCAACTATTTTTCTTCCGGTGCCGCGCTCTTCACCGTTATCACCATCCCGGTGATTACGCCGCTGGCCGTTATTCTGGTGTTTAAATTCGTTGGTGCGAACGTCCTGCGCCTGTGGATCGCCCACATGGAAAATCGTCGTCTTCAGGAGGAAGAACATGATCGCCCAGCCGCGTAAAAATATCATGGATCTGTTTATTGACGGCGCCCGGCGCGGCTTTACCATCGCCACCACCAGCCTCTTGCCGAACGTCGTCATGGCGTTTGTCATCATTCAGGCGCTCAAGGTCACCGGCCTGCTGGATATTGTCGGCAAGATATGCGAGCCAATTATGGCGCTGTGGGGCCTTCCGGGTGCGGCGGCAACGGTTCTTTTGGCCTCGGTGATGAGTATGGGCGGCGGCGTGGGCGTCTGCGCCAGCCTGGTCGCCGCCGGCACGCTTAACGGCCACGATGCCACCATCCTGCTGCCCGCCATCTATCTAATGGGCAATCCGGTGCAAAACACCGGCCGCTGCCTGGGTACCGCCGGCACGCTTAACGGCCACGATGCCACCATCCTGCTGCCCGCCATCTATCTAATGGGCAATCCGGTGCAAAACACCGGCCGCTGCCTGGGTACCGCCGGCGTAAACCCGAAATATTATCCGCATATTATTACTCTTTGTGTCATTAATGCCCTGCTCTCAATGTGGGTGATGCAGCTACTCTTCTGAGGAGATAAAAATGGATTTTTCAGTGCTGAAACCCCACCTTTTCCGCAACGCACATCTCTACGCCCCGGAGGATAAGGGACATTGCGATCTGCTGATCGCTGCGGGAAAAATCGTGGCGATCGAAAAAGCGAACCACGGAACAACGAGGCCAGACTGCCCGGAAAGCGATCTGGCTGGGGCGGTGGTTTGCCCGGGGTTTATTGACCAGCATGTGCATTTGATCGGTGGCGGCGGTGAGGCGGGCCCTCACACCCGCACGCCAGAAGTTCGCCTGTCTGCACTCGTTGCCGCAGGCATCACCTCGGTTGTTGGCCTGCTAGGCACCGACGGCGTGACCCGGCATCCTGAATCGCTGCTGGCAAAAACGCGGGCCCTTGAACATGAAGGGATCAGCGCATGGATGCTGACGGGGGCGTACGGGCTGCCTTCGCCGACCATCATCGGCAGTGTCGAAAAAGACGTGGCGCTGATTGATAAAATCATTGGCGTGAAATGCGCGATCTCTGACCATCGTTCTTCCGCGCCAGCCGAGGACCAGCTCGCCAGTATGGCTGCCCAGTCACGCGTAGGCGGGCTGTTGGGTGCCAAAGCGGGTATTTCCGTGTTTCACCTCGGCAACAGCCCAAAGCTGCTGGAGCCGCTATTTAGCATCCTGAATAACGCCGACGTTCCCCGCGTGAAACTGCTGCCAACGCACGTAAACCGCGCCCGGGCGCTGTTCCTTGCCGCGCTGAGCTATGCCCGCGAAGGCGGCTTTATCGACATCACGACCAGCATCAGTGAACCGATTGACGCCGCCAGCGCCATCGTGATGGCCCGCGAGGCGCAGGTGCCGTTTAACCGGCTTACGCTCAGTTCGGACGGCAACGGCAGCCAGCCGAAATTTGATGAGAGCGGCAATCTGGTGGGTATGGGCGTGGCGGGGTTCGAATCCCTGCTCGAAACGTTGCAGCAGCTGGTCAGCCGGCATCAGCTGCCGCTGGAAGAGGCGCTTCTTCCCTTTACGCGAAACGTGGCGGCGTTTCTCGGGCTGGAGCATAAGGGACGGCTCGCGCCCGGATGCGACGCGGATTTCCTGGTACTGACGGACGATCTGAAGATTCGCGAGGTCTGGGCCAAAGGCCGCCAGATGGTGCGTGAAGGTGCCGTGTGCGTCAAAGGGACTTTCGAATAGCACGCAATAAAAAACCCCGGGCATTTCTGCCCGGGGTTCGTTCTGAGAGGTTCAGAACAACATGATTACATCATGCCGCCCATTCCACCCATGCCGCCCATGCCAGCAGCACCTAAGTCAGGCGCATCGCCTTTAGGCAGGTCGGTCACCATGCACTCGGTGGTGATCATCAGACCAGCAACAGAGGCCGCGTACTGCAGAGCAGAACGGGTCACTTTAGTTGGGTCCAGGATACCGAAGTCGATCATGTTGCCGTATTCTTCAGTTGCCGCGTTGTAACCGTAGTTACCTTCGCCCGCTTTAACCTTGTTTGCTACCACAGATGGCTCTTCACCGGCGTTAGACACGATCTGACGCAGAGGCGCTTCCATTGCGCGCAGCGCAACTTTGATACCCACGTTCTGGTCTTCGTTCTGAGCGGTCAGGCCAGCCAGTTTAGCGGCAACGCGCACCAGCGCAACGCCACCACCCGCAACCACGCCTTCTTCTACCGCAGCACGGGTCGCGTGCAGGGCATCGTCAACGCGCGCTTTTTTCTCTTTCATTTCAACTTCGGTCGCAGCACCGACTTTGATTACCGCAACGCCGCCTGCCAGTTTCGCTACGCGCTCCTGCAGTTTTTCACGGTCGTAATCGGAAGTCGCTTCTTCGATCTGCTTACGGATCTGACCTACGCGGCCCTGAATAGCGGCTTCTTCACCCACGCCATCGATGATGGTGGTGGTGTCTTTGTTGATCACAACGCGTTTCGCCTGGCCCAGGTCTTCCAGGGTCGCTTTTTCCAGCTCCATACCGATCTCTTCAGAGATGACGGTACCGCCGGTCAGGGTAGCGATATCCTGCAGCATCGCTTTACGACGATCGCCGAAGCCAGGTGCTTTAACCGCAGCCACTTTCACGATGCCGCGCATGGTGTTAACCACCAGGGTCGCCAGCGCTTCGCCTTCAACATCTTCAGCGATGATAACCAGCGGTTTGCCTGCTTTCGCAACGGCTTCCAGCACTGGCAGCATTTCGCGGATGTTGGAGATTTTTTTGTCAGCCAGCAGGATGAACGGGCTTTCCAGCTCAACAGCGCCAGTCTCTGGCTTGTTGATGAAGTATGGGGACAGGTAACCGCGGTCGAACTGCATACCTTCAACCACGTCCAGTTCGTCTTCCAGACCGGTACCGTCTTCAACGGTGATTACGCCTTCTTTACCGACTTTGTCCATCGCTTCCGCGATCAGTTTACCTACGGTTTCGTCGGAGTTAGCGGAGATGGTACCAACCTGAGCAATCGCTTTAGAGTCAGAGCACGGTACGGACAGCGCTTTCAGTTCTTCCACAGCGGAGGCGACAGCTTTGTCGATACCACGTTTCAGATCCATTGGGTTCATGCCCGCCGCAACGGCTTTCAGACCTTCGGTGATGATGGCCTGCGCCAGAACGGTCGCGGTGGTGGTACCGTCGCCTGCAGCGTCGTTCGCTTTAGAGGCCACTTCTTTCACCATCTGCGCACCCATGTTTTCGAACTTGTCTTCCAGCTCGATTTCACGTGCTACGGAAACACCGTCTTTGGTGATGGTTGGCGCGCCGAAGGATTTATCCAGCACTACGTTACGGCCTTTCGGGCCCAGGGTCACTTTAACTGCATCTGCCAGTACGTTTACGCCGCGGAGCATTTTTACACGAGCGTCGTTACCGAATTTTACGTCTTTAGCTGCCATGTTCTTATTTCCTCAAATTCTCGTGCGTAAATTACGCTTCAACAATTGCCAGAATGTCGCTCTCGGACATGATCAACACTTCTTCATTGTCGATCTTCTCGGATTTCACGCCGTAGCCATCGTTGAAAATTACGATGTCACCAACTTTAACGTCCAGTGGCTGCACAGTTCCGTTTTCCAGGATGCGGCCCTTACCGACAGCGATGATTTCGCCACGCGTTGATTTGGCTGCTGCAGAACCGGTCAGAACGATGCCGCCAGCAGACTTGGTTTCAACTTCTTTACGTTTGACGATCACACGATCATGTAACGGACGAATACTCATTGATAGCTCTCCTTTGAGAAAGTCATTATCAGTTATGGATGACGCCGGCCCGCATGCGGTTTTCCGACTAGTGCCCTGAGAGATGGGGATAGCTTTTTACCCCTTCAAGGGGGAGTTGAAAAAAAATTTTGCGAAAGTGTTACCATCGCCTCTCTTTTGGAATTGGCAGGACGATGTCAATGAGTGGACTCAAGCAGGAGTTGGGGCTGGCGCAGGGGGTCGGCCTGCTCTCAACCTCCTTATTAGGGACGGGCGTGTTCGCCGTACCTGCACTGGCGGCACTGGTAGCCGGAAATAACAGTCTGTGGGCGTGGCCCGTTCTGATTGTATTGGTTTTCCCGATTGCCATTGTGTTTGCCATCCTGGGGCGGCATTTCCCCAGCGCGGGCGGCGTGGCGCATTTTGTCGGGCTGGCATTTGGCCCGCGACTGGAGCGTGTGACCGGCTGGCTGTTTCTCTCCGTTATTCCGGTTGGGCTTCCTGCGGCGCTGCACATTGCAACCGGCTTTGGCCAGGCGCTGTTTGGCTGGCATGACGAGCAGTTGCTGTTGGCCGAACTGGGTACGCTGGCTATCGTCTGGTGGGTGGGTTCACGCGGAGCCCGCTCCAGCGCCAACCTGCAGACACTGGTTGCGGTGCTGATTGTCGCGCTCGTTGCCGCTATCTGGTGGGCGGGCGATATCACCGTAAAAGAGATTCCCTTCCCGGCCGTGACAGACGTCGACCACTCACAGCTTTTTGCCGCGCTCTCCGTCATGTTCTGGTGTTTTGTCGGTCTGGAAGCCTTTGCCCATCTGGCGTCGGAATTTAAGCAGCCTGAACGTGATTTCCCCCGCGCACTGATGATCGGCCTGCTGCTGGCAGGCACGGTGTACTGGGCGTGTACTGTGCTGGTGTTGCACTTCAAGGCTTTCGGAGCCGATCTCGCCGCCGCGGCATCGCTGCCGGGTATTGTGGTTGAACTGTTTGGTGTGAAGGCGCTGTGGATCGCCTGCGTTATCGGCTATCTGGCCTGTTTTGCTAGCCTTAACATTTATATCCAGAGCTTTGCCCGTCTGGTGTGGTCTCAGGCGCTTTACAGACCTGATAACCGCCTCGCACGGCTGTCTAAACGCCAGCTGCCGCTGAATGCCCTGAATGCCGTACTGGGCTGCTGCGTGGTGAGTACGCTGTGCATTTACGCCCTGAAGGTCAATCTGGATACGCTGCTCGTCTACGCCAACGGCATTTTCATCATGATCTACCTGCTGTGTATGCTGGCGGGATGCCGTTTGCTGAAAGGCCGTTATAAAGCACTGGCGCTTGTCGGGGGGCTACTGTGCCTGCTGTTGCTGGCAATGGTGGGATGGAAGAGCGTGTATGCCATCGTCATGCTGGCGGTGTTGTGGCTGGCGCTTTAGTAGGCCCGGTAAGCGAAGCGCCACCGGGCAACAAAATCACCGATCGTCTTTGTGATCCAGACGGTCGTGCTGTTCATCCTTACGCTGATATTCCCCTTCAAACGTGTCGCCTGGCCCGGTGCTGAACCCACCGCCCGGCATACGGCTAAAGCGCAGATGCGGCAGCAGCTTCATGGTCAGGTGCTTTTGCACCGGCGGCAGAAGCAGCAGAAGGCCGAGGAAGTCGGTAAAGAACCCGGGCAGAATCAGCAGCAGCCCCGCAATAATCAACGACACGCTTTTGATCATCTCTTCCGCCGGGCTTTCGCCTGCGGCCATCTTTTGCTGCATTATCAGGAAATTTTTGAAACCCTGATTACGCACCAGCGACATGCCGATGACGGAGGTGAAAATCACCAGAATCAGCGTCAGCAGGACGCCCAGCACATGGGCAACCTGGATGAAAATGGAAATCTCAATGTAAACATAGAGAAAGAAAGCAATAAACGGTATCCAGCGCACTGGCATCTCCTGTGTGGCAGAGGCCATCGGCCCCTGTCTGAATGTGTTCGCGACGCGCGTTTGTATGAGATGGTGACGGTTAGCGAAAATTCAATCAGTTTGCACGGATATTTTTTTTGGAAATATTAAAGCGGTGACCCATTTCACAGATTAATAATTATCATGGAATCGGCTCGATAATAAGTGATCCAGCTTACGGCAATTCGCTATCATCAGCATATGATCTCGAGCATCTGGCTGATTGAGGGAATAATCGTCGGTCAGAAAATATTCAAAACCACATAAATACTGTGTGTTTAGTACAATCCATCGGCAGCTTGAAAAGAAGGTTCACATGTTAAACAACATTCGTATCGAAGAAGACTTGTTGGGTACCAGGGAAGTTCCAGCGGATGCCTACTACGGTGTCCACACTCTGAGAGCGATTGAAAACTTCTACATCAGCAACAGCAAAATCAGCGACATCCCTGAGTTTGTTCGTGGCATGGTGATGGTGAAGAAAGCCGCAGCCCTGGCCAACAAAGAGCTGCAAACCATTCCTAAAAGCGCGGCAAATGCGATTATCGCAGCCTGCGATGAAGTGCTGAACAACGGCAAATGCATGGATCAGTTCCCGGTTGACGTCTATCAGGGCGGCGCGGGCACCTCCGTCAACATGAATACCAACGAAGTACTGGCAAACATTGGCCTGGAGCTGATGGGTCACCAGAAAGGTGAATACCAGTACCTGAACCCGAACGACCACGTCAACAAATGCCAGTCCACCAACGACGCCTACCCTACCGGCTTCCGTATCGCGGTGTATGCCTCCGTGGTGAAACTGGTGGATGCGATCAACCAGCTGGGTGATGGCTTCCAGCGTAAAGCGGTTGAGTTCCAGGACATTCTGAAAATGGGTCGTACCCAGCTGCAGGATGCGGTGCCGATGACCCTCGGCCAGGAATTCCACGCGTTTAACGTCCTGCTGAACGAAGAGACTAAAAATCTGCTGCGCACCTCCGAGCTGCTGCTGGAAGTGAACCTGGGCGCTACCGCCATCGGTACGCGTCTGAACACCCCGGATGGCTATCAGCAGCTGGCGGTACAGAAGCTGGCTGAAGTGTCCAACCTGCCGGTTGTGCCTGCAGAAGACCTGATTGAAGCGACCTCCGACTGCGGCGCCTACGTCATGGTACACAGCGCGCTGAAACGTCTGGCGGTGAAACTGTCCAAAATTTGTAACGACCTGCGCCTGCTCTCTTCCGGCCCGCGCGCTGGCCTGAACGAAATCAACCTGCCAGAACTGCAGGCAGGTTCGTCCATCATGCCAGCCAAGGTGAACCCGGTCGTGCCAGAAGTAGTGAATCAGGTTTGCTTCAAAGTCATCGGTAACGATACGACCGTGACCATGGCCTCTGAAGCGGGTCAGCTGCAGCTGAACGTGATGGAGCCAGTCATTGGCCAGGCGATGTTTGAATCTATCCACATTCTGACCAACGCCTGCTACAACCTGCTGGAAAAATGCATCAACGGCATCACAGCGAATAAAGAAGTCTGCGAGGGTTATGTCTATAACTCCATCGGGATCGTCACCTACCTCAACCCGTTCATCGGTCACCATAACGGCGACATCGTCGGTAAGATTTGCGCCGAAACCGGTAAGAGCGTGCGTGAAGTGGTGCTGGAGCGCGGGCTGTTGACCGAAGCCGAGCTGGACGATATTTTCTCAGCCCAGAACCTGATGCACCCGGCCTATAAAGCGAAACGATATACCGATGAAAGCGAACAGTAACCGTTCAGGCTAGGCTTCTTAAGGCACGTCACTTGTGACGTGCCTTTTTTCTTTTTAGGCGTTACCAAAATACAACAATTCAATATCAACTTGTTAATAAGCAAGGCAGGTCCTTATGTTTGGAGCAGAACTCGTCATCGTCTTGTTGGCGATTTATTTGGGAGCACGACTCGGGGGTATCGGCATCGGTTTTGCCGGCGGTCTTGGAGTGCTCGTTCTTACCCTTATCTTTCAGATTAAACCCGGCGCAATCCCGTTCGACGTTATCGAAATCATCATGGCAGTCATTGCCGCTATTGCCGCCATGCAGGTGGCAGGCGGTATGGACTACCTGGTGAGCCTGGCGGAGCGCATGCTACGCCGCCACCCGAAATACATAACCTTCCTTGCTCCGCTGGTGACCTGGTTTATGACCATTCTCGCCGGTACTGGCCACACCGCTTTCTCCACGCTGCCGGTGATCACCGAAGTGGCTAAAGAACAGGGCATCCGTCCGTCGCGTCCGCTCTCTATTGCCGTCGTCGCGTCCCAGATCGCGATTACCGCCTCGCCGATTTCCGCGGCGGTGGTCTTCTTCGCCGGTATCCTGGAGCCGATGGGCGTGAGCTACCTGACGCTGCTGGCGATCTGCATTCCGGTGACGCTGATTGCGGTGATGATTACCGCCGTGCTGTGTAACTTCCTCGGTGCTGAACTGAAAGACGATCCGGTTTATCAGGAGCGTCTGGCAAAAGGTGAAGTGAGCCTGCGCGGCAGCCAGGTCTTCGAACTGAAGCCACATGCGAAACGCTCCGTGCTGTTGTTCCTGATTGGTATTGTTGCCGTCATGTTCTATGCGACCGCCATCAGCGATACCGTGGGGCTGATCCAGAACCCGGTCCTGCCGCGTAACGAAGCGATTGTGGTCTTCATGCTGACCATCGCGACGCTGATTAGCATCACCTGTAAAATTGACACCAGCGAAGTGCTGAACGCCAGCACCTTCAAATCCGGCATGAGCGCCTGCGTGTGCGTGCTGGGTGTGGCGTGGCTCGGTGATACCTTCGTGAAAGCGCACATCAGCGACATTCAAACCGTGGCCGGCGACCTGCTGCATAACTACCCGTGGCTGCTGGCGGTCGTGCTGTTCTTTGCGGCTACCCTGCTCTACTCTCAGGCAGCGACCACCAAAGCGCTGATGCCTGCGGCTCTGATGCTGGGCGTCACCCCGTTAACCGCTATTGCCTCGTTTGCTGCCGTTTCTGCCCTGTTCGTGCTGCCTACCTACCCAACCTTGCTGGCGGCCGTTGAGATGGACGACACCGGCTCAACCCGTATCGGTAAGTATGTGTTTAACCATGCGTTCCTGATCCCGGGCGTGGTCGCCATTTCACTCTGCGTGATCCTCGGCTTTATCATCGGTGGCGTGGTGCTGTAAACCGTTCCCCGTTGTAAAAATAGTTAAAATCGGGCCGCTCTGCGGCCCGTTTCATTAATGACCAACCGCCTTGCGTGATATAGTGAAGCCTTTCGTGATGAGGAGGTCGACTTGTGAACACGCCTGATGCCGTTGTCGTACTGTGCACCGCCCCTGATGAAGCTTCTGCCCAGGATCTCGCCGCCAAAGTGCTGGCCGAAAAACGGGCAGCCTGCGTCACGCTCCTCCCCGGCGCTACCTCTCTTTACTATTGGGAAGGTAAGCTGGAGCAAGAGTACGAAGTCCAGATGTTGCTCAAAACCAATCTGACAAACCAGCAGGCACTCCTCGACTGCCTCAAATCTCATCATCCTTACCAAACCCCGGAACTGCTGGTTCTGCCAGTGGTCCACGGCGATAACGACTATCTCTCATGGCTCAACGCTTCCTTACGCTAATCCTGCTGCTTTGCAGCACATCGGTTTTTGCCGGGCTGTTTGACGCGCCCGGCCGTTCGAACTTCATTCCTGCCGATCGGGCGTTTGTTTTCGATTTCCAGCAAAACCAGCACGACCTTACGCTCAACTGGCAGGTGAAAGAGGGCTATTACCTCTATCGCAAACAGGTGAGCATTACGCCTGCTCAGGCCAGCGTGGGCGCATTACAGATGCCCGCTGGCGAGTGGCATGAAGATGAGTTTTACGGCAAAAGCGAAATCTATCGCCAGCGCCTGGGCGTGCCCGTTACGGTGAACCAGGCGGATAAAGGCGCGACCCTGACGGTGACCTATCAGGGGTGCGCGGATGCCGGATTCTGCTATCCGCCGGAAACAAAGGTGGTTCCGCTTAGTGAGGTGAAAGCGTCGCCCACGATTTCACCTCTTCCTTCAGGCGAGAAGCATGAGGATACCGCTGACCTTCCGTTCTCCGCGCTGTGGGCCTTACTGATTGGCATTGGCATTGCCTTTACCCCCTGCGTGCTGCCGATGTATCCGCTCATCTCTGGCATCGTGCTGGGCGGCAAACAGCGCCTTTCCACCGCACGCGCGCTGCTGCTGGCCTTTATTTACGTGCAGGGTATGGCGCTGACCTACACGGCGCTCGGCCTTGTGGTCGCCGCTGCCGGGTTGCAGTTCCAGGCCGCACTTCAGCACCCGTACGTGCTGATTGGCCTGTCGGCGATATTTATCCTGCTGGCACTGTCGATGTTTGGCCTGTTCACGCTGCAGTTACCGTCAGCTCTGCAAACCCGCTTAACGCTGATGAGCAATCGTCAGCAGGGTGGTTCGGCAGGCGGCGTGTTTATGATGGGGGCCATCGCCGGACTGATTTGCTCCCCTTGCACCACTGCCCCGCTGAGCGCCATCCTGCTCTATATTGCCCAGAGCGGCAATCTGTGGCTCGGCGGCGGTACGCTGTACCTTTACGCGCTGGGCATGGGCCTGCCGCTGATTCTGGTCACGGTTTTCGGCAACCGCCTGCTGCCGAAGAGCGGCCCGTGGATGGAGACGGTGAAAACCGCATTTGGTTTTGTGATTCTGGCGCTGCCGGTGTTTCTGCTGGAACGCATTACGGGTGACGTATGGGGCACTCGCCTGTGGGCGATGCTCGGCGTAGCGTTCTTCTCCTGGGCATTTATCGTCAGTCTGGGGGCCAAAAAAGCGTGGATGCGCCTGGTGCAAATTCTCCTGCTCGCCGCCGCGCTGGTGAGCGTGCGTCCTCTGCAGGATTGGGCGTTCGGCTCGCCGGTCGGCCAGACGCAGGCGCATTTGAACTTTATGCAGATTAAGAACGTCGATGAGCTCAACAGCGCGCTTGCGCAGGCGAAGGGCAAACCGGTGATGCTCGATCTCTATGCCGACTGGTGCGTCGCCTGTAAAGAGTTTGAAAAATACACCTTTAGCGATCCACAGGTGCAAAACGCCCTGAAAGAGACGGTTCTGCTCCAGGCGAACGTGACAGCCAATAATGCGCAGGATAAGGCTCTGCTGAAGCAGCTTAACGTGCTCGGGCTGCCAACCATTCTGTTCTTCAATCAACAGGGTCAGGAGCAGCCAGAACAGCGTGTAACCGGGTTTATGGATGCAGCGGCATTTAGCGCGCATTTGCGCAATCGCCAACCGTAAACAACACTTTAAACGGAACATACCGTTGGGAATAGCGGAGGAGATAACCGTGCAACGTGAAGACGTACTGGGACAAGCCCTGCAATTACTTGAGATTTATGGGATCGCCAGCACCACGCTTGAGATGGTAGCCGACCGTATCGATTACCCCCTGGATGATCTTAAGCGCTTCTGGCCGGATAAAGAGGCGCTCGTTTATGATGCTCTGCGCTATCTCAGCCAGCAGGTTGATATCTGGCGCAGGCAGCTGATGCTGAATGAAGAACTGACTGCGGAACAAAAGCTTCTGGCGCGCTATACCGCCCTGACGGAATGTGTCAGCAACAACCGCTATCCGGGCTGCCTGTTTATTGCGGCCTGTACGTTCTATCCCGATCCCGACCATCCTGTCCATCAGTTGGCGGATCAGCAAAAACGGGCTGCGCATGACTTCACTCACGAGCTGCTGACCCGTCTTGAAGTGGATGACCCGGCAATGGTGGCGAAACAGATGGAGCTGGTGCTGGAGGGCTGCCTGAGCCGCATGCTGGTGAACCGTAGCCAGGCCGATGTGGATACGGCGCACCGACTGGCAGAAGATATTCTGCGCTTTGCTCAGTGCCGTATGGGCGGGGCGTTAACGTAAGCGAACCTGTCATATTTGACGTATTCGACGCGTAAACCATCAGATTGCCGCAAAGTTAAGCAATTGAACAGCTTTCCCCGAAATAATGTTGACGATAAGGCGCGATTGCGGTTTAATGCGCTCCGTTGCCCGGATAGCTCAGTCGGTAGAGCAGGGGATTGAAAATCCCCGTGTCCTTGGTTCGATTCCGAGTCCGGGCACCACTATTTAAAGAACCCAGCCTATGGCTGGGTTTTTGCTTTTCTGCGTTTATAAATCCCTTCTTTAGTATTCTTGCTTCTTTTTACCGTGGGATCGTGCGGTCTGCCATGCCCGGTGGCGCTGCGCTTACCGGGCTACAGGTTTTGTAGGCCGGATAAGGCGAAGCCGCCATCCGGCATGATTTCTGACGCACAAAGCAAAAAACCCCGCACCTGCCGGTACGGGGTTCTTCTAATTGATGCCTGGCAGTTCCCTACTCTCACATGGGGAGACCCCACACTAC